>JAJYBB010000032.1 GCA_021779195.1 Bacteroidota bacterium | reverse complement strand
CGTTTTGTTTTAAATTCTGGCTTATGCCAAAACAAAAATACAAAACTTCTTAATAAAGTAACCTTACCGAATGCGCATAATTTTCATTCTCTCGGGCGTCAAGTTTGTGTCATGTGGGTTTCATATTACTTAATTTAATTTTGAAGATTACTGAACAGGTTCGAGTATAATACAATCAATTAACAGCGTCCGGTTGAAATTAATTTTTTCAATCGGAGTAACACCTGCGGCATTTTCTACCTTAAGTGCAACTCTTGTTAATAATTGTTTCTCGGTCAACAAATTACTATATGGAAACGTAAAGTTCTGCACTACTAATTTTTTATCAATCACTCCGGGAAGACTTGTAAAAATGGCGGCCGAACTTGTTGGAGTCAACACGGTATTACTTGAGCTAATGGCAGCGTTTGTAATTTGTTTACCTGTTGCATCAACATAAGATAAGTAAAATCTCACCTTGTTTGGTCTTAAATCATTTGCATTCAAAATCGTTCCGGGTACAAATACACAGTAAATATTGTATTTGGTTGATAATGTGTTTGGCAACGGGAAATTGACAGAAAGTTTTGATATTGAACTTTCAGTTTTAGAATCAGCTTTCAGATAATAACCTCCTGAAACATTATAACCCGTACCAATACTTGAAACAATAGTTTTAGAATAATTTATTAAATCAGTAGGTTTGAAATTTGCAGATTCAGCTTCGATTAAAAGCGGTTTCAACCACGACTGAGTAGGTGGAACATTAAATGTTGACGTTACATAACCAATACCGTTACTAAAGTTTTTAACTATCGAGGAAGCAAACAACTGATCGGGATTGCTAAATTTATTACTAAATGTCGAGGTTAACGAATCACGGTTGGTTGGCAGTGTTATTGCTCCTTTATAAAATAAATCCTGAACAATATGTGCTTGTGTATTGGCAATTTGGGTAGAAACCCCGCCATCTATATCTAAGGTTTTAAAATATGGGAAAATATAATTATAAGCACTTGCCCAAGCTGCATTTGAAGGTAAAATAGCCGTGTAAGTACTATCTTCAACATTCAAATGCGCCAACGAATCCATCACAAAATTTGTTTTCTTGAAAATAGAATCGACAAATATCCCATTCTGAAAACTTGATAAGGGGTCGAATTGCGAAACAGTCAGATTTTTGATATAGTTACGCAACGAATCAAGATCATTACCCGACGAAGAAATATATTCCCAAAAGTTCATCTGATAAGGCACATATTGCGAAAGAATATGAACAATTCCGTTAGCCGTAGCCAAATCGGGTTTTACAATCGGTTTACCACCAAAAGTATATCCACTACCCACCTTCTGAAATACAAGTAATTTATTGTCGAACATGAGAAGAACTTTACGTGTGAGAAACACATCCGTAGTTGTATACGAAAAGCGGGTAATGTGATTTTTCACAATACTGCTGACCAAAGCCGTATCGTTTAAATTAACGCCGGCTAAAGCCGAATCAGTTGGAGCCCAAACTGTAAAAGTTTGCGATTTACTCAAAATAGAATCGTAACCTGTAATTTGAAGCATCTTGGTGAAGATACTTAAATCGGCTCTCGATTGAATAAATTTATACAAGTTCAGATTGCTTTTTATTGTAGTTTTCGCACTATAATGATTTTCCCAATCGTCCTGACAAGAAGCGATCGAAAAAGTTAGAACCAAGGCAATAAGCAGGTGAAAACCTAAATACTTAAATCTCATAATATTATAATTTTATAAATCATATCAAAATTAAATCATTTAATATATATCTTCAGTCTCAAGGGCACTCGTAGGCACAAATTCTAGGTAATCAAACATAAACTCACCCGAGCTTAATCCTTTTACTGTCAGATAATGATTCCCTGCTTTCGTAAATGTATATGTACCTAAAATTCTGCGAAGCGATACCGGATTCATACGAGCACTTGCACCTGAGTACCAAACTTTGTTGGGTGCGGTATAGTCAGCCGGTCCCTTCATATAACCTCTGTTTCGCATCATCTTATCATTTTCATATCCATAAGGGTCATCTGGTACAGAACCGGGCATTATCCAGCCAATTGAAGGATTTGTAGCCGTATTATTCAAATTCAATGGTACGCCGCAAGGCACATTATCAAAATAAAACTGAGCTACACCACGGTTTCCATTTGCTAAATATCCGAATCTTACTTCATAAGTACCTTCAGGAACAGGTGGAGTAGTGATTGTAAAATCATATAAACTTCCGGTATTGGCTCTTAAAAAGATTTCATCACCTTCATAATCCAAATATCCATCATAAGGAGTCAGATAGCCTACTACCGTCTGATCAGAGCATGAGATTCGATCAACATATCCTTTGGGCAAAGGGAAACGCAAATTTGGATTGGTGAGTCCCCTACCCCGCATATTGTTATTCGTTAATTCAGGGAAGAAACTGGCTGCATCAAACCGGAGTCGTTTGCTTGATAAGATATCTTTCACTCTTGAATTATAGGTCAACATCCCATCAATTTCATGAAAAACACCGTTGGTAGCATCATTATCCGAGTTAGATTTTACGATTCCGATTGATTGGTCTGTATCAGGATCTCGATTGATAAGATTCGTAAATTGAGTACCACCCTTTCGGGTTATTTCTATTAAAGTATTTGGACACATGGGCTCAATATATTCGTACATATTTACGCCTGTTTTATCAATCATGTGTGCATTTGCAAATGAATTGTTGTACATTACATAATCATCGATAAACTTAGAATAACTTAACTCCTTATTTATTAAATGATAAGCGATAAAACGGTTTAAACTGTTCCGTCGATCTGTAATATCAGTAACATTTGCATCGTCGGGATACACCACATCATAAATATTTTTGGCATAGGCTTTCATTGTTTCCAAATTGTTAATACCATTTGCTCTCATGGTTGAATTGCTTTCCATAAGGGCTGTATACCCGAATTTTCTTGATTGCGGAACTTCGTAAATATACCAAGAACCAACAACAGCCAAATCTTTATATTGAGCAGGATCATAGGTGTTGTCGCGATCTTTCATTAGTGAATCAGCCAAACCGGTGGCTAAAAGTGCCTGACTGAAAATGCTGAAAACCGAGTCATTGGTAATTGCTTCAACGATTCCGAAACTGGTTGGATTCAACACCTGATTGATCCGGTGAATTACACCATTGTGAACAATTATGTCATTTCCAACAATCTGAGAGGTTTTATTTACATAAGCAACTCCATTTAAATAGGAAATCAAAAAATAGCGTTCACTCATTGATTGATCGGCTAAACGACCATTATTAAATTGGGAAGACAAAACCGTATTCCCGTTGATAATATGGTCGTATGCAATAATCTTTAACGAATCGAGCGAGAAATCTTTCAACGAAGTTTTACCTTTCAGTTTATAAAATGCCTTCATGGCATTGTTATCGGGCGCAAAACAAGTATAAGAGCCATAAGCATTTAACAAACTATTAACCTTGGTAGTATCCAGGAGTTTCGAAAATTCTGAAAATTGCGTGGAATCTTTTAGATACTGACCCATCATCTTATCTGTAAAAGTATACAGATTTCCTCCCACATCGTCAGAGTTATAGCAACCTGTAAAACCCGTAGTTACGATTATAAATGTTGCGAAAGCAAAAACTAATTTTCTGCTATTGATCCTAAACGGAATTAAACGACTTGTATTCATAGGTTTAATTAAATTCTAATTTTTAGAGTAACTTGTGGTTTGCTCATAATATGGATTTTGTTTCAGATTTGGATTCACCTGAAGTTCAGAAAGTGCAATCGGCATATAAAGTGCATCCATTACCAATGCACTTACAGCAGCTCCATTTCCGCTTACCTTATGATTAACGAAAGAATTGATCGTAGTTACGGAGTTTTCGCGTCGGGCGACACGCATCAAATCATACCAACGTTTACCCTCAAACATTAACTCACGTTGTCGTTCACGAAGCACCAAGCTTTCCATCTGTGGTTTTGAATCATAATCTTTCAGGTATAATGAATCTTGACCTACATTTGATCTCAAATAAGTTTGATTGACACATTTCATTGCGGAGGCAAAATTGCTTTCGCCATCAAGTTCTACAAGGGCTTCGGCTTTCATCAGAATTACATCCGAAAGGCGATAAATTATCCAATTCGCAGTGTTTGTCCTATAAAGATAACTACTCGATGTTCCGGCAGAATTTTCGACACGCGCCAAACCTGCATATTTGAAAATAGAGTTTTGACCGGTTTGATTTGCCATGTTGGTATTGATAAAATCCTTGGCTCTTATATCATATTGGCTTTCGGAAACCGAATTTGAAACTTTGTAATCAAACGGACTATAAATGGACGGAACCATTCCGTATGGATCGTAGCCCAAGGTCGTTGGGAAACTTAATTCACCACTGTTATTCCCTACATTTCCATACAATTGGTTTACAGCATTATTTACCTGCACCTTGTCGTTAAAGTTTAATTCGAATATACTTTCTGAAGAATTTCCGAGATAGAACACTTTTCGGTACATGAGATTGGCATCTACCAGGCTTAAGTTCTTATCAGCAATCACCAGGTTGCAGGTATTCACACATTTGTCGTATTGTTGATCCCAAAGATAAACATCGGCAAGCAAAGCATTAACGGCATCTAACGTGATTCGTCCTTTATTGTAATCAGTTCGACCGTAATCGGCACGCGCATATTGCTGAGCGGTCAAAAGATTGGAAATAATGCTATCCATTACTGCTCTTTCGGGCGATTTAGCCGGCGTATAATTTTGAGTATCATCAACACTTGCAGCACCCATCCATGGAACATCGCCAAACGATCTGACTAAATAAAAATAGCACAATGAGCGAATGGTAAGCACTTCGGCTTGCACCCGTTTAAGTTCAGCGGGCGTAAAATTGCGGTCGCGTGATAAAACCAAAGGCGAGAAATGCAAAACCGTGTTACAATAATTGATAACCGTATAAAAAGGAGCCCAACTTGCATATTGATTTACGGAAGTCAACTCACCGTTAAGAATATGCTGCATGTCGATGTGCGCATAGGCAAATGGACTGCCGGCAGTTAGATTATCAGAACGTAATTCACCCCAAACGATCATGCGGTAAATAGTGGCATCGTCGGTCAAGCCACGATAGCAAGCTGCAATAACCGATTCAACATCTGACTGCGACTGCCAGTAATCGTCTAATATAATCTGACTTTCGGGCTTCATTGTTAACCAATCGGTACAGCCCGAGAACACTGAAGTCATCAGGAGCAGCATCGCAAGGATATATATATTTTTCTTTTTCATCTTTATAAATTTTATAATCAAAAACCAAGAAATATTGAATTATGAATTATTATAAACCCACCGTAATACCAAGCGTAAAATCTTTGGTTCGGGGCGTACTGGAGTTGTCAGTACTTAACCCAATGGATCCGTATCCAACCTCCGGATCGACTCCGGTATATTTAGTCCATACAAACAAATTATTAAATGTCAGATACAAATTGAGTCTATCAATTGAAAATCGTCTTAATAATTTCCGGTCGAACGAATAATTGAATGTAAGATATTTAAACCTTAAGAATGAACCGTCTTCAACATATCGGTCGCTTGCTAACCAGTTATAACCGTATAAATGCAACGCACGGGGCATTTGGGTTACATCGCCATCGGTACGCCACCGCCAGTTTACAGCTGTGCTCTGATTATTATCGTAATACATGTTTTCAGCATTCATACGGGCCATATTAATAATTTTATTCCCGTATCTGAAATTAAAAAACATATTACATGAAAAATTTTTGTATCTGAATGTAGGTCCAAAACCACCATTTAATTTCGGGTTGCTGTTACCAAGATACACAATGTCGAGTTGATCGATGCTTCCATCATGATTTACATCTTCATAAATTGCATCTCCACCACGGAATTGATATTGTTTTCCTAAAACGCCATAAGCAAAATACATAGGGCGTGGATTGCCGTTTTGATCTAATATTACATTTCCATTGGCATCCTTTGCAACCGGAGCATTCGTGTGCTGAGCTGTATACTGATCATATTGGTAAACACCTTTATACCTGAATCCATAAATGGAACCAAAAGAGTTGCCTTTTTGAACGCGTGTCAGATACGATCCGTTGTTATATGAAAAATCGCTGTTATAACTATCCAACAAAGTTTGATTCAGATCAATAAGTGTGTTTTTATAATTTGATAAATTTAATCGGAAATCGATACTAAAATCTTTGGTTTGTACAAACTTGTTGGCGTAAAAGTTTACTTCCCAACCATCATTATTCATTGTTCCTCCATTGATATAAGGCAATACTGTAAAACCCGACACCGAGGGAATGGAAACATTCTTGAACAACATATCTTTGGTCTGCTTATTATAAAAGTTGATGTCGAATAAATATTTATCATCTAAAAATCCCAGATCAAGCCCATAATTGAATGAAGAGGTCGTTTCCCATCGCAAATCATTTAAACGAAGCGAAAGAGGTTTGATTGCAGTCATATCTAAATAAGTTCCATAATTGGTATATTGACTGAAATACAGATATTCATAATCGGGTTGATTGCCACTGATACCCCAAGCCGGACGAAGTGCCAACGTACTCAACCATTTTAATGGTTTCATAAAGGGTTCGTCAGAAAGAATATATTTTAAAGATATTCCAGGAAAGTTTCCGAATTTATAACCGGGTCCAAACTTTGTACTTCCATCCCTTCGGAAAGTAGCATCGGCAATGTATCTGCCTTTATATGCATAATGACCACGCATCATGACTGCAAGCGACCGCCAAGAAGAATGACTGGTGCTTGCTCCTGAAAGATAACCAATGCCCGAGGCTTCAGTAATCTGATTGGATGGAAGCGAATAGGAAGAAATACCCTGACCGGATGAATTACCAAAATTTAATTGAAATGACCCATACAATAACAAACTTTGATTAGGATCATCAAATTTAGGTTGCCATGCTAAGTTATTGTCATTATAAACCGTCAAACTTTCCGTATCATAATCATCGGCTCTATTCACGTAAGAACTTGACCAATATGCATTTGATGCTTCCTGAGGCAAAAATTGGGAGGTTTTATCGTTGCTCAAATCAAATGAAACAAATGAGTTGAAACGCAACAGCGACTGATTGGGATCTAATAAATCAAATTGTAATCTAAAAGTAGGCAATATCCTAAATGATTTCAAATTATTGGTTGCCAACTCGGCTAATGCAACCGGATTTACCAAATCGCGTTGACTTGAGTTTAATGATGAACTTCGGGATATATTATAAAAAGAATTGGTATTATTACCATTAATATCCTGGGCGTAGATGCTGACATTGGGCATTTTGCGATAAGCAATTCCTAAAATTGATAAATTATAATTTGGACTGCTCGAATCAGTAATCACATAGTTTCGATTGTTATCGGAGTTTGTCATTGAAAATTCCGAAATAAATTTAATACGATCGGATACGGTATATTCAAGATAAGCTCTCGATGAGAATCGAGTAAGCTTCTGACCGAGAATGGTTCCGTTCTGATTGAGATAGCCTACTGAAACACGATAGCTTGCACGGTCTCCTCCTCCCGAAAGTGTCAAGTAATTATCATTAATATTTCCTACTTGTGTTACTGCTTTTACCCAATCGGTATTATTATTGAAGTTTTGATATTCCGGGAAATTGGGATCATAATTATATTCGTTAATATTGTTGGCATTTTCGTCCTGTTGCGGATTAAAATAAGCTTGTTTCATTAACATGGTGAAATCGCCTCCATTTAACATATTCATACCTTTGGGCTGTACCGTATTAGTATAGCGATATGAATACTCCACCCGCATGGGACCCGAAACCCCCTTTTTTGTAGTAATCATTAAAACGCCATTTGCCCCTTTTGATCCCCAGATAGCCGAAGCGGCAGCATCTTTCAAAACAGTAATTTCTTGAATATCATCAGGATTAATACTCAACATATTTGCATATTGCTCCTGATTTGAATTGGCAAAGTCAAAATTCGGATCAATCTGAGCTTCATAAGGAACATTGTTGACAACGATCAGCGGTTGACTATTTCCATTGATAGATGTAACACCACGAATACGCATCGAAGTTCCGCTTCCTGGATCGCTTGAATTAGCCACAATATCTAATCCGGCTATACGTCCCTGTAATGCTTCGTCGACTGAAGAAACCTGAAGTCCCTCCATTTCTTTCATATTGATGGTTTGCATGGCGCTACCTATCTCGCGTGTTGGAATAGCATATCCACCTTGACCTTCCTGCTTTTTCTTGGCAACAATTTCAACAGTACTCAGCGATTTTTGATTGTCGGCAAGGGCTACATTAAGAACATCTTTAGCCGGAATGCTGAGAATTTGTTTTTCATATCCCACATAACTTATTTGTATCCTATTCTTTGGATTTTTTACCTTTAAAACATATTTCCCGTTTATGTCGGTAATGGTAGCATTCACTACACGATTATTAACATCTAATTCCGAAATATTTACACCGATAAGAGTGCTTTTATCAGAGGATGAAGTGACTACTCCCTGCAATATTTTACCCGAACCGGCTGATTGCGCCAATGCATTATTTGTTGTCAGTAACGAAAACAAGATAAGGGTGATTGTGTATAAGAATTTAATTTGTTTTTTCATTATTATTATTCAAAAGTCAATACGTTATCAATTTGGTGAATAACCGCGGATGCTGAAGATGTTATGAGTGATTGATTGAATAAGAGTACACCGGCAGTCGACGATCCGGTTCCATCAATGTTTTTATACTTGTTTTTAACTGAACCAACAGTATACGAACCAAAAATATAATCCTTTACAATAATATTAGTCAATCCGGTTACATGGGCTGTTCGCAAAGGTTGTCCTTTCTTTGAATCCATGGTAAGTGTCAATGTATTCCCATCGCCGACTACCCCGATTTTATAATACTTGTTTTTGGCAGTGCCAAACAGCGTCGTGTCGTTATTGTTTTTAATGGTCGATGACAGATAAGACTGATTGACTACCTGATTCGAAAAAACGGCATTGTCCTGAAAATGATATCGAAGCAAACGAATCATTCGCTGTATAGCTGCACTTTTGGCTACAGGATCGGTCATGGCATAAATTGTTTCCCATGGGGTAATTACATTATTTGCAATGGCAGTCTGTATTGCCTGATTCGTTGGCACATAAATCGTATACCGATAAGCACTAAAGAAATTCACGCGGTAATCTATTCCTTGCTGCGAAAAAATCTGATTCACACACGTATCGGGAACTCCATTCAGTAGATTAAAAAATTCACTGAATTCAGGAGTTTCACTTAACACTTTATAGGCTGATTTCAACGCCGGTTGAATGGGTTTATCAATAAAATAAGTTGATCCATTTGACTGGCGGAACACGTTAGTAACATTCGAAACGGTATTATCTGCTATATCGCCTCCACCCTGAACGGTCATTGAAGTACCTGTGCCGTTAACTTTAATAATATCATTGCCTTTTGTAACATAGTATTGCGAACCTGATTCCACATCACCAACTACGATATGGCTATCCAAAAAATCCCATAACCTGTTTTTCAAGAAGGTAGCACTTGTAATCAAATCCACTGAATCGCCAACAGTCTTGGTAGCAACATCGTATTTATACACGGTGGCATTAACAGCTTGCGTTTTATCATTGAACCAGAATTTTAAAACTCCCGGCACATCTTGTCCATATGCAATTGGATCGACATATTTTGAAAAGTATTCATCCGTAGGAATAAACAAACTGTAATTACTTACCAATGAATTGAGATACAAACGATAAAATGCAAAAGTAGTTCCCGAGTTTGTTTCCGAAATATTAATGGCCCAGTTCATGATTTTCGTATTACCGCTCAACAATACCGGACTATATACCGAAATATAATCAACTGGAGGATATACTTTATTGGTAATATACACTTCGCCATTTACACCCGTATAAGTCTTAACAATATCGCCTTTATCTACAGGAAGACGATAATTTTGTTCATCCACCATTTTATAAAACTTACTCGGTACCGATTCGATCAACGAACCACGCATGTGCCTTTTAATAAATGGCAACACAATTTCATCGGGCACATTATCCCATGACCCGAAACGGCTTTTCAGAATTGCACCTACTCCACTGTTGAAATAATCGTTCATCGCTTGATCTGAAGGAACAAACATAGCAGCCATATCCGACTGAAGAGCGGTAGATCTGTAACTATTCCACCCCGGACTATACGTGAGCAGATTTTTTGCCGGTAATCCTGAAGGAAGTGTGGTTTTCCCTCCAAAGCTGGCAAAATAACATTTTGCAAAAATCGAATCATTAAATGTTGGATTCAATTGCTTATATAACAAAGTATTAGCGGCATCAAAAAAAGGTGCACTAAATCGATCAAGCAATTTCGAAAATATTTTAGTATTCACATTTTTCGATATATAATCGGCCATATTCGTTGGAGGAATCATCACTTTATCAAGTACATGAATATAACCGTTTTTACAAACTATATCTTGTTTTACTACCTTATTATCAAAAATATACATATCACCTTTGTTTCGAGTCTTTCCGCCCGTAAGTATCGAAAAATCATCATCGGTGATAGAATTTTTATCCATAAATGTCTGTGTAAAAAACACCATCGGAAGGGCATTATTTGTTGCATCGAGGGTATAATCTTTCAACAAATACATTCCTTTTGAACGGTAAGCATCCCAATAAGTGCCTGCCGGCAGGTTTTCAGGTCTTTCAAATGGAATACTGTCAATATCAGCTAATGCCGACATGCGTCGCATGGCTGTTCCTTCATATAAAACATTGGAGCTGTAATAGTTTGAAAACATACTTACAACGTATGCATTATTTACCATCGCGTATTTCAGAATCGATTTTTTTTGCGCCAACGTTAATTGGTCATAACTACTCACTCCCCAAGGATTATTTTTATAAAACTCAGTAAACGAACTGTCATTAGCGACAAATAATGTTTTACTTCCGGTAAGCTTCAATACTTCCGCATAATTTAAATCATCAATCAATCGCACGAAGTTTTTGTAATGACCATCCTTCTGAAGATAATCATAAATACTCGATCCCAACCAATTAGGTTCCTTTTTGTCATAGATATAATCACTCTGGCAAGAGGAAAATAACAAAATGACCAAAGCAAATAGCATCAACACTGTTGTTGGTTGATGGGATGCTTTATTTAAATAGTTTTTCATTCGATATCTCAATTAAAATCAATAATAATTATAAATGTATGACTTTTAATTCTTTATAAATTTACATATTCCCAATGAAGTTTTAAGCACATAATTTCCGGATGGCAGTTTACTAATATCCATTTTATGATCAATGACAACTGATTTTTCAATTAGGATACCCGACATATCATAAATTTCGACCAATCCTGGAATATTTTCTCCATTTTCAAAATAAATATATTCTTTTGCAGGGTTGGGAAATAATTTTAGGGTAACAAAAGTCGGAGTATTCACTGCCTGTACGATTCCTTGTGGATTGAGTACCATCCAACCAACCATTTCGGCTGCAGCTGAGGTCAATCCCGTTGATCTTTCTCTTTGCTTTACGACATTGGCATATTTCGTTGAAACCGACACACAGCGTAATGTAGCTGTTACGGTATCATCATTGCAGGTTTGCATCTGTGAAATAAAAACCGGATTTACAATACTATCGCCATAATTAATGGTATTGTAGGTAGTTCCTACGGTTTTATCGGGGGTACTGCCCACAATCGCACCATATCCATTCATTAAGCCTTTTCCTTTGGTGATCGCTAAAAATGAAACGGTTTCAGTCGATAAAGCCGTAGTGATTGCAGTTTCTTTCTGCAATTTTGCATCGAAACCGGTAGTCGATACATTTCGAACCCTAACGCAAGTGGCAAATGTATTGGCAGGATTGAGTTGCGATACAAAAACGACCGGAACAGAATCAAATGGTGTTGAAAAACTTACATGCGTCCAAGCCGAACCCACACTTGCTCGGTTTGCAATGGCTTTAAGTCCGCCAAAATCATAAGTTCCGGGAGCTACAATCAAATAAGGTATGGCTTCTTCCTTCGATAAAAGAGATACATGCTGATAACTCCAAGGTGCTGCCTGAATATTGAAACGAGATGAATAACTGATCAATTTAGGTCTTACACTCATTAATACTGAACTGTTAAAGTTTGTAGGAGCACCTAAAATAATAGTCGGAATGGTGGTATAAGGCTTCCCGAATAAAACGGGATTCCAGCCAATATTCGAAACGGATACATTGCCAAACTGAATATCAGCATTTTTAGTTATATCATAACCAACCTCATTGGAATAAGCCGAAATCAAACCATTGTTTAAAATGGAACGGATTCTGTACCTCACTTTCGATGCCAGATTCATATCTAATGTATCGGTAAACGTTTTTAGGGTTGTTGCCTGAAATCGTCCGATTTCCTGATAACTTCCTGCATCCAGTTTTTTCTCTACGATAAATCCGGTGTAATAATCGCCGTTTGGATCATTGATCAAAAGCGACACTTTATTGGGTATGATGGCTAAAGATAATGAAGGATTTCCATAAATATAGCCTGGAACAACGTTATTTGCCTTATTATAAGCCAAGGGGGCATTATCATTGGAATAGTATTGTCCGGCAGGCGTTAAAACACCGTTAATAACCATCGCCCTTTTATTTTCTACCCAATTATAAATTGAATATCTTTCGATAAAGCTTGCCGTATCCATCACCTGAAGAATGCCTTTTATATCATTTAATTGTTTAGCGAGGCATTGTAATGAGTCGGAAGGCCACCATTCAGTTGTCCAGTTGGCTCCGTTATTCCATTCTGTTATCCAAATGGGAAGTCCGGTGCGGGTGTGAATATATTTAAGATCATTGTACCAGTTTGCAGGCGATTTTCCTCCCCAGTAAGCATGAACTGCCACATAATCAACCCTATAGTTTTTTGCCCTGCAACTGTCGATAAATTGATAAAGCCACGAAAAGTTGGTACAAGCCGGCGAACCGATTCTTAATCCCGTTCGAAGCATATCGGGCCACTCAGCCAATGCCTGAGAAACAGTTAGGTTCGATTGTTCGGTATGATCAGGTTCGTTAAATCCAAGTACATGCGACACATATTGTTTTGTATCAATATCCGACCAACTCGGCCATCCGCCGTTTTGACGTATAGGAACATACTCAACCAAAGGAGTTGTGTTTCCTCCGGCACTCCAATCGTAACGCCAAGTAGCATTCACCAACCCATATTCAGTAGGATTACTGCCTGCCCATCCTTTTTTCGAAGGATATTCCCAGTCTAACACACGAATAAACGAAATGCAATTATCAAGTAATAAAGGCATTACCGGAATCTCCAGATCAGCATTATCAGCAATATAAACCCGACTGTATCCAGTTCCATCACCAACGGTTGCAAAAGTTACCATGTAACCGCGTTTTAATTTAAACGAACGAATATGATTATCCATTTTCCCAAGTGAATTGTAAAATGTGAACATCGAATACGATGCTGAATCACCCTGGAAGTTTTGTCCGGTATAAACTTTTAATGGTTGGTAGGTCGATGACTCGGGAATGACAACCGTTCCATTTTTATAAATTGAAACCCTTAAATTGGTTTTAAGTACAGATGCATTTCCGTTTACCAATATAGAAGGCAAATAGGAATTAATAACAGTTTGTGGACGAATATTATCAAAAAACAACCATGCATTATCACCGTTTAAACTGACTGTACTATTGGCAAGCGGATTTGAAGATGAAGTAATATGTAACTCCGATTTTCCGGACAGTATGATCTGACTTGAAATATATGAATATGCCGTTACAACACTGTCATTAATATTCACAACCTGCGAAAAACCGTACACACTTAAAAGAAGGAAAAATTCGAGAACGCGTTTTCTTAAAATCATAGTACCAAAACTGTATTAAAAAACATAGGTCATTTCTATTTATAATTAGATTGAATACATCTATTTTTCTGTTGCAAATGTAGAGCTACCAATCCAATTATTGGTGTAAAATCCATTCAAAAATGTAGACTAAAAATAAACATCAGGTATTGTCAATATAAACATAAATGCATGAAATACAACACAAACTTAAATAATCAACCGAAAATGCTTTTAAACATTATGGATGAATTTTGAAAATAACACTAAAATGTAACCCATTATTCGTACCACAACCTCACAAAAAATGTTTCAGCAAAAAATGAAATTTTCACCGTATTATTTTTAAAAAGACATATCGTTCGATCGTATTTTCCGTAAATTCAAAAGGTGTTCACAGCTAACCGGATCGTACCTGACGAAAATAACTTTAGCGTTAAAAGCGGTTGCTTGCTCAATGGTTTTCGCATTGAAAAACGACAACTGCAAATACAAATCAACCGATATGAATCGACTTCAAAAATCTTAACTTATGCGAACCTCATTTTTAAATAATATTGATTGACAAGCAAATACATGTACAAAAACGAAACAACAATCGCAAATGACCATGAGATATTGAATAAATAATGTTATTATATTGATGTATATGCCCCACTATTTCAATTTAATATTTAACTTTGCAGTTCGATTTAATAGATGAATCAGAAGCGTGAGCTTTAAAATTGTTAGACAATTAATAATTAAACATGAGTACAAGCATTTACAGTATAATTACAGGAACAGGAAGTTATATTCCTTTGAAACATGTAAAAAATGAAGATTTCCACCAGCACGAATTTTTTGAATCGAACGGAGAAAAAATCAATAAATCTAATCAGGAAATTACAACTAAGTTTTTAGAAATTACAACCATTGATGAACGTCGTTACATTACGGATGATCTTACTACCTCCGACATGGCTTTTTTTGCAGCCGAAAATGCAATTCAATCAGCCGGCATTGATAAAGAGACATTAGACTATATTATTGTTGCAAATAATTTTGGAGATACGCAATCCGATAACCGCACACCTGATCATGTGCCTGCAATGGCTTCGAAAGTTAAACATCGACTTGGGATTATAAACCCTGAAACCATTGCCTACGATTTGACTTTTGGCTGTCCGGGTTGGCTTCAAGGAGTGATTCAAGCCGATTATTATATTAAATCGGGTGATGCAAAAAAGATTTTGGTGATCGGAGCTGATGTACTATCACGTATAAGCGATCCTCACGACAGAGATTGCATGCTGTATGCCGATGGTGCTGGAGCTGTTATCATCGAAGCCAAAGAAAGCACAACGCCCATTGGTATAATTGCCCACAAAACACGTTCCGATACCTTTTCACATGCAGGATTATTACACATGGGAAAATCCTACAATCCAACTTTCGAAAAGAAAAATGATCTATTCTTGAAAATGAATGGACGAAGATTATATCAATACGCACTCGAAAATGTTCCGAATGCCATTAAAGCTTGTCTTGATAAAACCAATATTCCGGTTACAGATGTTAAGAAAGTGTTGATTCATCAAGCAAATGGCAAAATGGACGATGCGATTTTAAAACGTTTTTATTCGCTTTATAATATTGATAACGCCCCCGAAGATGTCATGCCAATGACCATTCATTATTTGGGAAATACATCGGTTGCTACTTTACCAACCTTGTTTGATCTGATTTTAAATGATCAGATTGAAGGTCATAAAATTTTCAGTGGCAACATTTTGATTTTTGCGTCTGTGGGTGCAGGCATGAACATCAATGCCATGGTCTACAAAATGGTTTAAAGGCTTTTATATTTGCCCATACCCATTGATGGCGCAAATCAAAAAAGCCGGCTATGTCTCTTGTGTGTATTTTTCCAAAAGATTTTGTACGATTAATGAGTCGGTTTGTATAAAATTATTGAACTCGAAAGTAAATATTTGAGACAATTAGTACGTGCAATAAATTAGTTTATATAAAATTGACTGAAGTAAATAGTTAAATTGCATCTGAGATTGGCTATATACCTTTTGGTAGAATATAATAAAGAATCTTTATCAAAGTTGTCTTCGAAAAGTCAGTTTTTGAACGCAAAGATGCAAAGTTACTAAACGCAACGAATAATGTATATTGTATTTCAAATTTTGCGATTTTGTGTCGTACCGTTCTTTGCGTTCAAAATAAATTCAACCTTCGCAAGTAGTTATTCGTGTATAAATAAATGAATGTATGTAATTTATATATATTCTATATATCCTCATCTTATATAAATATACACAGCCGGCAAATTTTTATAATGCATAACATTTAAATTTATTAAGTGATTGAAATGTAAAATTGAAATTCTTATGGGCTTAGCCCTGAATTCTTCATAGATGCAATTTTGAAAACAACTAATGTGGCATACCCCTGAAATATTGCTCCATTCTAAAAAACTTAACAAAAAATCGAACGGGATGATGCATGTATGATAATAAGCGATACCAACAAAATGAATTGAAAAACAAACTATTCATCTATTTTGTTATTTCAATACATTCACAAACTACTTCATGTTAAAATCAGTATTTTCCATCGCATTTTTTTTTCTGCTCATTGCCGGACAAGGTTCAATTGCCCAGTCGAAAATTATATTTTCCGAAAATGGATTAACGGCAACATTGGAACAAGCTAAAACCGAAAACAAGCCTGTCATGCTATGGTGTTATGCAAGCTGGTGTCCACATTGCCAACACATGAAAGAAACGGTTTTCACGAATCGTCCAGTGTATGAATACTTCAATAATACATATATTTGTGTTTCACAGGATATGGAAAAAGGGGATGGCATAGCGATGAAAAAGAGCATGGAAATCAATGCATATCCTACTTTTGTATTTTATAACCCACAAGGCGAAATGATTTATCGCATACAAGGCGAACAAAGCCCCTATGCGTTTATAGATGAAGGTAAAAGTGCTCTTATACTGAAATATCAGTTGCCTTATCTGAAACAACAGTTTGAAAAAGACACCAGCAATTCTGAAAATTGTTATGAATATGTGCGGGCGCTAAAAAAAGGCGGACTGAATGTTAGCTCAGTTATCAATCGATATTTTGTCACTCAAACCGACCGGCAATTACTTTCGGAAATTAACTGGCAAATTTTCACCAATGGGGTATCGGATATAAATTCGCGCGTTTTCAGGTTCGTAATAGCACATCAAAAGGAATATGCCGCCATTGCTTCAGCTCAAAGAGTTAAACGTAAGTTCGATTATGAAGTTAAATCGCTTTTAGAACCTTTAGTTGAAGCGCTTGACACCATACATTATCCCACACAACGAGCACTTGCTGCACAAATCCATACGTTCAGCACGGATTCATTGATCTTTAACTATGATTTAAAAATATCGGAACTGACTCAAAACTGGAAAATGTATCGTACCGTCTGCATGCAATCGGCAATGACTTACGCATGGAATAATGCCACAGAGTTAAATGACATGGCAGGCAATTTTGCACTTCACATAACTGCCCCCGAAGCCTTAATGCAGGCAATTGGTTGGGCTAAACGTTCAATAACATTAGATAAAGCATACAACACTTATCTAAATGGCTCAAAATTATACCAAAAATTAAATGATATTCCTAATGCAGTACTAATGGCAAAAAAAGCACTTGATTTGGCGAGTAAATTTGGTTGGGAAGGAAAAGAAGCTGAACAAATGCTGCAAGAACTAAACAGCAAAAAATAATTTCATCGATTCAGAACTCACTTTTCAAAATTATTACTGCAAAAAAAATTATTTACAAAAAAGTGGTGCAAGCATACATCATGTCAACAAAAAACTTTCACTAAAATTGAGTAGTCGGATTGCAAAAAAAAATCGTATGAGTTTGTAGTTGAAAAATGCCCCTTGTTGATGAAAAACATAACCCGATCATCCGAATAGTTATCAGACATCTTGCTCATTGATCCCTTGCAGCTGAAAAAGGAAGGAAAAACGGGGATTTATCGTTCCAACACCAACTTACAGACTTTAGTGAAATTGCGATTGGTAACTTGAATAAAATACAATCCATCCTCATAATTGCTTGTATTCATCTTCACAGGCATATTTTCCGAAAATTCAGCAAAATAAGTATTAATCTGTTTACCCGAACAGTCGAAAACCTGTACATTCGAAATAATTGGTCTGTCCGTATCAAAAGCTATATTTACACTTTCATTGGCTGGATTGGGGTAAAGTTTAAGGGTTTTTCCATGGTCGTCATCCGTATGAAATTGATTTATATCCGTATGTACAGCCTTTAGAATCACAGCTGTAGTTGATAGCGAAGGCAAAGTAATGGTAAATGAATTGCCAGTTACGTCGACTGTATTATTTTTCAACGCATTGATGGTATGCGATATAAAAGTTTCGGTAGAGGGTAACGACGATAATTGCAAAGAATTGTAACTTCCATCAGCAACCGCGAAATTAGAAAGATTGATCCTGACAGAATGCATTGACCCTCGATCGCGGTTTACTAAAATAATAGTCAACGAATCGGTATTACTGTTGATAGAGGAATAACCCGAAACAACAGTATCGAGACTTGAAGTAGTATTTACGCGTATATTCTTTGCATAACGGCTAAATAAATGCAGCGTTTCCCACATACCGGGTTTCCATGTCCATGGCGAAAATAATTCGGTACCGTTATCAGCAAATGTTCCGAGTATTGAAGCATAAAGTACAGCAGTGATGTTTGGATTAGATGCATTAAACGCACATTCAGTCAACCCTACTGTAATGCCGTTATTTGCACCGAAATATTGAAACAACCAATCATTGACACGCCGAAAAATATACTCGTTGGTTTGCATATTTTCCCAACCTCCATTAATTGTTTTCACGCCATTAGCATTAGGATACACATAGTTCTTATCATAAAAAGTTCGATACAATTGAAGAACTTCCGCATCAGCCGATACAGCAGGATACCAGTGGATATCAAGCACATCGAGCAGTCTTATGCCTGTTGCTTTTTGTTCGTCGGCAATGCGCTTAATAAAGTATTCGAGCCAGCAATAATACTTTCCGTTTATATAAAGTGATTCGTTGCTCCATTTAAACCATTGCCATTCATTGGCAGCTACCGGTCCTGTTAGTTTGATTTCAGGAAATTTCAGACGGGCTTTTTTTGCAACTTCAATATATTTGTCGATAAAAGCATCAGCAGATAACTGAGTAGGCATAACATCATCGTGCGTACCACTCCATATTTCAGGTTCATTATCCATACTCCAGTACATAAAATTATTTTTGTTAAGCCCCAATCCACCCACCCCAAACCAATGGTCGAGTATGGCAACAGTCGAATCGGCAGGCCAATTCATCAGGTACAGATCAGGATTCCCTTCAACCAATGCTTTGTTTCCACCTGCAAGATTTACCTGTCCACCACCGGCAAGATTTTGGGAAGTTCCACTCCACCATTGTGAGCGGTTAAAAGTCCAGTCATTAAAATTATTGTTTGTATTTGATGCCACCTTACCAATCAGTTGAAAAGCCCATAAGGTTTGCATAGTCGGTATAGTTGTCTGAATGGTTTGTGAAGCATAATCCCAATCGTGACTGTACACATTATTGTACCAATCGGGATGGCTTGAAATTTTTTTTCGCCAGTTATACTTGGTAGCATTATTTCCTCCATTTTCGCGGGCAAACCTGAGTCCGGCTTCTTTATAAAGGTTGATCGCCGATAGCGTTGTAGGAGTACCGAGCACATCCGAAAAGTTATTATTCCTGCCGTAAATATAGGGTGAAACGGGAAGTTTCCCTTCTGCGGCATTCACTTGAATGGTTACATCCTGTGATTTTAAGGTTTGTAAAAGGAAAATAGGCATTAAAGCAAGAAGGAGTCGCTTATTCATATATAAAAGGTGTAATGTTAGCTTGGTTTTTACATAATATGTTTTATTCAAATCAGTTCTAATCTGCATCTTCAAATTCTCAAAAAGTGCAACCAGTCCCATTTTATCATGATTATATAATACAGAGCGTAATGGTTTATTTCAGCTAAGTTGTAAATCGTTGTATTTTAAAATGGTTTCAATTTGATACCTAATTTTGACAGCCCTTCATCTACTGTTAATGCACCAACTTCGCCAAATGCGAGCAAACAAATGCGGGCACAAGCTTCGGCATCGTCGCCGGCTCGATGATGATTAAACCGAATGCCATGATAATTGCATACTGAATCTAATGTATGATGATCAAGATGCGTCCAGACTTTTTTTGATAGATTTACACTACAAAAATAATCCAGTCTTGGAAAAGCCAATTCATAATACGTAAGTGAAGCACGTAAAATACGCGTGTCAAATGAGGCGTTGTGTGCAACGATAATCTGGTCTTCTATCAAAGGTTTCAGTTCTGTCCATAAATCATCAAACGAATTAGCACTCACTAATTTGGACGATGAAATTCCATGCACACGCTCATTCCATGGATTCATATAAGGGAAACAGGCAGGCTTTATCAACCAGGAGTTTGAAGAAACGATTTGCCCATTTTCAACACGTGATAGCCCAATTTCACAAGGAAAATTAGCATGGGCTGTTTCAAAATCGATTGCAGTAAAATTCATTGAATGTGTATTTCAAAATTTAAATGAAAGGCAGACCATCGATTGATTCCTACATTATTCTATTATAAAGTTATTTTATAAATGATTCATTAGGTATAGAAAGTTATCGGGATTGAAATTGAAATGAATCACTGATGGATGAAAAATCTATTCCGTCCTAAGTATGTACTTTAATTCGTTAATATTAAACAAAACTCTCCATTTTCTAATCTGAATAACTCCTATAACTGATTTCAAAAAACCAGTTAGGTATTTTAATTCGCCCAAAACCCCAATTTACTTTTTGTTCCCAGCAAGTCGGAATGTTCCACTTTCGGAATGTTCCACTTGATGAAAAAAATTGAAAACCTTGCAGAGTGAATGAACAAATGAACGTTTGAAATTAACATAGTCAGTTGCATCAACTCATTAAAAGAATTTTCAGCTGCAAAAATACAGATTTTAAATAATTTCAGTACCTTTGGCATTCAAATTTAATTGAAAGATTTTAGTTTATCACTGAAAAGAGTTGGTTTTGAAAAAAATAATATAATTTAATGTTGCAAAGACATTATTATCGATCCAATATCTGATTTTTCAAATAAATCTACCCGTACGGGTTTAGTATTGTAATATATTTTGAAACAAGCTTTTACAAGCAGTAAATTTGTAAATGGAGGACATTTTTAATTATATTATTCATTTTTTGTTGGGCGATTCAGTTCCGGCTGAAACTTGCTCACAAATTGGATATACGAACAAGCCTGAAGAATTCGAACACTATAAACTCGTAATCTTGCATTCAGGTTTCTTTGATGAAGATTCATACGGATCGCCCTCAAGCTTACCTCAATTGCCTTTATTGATCTGGGAAGAAAATCCGATTCTTTTTGGAGATCCTGCCACCGAAAAAGTAGGCGAAACATTAATAATTCATGCCGATATAGTAGCCGGCACCTATTTTCTTATTTCACGTTACGAAGAATGGATTCGAAAAGAAGTCAGGGATACACACGGGCGCTTCCCGGGAAAAGAATCGTTGCCTTACCGTGCCGGATTTATCGATCGTCCATTGATTGACGAGTACGGCCGAATACTTCGAAGGCAAATCAGGGATTTAGGATTGGATGCTCCCGAACCACCCCTTGAAATAAAAAAAATATATCTCACTCATGACTTAGATCAAATCGCACATTTCAGAAATGTACGTAGCTTAATCGGCGGATTTTTACGTGGAATTAAACGTCCCAAAGAAGGACAAAAAGCCTTGCGAAGTTTTTTCGGAGGATTACGCTATGACCCTTGGTACACGTTCCCCTTTCTATATAAATTAGATACCGATTTAGTAAAAAAAATTGGTGTCAAACGATGCGAAACCATCCTATTTATCAGAGCCGGCGGTGGAAAACGAAAGGAGGACAAACCTTTTTCAAATTTAGTACATCCCGATTATAAAAATCTGATACGCTATTCCAAACGCAAAGGAATTATCATCGGATTGCACACCAGTTACGAAGCAGGTTTTAATCCAAAATTAGCGATCGAAGAAAAAAAACGGTTAGATCATCACACCAAACGATATGCTACTTATAACCGGAATCATTACCTGCGAAACCGCGAACCGGAAGATATGCGCTACCTTATCGAAGCAGGAATTAGCGATGATTTCTCCATGGGTTATGCCGATATGGCGGGCTTTAGATTAGGCACCTGCCGACCGGTAAAATGGATTAACCCTGCGAACAGAACCCTCTCAGCCTTAATGTTGCATTCATTGACTATCATGGATGGTTCATTGAACGACAAACGATATATGTACATGAATGCCCACGATGCATACCAATATTGCGAACAATTAATTGGTTGTGTCGAAAACAACAACGGCGAACTGGTTTTGCTTTGGCACAATACATCTGTGGAAAAGACACCCAATTCATACCAGCGGAAATTATACAAAGACATCATTAAGTTTCTTCAATCCAAATAAGTATGTCGAAAATAGCCATAGTATGTGTTACCAACGATTTGACTACCGATCAACGGGTACACAAAACTTGCCTTGCTTTACAGGAATGCGGCTATTTCGTAATTGAATACGGACGGTTATTGCCTCAAAGTTTAACCCTTGAACGCTCATATTTCACGCTTCGCAAGAAATTATGGTTTCATCGCGGACCTCAATTTTATGCTGAATACAACATCCGGTTGTTTATTTATTTAATGACTAATCCGGTGGATTTAGTTTTTGCTAATGATTTGGACACATTGCCGGCAGCTTATGTTGCTGCCAAATGGAGAAGGAAACGACTCATTTACGATACTCACGAATATTATACTGAAACGCCAGAATTGGTAGATCGGCCGATAGTTCAATCGATCTGGCGTAAAATTGAAGCCTCCATCTTTCCGAAGCTCACCAAAATTATTACAGTAAATAATTCGATTGCAAATCTTTATACACAGAAATATCATAAAGAAGTAAACGTAAGCCGGAATATTCCACCTAGTTACACCCCGCAAAGGCTTATGTCGCGGGTTGAATTAGAATTACCGGTTGATAAAAATATTATCATTTTACAGGGAACAGGCATTAACATTCAACGTGGCGCTGAAGAAGCCGTTGAAGCGATGCAATACATCGAAAATGCCGTATTGCTAATTATCGGCAGTGGTGATGTGATTCCCAAATTAAAGCAAATGACTAACACCCTGCATTTGACTGATAAAGTGATTATCAAACCCAAAATGACTTTTACCGATTTACGTCAATACACTATGAACAGTGAATTGGGATTAGCCATCGACAAAGACACCAACCTGAATTATCATTTTTCGCTCCCCAACAAATTGTTTGATTACATTCATTCAGGCATTCCGGTTCTATCTTCGGGGCTAATCGAATTAAAACAAATAATTGATCGTTACGATATTGGTTATTATATTGAAAATCACGATCCAGTGCATATTGCAAACGTGATCAACAAAATATTTTCAGATAAAAAGCGATATGCCATTGTGAAACAAAACACCCTAAAAGCCAAAGTAGATCTTTGCTGGGAAAATGAACAGGCAGTATTGAAAAACATGATCGACAAAGACTAAAAGCAATGTATTTCAGCTTCCCGATTGAAATTGTCCCCAATCATCAAATTAACACTTCGAGGGTTATAATTAATCTTATTCAAGTATGTTTCAAAATTTAAGACTGCGAATATTTTCAAAATTCATTCCATGATTTCCATACTCATTCCTACATATAATCAAGATATTACCCAACTTGTCGCAGCATTGCATCGTCAGGCTACCGAACAATATGTCGATTTTGAAATTATCGTCATCGAAGATGGATCTGAAAAATTTATCCAATCAAATAATACAATCACCGATTTACCCTTTTGCAAGTATATTTTATTACCTCAAAACATCGGTCGTTCGGCAATCAGAAACAAACTTGCCGATGAAGCCCGATACAACCATTTACTCTTTATCGACTGCGATGCAACCGTCTGTTCAGAACATTACGTCGAAAAATACCTTGCATTTTGCAAAGAAGAAACAATTGTGATAGGCGGAACTGCTTACGATCCCGATGAAAATAATCCTGATTTCAGTTTAAGGTTGCAATATGGACGTTTGCGCGAAGCACGAACAGCTGATAAGCGTGATAAAAATAATTTTGCAACATTCAATTTTCTTATTTCCAAATCAATATTCAACCAAGTTCGTTTCGATGAAACCATTCGTGGGTATGGCCATGAAGATATGCTTTTCGGTCATCAATTGCATCAATTGGATTATCATCTTATTCAAATTGAAAACCCACTAATTCATAAAGGATTAGATGATAATCAAACCTTTATTGAAAAAACCAAAGAAGCAACTCGAAATCTGTTATTGCTTTATCAAATGGGTCGATACCCATTTTTGACAAACGAATCATCCTTGCTTCGCGCGTATACAATCCTCAGAAAATGGAAGATTATTAAACTTATATCAGTTATTTTCAGGTTATCCGAAAACAAACTTCAGAGAAAGTTGTGCTCGCCTAATCCGTCCCTCCTTCTGTACGACTTGTATAAATTATTATTCATTTGCACGATTACGAGCGGGAAATGACAAGTTGTCAGCAAAGTATTTTCATTTATCTTCCAGGTTGGTCATTTTCTGTCAAAAAGCATCCTTTCTCCCATTTGGCACAAATTGTGCAGACACAACAACTGATTTCTCAATCAATTTTTTTCGTAAAAATATATCAACAGGGTATCAAACCTGAAAAACCCCAATAATTATTAACTTTTAAATAGCAATTAAAATTATGAACATTAAACCATTAGCGGATCGTGTGTTGGTAAAACCTGCACCGGCAGAAGAAAGAACAGTAAGTGGAATCATTATTCCTGATTCAGCCAAAGAAAAACCATTAAAAGGTGAAGTTATTGCCGTTGGAAACGGAACCAAAGATGAAGAAATAGTAGTAGCCGTTGGCAATAAAGTATTATATGGAAAGTATGCAGGAACTGAATTAGATTGGGATGGCGAAAAATATTTGATCATGAAACAATCAGATATTCTGGCAATAATTTAATTAGATTTCAGAATCAAAAATCAAGATTCAAAAATGTGTTCTTGATAAGCTAAATCGTAAAAGTATAAATCGTAAATATTAAAAAATTATGGCAAAAGAAATTTTATTCAACATTGATGCCCGCGAACAACTAAAAAAAGGAGTTGATGAACTGGCAAATGCAGTAAAAGTAACACTTGGACCAAAAGGTCGGAATGTAATTATCGAGAAGAAATTCGGTGCTCCACACATCACCAAAGATGGCGTATCCGTTGCAAAGGAAATTGAACTGGAAGATCCATTTCAAAACTTGGGAGCTCAACTTGTTAAAGAAGTTGCTTCGAAAACCGGTGAAGATGCCGGCGATGGAACAACCACTGCCACCGTTTTGGCACAATCTATTGTAACAGTCGGACTTAAAAATGTTACTGCTGGAGCAAATCCTATGGATTTAAAACGCGGAATAGACAAAGCAGTAGCTCAGGTAGTTAAAAACATCGCATTGCAAGCCAAAACCGTCGGCGACGACTACGATAAAATTCAACAAGTTGCAACTGTATCGGCAAATAATGATGCAGAAATCGGCAAACTGATTGCTGATGCTATGCGTAAAGTATCGAAAGATGGTGTCATTACCATTGAAGAAGCCAAAGGCACCGATACAACGATCGAGATTGTTGAAGGTATGCAATTCGACCGTGGTTATATTTCAGCATATTTTGTAACCAATACCGAAAAAATGGAAGTAGAAATGGAAAAACCCTATATCCTAATCTACGACAAAAAAATTTCAAATCTCAAAGAATTACTTCCCGTACTCGAACCCGCAGTTCAATCTGGTCGTCCCCTTTTAATTATAGCCGAAGATGTGGACAGTGAAGCGCTTACTACTTTAGTCGTAAATCGTTTACGTGCTCAATTAAAAATTTGTGCAGTGAAAGCTCCCGGCTTTGGCGATCGCCGCAAAGAAATGCTTGAAGACATTGCCATTCTAACCGGAGGTGTTGTTATTTCTGAGGAAAAAGGCATCTTGCTTGAACAGGCTACATTAGAAATGCTTGGAACAGCCGAAAAAATTACGGTTAACAAAGACAATACTGTTGTTGTAAACGGTGCAGGTTCAAAAGAAAATATTCATACACGCATTGCTCAAATTAAAGCTCAGATAGCTTCAACGACTTCTGACTATGATCGAGAAAAATTGCAAGAACGTTTAGCTAAACTTTCAGGCGGAGTAGCCGTACTTTATGTTGGAGCTGGTTCCGAAGTTGAAATGAAAGAAAAGAAAGATCGCGTAGACGATGCACTAAGTGCAACCCGCGCAGCCATCGAAGAAGGAATCGTTCCCGGCGGAGGTGTTGCCTATATACGTGCCATCGAATCGTTAAAAAGTTTGAAAGCAGTGAACGATGATGAAGCAATTGGAATGGATATTGTAAAACGTGCCATCGAAGAACCCCTTCGTCAAATTGTTTTCAATTCTGGTAAAGAAGGTGCTGTCGTTGTTCAAAAAGTACTCGAAGGTAAAGAAGATTATGGATACAATGCACAAACTGATACATACGAAAACTTCTTTGTTGCAGGTGTCGTTGATCCAGCTAAAGTTTGTCGTGTAGCACTTGAAAATGCGGCTTCGATTGCAGGCATGTTCCTTACTACTGAATGTGTGATCACAGAGAAGAAAGAAAAGAATCCAGTACCTCAAATGCCAATGGGTGGTGGAATGGATGGAATGATGTAATTCATCCCGAACTATCTTCCTGCCGGCGAAATCCGACAGACACTATATAATTCCAAAAGGATGTCCAAAATTTAGGGCATCCTTTTTTTGTTTCTACATAAAGAATCATCAAATTACGAGAATGATGCATTTGTTTTGAATCCCTTCTGTTACCCCCATCTTATGCGAATGAATTAGACTAATATCTTTGTGAAAAAAATAAACATTGTTACGAGATCAAAAATGAAGTACAGTACAGAGAATAACAAAATAGTAGAAGATTGGCGCAAAAGTGGTTTGATACGAGCACATTATACCCGTTTGCATGACTATCTCCCTAATACTTTTGATGGTTAGATAAAGAAAATGATTCGACCAGTAAAAAAACCTATTGAAATAAATTCAACGAAAAAGTATAAAAAATCGTACTGACTTTTACAAAATACCGTCATTAATCAATCCCAAGAAAAAAAGCCCTCTGATAACTAAATTATCAGAGGGCTTTAAAAAACGGCGGCTATCTACTCTCCCACTGTTACGCAGTACCATCGACGTGATTGGGCTTAACTTCTCTGTTCGGAATGGGAAG
>JAJYBB010000007.1 GCA_021779195.1 Bacteroidota bacterium | reverse complement strand
TTCCGATCTCATAGTCATTGGGTTTCCAAATATTTTTCCTTCATTTTCGGAATTGCTGGTACAGGTATTTTTACTTTTATGCTCAAAATTCTTTTTAGTTACAGTAATGAGTACTGTATTACGTGGGTTTTTAGGATTTTTTATTGCCTTTGTTCTGGCTTTTTTTGTTGCAGTAATTTCAAATTTCCATCTTTTTTGGCGACATTTTTTTCATCCAATTATAGTCATCACCCGTTCAGTTCCAGTTATTTCGTTTGTTTTAATCGCTATTTTCTGGTTTACCCCTTCTCAACTCCCCATTTTTATTGCGTTGCTCACCATGTTTCCTATTTTAACGCAAAGCATTCTAACAGGGTTGGAGCAAACCGATATACGTTGGATTGAAATGGCAAAAATATTCGGCAAATCATCATTCAAACGATTGATAAGCATCTATTTACCGGCATCTAAAAAATCAATCTTAGATGGAATGAATACTGCATTAGGCTTTGGTTGGCGAGCCATAATCATCGGCGAAGTACTTGCGCAACCACTTCATGGCATTGGATCGGCAATGAAACAAGCACAATCGTTTATGAATACATCGGAATTGATGGCTTGGACAGTTATCGCTATTCTGATCAGTTCCCTTTTTGATGGTTTGATAAAATTTTTCAGGAAAACCCGATGGAATAAAAATTTAAGTTTTCAAAGTCCTTTAAATCCAAATATGATTGAGATTGAGATTGATAAATTAAAGGAAATTGAGATTGTTGAATTATATAAAAGATTTAATGAAAAACCCATTCTTGAAAAATTTAGTTTTCATTTGAATTCCAATGAAATTTATATTTTAAATGCACCTTCGGGAAAAGGAAAAACTACGCTACTTCGCCTGATTTCCGGAGTAGAAAAAGCCGATAATGGAATGATAAAATGGCATCATATCCATTCAATGAGTTATGTTTTTCAGGATTTACGTTTATTACCATGGCTCACAGTTACCGAAAACATTCAATATGGAATGAGTAAGCGTATGGTTTTGAAAAATCCGAATATTATGGGTTATTTAATCGATAAAATGGAATTAACAGCACAGGCAAATCAGTATCCTGATCAATTAAGTGGAGGTCAACTACAACGGGTAAGTATTGCAAGAGCTTTAGCTGCCAATGCAGATATATTAATGCTTGATGAACCTTTTTCGGGACTTGATGTTGCATTAAAAAACAGGATACTTCATTTCTTAATTCAATGGATTCAGATTCATAAACCATTGGTAATCTGGGCAACACACGAAGCTGTTAAAATGCCCGATCTGCATGTAACGGAAATAAATTTATAAAACAGGATCAATATCCGCGATCTCCAAAGATTAACGTTCCTACCCTAATCATTGTACTTCCTTCTTCAATGGCAATTTCGTAATCTTCCGACATTCCCATTGACAATTTCGAAAAATTATAATCATTCGCAAAAAAAGTTGCTTTAACATCATCAAATAAGCTTTTCAAAACGCTGAATTCCAAATGTATTTGTGCTTCATCATTCGTAAATGTAGCCATGCCCATAAAACCGCACAACTGCACGTTTTGAAATTTTTTCAACGCTCCTGAGTGAAACAAGTTCAACAATTCATCCGGCGAAAAGCCAAACTTTGTTTCTTCTTTAGCAATATGAACCTGTATTAAACAATTAACCTTACAGCCTATCTTAGCTGCCTGATTATCAATTTCGGAAAGTAAATTCAACGAATCGACTCCATGAATTAACGAAATAAACGGAATGATATGTTTGATTTTATTTGTTTGTAAGTGACCAATAAAATGCCATTCAATATCTTTAGGTAAGGCTTCATATTTGGCACAAAGCTCTTGAACTTTGCTTTCGCCAAACATTCGTTCATTACAAGCATAAGCCTCCAGAATGGCATCGATTGGATGAAATTTCGACACACAAACCAATTGAACTTCTGAAGGAATGTGTTCACGAATAAATTTTAAATTGGATTGAATTGACATGATTTCTTTAATATTAAATCGATAGTTTTAAATTAACGAGTGTTATATCAAGCCTGATTATCATCTGAATGATTTCATCTTCAAATTTAAAAATTTTGAATTCTAATCCGCTTCAAATTTATAAACATCCATAATATTGGTTTCAGTAATGGCAGCAATCTGATAATCAGCCAAAGTTCCTTTCATTCCCTCATCCAATCCAGCCAAAGCCTGTTTTATATCGGTTGCCTGAACCATCATGGTGGTTGCAACTTTTTTTTCAATGCCTTTTTCTTCATCTAAAGAAATAAACATCACTTTGCAACGATACCATTTATCACCATCTTCATTAAAAAACATTTCATTAATGCGTGCTCTACGAATATTTGATACCGAAAACTCACCGCTGATAAAAGGTTCCATTTCTTTATTAATGCGCGTTTCAGCTTCCGAAAACGATAATGCATCAACAAGATAAGCTTCGTTTAACTTAACAATTTTGCCATCTTCAATCGTTTTTTCGTATTTGATTTTACATTCGAACCAGGTATGCATAAGATGTTATTGGGTTTAAAATGAATTATTTAAAAAATTTGATTCCGTTTTTATTGGGTACACAAAGATAAGCAATTCTTTCAATAGCCATTGATTCAAGGACAAAGAAATGCCCGATAAATCGAATTAATTTAGAATTATCGGGCATTTTAAATTTAAATGATCTATTCAATCTATGCTTTTTTCTGCAAAGGAATTCTCATTTTATAGAATGACCGCCAAACAAATACCAACGCAATAATTAGAAATACACCACCAATATAAGCTGTATAATCGTTGCCGATTCCTTTAGAAGCATCAATTTTCATTTTCAAAGCGATTTCTGTGGCTAATAATCCAAATAAAGTTGAAAATTTAATAATCGGGTTCAATGAAACTGAGGAAGTATCTTTAAAAGGATCGCCCACAGTATCACCAATTACAGCAGCCTCATGAAGTGGCGTGTTTTTCTCTTTCAAATCCACTTCAATTACTTTTTTAGCATTATCCCATGCACCTCCGGCATTTGCCATATATATAGCCTGAAATAATCCAAAAGTAGCAATAGAAATCAGATATGCAACGAAAAAGTTACTGTCGAAGAATGCAAAACCAAGCGTAAACGAAATCAATGCAAGAAAAATATTCCACATTCCAGTTTGGGCATATTGAGTACAAATTTTTACAACTTCTTTTGAATCATCAATATCTGCTTCCTTTTTACTTAAATCAAATGTGCTCTTAATGAATTCAACAGCGCGATAAGCCCCCGTTGTAACCGCTTGCATTGAAGCGCCACTAAACCAGAATACGACCGCTCCACCACATATTAACCCTAACAGAATTGGTGCTGAAGTTAACGAAACACTCAACATACCTTTACTTTCAAGAAGTAAAATAATCGAGAAAATCATGGTGGTTGCTCCTACAACAGCCGTTCCGATTAAGACCGGTTTGGCAGTAGCTTTAAAAGTATTTCCTGCTGCGTCGTTAGCTTCAAGATAATGTTTTCCCAATTCAAAATTTGGTGTAAAACCGAAATCTTTCTCAATTTCCTTTTCGATTCCGGGTATTTGTTCAATCTGAGATAATTCAAAGATAGACTGGGCATTGTCTGTTACAGGTCCATAACTATCAACTGCAATGGTTACCGGTCCCATACACAGAAATCCGAAAGCAACCAATCCAAAGGCAAAAATAGATGCTTGAGGTCCAAGAATTGAAGTAAGTCCCAGTTGACTGATAAAATAAGCTACAGCCATCAAACCTACAATTAAAATTCCTGTCCAAAAAGCTCCAAAATTTCCTGAAACTATCCCTGAGAGAATATTCAACGAAGGGCCGCCTTCACGCGAAGCTGTAACGATTTCTTTAACATGAGCCGATTTTGAACTGGTAAAAAGTTTTGTAAACTCAGGAATCAAAACAGCAGCCAATGTACCACAACTGATAATTCCGCCCAATTTCCACCATAATGATGCATCTGCAGGATTATTCGTTATTAAATCCAAATCCCCAAGAAGTAAATGACTCATAAAAAAAGAAGTAGAAATACTTAAGATAGCTGCAATCCAGATTAATCGCATTAAAGGTGATTCAAAATCAAACATCTTTAATTTTCTATATTTATATTTTGAAATTTCTTGATTTACAAAGTAAGAAATACCCGACATAAGATCCATCAGGAAGCGCATTCCAAATATCCATACAATCAGTTTAGCTTGAATACCTCCAATCAATTCCGGTTTGCCTGGAAATGCAAATGGAACGGCTAATGTAATAAACGTTATCAAAGCCACACCAGTAACACCATAAGTTTCGAAACCATCAGCAGTAGGACCAACACTATCCCCTGCATTATCACCGGTACAATCGGCAATTACACCCGGGTTACGGGGATCATCTTCTTTTACCTTAAAAACAACTTTCATTAAGTCTGAACCAATGTCTGCAATTTTGGTGAAAATACCACCTGCAATACGTAAAACACTCGCACCCAATGATTCACCAATTGCAAATCCAAGAAAAGAAATCCCAACAATTTCGCGGGGAACAAACAGCAAAATTACGACCATCATTACTAATTCAAGCGAAATCAGGAAAAGACCAACGCTCATTCCTGCCCGCAAAGGAATATTAACCACATTCCAGGGTTTACCACGAAGCGAAGCAAATGCTGTTCGGGAGTTTGCATACGTATTGATACGGATACCGTACCAAGCCACTGCATATGAACCACCCATACCAACAACGGAAAAAGAAAGAACAAATAATAATGTTTCAATCGATTTTCCCTGAAGTGCTAAAAAATAATACGACATAATCACTGCAACAAATGCGAAAAGCATCAGCAAAAATTTGCCTTGTTGCAATAAATATGTTTTACTGGTTTGATAAATTGTTTCGGAAACTTTGAGCATTGATTCATGAGCTTTTTGCCTTTTAACCTTGGAACGCAACCATAAACTAATGCCCAGCGTAAAGCAAATAATCATTGCACCATAGAATAAAAAATCCCACGATGATACAATTTGTCCGAAAATGTGAAATTCTCCGGCATGCAAATCCGGAATTGCGATGTCTGCCTCACTGGCAAACGTTTTGGCTGATGTAAATATTGCCGCAAATAGCAAGAATACAGCTCTTTTCATTTGTTTCATACTATGAATTAAAGATTTAAAAAATAAAAAAATTAACTATTTGAAAAATAAAAAAAATTTCGCTCAAAATTAGCGAATTAAATACGTAATAACAAATTAATTACGTTAATTACATTGAAAATTTATTTCAATTTCGAATTTATTTCTTATATTTATACGTTAAATATTCAATTTAGACCATTTTGATAAATTCTATTTGCATAATCGCTGTATATATTTGATTGTTGACAATATATTATATAGATGAAATGTCTTAAAATACATCATTCTGTTTGCCGATGGCTGAACGATTTTGCTTTTGAAATAAACATTTCTTTACTTCACATTAATTTTACAAATTATAATGTTCTCATGATTCTCCTGTTTTGACGGAATGTTTGTTTCATTTACATGATTTATATCAACTTTAAATTCATAAATTAATATTCAATGAAAACATGATGTGAAATCATCATGTATTTTTGGCACATTAAAAAAGTCAATACTAAAAAAGTCAATTTTCCAAAACAAACTGATTTTTGTACCTTTGCAGTTCAAAATGAAAACATGGGACGGATTTTAGCCATCGATTACGGTCAAAAACGGGTTGGACTTGCAGTTACAGATCCGTTACAAATTGCAGCTAATGGTTTGGATACCATTTCAGTAAGCGAAGTGCTTGATTATTTGAAAAGATACATTGAAAAAGAACCCATCGAAAAATTTGTAGTTGGATTACCTAAACAAATGAACGGTGAAGATTCTGATTCCATGCAGTTTATTCGTCCTTTTGTAGAAAATTTGCGACGAAAGTTCCCCAATATTGAACTGGTATATGTGGATGAACGTTTTACGTCTATTTTAGCTCACAAAGCAATGCTGGAAGGTGGTTTGAAGAAAAAAGACAGACAAAATAAAGGATTGGTTGATAAAATTTCTGCTACAATTATTTTACAGACTTATCTTGAAACAATTCGCCATTCAATGTCAATTGGTTAGGCATAAGCGAAAGTTTTTACATTAACTGAAAACGTTAGAGCAAATTGCTTTGAAAAGAATATTCTGCAAAAATAAGAGAAAAGACTCAGAATGTCAATAAGTGATATTTTTCTGTTACAAAGGATTTCAAGCGTTTTATGTTTTACCCTTTTTATTTGAAGAAAACTTTTCTTAACGACAAAGATTTATTATTCATAATTTATTAATTTTCGATTCAAAAAAATGATTTTACCGATTTATACTTATGGCAATGCGGTTTTACGTAAAAAAACCGAGCAAATAAGAGCTGATTATCCCGAGTTGAAAACTCTGATTAACAACATGTTTGAAACCATGATTCATGCAGATGGAGTTGGATTAGCCGCACCTCAGATCGGTTTAGCAATACGCTTGCTTGTCATCGATTTAGCACCATTGGCTGAAGATAACCCGGAATTAGGTACATTTAAAATTGTAATGATTAATCCTGAAATATTAGAACGAAGTGAGGAGGTAATTGCAGGTGAGGAAGGCTGTCTGAGTATTCCGGGCATTCACGAAACGGTAATCAGAGCTGTTCAAATAAAAATTAAATATTTTGATTCTGATTTTCAAGAACATACCGAAGTTTATAAAGATTATATTGCCCGTGTGGTTCAACATGAATATGATCATTTGGAAGGGCATTTGTTCACTGACAGGGTTACTCCTATACGTCGTCAGTTATTAAAATCCCGTTTAACCAATATTATAAAGGGAAAAACAAGCTGTTCATATAAAGTTAAAATCGCTTGACTTTTAAAAACAAGTCAACGCTTCACCCACGACAAAATTGCTACCGCCTATCAATATAAAATCATCGAAAACTGCGTCATTTAATGCTGCTTCAATCGACTGTTTTACAGACAAATAACTATTACCATACAATTCAAATTTCATTGCTTTTGCCTGTAAATCTCGTGCAGGCAAAGCGCGGGGAATATTAGCTTGGGTGAAGTAATAAACTGCTTTAGGTGGTAATAATTTTAATACAGCGCGGATATCTTTATCGCTTACCATACCGATTACAATTCGCAAGTTATTGAAATTTTCAAATTGAAGCTGTTCAACTACCTGTTTGATACCGGCTTCATTATGTCCGGTATCGCATACAACGGTTGGAGATTGTTGCATAAGCTCCCATCTCCCACGCAATCCCGTTAAAGTTATAACTTCTTCAAAACCATGCGCTATGGAATCTTCGGAAATTTGATAACCGATTATCTTAAGTTGCTCGATGGCAGTGCGCACAGTAGCGATATTTTTTAATTGATAATTTCCATAAAGCCCAACGATAAACTCTTCATTATCATTAATTTTAACCTGCATTTTGGCATTTAGGCATTTTACTATCGAAGTGAAATAATGTTCTTCGGCAAAATGAATCGGAGCATTTTCCTGAAGGGCTTTTTTAATAAATACCACACGCGTTTCGGGTAAAGCTTCCCCAATTACAACCGGTGTATCTGCTTTAATAATTCCTGCCTTTTCAAAAGCTATTTTAGCCAATGAGTCACCCAAAAAGTTCACATGATCAAAACTGATATTCGTGATAACCGATAAATCGGGTTTAATGATGTTGGTACTGTCCAACCTCCCTCCTAAACCGACTTCAATTACGGCTACATCAACCTGACAGCTTGCAAAATAGTCGAAAGCCATAGCCATAGTTACTTCAAAAAAAGAGGGTTCTATATCTACAAAAAGATTCTGATGTTGATCCACAAAATCAATAACGTATTGTTGTTCAATCATTTTTCCATTTACACGAATACGCTCTCTGAAATCAACTAAATGTGGAGATGTGTAGAGTCCGACTTTGTATCCGGATTTGTGCAAAACGGCAGCCAATAAATGAGAAACAGAACCTTTTCCGTTAGTACCGGCAATGTGAATGGTTCGGAATTGATGATGAGGATTATTCAATTTTTCCATCAACCTGATGGTATTTTCAAGCCCGGGTTTATACGCGGATTCTCCGATTTGATGAAAGGCTGGCAACCTATCGTAAAGATATTGAATGGTTTCGGAATATGTCATCGATTAACTAAAAGTTTTGAGATAAGAATGTAAAATTAACGGAGGATCAATATTTATTGTATGAAACGATTTCAGCTATGGTTTTTCTTTTCTTTTCGCGTTTAGATTGTGATGAATAACCCAATAATATAACCAACATAACGCGCTTATTCTTTGGTATTTCTAGTGCATTTTGTACTTTTTTTTCATCGCACCAACCAATAATACAACTTCCTAATCCTTCGTCAGTTGCAGCTAACGTTACATGAGATGCTATTATACCCAGATCAATATGCGGATAATGTTTGTTTGTAGCCCACCCACCCACACTTGAAGTGAAATTGGCATTTTCTTCTACTAAAACCAACTGGATCGGAGCCTGTTTGGTAAAATGATTCATTGACAATAGTTTACTTGCAGTTGCATCAGCGATTTGCATCCGTTTTTCAGGATCGGTCACCACGATCAACTTCCAGGGTTGTGCATTACAAGCCGAAGGCGCTAAACGCGCAGCTTCTAAAATCCGATCTAATTTATCTGTTTCTACAGGTTTGTCTAAATAAGCCCGATCGCTCTGACGGGTTTGAACAAGATCTAAAAATTTCATCATCATCGTTAGAAAAGTATGTCAAATAAAAACTTTATCTTTGCAAATAACATTATATCAAAATCTCTGTACAAAGATACACCAAAACATATTGATGATGCAAGAAAAAGTCCAAACATATATCCTAAAATATCGGTTACTTGAATCCGAAAAACCGGTTATTGTCGGAATGAGTGGAGGAGCTGATTCTGTTGCTCTGTTACATATTTTGCTTTCATTGGGCTATAAATGTATTGTTGCCCACTGCAATTTTCATTTAAGAAGCAATGAATCTGACAGGGATGAGCTATTTGTTCGTAACCAAGTAAGAGCATTAAATATTGACGGTTATTTCATTGATTTCGAGACATCTGAATATGCCGAGAAACATAAGATTTCAATTGAAATGGCTGCCCGAGAGTTACGTTATAGTTGGTTTTACAATTTGCTTGAAAAACTTGATGCACAAGCTATTGCCATTGCACATCATGCCGACGATAGTATCGAAACCATGTTGATGAATCTTGTACGTGGAACTGGTCTGAAAGGATTGACCGGTATCAGCCCTCGAAATAACAAAGTGGTACGTCCAATGCTTTGTGTAAGTCGTTTAGAAATTGAATCTTACCTTATTGACAACAATTTGAGTTTTATTGAAGATTCAAGTAATTCTTCCCTCGATTACCAACGAAATCGTTTTCGTCATCAGGTGTTGCCTTTGCTTGAAGAAATCAATCCTTCGGTTCGACAGACTTTATATCACTCCCTCCACCATTTTGAAGGGAATTTAGCTGTCTATCAACAAGCCCTAAAACAAATTGAAAATGAGATTGTTGTTTATGAATCCGATTCAATTAAAATTGACATTGAATTATTAAACAAACAGATCCATATCCCAACTATCTTATTTGAATTATTATATCCTTTTGGTTTCGGAAATTCAGTAGTTGAACAATTAATCGAACAATTGAATGGCTCGCCGGGCAAATTGTTTTATTCGGATACCCATCGATTGCTAAAAGATCGTAAATATCTTATTGTTCAAGAGATTAGTTCATTTCAAAAAGATAAATTCCTAATTACCGAGAATAATACGTTACTTGAACAGCCTTTCCGTTTGATAATCAGCAAAACGAAAAAAACAGTCGATTTTGTACTTTCAAAAAGCCTCAATAAAATTCAGGTTGATGCTTCCAAAACTAAATTTCCGCTCCTACTCCGTAAATGGGAAACGGGCGATAGTTTTTACCCTTTTGGTATGAATCATCGAAAAAAAATAAGCGATTATTTTGTTGATAATAAATTCAATATGTTTGAAAAAGAACAAACCTGGTTATTAGTTTCTGGTGGCGTTATTATCTGGATCGTTGGTAAACGTTTAGATAACCGCTTTCGGATTACCGAAGATACAACCGATATACTCGAATTTGAAATTGAGTAAAATTTCCTTTTAACTTGTACTTCATAAATTTTACAGTTAAGCATGGTTAAATTGAACCAGATATCCTGTAAATTTTTAGAATACATCTTAAGTAGAACGACGTTTTATTCGATTTATCATTTATTTTTTCTGTTTCGTTGTATCTTTGCAGCCAAGTATGAAAAGCATTATAAAAAATATTGCAACTCAGGGCTTATTAATGCTACTTGTCATTCAGACCATTAATCTGAGTATCAATTCAATTGATTTCTACAGTGCCCTGAACACAAAGGCTGCTTATGTCGATCAGGATTATGTTGATTCGATGGTTGAGTACCTTGTCGAAAATGTATTGGGCTATTCCAAAAATACAATTCATGACAAAGCCAATCCTTATAATTCTTCCAAACAACAACAAGATGCTTTTCATATTGACCTGAAATGGTTGCCTAATGATATTCTGATCCCTGAACTTCAAGAGTATGTAAATTTAGCCGTAAACGTAATTCCACAAAACGAACTACTTATCAATCTTTATTTCAAAGAAGTTCCTGTTAAACCTCCCCAATTTCACCTTGCCTGAATAATAATCAGATTTAATTGATTATTTAGCTTTTCCACTTTTACATTTTAAAGCTACTTTTTTCTGTTACACGAAATTAGCAAAGTTATTATATCAACGTTATGAATGGTCATTTTCATTAGTTGCAGTAATTAATATTTGCATTTACATGTGTGTATCTAATTGTATTTGAATTATATATTCAATAGTGGTTTTAAAGAATTATATAATAACTAATCATAATCAAAATCGATATGATCATTCAAAGATTTTTAAAATTTTCGATCATAGCCGTGTGCCTATTCATGGCTACTAAAGCTAACTCTCAAACCGACATTAACTTACGACCCGACACTTTAACGTTGAAATTACATAGCGTCGAAGACATTTTTCTACACAAAAATCTGTTGCTACTGGCTCAACGTTATAATATTGATGCACAGAAAGCGTTGGTTGCTCAGGCCAAGTTATTCCCAAACCCGACGCTGACTGTTGGAACAACTGTATATCAAACAGTAACTAAACAGTTTTTTCCAATAGGTAAAGATGGTGAAATTTCAGGAGGTTTGTCTCAATTAATTTTATTGGCAGGCAAACACAATAAGCAGGTGAAAATGGCAATGACCAATGCGTCCATATCAGAATACCAGTTTTATGATCTGTTGCGCACCCTGAAACATACCCTCGAAAGTGATTATTTCAATATTTATTATCTGTTGCTGTCGGCAAAAGTGTACGATACTGAAATTACAGCTCTTCAAAATGTGGTAGATGCTTTTGCCCGTCAAAACGGAAAAGGATATATCTCTGAAAAAGAAGTCATCAGGGTGAAAGCACAATTGTACAGTATGCAAAGCGAATACAGTGATTTGAGAAGTCAGATCAACGATTTGCAAAGTGAGTTGCGGTTATTGATTCAGACATCAAATGTGTTTGTAATTCCCGTAGTGGATACAGTTGCGTTAAGCGAATTGAAACCTGATAAGTATCCGCTTGCCGCTGTCATTGATTCAGCTTATGCCACTCGCCCCGATCTAAAAATTGCAAAGTTAAATACTGATTTAAGTACACAGAATTATAAGCTGCAAAAGGCAATGGCTGTACCCGATCTGACGTTGCAGTTGGGTTATGACCAACAAGGCAGTTATATTAATAATCTCACCACTCTTGGAGTTGGGATTGATCTTCCGTTTCTGAACCGTAATCAGGGAAATATTAAATCGGCTAAAACAATGATTAAATTAAACCAATTGCTTTATGAAGCCACGCAGAACGGTGTGAATGAACAAATCTACAACGCGTTGCAGAAAGCTTTCGAAAGCGATAAATTATTGAAAAGCAGAGATATGTCATTCGAGAAAAATTTTAAACATTTATTAGACGAAGTGCTCAAAAACTATCAGTTGCGAAACATATCGTTGCTCGATTTTCTTGATTTCTACGATTCATACAAACAAAACACACTGCAGATAAATGCCATCAACTTCAATCGTGTCAGTGCTTTTATCGATTTGAACTATTATTCGGGTATCGATTATTTAAAAAATTAAAACATTCAGATGATGAGAAAAATAAAATTTATACAGATTAGAAATATTGCATTTACAGCCACATTGATCATTTTTACACAGTCTTGCCACAAAGCTGACAATGCTTCTTTATCCGATAATTCAAAATATGTTTTACCAGATTCACTTGCTAAAACGCTGGTTTTTGACAGTATTCAAAACTGTCAGGTAACCAATACCATAACGCTTTCGGGCAAAGTGGCTTTCAACGACGATGAGGTGGCTAAAATTTATCCAATGGTCAGTGGAGTGATTCAGGGTATTCAGGTCATGCTGGGCGATTATGTACATAAAGGACAGGTGCTTGCCGTGATTAAAAGTACAGAAATGGCTGGGTATAGCAACGATTTAGTGAATGCTGAAACCAACCTGCGCGTGGCAAAAAAGAACTTGGATGCTACGCAAGATATGTTTAAAAGTGGTCTGGCCTCACAAAAAGATGTACTCACAGCCCAAGCTGCATTTGAACAAGCTAAATCGGAATTAAACCGCGTGAAGCGTGTGTTGAATATTAACGGTGGAAATGCAAATGGTGAAACCGTTGTACGTTCTCCGATCAGTGGTTTCGTAGTTGAAAAATTAGTTACCAATAACATGTCCATTCGGAGCGACAATAGTTCCAATCTGTTTACAGTTTCCGATTTGAAAAATGTTTGGATTATTGCCAATGTCTATGAATCGAATATCAGTCAGGTTCATTTGAACGATCCGGTTGAAGTCAGCACGCTTTCATACCCCGATAAAGTATTTATCGGCAAAGTGGATAAAATGATGAACGTACTTGATCCGACCAACAAAGTAATGAAAGTTCGTGTTGTGTTACCCAATCCCGACTATATGCTCAAACCGGAAATGTTTGCCAACGTAAAAGTTACAAACGCTGCAAACCAACAAGCCATGTGTGTTTCTTCTTCGGCTATTATCTTTGATCACAGCCAGAATTACGTGTTGGTATATCATACGAATGCCGATATTAAAATCGTGCCTGTTCAGGTTATCAATACGGTGGATAACCGGTCGTTCATTTCAGGCAATGTAAAATTGAAAGATAAAGTAATTGCATCACAAACGCTTCTGATTTACGATGCGTTAAACAATTAGTCTATTATTCCTGAAAGGAAAATTTTAGGATATGATTTTATAATCAAAGCCTTTTATTCACAATCGACTGTATTTAAATGATTTAAAAAAATTACTTTATGAACAAACTCTTAAAAAATATAATTGCCTTCTCACTTCAGAATTATTACTTCATTCTGTTTGCAACCGCCTTGTTGCTGATAGCAGGAGTAATAACATTTAAAAATATGCCTATTGAAGCGTTTCCCGATGTAACGAACACCGAAATAAGTGTGATTACTCAATGGCCAGGCAGAAGTGCCGAAGAAGTAGAAAAGTTTGTAACCATTCCAATTGAAATTGCACTAAATCCAGTGCAAAGCAAAACAAGTCTTCGTTCCACCAGTATTTTCGGATTATCATCCATTAAATTAGTGTTTGATGATGGAGTAGTGGATAAAGATGCACGAGCACAAGTAACTAATTTATTGGCAAATGCAGATTTACCCGAAGGTGTACAGCCTTCCGTTCAACCGCCTACAGGTCCCACCGGTGAAATTTTTAGATATACACTTAAAAGCAGTTTTCGCGATCAGAGAGAATTGAAAACTATCCAGGATTGGGTAATCGATCGTCAATTACGTGCAGTACCTGGAGTAGCAGATGTGGTAAGTTTTGGAGGAAAGATTAAAACTTATGAGATTCAGGCAAATCCTGAAAAATTAGCTACCTTGGGCATTACACCGCTTGATCTGTACACAGCAGTAAATAAAAGCAACGTAAATATTGGCGGTGATATTATCAACAAAAACAATCAGGCTTATGTTGTTCGTGGTATCGGGTTGCTAAATAATATTAATGAGATAAAAAATGTTGTTGTTCAGAATATTAATGGAATTCCGGTATTAGTAAAAGATGTTGCTGATGTAGAAATGTCTAATTTGCCTCGACTTGGATATGTCTCCCGTTCGGATGCAGTGGTTGATAAAAACGGAAAGCGCACCATTAAAAATGAGGATGATGTGGTTGAAGCCATCGTGGTAATGCGCAAGGGCGAAAATCCGACAAAGGTAATTAATGCTGTTAAAGCAAAGATTGAAGACATTAATAATCGGGTTTTACCACACGACACCAAGATCGTTCCCTTTTATAACCGCGAAAACCTGATAAATTACGCATCAAGCACTGTTTTGCACAATTTGTTTGAAGGAATACTGTTAGTTACGCTTCTGATTTCGTTGTTTATGTTTAATTGGCGTACAACACTGATTGTGTCGATTGTCATTCCGTTGGCTTTATTGTTTGCCTTTATTTGCCTGAACCTGATGGGCATGAGTGCCAACCTGCTTTCGCTTGGTGCAGTCGATTTCGGGATCATAATCGATGGGGCGGTGGTCATGGTCGAGGGACTTTTCGTGGTACTCGACCAAAAGGCCAAAGAAGTTGGCATGGAACGTTTCAACAAGATGACCAAAAAAGGTTTAATCAAGAAAGATGGAACACGTTTAGCAAAAGCTATTTTCTTCTCAAAACTGATTATTATCACCGGTTTATTGCCCATTTTTGCTTTTCAGAAAGTGGAAGGTAAAATGTTTTCGCCCTTAGCTTATACCTTAGGTTTTGCTTTGTTGGGTGCATTAATTACCACCCTTACATTAGTCCCTGTATTAATCCGACTTTTATTAAATAAAAATGTACGGGAAAAGCACAATCCAATTGTCCATTTTATCACAGAACGATTGATGAATGGTTTTGATTATACCTATCGGCATAAAAAATCTACTTTGATAGTGGCATCAGTGCTTATTGCAATCGGGCTTTTCTCTTTTAAATTTCTCGGTTCGGAATTTATACCCGAATTGAACGAAGGCGCTATCTGGCTTCGGGTTCAGTTACCCTATTCAGCTTCGTTAGACAAATCGATAGAAGTGTCGAAGCAAGTACGGGCAAGCATGATGCAGTTTCCGCAAGTGAAAAATATCATTTCGCAAACAGGCCGACCGGATGATGGAACTGATGTTACCGGATTTTATAACAACGAATTTAACATCCAGTTATATCCCGAATCAGACTGGAAACCGGAAATTACGAAAGATCAACTAATTGACCAGATGACGAAGAAACTATCCGTTATTCCCGGAGTTGATCTGAATTTCTCCCAACCTATTTCGGACAATATTGAAGAAGCTGTTTCGGGTGTGAAAGGATCTATCTGTGTGAAAATTTTTGGTGATTCGTTGAATTATATGGAACAAAAAGCCAATGAAGTGTACACTATCATGAAATCGGTGCGGGGAATCAGTGATTTGGGTGTTATCAAAAATATTGGACAACCCGAATTAGACATCGACCTAAATCAGGAAAAGATGGCTTTTTACGGTGTTTCGACAGCCGATGCTAATGCCGTGATAGAAATGGCTATTGGAGGGAAGGTGGCAAGTATGTTGTACGAAGGAGTTCAGAAGTATGATATTCGCATTCGTTTTCCCGAAAAGTTCCGGAATACGGTAGACGATATTGGTAATCTGATGATTCCCACTTCAAACGGTTCGAAAGTACCTATCAAGGAAATTGCAGACATAACTATGAAAACAGGTCCGTGTTTGATTTTCAGAGATGCAAATCGGCGATATTCGGTTGTTAAGTTTTCAGTCCGCGACAGGGATATGGGCAGTGCTGTGGCCGAAGCGCAAGCTAAAGTCCACAAATCAGTGAAGCTTAAAAACGGTTATGACATGATTTGGCAAGGTGATTTTGAAAATCAGCAACGTGCAGTGAAACGACTGACCCAGGTAGTGCCGGTAAGTTTGATGCTTATTTTCCTTTTACTGTTTATTATGTTTGGAAACATGAAAGATGCAGGGTTGGTATTCCTAAATGTGCCGTTTGCCATCGTGGGTGGAATCACGATGTTGTTTCTTACAGGAACAAACTTTAGTATTTCGGCGGGAATCGGATTTATCGCATTATTTGGTATCTGTATTCTGAGCGGGGTATTGTTAATCAGTGCTTTTAAAGATAATATTGAGAAATTGAAAGGGCAAAAAAATCTGTTGCAAATTTCGATCAGGCTGGGAGTACGCACCATGATTCGTCCGGTGATAATGACAGCTCTCATGGCTGCCATAGGATTATTGCCGGCTGCCATTTCGCATGGAATAGGTTCAGAGAGTGCACAACCCTTAGCCCGTGTGGTGATCGGCGGAATTTTATTTGCCATGATTTTCTCATTGCTGGTCTTTCCGCTGATTTTTGCATGGGCTTACCGAAGCGTCGGAAGTATACATGAGAAAAAAACGTTGGATACACTTTAAAAAATAAATCAAACAGCGTCTCTGATACTTTCAAGAGACGCTGTTTTCAATTTTCAATGATAGATTTAATAATAATAAATCCAAAGGAGCGAATTTGAAGGTTGTTTTAGTCAAAATATCCCCTAAAATCAATCATTTAATGCACTTTAAATTAGTATGAATACTCTATTTTTGCACCATAAATGAGAATGATTTAAAATTTCGAAAACATAAGTTTCTAATGAAAAAAAATATTTTACAAAAAATGAGATCAATTATTATCGGTTTATTGCTTCTTATTGGTATAACAAGTGTTCATGCTACCATACCATTACCTAATATTCCTTCCACTCAATTTTTGATTACCGATTATGGTGCCTCTACTTCCGCTCTGAATAATGCCACATATATTAATGATGCCATTTCTGCTGCCAATACTGCAGGAGGTGGAACGGTGGTAATTCCAGCTGGAACATTTCTGAGTGGACCCATCATTATGAAAAGCAATGTAAATCTTTATTTATCAACTGGTTCTATCTTACAGTTAATGCCTTATGGAAGTGGAAATGGCGTTCCGGCTGGTTCGTATCCAAATAATGGTACGACAAATGTTTATTCCAATTTTATTTCAGGTTCAAGCCTGAATAATATTGAAATTAGCGGATCGGGTGTTATCGAAGGCGATGGCAGTGCGTGGTGGACTGCCTATAAAGCTAATTCCAGTATTTCAAGACCTTGTATGATTCGTTTTAAGGCTTGTAATACTGTTTTAATCACCGGCATTACCTTACGAAATGCACCAAATGTTCATGTTACACTTGGTCAGAGCAGTTCAATGGGTTCCAATGGTACCATATCCAATATTACCATCATCGCTCCTTCAACTTCACCAAATACCGATGCCATTGACACCTGGTATTGGAACGGGGTTAATATCACGAATTGTAACCTTTCGGAAGGCGACGATAATGTGGCTATGGATAGTTATAGTCAAAATATTACCATTACTCATTGTACTTTTGGTTCCGGTCATGGTGTCTCAGTGGGAAGTTATGCCGTGAATGTAAAGAATGTCAAAGTGGATAGTTGTACATTTAACGGAACAACCAATGGAATCAGACTGAAATCAGAACGTGGAAGAGGAGGAGCCGATTCAACTTTTGAATACTCAAATATCACCATGAACAACGTGAAATATCCGTTTTATATCACCAGTTGGTATCCAAAAGAACCTTATCCTGCATCAGCTCAGGTGGCGGCTACTGTAACAAGTACAACTCCGGCATGGAATAATATCACGTTTAAAAATATCATTGTTACTAATTCCACCAATGCCGGAATAATTTACGGTTTACCTGAAATGTACATAAACAATGTTGTATTTGATAATGTACAAATTACATCTAACGGTCAAGGGTTGATAACAAACTATATTAATGGATTGGTTTTTAAAAATTGTTCGTCGGTTAAAGTCTCGAGTGGAAACGCAATTATTCCTTATGCTGCCACCATTAGTGGAATCAATACAACTACCGGCTCATCAACTTCCTGTAACCCTACGGCTGTTGAAAATGTAAAGGCAAACACTCAATTAACCGGATTTCCGAATCCGTTGAATGGTGAAAATTTCACAGTGAATTCAGTTGAAAATATTTCGAAAATTAAAATATATACGGTTGATGGAAAGCAATTAATCGAAGATAACGGGAATCTACTCCATCAGATTTCCATCAATTTGAAAGGTATTTCTCCTGGTTATTACATTGTCAATGTGCTACTTGAAAACGGTTTAGTCCAATCCTTGAAATTAGTTAAATTGTAAAGTTCACGGTTAAACAGGTTTAGGAAATATCTAATCCAATCATTTTAATCGTTTAAATTTAAAAATTGAATTTAATAAGAAAGATATCACGTTTTTTGCTTTGACGTGATGTCCTTATTAATGTGATTGTTCCGTCCGCTCTCCTTTTGTTCTTGCATCTAATTATTTTTATTGATTTTATTTTAAAAAATTACCTCGAGCTTCTTCTTCACCCGGTTTATTTTGATAACGAAAAAACCGACTATATAGTACCAAATAAACGCCCTGAAATATAGCACCCACATAAAACGGGAGTTGCAATTCTCCCGCACTGAACAATAATCCTGAAATAGTAGGTCCCAAAGACTGTGGAAGTTGCATTGACATAGCATTCAGACTTGTTGCCAATCCGCGACGCTCGTCGCGTACCAATCCTACCGTTAAAGCCTGACGGGCTCCCACAGAACCCCTGTTGAATGCAGAACGCAAAATATAAAACACGGAAGCTAACCAGAAATAAGGTGTAAAAGGAAGCAGGAGTAATAAGATCAATCCAATAAAACGAGTCCATACAACTGACTTGACAATACCGATTCGTTCACTGAATTTGCCTGTCAAAACAGATGAAATTCCTGTTATAAAGAATGTGAGCGCCATCATAGGAGCGATAGACGAAGGACCTACCCCAAACCGAATAGCAAACCAGTAAGAAATCAGCGGACCGGTCAGTCCAATTGCAATTCCATTAAATGAGTTAAGAATTACCAAACCTGTAAGCATTTTGTTTTCCTGATGTACAATTGCTTTTTCAATGTTCATTCGGATGCTTTTATCTTTTCGACTGTTATGCCGTTCAGTGGCATTATAAATTATAATCAGGTTAACAACAGTAGCCACAGCCACAATTAGAAATAGAGGACGATAAGCCATTGGTTGAATGGCTCCTCCCTCCTGCCCTTTTGTCATTGCCGAATTTATAAACTCGGGCAACATAGCTAATAAAGCACCGAAAGCCATCCCGAAAAAGCCAAAAGCGGTATTCATACTGTAAACCGTACCTCTTCGCTGCGGTTTCACTTCTTCAGCAAGCCAGGCTTGTTCCACGGGCGAAAAGGGACCTGCTGCTCCGTTAGCTCCCCGCCCAAAGCCGGCAATGATAATGATTGTAATCAAAAATATGCTTTGCGAAGTAAGTAGTGCAATGATACTGCAAACCAAAATTATACATTCATATATAATTAAAAATGGCCTTCTGCGCATCCGATCACTGGCAATACCCACCAACAGGCTTAATGCAGCACCAAACAATCCGGCAGCACTCAGTACCGCCCCAATATGAAAACCATTCCAACCCAATGCATGTAAATACAAAGTCAGGTCAACAACCAAAGCACCCTGTCCAATACTTCTAAATGTTCTTGCTAAAATTAACCGTTTTGTAGTTGGATGCAGATCTTTGAATTTCATGAATGATTTTCTATAATTGTTCCAGATTAAAAATTCCGTGAGAATGCGACAATTTTCGTTCCAAAACAATTTTTGTCATATATTTTTGTGATCTTACTTGCCGAGCACATTTATAGTTGGTATCGGCGTTTTATATCGATATTTAATAACAAAGACTTAATGGAGGGAATATCATGAACATATGGTTTGTTGTCAAGAACAATTCGTTTTATGTAGATTTGCTTCATTCATGTATATAGCTGAGATTGCTACTGGTAAACCAGATCGTAATCAGATCATTTTTATATGGTTTTATATATATTTATTTTTATAACATTCCTAAATTTAGCTGAATAATTATTTTTGAAAATAAATCATTTTTTATTGAAATATTGAAATATTATTTTATATCTTTGAGGCGTTAATTATTTAATAACCTAATATCATGAAATTTAAAATAATATTTAAGATTATTTCTTTCATCCTTCATCTAGTCCCAACGTCCGATCCTATGGCACTCATATATCAATTTTATCAGTTAAATATTAATATTTCAACATCATTTTTTGTTCATAAATCAACCATTTTTATTTTACCTTTATAAAATTGCTTTAATATAAGCCTACATTTAATCAAAGTGATTTTGATTCATTCATTGAAGAAATCAAATGTGATTATTTTAAACATTATTACTATTCTCTGATCCATTCTATAATAAAAACACCTTCGTTTTTTTTAAATTTTAAATTTTAATTCTTCTCTTTTTGATTAACTAATTTAGCAATCATAATACTGGTATTTTTTATCAATGATTTTCAAACAGTGCGGAGTCAGCACGACAAACTCTGACAACAATACGATGAAAAAACTAATTTTACTCTTTGCAATCCTATCCATAACAGTAAGTACAATGGCGTACGACTTTAAGGTAAATGGCATTTTTTATTCTATTATCTCTTATACTTCTCCTTACACAGTGGCAGTTACATTTGAATCCGACGCTGGCCACACCTACACAGGTAATGTAGTTATTCCTTCTTCAGTAACTTACAATAGTATAAGCTACTCAGTTACTTCGATCGGTACTTTTGCTTTTGGGGGTTGCTTGGAATTGTTGTCTGTTATTATTCCAACTTCTGTTGACTCGATTGGCGATGGTGCTTTTTACGCTTGTATAAAATTACCAGCAATTAGTATTCCTGCCTCAGTCAAGAATATAGGTAATTATGTATTTTTCGGCTGTGGAGCCTTGACGGATATTAGTGCAGATGCTGCGAATACTAATTTTAGTAGTGTAGATGGTGTGTTGTATAATAAAGACAAATCTACACTGTTAGTTTATCCTGCCGGCAAGCCGGATGTTAGTTATACTATCGCATCCTCCGTCGACACAATAGGTGCTTATGTTTTTGGCTATTGCAAAAATCTAACTTCAATTACTATTCCTTCGAGTGTAGTTTATATTACCCATGCTGCTTTTATGCAATGCAATGGTTTAACTACCATGTTTATCCCTGCGTCGGTTACTTTTCTTAACAACAATCCATTTTATGATTGCGCGGGGATGACAGCCGTCACGGTAGATCCGGCAAATCAATACAATGAAAGTGTAGATGGAGTATTGTATCAAAAGGGTTTGTCCACAATTATTTATTACCCACCCGCTAAACCGGGAAGCAGTTATATTATTCCTTCCACAGTAAACTATCTAAGAAGTAGCACTTTCATGAATTGTACAAACTTAACTTCAGTTACTATTCCAGCATCGGTAACTACTATCCGTGACCACATATTTTCAGGTTGTAGGGGTTTAACTTCCATCTATGCTTATCCTTCAGTGCCGGTAGACTTAACTTCAGCTATTGAAACATCCAACGATGTGTTTATGGACGTAGATACTACTAACTGTGTGCTTCATGTGCCGACAGGGTCAAAAAGTTTGTATGCATCGGCTTTTCAATGGAAAGGATTTGCTAACATAGTTGAAGACCTGACTTCTGCCGTACCTCCTACTACTGCCACTATTATAAAAATAAGCGTGCACGATGGGGTATTGCAGGTAAATGGTGCCACAATGGGAGAAGCCATTACTGTTTATACCCTGCAAGGCACAACTCTCTTTAGCCAAAAAGCAGATGCGGCAAACGTAGTGATAAACCTGCCTGTAAAAGGGATATATATGGTAAAAGTAGGTGCGGAGAGTATTAAAGTCCTCAATTAGTAAACTACATGTTATAAGTAAGTATCACTCATCGGATGACTTGAAGTTATCCGATGAATAAAGTCAACGAAAGTGAGAGTGCAAAATCATCACGATACACACTGTTAAAAAACAATATGAAAAAAGTAATCATTTCTTTTTTAGGATACATATTTCTGTTAAGTAGTTGTTCTACAGTTAAGTTTTATAGTGATTCCACTTTAAAATCCGAGACAGGAATAAAGGTATATTCGGCTAAACCTTATCTTTTAGTCACTTCGATGAAAGATAGTTTAACCACGAAGGTCATTTATTTACCCGATTTAGCAAATCCCCAATATATAAAAGTCAGATCGGGTATCGGAACAAATAATTTAAACTTAACATTATCCAATGGAATCCTTACATCGTATGGTTTAAGCACCGATACAAAAATACTGGAAACTATAACCGCAGCAACAGGTTTGGTTACAGGATTAACTTCGAGTGTAAAAGAACTATTCAAAACCGATCGGCTTTCAGTAACACAAACAAATAAAAAAACTGATTTTGAATTGTATGAATTTATTGTAGATAAAAAAGAGAATACCATTAAATTACAAAAAGTTGATATAAAGCAGTAACTCATACATCGAAAATAAGATATTCATTCTGTTTATTCTATTTTTATCTATTCCCTATTTTTTTGAAGTTTGCAAATAAAAAAAATAAAACAGTGCGGAGTCAGCACGATAAACACTGACAATACTACCATGAAAAAAATTACAATGATCATGCTGGCATTACTTGTAACAACAATTACAACAAATGCACAATGGGCATTACAAACAAACCCTGAGTCGAATTCCTTAGGCAAAATACAGTTTGTAAGTGCTACTGAAGGATGGATTGCCTGTGGTAACAATGGAAGTCTGCTTCATACAACGGATGCCGGAGTAACATGGAATAAAATTACACCTTTCCCTGCCGATATAGTAGGCAATATGTCCGATCCGGGAATCAATATGAGTTGGGCGAATCCGACACATGGTTGGATATTAAAGACTTTCGGAAACTTTTCAAACAATATGAACAATCAAAATGGTGCCGTTCTTTATGGAACCGCCGATGGAGGCTCAACCTGGAGCCGAAAAGTATTTCCAACTTCAGGAACAGCGCTTACCTATTCTCAAACCGATATGCAGGGAACGTGGATGATGCGTAATGTGGTTGCTGCGAAAAATATGGGAATTGCTCCAACGTGGGCAGGATGGGGACACGGCATAGTAACACTCGATGCCAATGGAAACGGAATTTTTTCGGGCATGATAAAAAACGATGGAAGCACCGATGCAACCTCTTCGGTGTCCATGTTGATTAATTCAAGTGGACTAATTACCATTGATGACGATTTTCATGGGTTTATGAGCTCCGATAAAAGCACTGTTTATCTGACCATGACCGATGGAGGCGGAGGATATGCGCTGGGTGTGATGCAAAAGAAGGTTACAGGAATAACATATAGCAATCCTGATCTGCAAGGAACCTGGCAAATTCATTCTCTCACCTCGGCTAACCCTTTAAGTACCAATCAATATGCCGGCTGGTTATATGGAACCATTTCGTTTGATGCAAGCGGTAATGGAACTGCTTCATTTATTAAACCAAATGGCACTAAAACACAGAACATTGTCGTTTCTATCTCTACTGATGGAATTATCACAATGAATGGGACAGATTTTCAAGGATTTATGAGTAGCGACAAAAAAACTATTTCAATTACAATGACTAATGGTAGCAGCCAAGGATACGATTTTATGGTTATGCAAAAAGTTATTTCAGGAACTTCATACAGCACAACCGATCTTCAGGGAAACTGGCAAACCCATCTTCTTACCACGAATAATTCCACATACAATGGGATCAATCAACAGAACAATTGGACACACGGTATAATTAACCTAAAATCAAATGGATCAGGTAACACCAACTTTATTGACAGTTATGGAACCCAATCTGAAAATAATATTGCCCTATCCATTTCACCCGATGGAATAGTCAGCACTACGAATAATGAGATACATGGATTTATGAGTGCCGATAAAAAGTCTATTCTGATTACTATGACCGAGAATAATGGAGGATACACACTTGCCGTAATGCAAAAAGATCTATCAGCAACAGGTGATGTAGGTCTTCAGGTTCAGTTTACTGATGCAAATAATGGCTGGGTATCGGTTTACAATATGATATACGGAAACTTCCAACTGTTTAAAACTACCGATGGAGGTTCAACATGGAATCCTGTTACTACTAATGCTGGAGGATTTTATCAATTTGTGGATGCAAATAACGGTTGGTTGATCGGATCATCGTCAAATAATAATGATGGAAATAATTTGAATAACATTTATCACACAACCGATGGCGGTTTAAACTGGACAGAACAAGCAACGAACATTGGAAAAGCCAATGCTCTTAACTTCTCCGATCTTACACATGGATGGGTGGTAGGTAAAAGCGGGTTGGTTATGAAAACCACCGATGGCGGAACTAACTGGTCGGCAGTGACCAATACCGGACAAACAACAAGTTCAAACAGTAAAACTGTTTTCTTTTTAGATGCCAATAACGGTTGGATAGGAAGTGGTTATGATAATACCGAAGGTGTAGGCACCCGGTTTGTACTGGCCACCAAAGATGGTGGAGCAAGTTGGACAACCCAATCAACTCCTGTTACCAACGATATTTTCAGTATGTTCTTTTGGGATACTGACAATGGATGGTTTACCAGCGATTACGGACAAATTGCGCATTATACCTACACTCCTCCTAAAACTGTAAATATAACAGCCGGAGGTTTATCGGGTGCACTTACTCCAACAGAATTAAGTACAACTAATAATTTAGCAATTAACGGAACCATTGATGCACGCGACTTTAAAACCATGCGGGACGAGATGCCAATGTTAACTTCGGTTGATTTAAGCGGAACTTCTATTACTGAATATATAGGCATTGGTGGCACATATGGCACAAGCAGTAAAACTTATGCAGCTAATGCCATTCCAAATCAAGCATTTTACAATGCAAGTACAAAAACTGGAAAAACGAATCTGAATTCCATTATTTTTCCAAAATCAATAACAAGTATTGATGGATATTCATTTATTTCTTCAGGTTTAACATCTATAACTATTCCAGCCTCGGTTATTTCAATCGGATACGGAGCTTTCTATTCCTGTAATAATTTAAGTAATGTTAACTTTACAGCAGCTTCAGTACTCGATTCGATAGCCTCTTTTGCTTTTGGAGTATGTCCTCAAATTAATTTGTTTGAAATTCCAGCTTTAGTCAAACATATTGGCGATGTAGTTTTTACTGGAACAAATGCGTGGGTTACCGTCAATCCATCAAATGTAAATTTTACTACTATTGATGGAGTATTATTCGACCAAAGCGTAACTAAATTAATGTATTGTCCTCCCATGAAAGGAGGAAATTATATCATTCCTTTTACTGTCAATGATATAGCTATTGACGCTTTTTACAATTGCAAGGGGTTAAACAGCATCACAATTCCTTCTTCAGTTAAAACCATTGAGGATTGGGCTTTTGAAAATTGTCTCGGATTATCCAATATCTCAATCCCTGCTTCGGTAACTACTATTAAAAGTTTCGCATTTTACAATTGTTCAAATGTACGTGCAATTTATGCAAATGCCTTAACACCTGTAGATTTAAGTGTTTCGGATAGTGTCTTCCAAAATATTAATAAATCGACCTGCATATTATTCGTTCCTGCAGGCTGTATTCCAGCTTATAAGACAGCCTATCAATGGAAAAACTTTACAAATATACAGGAAATAACCCAATTGCCTATAGGAACAACAGCCGCCGATTATTATCTACCGTTGAAAATAGGAAATTATACTAAATTACATACAATTGCAATACCATCGGGTTGGTGCGATCGGTCTACGAAATATTCTTTTATTAAATCGGATAACATAAACGGACTTCAGTATTTTTTAGAAGAAGGTTGGGAAGGCGATTATCTTCCGGGTGAATGCGTAGGTGCTATTCCGGTTTTCAGGTATGAATGGTTGCGAAAAGACGACGCAGGAAATATTATGATGGGTGCCATTGCAACCGATAATCAATATGGTAATTTATCTCCTGATATAAATTCTGCAATGATATTACCAACTCCAATGGCAATATTCCCTAATAAATTTCTGAAAGTAAATGAATTTATTAGTTATCAGCAATCGGATACCGTAATGAGTATAGATTCAGTGATAAGCGTTAGTGCGACGGCAGGTTCATATACAAATTGTATTCAGGTAAGATCACTTCATAGAACTAAAAGTGGTATTATCAATTTCATTGAAGATAGCTATTATGCTTATCATGTTGGATTAGTAATGCAAAACAGGATACTACCTGTTGATCAAACCCACACAAATTTTATTACCGATTATATTACCGATTCACCATTGGAAGTAAGAGAAATAGAAAAACAAGATAATTATGCTAATCTGTATCCAAACCCTGCTTTCGATGGATTTTATGTAAATACAGGGAATAAAGCTGCCACGATTTCGATATACAATCAAAACGGAAAAGTCATGTTTTCCAAACAAATTTCAGGTAATGAAATGATCAATATCAGTACTTTATCAAATGGAATGTACATTGTGAAACTCATTACATCAAGTTACACAACCTTCAAAAAATTGATAAAAAACTAATGTAACTGTATTGTTCTATCAATCAGAGATGGCTGCAGGTAAAAATTGCCCAAAGCCATCTCTTATGGATAAAATTATCTGATATTCTTCATTATAGGACGAACAGATGAGAAATGTTCGAAAAATTTATTCTTTTGTTATTGTATTGCGTTTTATTAAAAATTTAACATTCAATTTTTTTAATTATTATGACGACCTTATTTGGAATGGGGTATGTATTATAGATAATCTGGATTTTTTGTAATCTCCCAATTTTTTATAAGGATTGGATGTCATAAAGCAAAATAAATTGAATCTTCCAAAGCCTAAATTTAATACCATTCAATTGATCTTTAATTTTATACATAACTTTGAAATAAGGAGGTAAATCCAATGGCAGGTTTAGGACATCTTGGATTCGGGTTTGCTGCAAAACCATTTGCACCAAACGTACATCTTGCCGTGTTATTGATTGCTTCGGAATTGACCGATATTCTTTGGGTTATATTTTACTTTACAGGCATTGATCGAGGCAGTATCGGCATGAATTCATCCCCTTGGTCGCACAGTTTTATTATGTCGGTGATTTGGTCAGTGATTGCCGGACTTCTTACTACCCGTATGTATCATAACCATCGTTCAGGTTTTGTAATAGGGCTTCTTGTTTTCAGTCATTGGATAGTTGATTTCATCACTCACCCCATGGGTGCTATTTTTGGCAACAAACCCTTACCTCCTGACCTTCCTATATTTTTTAATGGTTCGCCCCTTGTCGGACTTGGTTTATACAATCACACGTTCACTATTGCTATAGCTGCTGATTTAATAATGCTCTTTGCCGGATTTACTGTTTATATCATCTATAAAATACAACATTCAAAACATACATAAAATGACACAAACACAACATGATGGTTTCGGCATTGAAAATACCGAAAAACAATGGAAAAGTATTTATGCCCTTGGTGCAATAGCTGCAATCATTGCATTAACCGGCATTTTACTTGATGTAATTATTGGCAATATAACCGGAGGTAACTTATCAGAATTGCCTCAAACTGCCATCGAACGCTTTATTCAGTTTCAGGACAATAAGCTATTAGGGTTTTACAATCTCGACTTGCTGAATATGATAGACCAAATCATTATGATTCCGGTCTATTTTGCACTTTACGCTGCCCACCGTAATCTTATCAAATCATATAGCCTTTTTGCATTAATAATTTTTTTATTCGGAAGTGTGATTCTGGTTGCAAACAATACAGCTTTACCAATGTATGAATTAAGCCATAAATATTTTGCTACTTCTTCAGCAGTGCAAAAAGCATTTTATGCTGCTGCCGGCGAGGCTATGCTTGCTCGTGGTGCACACGGTAGTGGAGGAATTTTCATTGGATTTTTCATTCCAAATTTGGCAGGTTTTATTATGTCAATCGTAATGTTGAAAGGACGAGAATTCGGCAAAATAAATTCTTGGTTGGGCATTATTGGAAGTATTTTAATGATGGTTTATGTTATTTTAATTAACTTTGTACCTGGAATAGAAACAATGGCGACTGCATTTGCAATGCCAGGTGGACTGATGTTAATAACGTGGATAATTATGTTCACGGTTAGATTATTTAAATTAAGCAGGTAACATTTCAATAAAGAATAATTATAATCAGTGAAAAAATAAAACGAACATTTCGCGCCCGCTGTTGCGTAATCGATATCAAAAATTCATTGCGAATTAAATTGACTTACAAACTAATAAATCATACTTATAAAATTATAAATTATGGATATGTTTTCTTTTTTTCCGATTTTAATCGGTCTCCTCTATTTGACACTACTTATTGCCGTATTTTATTTAATTTACACCTGGGTCAATAAATTCATTTCTCTAAAAAAGGAACAAAATGATTTATTGAGAGAAATTATTAAAAGAATGGAAAATAAATAAACAAATAAACTACCTTTGATTCAACTCAGTTCGGTTTACATTTTAAAATCGTTTTGGCACCTATTTTTTTGACAACATTTGTAAACAACCGATTTGGTCCAGGTGAGCCGAAAAATGGAGAGAAGTAGGCGTAGAAAATTTTTCTGTTTGAGTCTCTACGAATTCCGTCAGGACGAGTTTAAAAGTTTTCAGCCTACAAACGACTTATTTTTCAAATGAAGCGGGCAAACACTTTTTTTCCCGTAGTTCCCTCTCCATTTTGAGAGGGTGGACAAAGGTCGGGTAAGGTCTCTTGAACTTTTTTGCTTCGTTCTTTTTTAATTCAAGTTAAAAAATAAAGGGAGATTTTAGTGGCTAATCCACTGATGTTCAATTTTATATTGACATAAATAATAGAATTGAATAGCATTAAAGATCATTTTAAAATTCCGATCAAGCGAAGTAAGTTGAGCCAATTTGAAAATTAAATGCATCAATGAATGTTGAAGCAATCACAACACCAAAATCAATTTCTAATTACACTAATTTTTAATCAATTTAAAACATTTAACTGAAGTATTTCGATATACTTTAAGAATGTAAACTCCAGGTTTTAATGCAGAGCCTAATGTGATATTTTGATTTGTAGTTCCTTCCTGTATCTCAACTCCTGTTGAAGAGTAAATTTTATAAATAGTTTTATCATCGCATGACAAGGTAAAAGTTTGAATAAAGGGATTGGGAAATACAAAGGTGTCGATTTGATCGTTAACAGAAACTACCGCCGCTTGACAGGCATCTTTCGAAAGTATAGGTGTGATTCCGGTTGTACCACCCGCACATTCTAAGCAACTATCGATAAAGGAAGAGCCATTGAGCACCCCTTTACAATCGTAATAAGGAGTTTCTAAACTTAAATAATCGTACATAATATGATTTCCGATGGCACTGGTCGAAGGCATCAAAAGGGTGATCGTATTTTTTCCTTTTATTAAACGCGACATGGGAATAGAAATGGTGCTTACGCCATACATGGCATGATTTGTCTGTCGTTGAAGCCCGTTTCCACCACCATTATCAGGATAATATGTCAAAAATGGTGTATTTTCATTGTTTATATAAATCCATTGTTGGGCATGATCGCTGCCCGCATAAGCAATTGTTAAAGTTGCATTTCCTGTGGTGGCAATATTAGTTGGCAACGTAAAATTTAATCTCCATCTCCATGATGATAAAGTTCCCAAGCTATCAATAAAGGCACAGTGAGCATAAGGTAAAGCCGTATCCCAATTTTGTTTGCTGACATCATATTCAATTGGATTGGAGAAGGATTTAAAAAAATTGTCATAAACGAATCCTTCAAAAAAATCAGTATGCCCATGAGCAAATTCAGAAGCCGAACGATTTGGATACCCAATTTCCCATGCTAATCTACCTTTATTTCTGTTAATTGTCCAGTTTAAATTTCCGATCACATTATTTTCACCAGCATTTACGGTAACATTGGAAAGGGTATATTCACCTACTTCTCCATCAACGAAAGCAAAAAGTGAATATGTGCCCGGGCGGATGGATGGAATGCGAAAGCTTCCTATCGAATCGGTTCTGACCCAATACTGATAATTTTTCCCTTCTTGCTGCCATTGATTATCCAGATTACTAATTTGAGTAACTCCGATCCATGCATTCGCACCGGTAACTTCAGGTTTAAACCTGTCGCTAACTTTGAAATTGCCACTCAAAGATCCTCTTGCATTTGCCAAAGGATATTCAGGATTATTGGTTAGCCAATTATAAGGCCATGCTCTTTCTTCCTGTTTTGAGCGTTGTTGTGCATCTACCCACGATTCATCGCCGGTATTTTTATTGTTGAAATAAATGAGGAAAGGACCATACATTTTCCGCCAATGTTCCCCTTGAGGAACGGTGAAACTTTTCAAATTATAATGCAAACCGTTCAGGCAAACGTGAATGATACCAGCCGCTGAATTTAAGTCGTGATAAGTTGGACCTCCATTAAAAAATTCATGGCTTCCAAAAACCATCCAAGTACCTAACTTATTCACATCACTTGCAAAACCCCATGTGCCAATATTCCATAAATCAGTCACATATTCGTATTTTCCATCATAATGACCTGCTCTTACTCCTGAAGTCATTTTTACAATTTCCTTAATCGGAGTTGTTATATAGGTGTCGGTGAGCGAAGGCATTTGCCAATGACGAAGGCTGTCGACATATATTTTTTCGCAATAATAGGTACTGTTGCTGTGTCCCAACGAATATACCAACCGCCATGAACCTAACCCAACACTCGGATAAGCAGGTTGATGTTCAAGAATTGAATAGGTGTAAAGCCCCGACAAATTTTTCATAATTACAAAATGAACATCCATATCACCTCCAATTAAATCTCCCATTTCGGGGGTATAAACTCGTTTAAATGACACATCTACCAATGAATCATTTTGTTGTGTTACCGAAAAAATACAATGTGTCAATGCTTCAAAATTGGTTCCGTCAGTCCAGTCGTAATATGCTGTTACATGTCCTCCCGATTGAGAAATCATTTCAGTTCCATTGTAAATTAAAGAAAGAATTTTTCCGGATGATTTTTCGATGGTTGCTTTAATTATGCCATTATCTAATACAACGGTAGATGAATACTCCATATACATCCCTGTCATTGTTCGCTTTATCTGTACGGTAGTGGAATTATTGTTATATACTGCTTCCAACGGCAAACCTGTATCGGTAGTGATAATTTTCCCTGAATTAATATATGATTGCATTTCAATTCTTTGATCGCCGGGGATGTTTAAGGCTCCAACCCCTGTAATATCAATAATGCCTACGGCTCCTGAATTACCAATATAAAGATTTCTTCCAATATACAATGTTCCACCAGTTATATTTAACGTTCCATTGCCAAGAGATCCATTGCCAATATAAACATCATATTTTGAAGCCAAAACCCAGTTTAATGTTACCGTGCTGGTGTTATTATTACCTATATATAGGTTGTTTCGACTATTAAATTCAGAATAACTGTCGAGGGTAACATTTCCATTCAACGAATCGTTATTCCAGGTATAGATGGTGCCTCTATTTGAAAAAAAAGAATTCCCTTTTGTATTAAATATTCCGTAGTGTAAAGTAGAACTTCCTTTGTAGAATATTGGATTATTTGGCAACCCTGCACCGATTTGTACAGTTTCGGCTCCGGTGGGTTTCTGTGGCGACCAAGAGTTTGGATTCCAGTTTAATGAATCACTAAATGCCGTATTTAAACTACCCTTCCACGTGAATGTTTGAGCACTGGCACCTGCAAATATGCAAACCAACGAAACGAATAGGAAAAACGATTTTGTCATCTGTGTTGTTTGATTATTTCATTTGAATTTTCGTGGCAAAATTAAGCATTCGGAATTTAAAATGAGTGGATAAATTTGTACAAAGCACATAAAAATCATCCGTTTGTTTTTCATTTATAGTTATTTATATCAACAGGCATTAAATTTTACAGTTAAAAATTAAAATTGGAAATGATAATTCAAATCGGAGAGCTCGAATTCGTTACAATCAAACCAAGATCATTTAATTTTATACTTGACCAATCTCACCCTCTTAAATTGACCGTAATTTTAATATCTCATTTCATATTACAATAATTTTATATTATTTTTTTGATTTTAATTTTTAATTAATAAACAAATTGTCAAACTGCATTGTTTATATGGACACTTACGATGAAGTAAAATTCGTATTCATAATACAAAGATTTAGTTTACTCCGAAAAGTCAGTTTTAATAAAAAATTCTGTGATTTTTCATTTGATCATTAAAAATAAAATATTAAAAATGAATATATTATAGTAATTATGTTTTGTATATTGGTGTATTGGCGTTGAATGAGGCTCTTTTTCAGCTTATGCTTATCGACCATCAAATTTTAAATTTTCACTAACACGAATATGATATAAAGAAAAAATTCTAATTTAAAATTTACAATCTTATGAAAAAAATTCAAGTATTAATTTTAAGTGTAAGCCTGATTTTATCGGGATGTAGTACAATGAGTAAAACTCTTAAAGGAGGTTTATTAGGTGGTGGTGCTGGTGCCGTCGTTGGAGCCGGAGTGGGTGCATTAATTGGAAAAAGTGCTACAAGTGCTGCTATTGGAGCCGGTATTGGAACTGCTGTTGGTGCTGCAACAGGAACAATCATTGGCAATAAAATGGACAAAGCTGCTGCTCAAGCCGCAAAAATTGAAGGTGCTAAAGTTGATAGTATTCGGGATGCGAATAATTTGAAAGCACTGAAAGTTACTTTTGATTCAGGTATTTTGTTTCAAACAGGAAGTAGCGATTTGAATGCTGCTTCAAAAAAAGCCCTTTCAAAATTTGCTGCCATCTTAGTTTCAAACCCTACAATGGATATCGCTATTATGGGACATACTGATAACCAAGGAAGTTTAGCCCTCAATCAAAAACTTTCGCAAGATCGAGCTCAATCCGTGGCCAATTTTCTCGAAACGCAAAACGTGTCTTCCAATCAATTCAAAGAAATTGTAGGTAAAAACTTCAGTCAACCCGTTGCCGATAATAGTACAGCTGCTGGGCGCAAAGCAAATCGACGTGTTGAAGTTTATATGTACGCAAGCGAAAAGATGATTAAGGACGCTCAATTAGAGGCCAAATAAATGTGTTTAAATTATCTCGTCTGTTATGTTGATCCTTGAGTTTGCTCCGAAAAGTAAGTTGTAATAGAAAATCATTCATTTTCTATTAGAGTTTCAAAGATAACGCCATAAAGATGAACCCATTATAGCAAAAATACTTGGTATCAACGGATAAAATAATTTTTTTTTAGCGTATGCATATCCATTTAATTTTCAATCAAATGAGTAACCCTATTTCAGTGGTTACTCATTTTTTTATGTATTGATTTGTGCAATTCAGCATCTGTCCAATTTATCATGGATATTTTGGCGATACAGACTTTTATTGATTGTAATCCTGTAAATTCACGAAGAAAAAGACTAACTATAAAATTAACGGTTTTCGGCAATCTTTTTAACTAAGTTTTTCCATAGTCTTAACCAATTATCAAAACTTGATTATCAGTAGCATTTAGTTGGTGGTTTTCTGATAAACCCGAACATAATCAATGCAATAAATAAGAGGAAATGCAGTGTTGTCGGGGTTTCCACCCCGTTGACCGCCAATGGCAAGATTCAATAATAGATATTGAGGATGATGAAAAGGGTTGTACCCATTTGGATCTGTAGTTTCGGAAAGTGAAATTTGATTTATTAGTTCGTCGTCGATATAAATCTGAATAGCATCCGCATTCCAATCCATACGCCAAATATGGAATTTTTTTATCCAATCGGCATCTTTTTCAATGAAATGAGAAATAGGTTTTTTAATTGAATGCCATTTGGCTTTCCATTGTTGCCCTGTTCCCCACGCTTCATTTGCTAATATTGATTGATCATAAAATTCCATCAAATCAATTTCGCCGCAGCCCGGCCAGTCAGGGCTTTCGCCTAACGCCCAGATAGCTGGCCAAGCTCCCTGAACAGCCGGAATCTTTGCTCTGATTTCAAATCGTCCGTAAAGCCACGAATGTAAACCACCTGTATTTATTGAGGCAGATGTATAATTTGCCGAGGCTCGAGACAATTTCCAATTTGTTGAAGTTGAATCAAACTTAGGATTGATCACATTTTCCCTTTTGGCAAAAATTTGAAGTATTCCTCCTGAGCATATAGCATTTTGAGGTTGATACCACTGATATTCCTCATTTCTTACAAATCCATGTTCAAACTTCCAATTGGTAACAACAGGGGCTCCTGAATTATTAAATTCATCAGCCCATACCAATTTATAACCCTGAATTTTAGCTGGAGGATTGTGATCCGGCAAATATGGGTTTGCACCATTTACATTCAACAGTACAAAAATTGTGTAGAACAACAACGAAATTTTTCTCATAAATGAATATTTGTGTTCACTCTGAAAAAGTTATCTTTAACAAAAATTATTGATTTTCAATTAGATTCTAAAAAATAACATTATGTGAATGAACCTTTTATAGTAATAGCGTTTTTTTAATTTGTGAATTCTTGTATTGTGAATACATCTCTTTCTCAGCTAACATTCATTTTTAAAATGGTCAATGTCAAAATGGAAGAAAGAACCCGAATTGTCAGCAAAAATATGAATATTATTTGGAAGAAAACTCATCCTCTAGCAATTGACAACATGAAAGCCTTCATTTGTACAATAATATATTCAAAAGAATTTATTTCATTACAAATTGACCTATTTTTCACCCTACCTATAATTATTAATAATTATTTTTGTAACGCACACAAGTTGTAATTCTTTTCGTAACCCTTATTTCAATGAAAAAATCAATTTTAGCATCAGTAATAATATTTTTTATCAGTTTCTTGTTAAATTCCGAATTACTATCCAAAGAATATACGCGCATTGATACCAACTGGAAATTCATCAAAACTGATATTGCCAATGCCTTTCAACCGGCTTTTGCGGATAGCACATGGGAAACAGTAACCTTGCCTCATATCTGGAATGCCCTTGATGGACAGGATGGTGGTGGAAATTATTATCGAGGAATTGGTTGGTATCGAAAACATGTTTTAATTCACTCGTCATTTGCCGGAAAAGTGGTATATCTAAAAATTGGCGCTGCTAACACACGTGCCACTGTTTATTTAAATGGTATTTTGCTTGGAACTCATTTTGGAGGTTACAGTGCTTTTATTTTCGATATTTCAAATTATATTCGCTTGGAGGAAGATAACGTTATTGCTATTCAGGTAAATAACTCGTCTTCGATTATTTGTCCTCCACTTTCTGCCGATTTCAACCATGATGGAGGCATTACCCGTGATGTTAATATTATTACAGCATCTCCGCTTCATATAAATCCCAACGAATCTATTTCAAACAGTTTTACGCCAACTGAAATCAAGGTTGCACAATCCGGTATTATTCTTAAACAAAGTCATGTTTCGCAAGCATCGGCAAATCTCAGTATAATCACAAAACTCCGCAATGCAAGTGCTGATACCGACACTGCAAAAGTTGAGGTTGCGATAAAAGATGCAATCGGAAATACCGTGAAGTTACTTACCGATACCGTATCGGTTGCCCCCAACGATACAGCCACAAGCATTCTTAACACAACATTTATCAATCCGCATTTATGGGATGGACTGAATGATCCCTATTTATATCGCGTTGAAGTATCATTAAAACAAAATGGTCAGATTATCGACAGTTCAGTACAACCATTGGGATTCAGGTATTTCAGTATTGATCCGAATACCGGATTTTATTTGAACGGTAAATCATATCCTTTAAGAGGAATCAGTCTGCATGAAAGTAAAATCAATAAAGGACATGCCGTTTTGGATGCAGATCGGAAAGAATCTATTGATCTGTTGCGTGAAACCGGTTGCAATTATTTCAGGCTTTCGCATTATCAGCATGGCGATTTCACCTACAATTATCTTGATTCATTAGGCATTATCTGTTGGACTGAAATACCCGATGTAAACAGCGTTGGAAAAACCAGCGCTGAAAATACCATTTATAAGCAAAATGCCGTTTCGGAAATGTACGAGCTTCTCCGACAACAGTATAATCATCCTTGTATAATATTTTGGGGCTTATCCAACGAAATCAATTTTCAGGCAACCATAAGTCCGGTTTCCACGGTAGATTTATTAAACAAAGTGGTAAAATCAGAAGATACATACCGAATCACCACGTTGGCTGCCATGTATGCCGAGAAAGAAACCAATTGGATACCTGATGTTTACTCGAACAATCGTTATGATGGATGGTATTCAAGTTCCATTTCAGGGTTTGCATCGACCATGGATGCACTTCATGCCAATTATCCAACCAAAAAGATAGGCGTCAGCGAATATGGAGCGGGCGCCAACCCTTTACAACATGAATATCCTGCTGCTCAACCCAGCCCGGGAGGACAATGGCATCCCGAAGAATATCAAAATCTTTTTCATGAACAGTATTTGAAAGCAATTAATGCCCGTCCTTATTTGTGGAGCACTTCCATGTGGATTGGAATCGATTTTGCCGTCGACAACCGAAACGAAGGCATGCATCCGGGTATCAACGATAAAGGAATGATCAGCTTTGACCGTACCATTAAAAAAGATATATTTTATTGGTATAAAGCCAATTGGAATACTAAAGATTGGTTCGTTTACATCACCAGTCGACGATTTATAAACCGTACAAATTTGATCAATCCGGTTAAAATGTATTCAAATTGCGATTCGGTTTCAATCGTTGTAAATGGGAAAATTTATCCACCCATACGTTCGTCCGATCACATTTTTATATTTGATAGCATTCCAATGTTATCGGGGTATAATCATATTGTAGCTCAGGGGTATAAAAGTAATTTGATCTATCGTGACAGTGTGGACTGGAATTGTGTTAACGCTGATACAATTCCAACTTATCCTGCAATTCCGGCAGGCAGCATTGAAATTAATTTTCAGAAATCAGGAGCAAGCACTCCAGTTGGATATTTAGTAGATGATGGTTCGCTTTTCGGAAATCGTCAAAATGGGTTTTCTTATGGATGGAATGTTGATAATACCGCCAATGCGCGGGTCAGAAATTTAATATCAGACAAACGATTCGATACATTTATTCATATGCAGCTGAATGGAACTTATTCATGGTCAATAAGTTTACCAAATCACTTATATCGGGTATCAATTGCTTGCGGCGATCCGGAATACACCGACAGTTACCACAAGATTGAAGCAAATGGAATTTCGGTGGTCAATTTTTTTCCTTCAAATACCTTTAAATATGGAGCCGGCACTGCCAATGTCGACGTAACGAATGGAATGATGACCATTAAACCGGCAACCAGCAGTATAAATGCAAAAATTTCGTTTATTCATATTTCTCCGGTCGATACAACACAAACATCAATTCATCAAATTAATACACCGCATTTTCAAGTTTATCAGAATTCAGGTAATATTGTGGTCAAATCGGAGACAAACGATAAAAAAAAAATTTTGATTTATAATATTTCCGGTCAAATGGTTCACGAACAAAGTATTGCAGATAAAGTTGAACTGATTTCAACAGATAAATTAAAACAAGGTATTTATTTTGTTGAACTTGAAACAACCTGTAATTTGTTTCAGACCCGATTGATCATTCAATAATGTGATCTTATTGATTCAATTCACAATCATCAACCAAGCATATTATAAAGTTCTGGAATTATTTTACAAAATATATTTCATTGATATACAACGAACAAATTTCAAAATCATGTAATTTGAATAAATTGAGTTTGATTTATAAACAAGAATCATAATTTGTCCACTACAATTACTCAAATTTGAAACAACTTCCACAATATTGAACGAAATGTAACCCCAAAAAAAATAGGGATTATGTAATTTTGTTTCCGAAATTAAAGATAATTCAAGTTTTTCATATAAAGTCATTGCACTTATTTTTAATTCAACTATATCTATTTAAAAATGAAATCATTATCAATAAAATTTTTACGTTATTTCTTTTCATATTTATTCTTTTTCATTGTATTTCAAGTTCATGCCATTCAGTTTTATTCAAAAGCTGAAGTATTAAAAACAATTCAAAAAGTTAATAATCAATGGCAATTATCACATTCTGAACCAGGGAAAGCAACTTGGGATGAAGCCGTGTATCAAACCGGAAACATGGCAGCCTATTTTGTAACAAAAAATAGCAAATTCAGAAAGTATTCCGAAAATTGGGCAATACATAATAATTGGAAAGGGGCAACTTCTGACGACAAGACAAAGTGGAAAAGCAATTACGGTGAAACTCCGGACTACGTACTTTTCGGCGATTGGCAGGTTTGTTTTCAGACATATATCGATCTATTCAACCTGTCGCCTGACAGTTTTAAAATAGCCAGGGCACGTGAAGTTATGGAGTACGAAATGAGTACACCCCGTAACGATTACTGGTGGTGGGCTGATGGACTTTACATGGTAATGCCGGTAATGACTAAACTCTATCGGGTTACAGGCAATACCCTTTATTTAGATAAATTGTACGAATACTTTGAATATGCAAAAAGCATCATGTACGATCCCGAAACCGGATTGTTTTATCGCGATGCAAAGTATGTATATCCCAAACACAAAACCAGTTCGGAGAAAAAGGATTTTTGGGCACGGGGCAATGGGTGGGTTTTCGCCGGATTGGCAAAAGTTTTGACCGATATGCCAAAAAACTACATTCATCGTGATGTATTTGTGAATCATTATCTCAAAATAGCCAATGAATTGCTTCTGTCACAACAAAAAGAAGGCTACTGGACACGAAGTTTACTTGACCCGAAACAAGCACCTGGCTACGAAACAAGCGGAACCGCATTTTTTACGTTCGGTTACTTGTGGGGCTTAAACAACGGGCTGCTGAAAGGTAAAAGATATGAAAATGCAGCTCTCAAAGGTTGGCATTATTTATCGAAAATTGCATTACAGCCTGATGGAAGCATTGGGTACGTACAACCAATTGGTGAAAAAGCCATTCCCGGACAAATTGTTGATAAACATTCGACGGCAAACTTCGGAGTAGGTGCATTTTTACTTGCCGCTTCCGAAATGACGAAGTTTACAAATAAAATAGAATCAAAAAAATAAGGTATAATCGTTTTTTATTGTATTTCCGATGAATATCAAGAAAAAATTTCTTTTATCACTCATTATCACGACATTTCTATCAATAGGGTGTATTAACGCTCAGAACGGAAAACCCGGAAGTTTTGTCGCTGGTAAAAACACCTTTCTCCTCAACGGTAAGCCCTTTGTTATTCGGGCTGGAGAACTTCATTACAGTCGAATACCGCGTGAATATTGGGATCATCGTATCAAAATGGCTAAAGCCATGGGAATGAATACGATTTGTATTTATATTTTTTGGAATTACCACGAACAACAACCGGGCGTTTTTGATTTCACCGGGAATAAAGACATAGCCGAATTTGTTCGGTTAATCCAAAAAAACGGAATGTACTGCATTCTTCGTCCCGGACCTTATGTTTGTGCCGAATGGGATATGGGTGGATTACCCTGGTGGTTGCTCAAGAAGAAGGATTTACGGGTACGAAGTCTTTCGGACGAGTATTTTATGCAGCAAACCAAGCTTTATTTAAACCAAGTGGGAAAACAATTAGCACCGTATCAAATTGAAAACGGAGGTAATATTATCATGGTTCAAGTTGAAAATGAATATGGTACGTGGGGAAATGATTCGAAATACATGGAAGCCATGAAACACAATATTCAGGAAGCAGGTTTTAATAAAGTGCAATTATTACGTTGCGATTGGTCATCAAATTTCTTTCGATACAAACTCGATGGAGCTGTGAATGCATTGAATTTTGGTGCTGGTTCAAATATTGACGACCAGTTTCGCAAATTTAAACAAATGAATCCTACTTCACCCTTGATGTGTGGCGAATATTGGACCGGCTGGTTCGATCAATGGGGTCGTCCACACGAAACCCGCGATGTAAAGAGTTTTATCGGGAGTTTAAAAGACATGATGGATCGTAAAATTTCATTCAGTCTGTACATGGCACATGGTGGCACATCTTTCGGACAATGGGCAGGTGCCAATGCACCGGCTTATGCCCCAACAACCTCATCTTATGATTACAACGCACCGATAGATGAAGCCGGAAATCCGACCGATAAATTTTATGCGATTCGCGATCTACTCAAAAATTATTTGCAGGAAGGTGAAACGTTGCCCGAAATACCTCAAAACCCTGAAAAAACAATCACCCTCCCTCCTATTCAATTTCATCGGTTTGCTGCATTGTTCGCCAACCTGCCTACTCCGCATCAAACCGTCGACATTCAAACAATGGAGTTTTTCAATCAAGGATGGGGTTCAATTTTATACCGTAAAAAAATGCATGCTACCCAACGTAAAATGAATTTAGTGATTAAAGATGTACACGATTGGGCAATGATTTTTGTGAATGGGCATTTGATCGGAAAATTGGATCGCCGAAAAGGAGAAAACACCATCGAACTACCTGCATTAAAGAAGAATTCGATAGTAGACATTTTAGTTGAAGGAATGGGTCGGGTGAATTACGGCGAAGCAATTATCGATCGGAAAGGAATAACCGATAAAGTTCTGCTCTCGGATGGTAAAACTGAAACTAATCTCAAAAACTGGACTGTATACAACTTCCCTGTTGATAATAAATTTGTAGAACATAAAAATTTCAAAACCCAACCGTTCAATGGTCCGGGTTGGTATAAAGCCACTTTCAATTTAACCACGACCGGCTATACCTATTTAGATATGAGTCATTGGGGCAAAGGAATGGTTTGGATAAACGGGCATAACCTGGGTCGGTTTTGGAGAATCGGTCCAACACAAACGCTTTGCCTTCCGGGATGTTATTTGAAAAAAGGCAAAAATGAAATTATCGTATTCGACATGGAAAAACCTGTTGCAACAAACACAATTGAAGGATTAAATCATCCTATCTTAGATAGAATCAATCAGGATCATTCCGGTGAAAAGAAAATGGTGAAAAGTCTGAATCTAAACGGGGTAAATCCAGTGATAGCAGGAACTTTACCAGCCGGAAGCGAATGGAAAACCATAAACTTAGACGAAATAACTTCAGGACGATATTTCTGCTTTGAAGCGTTGAGTGCCCAGCAACCCGACGATAATTCGTCGTCAATTGCCGAATTTGAAATTATCGGCGAGGACGGTAACGTGATTTCATCCCTTAATTGGAAAGTGATTTATGTGGACAGTGAAGAAACACAAAAAATGGCAAATGGTGCCGATAAAATTTTCGATAACCAGGAATCAATTATCTGGCAAACAAAAATTGGCGACAAGTCAAATTTCCCACATCAAATTGTCATTGATATGGGAAAAGAAATCAAGGTGAAAGGATTCCGAATTTTGCCCCGTAGTGATAACAGTACCAGAGGCATTGTAAAAGATTATCGGTTTTATCTTCAAAATAATGCATTCAAATTTTAGATTCGAATTAAAATGAAATTCAGAATAATCACCTTAATCATTCTAACCTTTTTATTTATTAATTCGTATGCTAAATCGTACGAAAGAATGCCAAACGGAATAAAAACTACAATTCCGACAATGACTGTTGACATTCAGTTTTTTAGTCCTTCTTTAGTACGAATCGTGAAATATCCAGAAGGAAAATCATTCATTAAAACAAGTCTTTCGGTAGTAAAAACACCGGAAAAAACAGCATTTAATATTTCGGAGAACAGCGACATGATCAGTCTTACAACATCGGTTCTTCAGGTGCAACTGAATTTGATCACCGGTCGAGTTAGCTATTTCGACGCCAACGGAATAGAACTTTTTACCGAAAAAGATTATGGAACACAATTTACACCGACTCTCGATGTAAAAAAATCAACATACCTCGTTCGTCAGGCTTTTATGCTTGATAACAATGAAGCAATTTATGGGTTAGGCGAACAACAGAATGGTAAACTGATTCAACGGGGCGAACGCATTATTCTTCAAAATGAAAACATGAAAATTTGCATTCCATATTTTCTGTCTGTTAAAGGTTATGGCATTTTTTGGGACAATTATGCCGCCACTACTTACACCGACAATGCGCAAGAAACATCTTTCGAATCGATGGGTGATGGCTCTGATTATTACTTTATTTACGGTGGAAATGCTGATGGTGTTGTTGCCGGTATGCGAAACCTGACCGGTCAGGCACCAATGATTCCATTATGGGGATTCGGGTATTTACAATCGAAAGAGCGATATAAAAATCAATCACAATCTGTTGATGTCATTCAAACTTATCGCCGGCTGAAAGTTCCAATCGACGGTGTAATTCAGGATTGGCAATACTGGGGACCGGATAGTTTGTGGAATGCAATGAGTTTTGACAAAACCAATTTTCCACGTCCTCATGAAATGGTAGACAGTATTCACAAAATGAATGCACATTTGATGATTGTTGCATGGCCCGGGTTTGGGTGCAAAACTCAACAATACAAAGAATTAGAATCAAAACAAATGCTTCTCAATTTTGATACCTGGCCTCCGAAATCGGGTACCCTACCATATGATGTATATAATCCCAAGGCACGCGATATATACTGGAAATATCTAAACAAGGGCATTTTCTCATTTAATACCGATGCTTGGTGGCTCGATTCTTCTGAACCCGATCATATCAATGTGAAAGAATCTGATTTTGATCAACCCACTTTTCTCGGTTCTTATCGTTCGGTAGTTAATGCATTTCCATTAGAACATATCAAAGGGGTGTATGAGCATCAACGTGCCACCACTTCCGAAAAGCGCGTATTTATTCTCACCCGTTCGGCTTTTGCCGGTCAGCAAAGATATGCTGCCAATTCATGGTCGGGCGATATTGTTGCCGGTTGGGGTACATTGCAAAAACAAATTCCTGCTGCTTTAAACTTTTCGCTAACCGGAATTCCTTACTGGAATGCAGATATTGGTGGCTTCTTTTTGTGGAAATACGGCGGAAAGAATGCGTTGCAAACAAAAACATATCGTGAGCTTTATGCTCGTTGGATTCAATTCGGCACTTTTACTCCCATGATGCGTTCACACGGCACGGATGCACCCCGCGAGATTTACAATTTCGGAAGAAAAGGAAACTGGACTTTTGATGCAATCGACAAGTATATCAACTTACGGTATCGGCTTCTGCCCTACATTTATGCGACTGCCTGGAATGTTACATCCCATTCCGAAAGCTTTATGCGCGCCTTGATGATGGATTTTGCTTCAGATAAAAACACGCTTAATATCAACGATGAATATATGTTTGGTCATGCTATTTTAGTTGCTCCTGTTTTAAATGCCATGTATACTGCAAATAACGGTAACGAGACTACCGAGGATTTTTCCGTCGTCAAAAACAGAAAGTTATACTTGCCTTCAGGCATAAGTTGGTTCGATTTCTGGACAGGTGAAAAATTGCAAGGAGGACAAACGGTACAAAAAGCAGCACCCATCGATATCATGCCCTTGTATATTAAAGCGGGTTCGATTTTACCTTTTGGACCAAAAGTCCAGTACAGCACAGAAAAAAAATGGAATAAACTTGAAATTCGAATTTACCCGGGAGCAAATGGTGAATTTACATTGTATGAAGACGAAGCCGATAACTACAACTACGAAAAAGGGTTGTATTCAACTATCACGTTTAAATGGAATGACAAAAACAAAACATTAAATATCTCCAGTCGAACCGGAACATTTCCGGGTATGCTGAAGTCGAGAATATTCAATCTTGTATTGGTTAATACGAAAAACGGAACAGGAGATTCAGACACTATTAAATTTAATAAATCAGTATCGTACTCCGGTAAACAATTAATTTTAAAGTTAAGTCCACTTTGAAAAGTATTTTTTGAACACAAAGTTGCAAAGACGCTAAGATAAATTATACAGTATAATTCAATACTTTGTGACTTTGTTTCCTGGCGATCTTAGCGTTCAGAAATATAAAGTTGACTTTTCGGAGTATTCTCAAAGTTATAAAACTTTATCCATTTTCAATTTATAAACTTGATAAATTTTTAATCACATCAATTAAATAATATGCTTTCAACACTCAGAAAAAACCTGACTTTAATTTATTACATTTTTTTCGGATTCATTTCGCTGCAACCCGCAAATGCTTTTCAGCAAGCTACAAACACGTCGTTAGTCGGTACATCTCCTCAAACATCAGCTTATCTTTTTGTTTATTTCATCGGAAACAAAATCGATGAAGAACAAATCCGGTTTGCTTTAAGTGACGATGGATTTAATTTCAAAGCTCTGAATAACAATCAACCGGTAGTTAATTCAAAAAAAATCAGTTTTTCGGGTGGTGTTCGCGACCCTCATATTTTACGATGTGAAAATGGAAAAACATTTTACATGGTAGCCACCGATATGGTTTCATCCAAAGGCTGGGCTTCAAACAGAGGAATTGTTTTACTTAAATCGAACGATTTGATTCATTGGACTTCGAAGGCCATAAATATCCCGTCGGCTTTTCCTGCAGCATTTGGCAATGTCGATCGGGTTTGGGCTCCCCAAACTATTTATGATCCTTCAGCTAAAAAATACATGGTCTATTTTTCGATTCGTAAGGGGCCAAAAGATTACGATAAAATTTATTACAGTTATGTAAATAAAGATTTCACAGCTCTGACAAGTTCTCCTAAACAATTGTTTTTCAATCCGTATAAAACCGCCTGTATTGATGGCGATATCGTTTTCGCTTTCGGAAAATACCATTTGTTTTTCAAAACCGAAGGTCATGGCAACGGGATTAAAGAAGCAGTATCCGATAAACTGACCGACGGCTGGAAGTTAAAGGATCAATATTTGCAACAAACCGACAAACCTGTTGAAGGGTCGGGTGTATTTAAACTGAATCACTCGAACAAATGGATTTTAATGTACGATATGTACACCAGTGGGCGGTATCAGTTCACACAAAGTACGGATTTAGAAAACTTTAAATCCATCGATCAGGATGTAACAATGGATTTTCATCCACGTCACGGAACAATAATGACTATCACCGCTCAAGAGGCACTTCGACTTCGCAATTATTGGATGACTCCCGATAAAATATTTACTACCGCGCAGGCTGAAACATTAAAATCAAAAGATATTATAGTAAATATCAAAAATAAAACCATTATTTTTCCGGTAACTTCAACAACTGACCTTAAAACATTCAATCCCGAATTTAAAGCATTCGAAGGCATTCGTATTGAAAAAATAAAAGGTGAATTCAGCAAAGGAAAAGTAACCTACAAAATCACGATCGGTGATAAAAAGCCTGAAATTTATACTGCCGAAACTGTTATACGTAATAATCCGGTGTTAAACGGATTTTATGCTGATCCCGAAGTTTTATATGCTGAAAAAACCGGCAAGTATTACATTTATCCCACGTCCGATGGCTTTACCGGATGGTCTGGAACTTTTTTTAAATGCTTCTCGTCCGATAATCTTGTTGATTGGAAAGATGAAGGCACTATACTTCAATTGGGAAAAGATGTTACCTGGGCAAATCGCAATGCTTGGGCTCCGTGTATTGTCGAAAAAAAAATCAATGGCGTGTTCAAATACTTTTTTTACTTTACAGCTGCTCAGAAAATCGGTGTTGCCGTTTCCGACAATCCTACCGGACCGTTTTTCGATTCAGGCAAACCCTTAATTGATCAAAAGCCCGACGGCATAAGCAACGGTCAAACCATCGATCCGGATGTATTTACCGATCCTCAGACGGGGAAAAGTTATTTGTACTGGGGAAATGGATTTATGGCCGGAGCCGAATTGAACGACGATATGGTTTCAATTAAACCCGAAACCGAAAAAATACTCCATCCTGATCAGACTTTTCGTGAAGGATCGTATGTAATTTACCGGAATGGCATTTACTACTTTATGTGGTCAGATGGCGATACACGAAGCGAAAACTACCGCGTTCGTTATGCCACCTCAACAACCCCGCTCGGGAACTTTAATATACCCAAAAACAATCTCGTCATTGCCAAGAATCCAAAAGCCGGCATTTACGGAACAGGACATAATTCGGTTCTCCAAATTCCTGGAAAGGACGAATGGTATCTTGTATATCATCGTTTTAATTATCCCAATGGCATTACCATGGGCGATGCAGCCGGTTATAACCGCGAAGTTTGTATTGACAAAATGAAATTTAATACCGATGGTTCCATTCAACAAGTTATTCCAACCCTGAAAGGTATCGAACCATTAAAATAGAAATATTATGAAAACCAAGTTTCGTCTAATTGTATTGTTATTCATTGCTTTGGGAGGAATGGCTCAGGCAAAAAAAATCAGTCCTGACCTTTTCGGAATTTTCTTCGAAGATATTAATTATGCTGCTGATGGCGGATTATATGCCGAAATGATTCAAAACAGATCCTTCGAGTACAACCCGAGCGATCACTATGGCTGGAATGCATTTACAGCCTGGGATTATATTACAAAAGGGTATGCTTATGGAACTGTCAGTATCGAGACAAATCAACCCGTGCATAAAAATAATCCTCATTACGTTATTTTAAATATTGAAGATGCCGGAAGCGAAGGGATCGGGTTAAGAAATACAGGTTTCGATGGCATAGTTGTCAAAGCTGGCGAGCATTATAATTTTTCGGTTTTCCTAAGACAACTATCCGAAAATCAAATCCCTTTTTCCATAAAACTATTTGACAAAAAAGGGAAGTTACTGGGCGAATCAACGGTTACAACAAATTCGCATGATTGGAAAAAATATGAAACCACCATAACCGCTACCGAAAGTTCGGATTCAGCCAACTTAGTGCTTTTAGCCACTGCAAAGGGCAAAGTGGCGATCGACATGGTCTCGCTTTTTCCTGAAAAAACATTTAAAAACCGGCAAAACGGACTTCGGGCTGATTTGGCACAAACCATTGCCGATTTGCATCCTAAGTTTATACGCTTTCCGGGTGGATGTCTCGTGCATGGTGATGGCATAGGAAATATGTATCGGTGGGAAAATACAATTGGTCCGGTTGAACAACGTGTGGAACAAAAAGACATCTGGGGTTATCATCAAACTGCCGGACTTGGTTATTTCGAATATTTCCAGTTTTGTGAAGATATTGGAGCAAAACCTTTGCCCGTGTTACCTGCTGGTGTAAGCTGCCAAAACTCCGGTGGAACATGGCGCATTGGCGGAACTGGTCAAAAAGGCATTCCGGAAGCCGAAATGCCTGCTTATATTCAGGAAGTACTCGATTTGATTGAATGGGCAAATGGTCCTGTTACATCCACATGGGGAGCGAAACGGGCTGCTGCCGGCCATCCCGATTCTTTTCATTTACAATATATTGGCATTGGGAATGAAGATAAACAAACACCTGAATTTCGTGAACGGTTCAAACAAATTTATGAAGCAGTTAAAGCCAAGCATCCCGAAATTACAGTTATTGGTACGGTGGGACCTGCTCCTGGCGGCGAAGACTTTGAACTGGGTTGGAAATTTGCCCGCCAACTGCAAGTGCCCATTGTAGATGAACATTATTATATGAAACCCGAATGGTTTATTGCCAATCAACATCGATATGATACCTACGATCGCAAAGGTCCAAAAGTCTATGTCGGTGAATATGCCTCGCATGGCAGCACTTTATATAATGCTCTGTCCGAAGCCGCTTACATGACTTCGCTCGAGCGAAACGGCGATGTGGTTCAGTTATCATCGTATGCCCCGTTACTCGCAAAAAAAGGACATACCCAATGGAATCCCGACTTAATTTATTTCAGCAATACTGCGGTGTTTCCTACCGTCAATTATTATGTGCAAAAACTTTTCGCAACCAACTCGGGTGATCAGTATATCGACCATATCATTCATCCCGAAAAAAATGATTCTCTGTTTGCTTACTCCGTTGTTCGCGAAACCAAATCGGGTGATATATGCTTGAAATTCGTAAATATCAACAACAAACCTGAAAACGTAAAAATCGATATTTCAAAATTCAAAGGATTGAAATCTACAATGGATTATACCATTTTAACCGGGAAACCCAACGATCAGGATAGAATGGAGTCGCCGGCTATCGTAATTCCTCATACCAATACTCTGAAACTGAATACTGCTTCAAAATTGCTTATTCCTCCTTATTCTTTAGTAATATTGAGATTAAAATCTTCATTGAAAAGCAAGAAATGAGCATTATTTAAGTCAATGAAGTGATTATTCACCTTATTGAATTGATTCTATACCTTGTTCGATAAATGATTATCTAATTTTGTCGATGAAAATTCAGGCTAAATCAAACTGTTGATTTAGCCTGAATTCAATTCAGAAAATGAGTTAAATATGAAAATAAATTTTATGGGCAATTCAATGAGAAGAGAAAAAAGAATGCTTTTACGCAAAAATCATCCAACCTTCCTGAAACTTTCATCTGTATTTTTCTTCCTCATATTCAGCTTAATTGTTTATGGGTCAGCGATAGATGATAACCAACAACATGAGCAGAATAATATCCTGAAAACTCGACTCATGAATGGAAAAACGTTGACCGACTTGCAAGGAAATGCGATCAATGCTCATGGTGGAGGTTTTCTGAAATTAGGCAAATATTATTATTGGATCGGTGAAAACCGTCATAATGATATACTTGTATCTTGTTATCGTTCAACTGATTTAATCAATTGGGAATTTAGAGGAAATATTCTGAGCCGCCAATCGAGCCCTGAATTGGACAAAGCCAATATTGAACGTCCGAAAGTAATTTATAACGAAAAGACGAAACAATTTGTGATGTGGATGCACTATGAGTATAACAATAATTATTCGTATGCCCGAGCTGCTGTTGCCGTATCGTCGGACATTGAAAAACCATTTCATTTTCTGAAAAGTTTCCGTCCGTTCGGAAATATGTCGCGTGATTGCAATCTTTATAAGGATGACGATGGAACTGCATATTTTGTATCGGCTGCCCGTGAAAATTACGATTTGATTCTTTATAAACTCACCCCCGATTATACCGACGTTCAGCAACAGATTGCAACACTTTGGGCGGGTGGACATCGAGAAGCACCTGCAATCGTAAAAAGAGGGAATACTTTTTTTATGATTAATTCGGGTTGCACAGGTTGGGCACCAAATCAGGCTAAATATGCCTATGCTAAATCAATTGCCGGCCCCTGGTCGGAATTGAAAAACCTTGGAGATTCCACAACCTACCACTCTCAATCAACCTTTATTCTTCCCCTTCAAGGTTCGAAAACTACCAGTTATATTTATATTGGCGACCGCTGGGATGGAAAGTATTATTTTAATTCAAAATATATTTTTCTTCCCATTTTATTTCCAACCGACAACAGCATGGAATTGAATTGGACAAACCAAATTCAACCAAATTTGAAAACAGGGGAGTTGATTTTAAAATAACATGCAGCAAATAAGTAAATGAAATGTAATAATGTGAACGTATTATTAGGAACTCGGACGAAGCAGTTCGTGTTCCATTTCAAACGGAAAACCCAAGCTCCCGCACAACTTTATTGCGTGGAAAGTAAAATAAAAAGGAAAATTGGTTTAGGCGCTTTTTGACCACCCAATGATTTTTTAACCGTAAGCCAACGCTAATCCAGCCCAATGAAAGCATTGGGTTAGATTAAATACATACGAAATATGCGTTCTGTAAGGGCAAAATAATAATATTGTCCTTACAGAACACATGTTGATTTCTAATACAACAGCCCTTTGCCATTGGGTAAGGATATATTGCCACGTTGTGGTGAATATTGAGATAAGTATGAAGTTGTCCCTACATAAACAGAATGAAAATGGTATTCAATTTTATATTGACATTGGTAATTGAACGGATAATCATTTCATTTATCTAATATCGTTTCAGGTGTTATTGTGCACCGCCACTTTGACTGCCGCCGCCTTTTACATCATCATTCGTAATCGTTTTAGTAACTTTTTTAATCTGATCTTTTAATTGACCAAATCGGTAACTGATAGACAGTCCGAATGTGCGTGAAATATAGGTTGATGCATTTGTGAAACGGTAGTCAGCGGTTTGAGTAAAACCACTATAAACTGTTTTATCTTCAAACGGATTTCGGGCAAAAGCAGAAACATTCAATTTCTTCTTTAAAAAATCGCGCGACATGGATAATGTATAATAATAGAATCCGGAACGTTGACCTTGCAACTGGACTCTTGGAGAATAATAACCCCCATTCATATTCAACTTAATTTCAGCAGGTAATATAAATTCGCCACTAACCGAAAGCGAATAATTAAAACCTTTATTATTCAGTCCACTGCCATCGTTGGTTGTCATATAAGTGTATCCTAAATTTCCATTTAAATTTACTCTGACCGATTGAGTGGGTTGCCAATTACCGTACAATGATAATCCTGTATTTTGACTTAATCCTATATTTTTATAGGTATTGAAAATTACACTATCATTAAGTGATTTGCTCACCCTTTCTATAGAATTGTTGGTAAAGGATGTAAACACACTGGTATTGACATTCAGTTTTGGAGTAATATAACTGTAATTCAGCGAAAATGAGTTATCGATCTCCGGCTTTAAATCGGGATTTCCCTGAGAAAGAGAAAACGGATTGGAATTATCTAAAAAGGGATTCAGATACCAAATGCCGGGGCGGCTAATGCGCTGGTTATAACTCAACCGAAGATTGGAAGCATCGTTGAATTTATAACTCATGCTTACTGAAGGTACCAGGTTCTGAAAATTTACCCGAAAGTTAGTATCAACTAATACAATGGTTGAGGCAGTCGCTTCGTAACGAAGTCCCGCGCGGACACTAAATTTCTTTAATTTAAGAGTGTAACTGCCATATGCTCCCAAAATGTTTTGTGTTTGATTCAAATCATTTTTTGGGTGATTGGGCATTGGTTCCCATGCTAAAGTGGATGGATTTTGCAATAAATAAGTATTAACGCCGGTGTTTAACCGTAAAATATATTTAGCTCCAAATTCTACGACATGTATTTTATTAAACGGTTCAGCATAATCCACCTGAAACGTATGCTCATCTCCTTTTGCATTGTTTTGAATATGCTGGTTGTAACTTGTGTAATTCAACACTCCGGTCAGATCGGAATAACTATCAGTCGCATCAGGCATCCGGCTTAGTCTATATGACAAGGTGAGTAATTGTTCGGGCTTTTTAAACGAACGCTGATAATCGAGCGACAAATCCATTCCACCCCAACCGTTTTCATTCCTGGTCAGTTGTTTAAATGCCGAAATGGTATCTCGGTTCATATTCAAAGAATACGTACTCCCATCGTCGACAGATGAAGCATGCCCTGAATACCCTCCGATAGTGAGACTTAACAGATTAAGCGAATCAAATTCATAACTTGCTTCTAAGTTTCCATAATAAAACCGGTATCTGGAATTAGAAAATGCATTTTGTAAAACATATTTGGTCGAAACCGAATTAAAATTTTCCTTTTCGCCCGTCCACGTTTGATTTGGTTCGGGATTATTCCCGTAATTTAAATTGGTAGTCAATCCGAACTTTCCTATTTTGGTTGATACATAGAGTCCACCTCCATACCCCCCTTTTGTATTAGCACTCGCCCGAACGGTTCCGGTTAAACCGTTCAACGAATGATCCATAACGATATTGATAATACCGCCCACTCCTTCGGCATCATATTTAGCTCCGGGATCGGTGATTACTTCTATGCTTTTTATGCTCGATGCCGGCATACTTTTCAGTACCTGCGACGGATTATTGGTCATCATGCCCGAAGCTTTCCCGTTTATATAAATCTTAAAATTTGAAGATCCCTTGAGTTGAATTTTATCTTCACCATCCACCGTAACCATCGGTACCTTCTTCAACATATCCAACACGTTGGAACTTAGTGACTCGGGATCGGATTTGGTATCGTAACTGATTTTATCCAAATCCACTTTTACCAAGGGCTTTGCGGCAGAAATGACCACTTCGTGCAAGTTTTTATCCATATCCGACAGCATGATGTTTCCCAAATGTATGATATGCTGTTGAGGTGTTACGGCAATATTGCAGGTTTTCTTTTGCATCCCTACCGATGTAAAAGTCAAAATATAGTTTCCGGCTTTATTCAGTACCAATTCAAAATCGCCTTTAGGCCATGAAGCGATTCGTTTCAGATATACGTCAGGCGTATTTGCCGACGCCACTGAAATGGTTACATAGGGAATAAATTCCTTTGACACAGAATCGGTTACAATTCCTTTTACGGAACAATTAATATTAGAAGTCGTTTGCGAAAACATTGAAATGTGAATCAAACATAGAAAAAAAGTGAAGGAAATAAATTTTAAATACATAGTAGTTGTTTAATCGTTTGTTATAAAAATTAATCTCTGAATGCAAAGTTGCTTAAAAAATACGCTCAAGGTTAATGCGTTAAATTGGGCTAAATAAATTTCGATTTCGGTGAACACTTAAGTATTAATTACCTGGTCAACAGTCTAAATTTTTAAATCGTTACTTGGTTCAAATTTAAAACGGTTGGTTTAAATCACCTCTTTCATTTAATAAACGAAATAGAGCTCATAATCACGATATTTATTCATAACAAAGATAATTTGTTGATGTCATATATTGTTAATTAACAGTTCCATTTTATGGTTAATTCTATATTTATAACTTTCATTTTAAGCAAATAAATATCATTGATGCAATTGGTTAGATAAATAATATATGTTGCGTTGATTTGCCTTACCAACCGTTTTTTCTTCAATAAATTGCAACTTACATTGAAAAAGCAGAAAAAATCGCTATCTTAGATGGAGTTTTATACATTAAAGGAAATAACAAAATGTATAAATCGGTAATTTAGACATATAAAGATTACAATATCATGAGTGCCTTAGTTTTACGTGAGTATTTATACCAGCTTTAATTATATGAATAAGAGTTTATTATTAAAGAGCGATAATATAAAGGGGTTAAATTATCTTTTAAGTATCCAAGAATTAAAAGGTAAAATTGACTTAGTTTATATAGACCCACCTTTTGCTACTGGAGGTAATTTTACAATAACTAATGGACGTTCTTCTACGATTAGCAATTCAAAGAACGGTGATATTGCGTATAGCGACACATTAAAAGGTTCAGAGTTTATTGAATTTCTACGTGAACGGTTACTAGTTATTCGCGAATTACTTTCCGAACAAGGTTCAATATACTTGCATATTGATTATAAAATCGGACATTATGTAAAAGCAATGATGGATGAAGTTTTTGGTATAGAAAATTTTCGTAATGATATAACACGAGTAAAATGCAATCCTAAAAATTTTGATAAGATTGGTTATGGAAATGTGAAAGATTTAATTTTGTTTTACACCAAAACGACAACTCCAATTTGGAACGAACCTAGAGAAAAATACACTGAAAAAGACTTTGAAAAATTATTTCCTAAGACTGACAAACAAGGTAGAAAGTACACAACTGTACCAATTCACGCTCCAGGGGAAACCGAAAATGGAAAGTCAAATCAACCATTTAAAGGAATAATGCCTCCGGTTGGCAGACATTGGAGAACCGATGTGCCGACTTTGGAGCAGTGGGATAAAGATGGTTTAATAGAGTGGTCTTCAACTGGCAATCCTAGAAAGATAATTTATGCAGATGAAAGAGAGGGAAAAAGAGTTCAAGATATTTGGGAATATAAAGACCCTCAATATCCAGACTATCCAACAGAAAAAAATCCTGATATGTTGGATTTAATAATAAGAACCTCCTCGAATGAAGACAGTATTGTTCTTGATTGTTTTTGTGGTTCAGGAACAACTTTAAAAGCAGCACAACTCAACGGACGTAAATGGATTGGAATTGACCAGTCTGAGCAAGCGATAAGAGTAACAAAAGAAAAAATAAACAACATTCAGGGTGATTTATTTAGTGCTGCTCCAGATTATATTTTTATTGACGAATTAAGTTCTGAAACCTCAAAACGTCTTTGCATATAGACACTTTATATAAATGGTGGTAACGATAGGATTAAATACCAGCATTCCACCATTTTTGTTTTAAAATTGAAAAAATATCTTGGATGACCAAACACCGACCACCTACTGCGGTTTGAACGACCCAGCAATGAAGCGTCGGTTGAACCGTATTCCCCACTTGCAAGATTATGAGAGGACGATAAATCATTATTATCAAATAGACAAGTCATTAGATTTGAAATTATAGCTCCAAGATATCAAAAAACAAAGGTCAGAAAAAAAAATTATCTGACCTTTGACGCTATGTTTAAAGCGACACTTATTCTGAAACTTCAATTTTCAAAATTCTATCGCCCTGACGAATTGCATCAATCACTTCTAACCCTTCAACCACCTTGCCAAAGCAGGTATGCTGGCGATCCAAATGAGCCGTGTTTTTGCGCGAATGGCAAATAAAAAACTGAGATCCACCGGTATTACGTCCGGCATGTGCCATTGATAACACTCCTCTGTCATGATACTGATTGCCACCGTCTAACTCGCAAGGAATAGTGTAACCCGGACCCCCTGTTCCATTTCCATTGGGACATCCACCCTGAATTACAAAATCGGGAATCACACGGTGAAAAGTCAATCCATCATAAAAGCCCGAAGTTGCGAGCTTAATAAAGTTTGCTACTGTACCGGGCGCATCCTGTTCGTAAAATTCAACCTGCATCTCTCCTTTTTCGGTAATAATTTTTGCTGTTTTCATACGTATGTTTTTTTGTTTTGAATTTTAATTTGCAACGTTTGTGATGTTTTCCCTGTATTAATCCGTCCGATATAATTTACACTTTAAATTACATAAAGAATGGACATACATTGAGTTTCGAATCATTACGATTCTATTTCTCATATCAAAATTTAAAGATGTTTGAATATCTGCTCCAAATGATAATCATCCAACACCAATACCTGGCGGGCTTTACTACCTTCAAACGGACCAATGATGCCGGCAACTTCCAACTGATCGACAATACGTCCGGCACGATTATAACCGATCGAAAATTTACGTTGAATAAGCGAGGTAGAGCCCTGCTGATTAGCAACAATCAGTCGGGCAGCCTCTTCGAATAAAGGATCGCGTTTGGTCATATCCACACTCGATACCTCAATTCCTTCGCCTTCAGCCCCAACATATTCAGGCAGATAAAATGCGGTAGCATATGCCTGCTGATGACTGATATGATGAACAATATTTTCAACTTCTGGGGTATCAACAAAAGCGCATTGCACGCGAATAAGATCATTTCCCTGAGAGAAAAGCATATCACCCCGTCCAACCAACTGATTTGCTCCGGGCGAATCGAGAATGGTACGCGAATCAATCATCGACGAAACCCTGAAAGCAACACGGGCAGGGAAGTTGGCTTTAATCACCCCTGTAATGATATTAACCGAAGGACGCTGCGTAGCAATAATCATGTGAATGCCCACTGCACGGGCTAACTGAGCAATACGGGCAATCGGCATTTCCACTTCTTTGCCGGCAGTCATGATTAAATCGCCAAACTCATCAACAATCACAACTATATAAGGTAAAAATCGATGTCCTTTTTCGGGATTTAACAGCCGATTGATAAACTTTTCGTTGTATTCTTTTACATTTCTAACGTGTGCTTTTTTCAACAAGTCATAGCGGTCATCCATTTCCTTACAAAGTGAATTGAGTGTTTCCACTACTTTGCTGGTATCGGTAATAATGGAATCATCTCCGTCGGGAAGTTTTGCCAGAAAATGTTTTTCGATATCCCCGTAAATATTAAATTCCACCTTTTTGGGGTCGACCAATACCAGTTTCAGTTCAGCCGGATGCTTTTTATACAGCAACGAAGTGATAATAGCATTCAGTCCGACCGATTTACCCTGACCTGTAGCTCCCGCAACAAGTAAATGAGGCATTTTAACCAAATCAACCATGAAAATTTCATTCGTTATGGTTCGTCCGAATGCCACGGGAAGTTCAAATTTTGATTCTTGAAATTTTTTAGAAGCAATGATCGAATGCATTGATACCACCTGCGGATCGGAGTTGGGCACTTCAATTCCAATGGTTCCTTTGCCTGGGATGGGCGCAATAATACGAATTCCTGTTGCTGCAAGGCTTAACATGATATCGTATTCCAGATTTCGGATTTTCGAAATCCGCACTCCGGCTTTAGGCACAATTTCATATAAAGTAATGGTTGGACCTACGGTAGCCTTGATGGTTTCAATTTCGATGCCATAATTTTGTAAAGTACTAATAATGCGATTTTTATTTGCAGTTTGTTCAACCATATCAATTTGAGTATCGTTGTCGGTACCATATACTTTCAACAAATCGAGTGTGGGAGGAACATAATGCGACAAATCTAAAGTCGGATCAAATTTACCCAACTTATTAATATTGTAGAATGGATCTTCATTTTCATCTTTGTTAAACTCCAAAATATCCGAATCAACCGGTTTGTTTTCTTCCGTATGCTCGGGTTCTTCAATTTCAAAAGGTACATCAGGTTTTACCTCGTCAGCCGGTTCAATTACGAATTCATCAGGCTCATCATCTTCTTCGGCTTTGCTAATCCAATCATCCGGAATTATTTCAGTTCCCACTGCCACTGTAGGTTCATCCCTTTTCGATTCAAATTCATCAACAGTATTTGATAAATTCGATGATCTGTATTTTCTCGAAAAAAGGTTTTTAAATAGAATAATCGTTGCTTTTGAAGTGATGATTGCATAAACTAATATAGTACCAATCAGAATCATCAACGTTCCGGGAATGCCGAAGTAAGAAATCAACCATTGACTAATATTATCGCCGTGTTTGCCCCCCGGCGAAAAAGTAAAAATATAATTTTGATAAAATGGGGTAAAAATATAACCAAGCAATACCGATGGCCATATCAGCCAAAAACTGCAATGAAAAAATGATTTCCAGAGAGAAGATACCCGAAATCGCCAAAGTCGCAATGTTAAAATAATGCCAAAACAAAGCACAGCGAAGGATGAAACGCCAAACCATTTGTTAATAAAAGTTTCGGAAATAACTGCTCCGGTAACTCCAGCCCAATTATGAATCTGACTGCGCATTTGCTGTAAATCGCTCCACGAAAGATCAATTTTACTTTGATCGTCAGCTCCCGTAATAAAATAAGATACAAAAGCGGTCATCATGTACACAATTAACAGCATCAAAAAAATACCTATGATTATTCGGGTTCGTTCATCGGTAAAAAAGTTACGGGTTTTAAGCCAAAATTGATTGGGTTCACGTTTAACTTTCTCTTTTTTTGGAATAGCCTTGGTAGTTAATTTGGGTTCTGGTTTTGCTACGGGTCGTATGGGTTTTTTCGGTGCCATTTATTTTAAAAGTGTACTTTTTGAATTCAAATTTAATTAGTCAATGATAAACAAAATCAACTGGTTGTTATTAAATTTAACTGTAAATATTATTCTTTGATAAATGAGTCCACTCCTAAAAGTCAGTTTTAAAAGAAAATCAATGATTTTCTTTTAAAGTCTTTAAAATAACACTTTTAAAATGAACTGATTATAAAAATAGTGCTTAGTGTTCTGGTGTCTTTGAGTTGAATAAATCTCTTTTTCAACTTACAGTCATAAATTAATTTGCAAAAATAATAAAAATGAATGCCCTCATACTATCTTTTCTTATAAATTTGCAGAAAAAAAATAACTAACTAGAAAATGGCTGAGGTTTATTGTCAATTTTAATTTTTCAAAACTTGATAAAACTACAGCTCAATTCGTTTCCCGAAAAATTATGACAACAAAAGAACGTTATAAAAATATTATCGACTGGTTTTCTGAAAATGTACCTGTTGCTGAAACTGAATTACATTATGGAGATGCATTCGGGTTATTAGTTGCAGTCATTCTTTCAGCACAATGTACCGATAAACGCGTAAATATGATTACACCCGGTTTACTTCATGATTTTCCAACTTCCGAAGCGATGGCTGCTACAACACCCGAAGTAGTTTTTGAGTACATTCGTTCAATTTCATATCCCAATAACAAGGCGCATCATTTGGTTGCTATGTCTAAAAAATTAGTATCTGATTTTAATGGCATTGTACCCGATGATGTAGATAAACTTCAAACTTTACCCGGAGTAGGCCGAAAAACCGCAAACGTAGTGGCATCGGTTATTTTCAATAAACCTGCAATGGCAGTCGACACGCATGTTTTTCGAATATCCGAACGCTTAGGGCTGACCACCGATTCAAAAAATCCGTTGCAAACCGAACTGGAATTAGTGAACTATATACCTGCTGAACTTATACCGAAAGCACATCACTGGCTAATTTTACACGGAAGGTATATTTGTACTGCACGTAATCCCAAGTGCAACGCGTGCGGATTAACTCCTTGGTGCAGATATTTCATGAAAAAAAAGTAGTCAATTAGCATTAAAATCCAATATTTTTAGTATATTTGCAAATCAACATAACCATTAATTAAAATCACATATAATATGGATGAAGAATTAGTACGCTGTCGCCCTTGTGGATATGTAATGAAAGCCAGCGAATTAGGCGATGTATGTCCGGCTTGCGGGTTACCCCGTTCTGTATTTGAACCTTACCGTGAACGTGTTTCACCTAACCGGTTGTTTATTTTGAGTTTAGATATCCATCCTATTGCCATTCATTTATCGCAAACATTTGTGGCTTTGACTCCAATGCTTCTGATTTTTCACCTGATTTTTCCAAATTTTGAGTCGGAGATAATTCTTTCGGTAATTCAATTCTCCGTATTTGCACTCCCATTCTCGTTGATCCTTTCGTTTCTTTCGGGATTGCTCGACGGAATTACCCGTTTCAAAACATTGCGAACCCCAATGTTAAAATCAAAAATTATCTTCAGTTCACTCATTATCATTTTATCGGTTTCACAACTCATTTTTTTCAAACCTGCTGCATATAACTGGTTATCAATCTTAATCGGTATTGCTGCACTGGCTTGCGCTATCAGACTTGGTTTACTGGGTAAGCATTTGTTGGATGTTATTTTGCCCGGTACGTATGTCCCCCGTAAGAAAAAGAAGACTGCTCCAAAACCGAAGCCAATTATTTCCAAACAGCCGACTGACAGCTGATCATGGTGCATAAAAAGACAATTAGGGAAAAAATATTCATTTTCATTTCTTCTAAGTGTAAATTATTCAATGCATTAGAATTACTGAGTGAATCGGTTTTTAACCCATGCTTGCATAACAAACATAAACAATTATCCCTTATTCCATTATTTCCATATTGATTTCTCTATCCAAAAGAGTGATTGTTTCTGATACAAATTTTTACATTGTTGTTTTCAAGATGTAACTGCTTTCAATGAGTGCGTCTGAGAATTATGTATATAAAGCACATTAATCAATCCTCAATCGGTTTAGCTATTCCAATCATGGAAAGATTTCTATTCAATATCCGGTTTATTGCTTTGTTTGAAAATTAAAGCAAGTAAAATATTTCGTTGATTTATTCTGCCCATGGGACGATAATTTCACTTAAAATATATGCCTAACTTATGTAACGGGTCGATATTAGGTTAAATAATCATTGTAATACTATAATAAATTCATGCCACGATATTTAATATGTACCTTTGCACAGAAATAATAAAACTGTGCAAAAATGAATGCATTAAAAATTGGTAATCTAACTGCAAAACTTCCGATAATTCAAGGAGGAATGGGCGTGGGTATTTCATTATCGGGTTTAGCTTCGGCAGTTGCTAATGAAGGAGGAATAGGTGTGATTTCGTGTGCCGGGTTAGGGTTAATTTATCGCAAATCGTCGAAGGATTACATGGAAGCATGTAAAATTGGATTAAGAGAAGAAATTAAAAAAGCAAGGGCGAAAACATCGGGTATTATAGGAATTAATATCATGATGGCACTTACAAATTTTAGTGATATGGTCAAAACGGCTATTTCGGAAAAAGCCGATGTGATCTTTGCCGGAGCCGGGCTTCCGCTCGATTTACCTAAATACCGAACCCCCGGTTGCAAAACAAAATTAGTACCCATAGTTTCGTCGGCACGAGCTGCAAAAATAATTTGCGAAAAATGGAAAACCCTTTATGACTATTTACCTGATTTAGTTGTTGTAGAAGGTCCGAAAGCCGGTGGACATTTGGGTTTCAAAATCGATCAGATTGAAAATCCCGATTACACCATCGAAAAACTTATTCCGGATGTGGTTAGAGAAGTAGCTACATTTGAAGAAAAATACAATCAGGAAATTCCGGTAATTGCAGCTGGTGGCATCTATTCAGGCGAAGACATGTATAAAATCATGCAATTAGGAGCTAAAGGCGTTCAGATTGCCAGCAGGTTTGTAACCACCAATGAATGTGATGCAGATATAAAATTTAAAGAATCATATATTCAAGCAAATCAAAATGAAGTTGAAATCATAAAAAGTCCCGTGGGCATGCCCGGAAGAGCATTAAAAGGTAAATTTCTTGAAAGAGTAAAATTAGGACTTACTGCTCCTAAATCGTGTCCGTATAATTGCCTTCATACCTGCGATTACAAAAAAGTTCCTTATTGCATTATCGTGGCTCTGTACAATGCTTATCAGGGAAAAATGGAAAAGGGATATGCTTTTGCAGGAAGCAATGCGTATTTGGCAACTAAAATTTCATCTGTAAAAGAAATTGTCAGCGACATTATTCTGCATTACGAACAGTCAAAAAAGAATAAAGAATTAAAGAAAGAGTCCATTCAGAAAAATTATTTTTAACAAGTAATCATTGATTTTCTATTTGAGTCTTAAAGATAACATTTTAAAAATGAATTTATTATAGCAACACTCCTATGCTTCATGGCGTTGCATACATCTCTTTTTCAGTATAGACTCAATAGATATTGACAACTATTTCAGGTTCATGGCTATTTTTTTCAATCCGTTGATTTCATTTTCTTGTCCGAATACCAACAACCGGTCGCCAAGACGAATAAAATCATCGGCTTTAGGGTTAATCTGAAATTCACTGGATATGGAATTATAGCCGATTACCACCAGATTGGTGCGTTGCGGAATATTGGCTTCGCGGTAGGTTTTACCGATTAAATCACTACCCTGATGAATTTCGACTAAACCAAAAATATAGTCACGAAGTTCGTGATTACCTCCAGCGAAATCGACAAAACTAAAAAATTCACTACTTGTTGTAGCTATCGATATAATCCTGTCGGTAGCTATTTCAATTGGTGAAACGATAAAATCGGCACCCGCTTTTTTGAATTTTTCGGGAGAATTGCCTTCGGCTACACGAGTAATTACTTTAATATTTTTATTCAAATCTTTGGCACTCAAAGTAACAAATAAATTTTCTGCATCAGTTGAGAGAACCGAAATGAGCATCCTGGCACGTTTTACTCCAGCTTGTATCAATACGGCATCTTCCGTTGCATCGGCATCTAAATGCACAAAATTTCGCCCGTAAAGTTCTTTTATTTTTTCATTTCGATCTTTGTCGGTTTCAATCAACACCACATCAAAGCCTTTTTCCAACAAATCCTCCATGACGCGTTTTCCTGTTTTGCCATATCCGCAAACAATATAATGATCGCTCATAGCATCTAATGTTTTGTTCATTTTTCGTTGTTTTAATAATGTTGAAAATTCTCCTTCTAATAAAAATGCTGAAATTTTACTGATAGCATAAACCCCGACTGTAAAAGCCGATAGTACCAACAGTATTGTGAAAATCCGACCGGCGTTGGTTATCGGCACTACATCGCCATAACCAATTGTAGCTAATGTAATTACCAAAATATATAACGATGTAAGTGGCGAAAATCCTTCAATCAACATAAACCCAAGAAATCCGATTAAAATTATCAGAACCAACGCAGCTATCGGGAACAACAGCTCTTTGATTATAAGAGTATTGATTCGATTTTTGATTTTGAGTTTCATAAATATTTTTAACTTTTAATTGTTGATTGGTTGTTTGATATTGAGCAAAAAGATGATGATAAAATTCTAAAATTAGCAATGGATAAGCGATTTACAAATCAAATCAAGACAAAATCAATCCATTTCCTTCAAAATCCGTTTTAAAATTAAAACTTAATGCTCAATCGCACAAAGCGTACAAATCACCGCGGGGATTAACCAACAAAACAGGAACTGATGATTTTTTGACAATATGATATTCCTTCGGGCCGAAAAACAAATCATCCAAACCATAATCACGCGAAGCCGACACGATCACCATATCAGCCTGTTCTTTTTCGGCTTTATCAATGGCTTCAATATCAACCTTAAAACTATCTCGTACAGCTTTTTCAAGTGAATAACCGAAAGTAAATTTATCAAAAAGTTCCTTCATTTTTGCAGCATTTGTAGCTGCTTTCGAGCCATAATCATTGGCAAGGAGCATTTTAATTTCCGACCCGCAAAAACGTCCAAACGCCGAAGCAAATTGTGCTTTTTCCATTTCTTCCTCCAAAAATCCAACGGGTAAAATTACTGTTGATAGATGAATAGATGTAAATGAATCTCTGAAAAAAACATAGGGAATACGTAAATTTCTACAGTATTTTAACCAGTTACGGAGATTCTTAACCTGCTTGTTGGGCAACTGAATTAACAGAAATGAGACTTCAATTTCTTCACAAATATCCGGTAAGTCATTCAGCTCAGCTTGTCTTACCGACACATAAGCATTCTCAATATGTAAAACGGCAACACCATTATACAATTCATTTTTGCAACCTGCAATAAGATCATTATCAGCAACTAAACTCATAACACCAAATTGCTTTCCGAGTTGCACTGATAATTTAAAAGCACTTAGAATCAGTGCATCAGCAGAATTAAGATCAACAATTAATGCTAAAATCATATTTCAATTGAATCATAGAGCGTTGATTGGAACAATCGCAGATAGTACGTAAATAAATAACAAATCTTATTCTTGAAAATATATCCTTTTTACCCTACGCGACACACCAGTAAGGATTTCATACGGAATAGTGTGTAAACGTTCAGCCATATCAGCAATAAGTAATTGATTACCAAAAATTTCAACTGAGTCGCCTTCATTTGATTCAATGCCGGTAACATCAACCATAATTAAATCCATACACACATTGCCAATGGTTTTGGCAAGTTGTCCATTTATTAACACTTCTCCTACCCCGTTTCCAAGTTTTCTATCAAAACCATCAGCATATCCAATGGGTAAAATTGCGATCCGTTTATCAACATTTACAATTCCCTTTCGGCTGTAACCTACCGTTTCTCCGGCTTTAACATTTTTGATCTGCAATATAATGGTTTTCAATGCACACACCTGTTTCAGCGTAATTTCAGGTAACGAACTGATGCCATAATGCCCAATCCCTAACCTTACCATATCAAACTGAAATTCAGGGAATCGTTCAATACCTGCCGAGTTAAGAATATGGCGCATGATGTAATGCGAAAAAGTTTTAGCAAACTGATCGGCACAAGCAGTAAAAACCGAAATTTGTTCGCGGGTAAAATTATCGAATTTTGCTTCGTCGGAACCCGACAAATGAGAAAATACCGAACGAACTTTCACTTGATTCTGGCTTTTTAAACGGCTAAGCAACGAAATCATATCCTGGGGTTCAAATCCTAACCGATGCATGCCACTGTCAATTTTAATATGAATCGGATAATCGGTCAATCCTAATTTTTCGGCCGCCAAGATAAAAGCATCAAGCAAACGAAAACTATAAATTTCAGGTTCCAATTTATTGTCGAAAATCATCCCGAAACTCCCTTTTTCAGGGTTCATCACCACGATGGGTATGCGTAAACCTTCGCGGCGCAATTCTGCTCCTTCGTCTGCTACGGCAACAGCTAAATAGTCGACATGATGATGTTGCAACGTGCGAGCTACTTCGACCGAACCACTGCCATATGCAAAAGCTTTCACCATGCACATCATTTTGGTTTCAGGTCGAAGTTTTGAACGGAAATAATTCAGGTTCTCTATCAACGCATTCAGATTTACTTCTAAAATTGTTTCGTGCGCAATCATTTCTAATTTTACGGAAATATCTTCAAAGTGAAAGTTGCGTGAACCTTTCAACAAAATTATTTCAGCTTGAAAATCCCGAATCAAAGGCGATTTCAAAAAATTATCTGTATCGTCGAAAAAAATTTTATTTTCAATTTTGAAAGCATGAGCTTGTTTTGAAATTTCGTGTCCAATGCCAATAATCTGATCTACATTTTTGTTGACAATCATTTCGGCAACCTGATGATATAAATCTTCGGGAGAAAGACCTGTCTGCAAAATATCCGACAAAATAAGTGTTTTCGAAAGATTCTGTGCCGTAGCTTGTTGATTCAGAAAATCAAGCGCGATGCTCAATGAATTTAAATCTGAATTATAACTATCATTGATAATCATACAGTCGCGAACACCTTTTTTCACTTCCAGCCGCATAGCAACTGTTTCAAGATGTGTAATTCGGGTAGCAATTTGTTCATTTTGCATACCCAAAAGTAACATTACTGCCACACAATGCAATGCATTCTCAATCGAAGCATCATCAGTAAACGGAATGATATAATTCAATTTTTGATTCTCGTAATTCAACAGGATAGTAGCTCGATTGTTGATTTTTTCTATTGATAACACGCGCAAAACAGTATTTTCGGATTTTCCCCACGAAAATAATTTCCCTTTAAATCCGGATTGCGCGATGGAAATGTCTACCAATTTATTATCAGCACAATAAATCAAGGTTTCGGAATGATCAAAAAGTTTCAGTTTTTCTTCACATTTTTGCTTCAGACTGTGAAAATTTTCCTGATGTGCTTCGCCTAAATTAGTAAAAATCCCGATAGTGGGACGAATAATAGGTTCGAGCAGTTGCATTTCGCCCGGTTTCGAAATACCAGCTTCAAAAATACCTAATTGCGTATTTTCGTTGAGTGCCCACACCGAAAGAGGCACCCCGATTTGAGAATTGAAGCTTCGTGGTGAACGTGTGATATTAAAATCGCTATGAAAAAGCTGATAAAGCCATTCTTTTACTACCGTTTTGCCATTGCTGCCGGTAATGCCGATAATTGGAATTTGGAACGACGCACGATGCCGACCAGCTAGGGTTTGCAAAGCATCCAATGTGTTTTCAACTTGCAAAAAAATGGCATCAGTCATTTTTGAAAATTCCGGACGCATTTCGCTAACCACGAAATAATGCAAATTCTGATTGTAAAGCTCCGACACATAATTATGTCCATTATTTCGTGATGTTTTAATGGCAAAAAACAAACTCTCTGCCGGAAATGATAGCGATCGGCTGTCAGTTAACAGCCAATTGATTTCAATATCCTTATTTTCAGGACTATTTGATCCAATCAACTTGGCAATTGTATTTAATTTCATTTTAAAAAAATATGAGAAAAATTATAATTCACACCAACAAAATAGAGTTATCAAAAATATTTCAATGCCTTATTTCCGTCGGCCAAAAATACGCAACAGAAACAAAAACAAATTAATAAAATCGAGATAAAGTGTTAATGCTCCGATAATAGCTTCCTTTTTATCTTCATCGGTTCCTTCGTTACCCATCACATTCATTTTTTTAAGTTTCTGAGTATCATAAGCAATTAATCCGACAAAAATAAGCACCCCAACATAAGAAGAAATCCAGTAAAGCATTTCGCTTTTCAGAAAAATATTTACCACCGATGCAATAATCAATCCGATCAATGCCATAATCATGATATTTCCCATTTTACTCAGGTCTTTTTTGGTCAAATAGCCATAAGCGCTCATGGCAGCAAAAGTTCCGGCAGCAATAAAAAACACATTTGCTATTGATTGAGCAGTAAATATAAAAAATATACTTGCCAATGTCAATCCGTTAAGAACAGAATAAAGTGCAAATATTATGGTTGCCGTTACTGCCGTCATTTTATGAATTGCTCCTGCCAACGTTCCCACTAAAATTAACTCCGAAATAAGTAATCCGTAAAACACAAACCTGGTTCCGAAAATAAACTGTATTACTTCGGGTGAAGCAGCAGTCTTAAAAGCAGTCAGACCGGTAATAATCAGTGCTAAAGTCATCCAACCATATACACGTACAAAGAAACGCTTCGTTTCGGCAATTTCTTGTTCTTTCGAGATTTCTAAAAATTGATCCATACTTTGTTTATTTTTTGATGATTAATTAATTATTTTCAGAGGAAGGTTTAACCATCGACGTGCGGGTAGTCCGATAACTTTTTCGAAAACCTGCAATGAATCACCTACCGCAAAAAGCGAATAACCACCGAAGGGTGCATTTCCTCGTAAAGTAGATCGGTTTACAATGCCCGGCAGCCCATTGTAACTGAGTAATGCATTCCGATGATAATGACCATTTAATACAGCCATTATTTTATGATTTTTTAATCGAGTTGAAAGTTCTCTCCAATTATCTACATCTCCGTCTAATAAAGGATAATGGGTAATTAAAAATATCGGTTTTTTTAACGGAATTCGCTTCAACTCCGCTTTTAAAAAATCCAGTGTTTGTACAGAAATATGTCCTTCTGAATCAACCGAAACCGGTCCGGTGGGAAAACCCACAAAATAAAATCCGGCATATTGAAATACAAACTTATTATCTCCGAAAACATGGATAAAATTAATCAAATTCATGCGCCCGTTATCCGAATCGTGATTTCCTGATGTAATATAATATGGAATTGTCAGATGATCAAGTATATTTTTTGCCTTCTTCAGCGATGAATTGTCCCCATGATCGGCTATATCGCCATCAACCAAAACAAAAGCCAATGCATGGTTTTTATTAATCTCATCCACTGCCAATGCAAGATCAGTTGATGCTGAAGAATTTTCAGTAGAAATATGGGTGTCGGTAAGCAATGCAAATCGAAAAGTTTGTGCTGCAGGATGTATGAAAATCAACCCTGCAATACAAAGAAATATGAAAACATACTGCCTTTTCATGCATTAAAATTTTAATGTACAAAGATACTACAGTGATGACAAAACAATGCAAAAAATTCCCGAAAAGTTTCGATAAAATCAAAATGAATTAATGAGTATCCGTTTGGCATCTAATTTATTTTTCACAACACTTGCAAACGATCGACCTCATCGGGATGTGCCGAAAAATGGAGTGAGTAGGCGTAGAAAACTGTTCTGTTTAAGTCTCGACGTATTTCGACGAGAAGAGTTTAAAAGTTTTCAGCCAACAAACCACTCATTTTTCGAGTGAAGCAGACAAACATTTTTTTCGGCTGTTCCCTCTCCATTTGAAAAGGGTAGCCGAAGTTCGGATGAAATTTCTTGAACTTTTTTGCTTCGTTTTTTTTAATTCAAGCTAAAAAATGAAGTGAAATTTTAGGGGTGAAGCCACTGATATTCAATTCTATATTGAAATATAAAATAGAACAGATAATCATTATGAATTTCATCGGAGCATTTCAATACTCGGGATCGAAATGAATTGATTTCGATATAAAATCTCAATATTAGTACATTAGATTATCATTCTTAAAGTGTTCGGCAGCAAAATATATATCATAATTTAAACCGAATCGGGATATATTTTTAAAAAAATTCATACTTTTGAAAGTCCTTACGATAAAGCTCATTCTTCTATTATTTGAACGAGCATTGAGAATAGAATTTATTCAACTCAAAGACAAAAAAAAAGCAATAATACTATACTAATAAGTTTATTTTGAAAATGTTGTCTTTAAAAATCAACAATAAAATCAATGATCTTTTATAAAAAAAAACTTTTCGAAGTTGACTTTTAATTTTTATCAACCAATTTTTTGAAACAACCATAATTTCTGCTCATGCCACAAGAAATAGAACGAAAATTTTTAGTTACCGGCGAATTCCGTTCATTGGCCAATATCAGTTATCGTATCGCTCAGGGATATCTTTCTTCAGATCCCGAACGAACTGTACGCATTCGTATAAAAGGTGATCGTGCTTTTATAACCATAAAAGGAAAAAGTACCGAATCAGGGCTTACACGTTACGAATGGGAAAAAGAAATTCCGATCCATGACGCACAAGAATTACTTAAACTATGTCAACCCTGCAAAATCGAAAAAATACGCTACGAAGTTATTTTTGAACATCAAACTTTCGAAGTTGACGAATTTTTTGGAACAAATCGAGGGTTAATATTGGCAGAACTTGAATTGGATAACGAAAATACTGCATATGTTAAGCCTCCATGGATTGGCCAAGAAGTTACCGGCGACGCTCGTTATTATAATGCTTCCCTGTGTAAAAATCCCTTTTCAAAATGGTAAATGTACTTTCATGAAAGTTGGTTTCTTCTAAAATAGATCTTTTTTCCCTCAAAAATGTTAGGTATAACCCTAAAGTATTTTATATGCTTAACCCCAAATGCCTATTTTTACCCCTTAATAAACCAATTTTATACCATTTCAATAGTTTTTCAAAGCAAATACTTGCATACAAAAAAAGGTTTGATTTATTTTGCCATTAAATCATTTGATTATTTCGATGAAAAAAATCCAAACCTTCACTATTTATATCACCCTCTTTTCATTTATGGCTACTGCTCAAGATTCACTTTATCTTAAAAAAGAATTTGTTTATAAAGGCGATACATTACTTTACAGGGTTCTATTTCCTGACAATTACAATCATGACTTAACCTATCCATTGGTTGTATTTTTACATGGTTCCGGAGAATGTGGAAACGATAATTCAAAACAACTCAGTCATGGAGGTGCTCTTTTTAGTAATCCTCAAAACCGAAAAAAATATCCAGCTATCGTAATTTTTCCACAATGCCCTTCAAATGACGCTTGGATAAACATAAAGGATAAAGACAAGGGCACTTTTGAATTTGTTGATAAGAAAGAACCTACCAAATCGTTACTACTTACAAAAAAATTAATCGATTTTTATAAAAAAACAGAAGCTGTTGATAATAAAAGGATTTATATATCAGGTATTTCACTAGGAGGAATGGGCACTTATGATTTAATATGTCGATACCCTGATTTCTTTGCAGCTGCAGTTCCAATCTGCGGAGCTGTAAATGTAGATCGATTAAAAAAAGTCCATAAAACGGCTATTAGCATATACCATGGGGGTAGTGATCCAATTGTATCAGTTGAATACGCTCGGACAGCCTATAATAAACTGAAAGCAAATGATACTAAAATAGTTCAATTTTTCGAGTTCCCCGGAATTGGACACGATTGTTGGGATACTATTTTTGCACAACCGGATTTTATTAAATGGATTTTCATACAAAAGAAATGAACCGATAAATAAATGATTTACAAATAATTAATATCATATTTAGATAGACTTAATGTACAAAAAAATCTAAAAATTCATGGATAGAAAAAATGTTTCCATCAATTTTACTTACATTTGTACATCAATTTTAAATTAAAACCTAATGGCAAAAATTAAAGGAGCAGTCGTAATCGATGAAGAACATTGCAAAGGCTGCAATTTATGTGTAGTGGCTTGTCCGTCAAATGTTTTAGCATTAAATAAAGAAGCCAATTCAAAAGGATATAATTATAGTTACATGGATAATCCGGATGAGTGTGTTGGGTGCGCAGCCTGTGCTTATGTTTGCCCCGATGCCTGCATCACTGTTTATAAGGTACGGGTATAATTATATATCAATTCACGATTTATCTTTCAAATTTACTAATTAACAGAAACAAATTCAATATGGAAGAAGTAAGACTAATGAAAGGGAATGAAGCGATAGCACATGCTGCCATTCGATGTGGATGCGACGGTTATTTCGGTTATCCCATTACCCCTCAGTCCGAAATTATGGAAACCCTAATGGAGCTTGAACCATGGAATTCAACAGGAATGGTAGTTTTACAAGCCGAAAGCGAAACATCATCAATCAATATGGTTTATGGTGCCGCCGGTTGCGGAAAACGAGCTATGACAAGCTCTTCAAGCCCCGGAGTCAGCTTGATGCAGGAAGGTATTTCGTATATTGCCGGAGCTGAATTGCCTTGTGTAATTGTTAACGTAATGCGGGGCGGACCCGGACTTGGTACAATTCAACCCAGTCAGGCAGATTATTTTCAAGCTGTAAAAGGAGGTGGACATGGCGATTATCACATGATTGTATTAGCACCAAATTCTGTTCAAGAAATGGCCGATCACTTATGTTTAGCTTTCGATTTGGCTTTTAAATATCTAACCCCTGCTATGATTTTAGCTGATGGTGTGATTGGACAAATGATGGAGAAAGTAGTTCTTCCGCCCTTCCGTCCCCGATTGACCGAAAAGGAAATAAGCGAAAAATATCCTTGGGCAACCTTAGGAAAACCGCAAACCCGCAACCCAAATATTATCAATTCATTGCGTCTCGAATCGGATGAAATGGAAGAATTAAACCTTCTTTTGCAAAAACGTTATGCCCAAATTGAACAAAATGAAGTGCTTTATGAAACATTTTTGTGTGAAGATGCTGAATATTTAATTGTGGCATTTGGTACAAGCTCGCGGGTTTCAAAAAAAGCTGTTGAATTGGCACGAGCCGAAGGTATCAAAGTAGGATTATTGCGCCCCATTACCCTATTCCCATTCCCAAAAATACCGATTAGTCAATTAGCAAATCAGGTAAAAGGGATGTTAACTGTCGAAATGAATGCCGGACAAATGATAGAAGATGTGCGGCTTGCCGTAAACGGGCGTGTTTCTGTGGAATTTTTCGGACGCATGGGCGGTATCGTTCCTTCACCCGACGATGTGCTCGATGCATTAAAAACGAAAATTGTAAATTAATTCATAGCCATGAATTATAAATTTTAAATCAATAAAGTTATGACATTGAACGAAATAATAAATCCCGCCAACTTAGTATATTCAAAAACTAAAGTTATGAATGACACCCCGATGCATTATTGCCCCGGATGTAGTCATGGCGTAGTTCATAAATTGATTGCCGAAGTAATTGAAGAAATGAACGTTCAGGAAAAAACAATCGGAATAGCCCCTGTGGGTTGTGCAGTTTTTGCTTATAAATATTTAGATATCGATTGGCAGCAGGCAGCTCATGGTCGTGCTCCGGCTTTGGCTACGGCTGTTATTCGGTTACTGCCCGACCGGTTAGTTTTTACTTATCAGGGTGATGGTGACTTAGCGGCTATCGGCACAGCAGAAACAATTCATGCCGCCAATCGTGGCGAAAACATAGCCATCATTTTCATTAATAATGGAATTTATGGCATGACCGGTGGACAAATGGCTCCAACCACGCTGGAAGGTATGAAAACGTCTACTTCACCAAACGGAAGGAAAATTGAGCTCAACGGTAATCCGCTGAATATGACTGATCTATTAGCCAGATTACCCGGCACTTGTTATGTTACCCGTCAAAGCGTTCATAACGTGGCAAACGTGAGAAAAACCAAAAAAGCCATCCGGCTTGCTTTTGAAAACGCTTTAGCGCACAAAGGAACATCAGTCGTCGAAGTTGTTTCAACCTGTAATTCAGGTTGGAAAATGACGCCTGCCGATGCAAATACATGGATGGTAGATAATATGTTTCCTGAATACCCATTGGGTGATATAAAAAATCTTTAAAATTTTCCTATTTTATAATTTACAATTTTACAATTCAGAGAATGAAAGAAGAAATAATTATAGCCGGGTTTGGTGGACAAGGCGTTTTATCGATGGGAAAAATTTTGGCTTATTCGGGATTAATGCAAGGACAAGAAGTAAGTTGGATGCCATCTTACGGACCCGAACAACGTGGCGGGACAGCAAATGTTACTGTAATTTTAAGTGATGAAGCCATTAGTTCACCCGTTCTTAGTGCTTACGACACTGCTATCGTCTTGAACCAGCCTTCGTTAGATAAATTTGAAAGCAAAGTAAAACCCGGTGGTACACTCATTTTTGACAGCAATGGTTTCCATCGATTTCCTTCAAGAACCGATATCAACATATATCGTATTGATGCTACCGAATATGCGTTTGCAAATAATTCTGCCAAAACCATGAACATGATCATCTTGGGAGGTTTATTAAAAATCAGACCAATCGTAAAAGTCGAAAATGTTTTGAAAGGATTGAAAAAATCTTTACCCGAACGCCATCATCATTTACTAGGTATGAATGAAAAAGCAATTCATACCGGTATGGATTTAATTCAAAAAGTTAATTAACAAATGGTATATATTTAAAAGATAAGTCTATGACTTTTAAATTTATTGCATAAAATTAAAAACGCTGTACACGAAAGTTTACAGCGTTTTTAAGTGAAAATTAAACGATTATAATATAATAGCTTTCTGACTGTGAAAATGAAAAAATTATTCCTTTACCATTTTCACTACGACCCAATTATTCTTTTGGTTGTGATCAATCATTGTTAGTTTATTGGCATTTGCTTCGGCTTCAATAAGCGGAATATCTTCAACATAAAAGCCACTCATATAAAGCTCACCCCCAGGCAACAAACAGGATGCATACCGCGACATATCTTCTAAAAGAATATTCCGGTTTATATTTGCAAAAATGAAATCAAAATTTTTACCCTCAAGCAATTCTGAATCACCACGTAAAACTTCAATTCCTTCAACATGATTTAATACAATATTCTCGAGTGAATTCTCTGTACACCAAACATCTACATCAATAGCAGTAATAAGTTTAGCTCCTTTTTTGGCAGCCAAAATTGCCAATACGGAAGTTCCACATCCCATATCGAGCACCGATTTATCCTTTAAATTCAAACCAAGTATCCGTGCAATCATCATACTTGTTGTTTCGTGATGTCCGGTACCAAATGCCATTTTTGGGTCAATCACAATATCAAAATCAGCTTTTGGTACTTGCTTATGAAAAGAACTGTGAATTACACATTCATTTCCAATTAAAATCGGTTCAAAATAATTTTTTTCCCACTCTTCGTTCCAATTTTTCGATTCAATTTTCGTTACTTTATAATCGATAGAAGCTTCGAGCGGGAAATTATCTAACATTTTCTTTAAATTAGCTTCATTAAAATCAGTTTGCACGATGTAGGCATTAACACCATCTTCGTTTGGTTCAAAACTATTGAACCCTATTTCACCTAATTCCGAAATAAGTATATCTATTACATACTCTTCAAAAGGTTGAATTTGAAAATTAACTTCGATATTTTCCATAGATTAAATGATTGATTGTTAATTGTTTAATTTCATATTTAAAATATTACAAATAATAAAATGATAAAAATTAAACCCAAATGAATCCTGTCTTTATTTGTTTATAAAAGATTAGCATTTGATTTTTGATTAATAGACAAAAAAAGAATACTTTCGTAGAATGAAAATGAATTAAACTATTTGATCTGAAATCAGTCAAATCAATGCTTTTGAAAGTACAAAGATACAAATATTTAAAACATTTACAAGCACAATTTTCAATCAAAATGCCACTTTAAATCAGCCTTTGCATGGCATGATTATTGTTAAGTTATAAAAAAACAAATCACGAAAGACTAAAAATAATAGGAGGTATTCTTATGAAACGATTCACATTCATAGCATTTATCTCGATGTTGATTTCGTTCTCGGGAACAAGTCAGAATCAGACATCTTTCGACGACATTTACTTCAAACCAAGTGACGCCAAAAAGATGCAGAAGATTCAGAATAATAACGAAACTCCAAATGAAAAAAACGGAGCAAAAGAAATTATTTACATCGATAGCAACAACGAAAATTCAAAGATCGTTGATAATTCGCAAGTTGCTCCGGGCGATACGGCACAAGTTTTGGCTGAAGCGAATGACAGTACAGATAACAACCAACAGCAAGGTCATTATTTAAATGGTTTTAACGGAAACCAATCAGACTTAGAATATGCTGAACGCATACGTCGGTTTCATAATCCTAAATATGAAATTTTCATCGGAGACCCTCGATACAACGACATTTATTTTCTAAACAACTCGGATTGGAATGTTTACGTTGATGGATCTTATGCATACGTAACACCTACATGGACAAATCCTTATTGGATGGATTATAATTTTAATCCTTATAGTTGGAGTTCACCTTTCGGTTATTATAATAATTGGTACAATTCTCCTTGGGGATGGGATACCGGTTTTGGATATGGATTTGGATATGGCGGTTACCCCTATTACGGAGGTTATGGGTATGACGGATATGGATATGGTGGTTATCCCTATTATGGTTACGGATATGGCGGATATGGCGGTTATGGATATGGATATGGATATGGCGGTTACCCCTATTACGGAGGCGGAATATCCACTTACAAACCACACAATCCGAATCATGACGAAGCCGTACGCCGTGAGGTGAGCAATCAGAGTCCCCATCGTTTGGGAGGCAGTAGCGGTTCATCTTCAGTTATAAACAGTGGGTTTTTAGCCGGTTCAACTCGTAATCCTTATACTGTTATTGCAGGTGGCAGTGGTTCTCGTCAACAAAATGTAACAGCCTATAACAGTAATGGAAGTCGTATAATAAGAAATTCTGTAAGATCTTCCGGTTCAACTTTCAACAGGAGTAATGGCATCGGCATTGTTCGCTCTGGAGGCATTCGTACTAATAATTTAGAAAGGACATACCGCACTACGATAAACACACAACCGCGAGTTTCAGCTTCACGACAAGTGTACACAAATTCAAACCATTCGAACTATTCCAGACCGGCTACGAATAATGAATATATAAGACCTTCTTCGTCATCAAATAATTCGTATTCACGTACAAGCATGCCCACCTATAGCAACCCTGCTCCTGAACGTAGCAGTTCTTCATTCAACAGCTCATCAAGTAGCGGAAGTTTTCGCTCGAGTTCGAGTTCATACTCTGGTGGTGGAAGCAGTGGCGGCGGTGCAACCCGAAGCTCAAGCGGAAGCTCTGGAGGCAGAAGATAATTTTAATTTCACTTGTTTTTTAAATAATCTAATTCCAATAAATTAACAACAAATATAAAAAGGGTATGAAAAAGGTTGTAATTAGCGTGTTAGTACTCACGAACAGCATATTTATGATGGCACAAACAGAATTTGATGCTTTCAAAATGGTTCAGACAGATATAAATGGAAGCGCCCGATACATGAGTATGGGAGGTGCATTTGGAGCCTTGGGTGGAGATCCTTCTGCTATTAAGGATAATCCTGCAGGATTAGGTATTTATCGGAAATCGGAAATTACCGGAACTGCTAATATGTTGATGCAAAACAGTTCGGGAACATGGAACGGAGTTAGCGCATCAAGCGATTTATATAATGTCGGATTAAATAATCTTTCATTGGTAATTGCTGCACCAACATGGCGAAGCGATAACGGGACAAGTGGATTATTAAGTTCAAATTTTTCGTTTGCTTACAATCGATTGAAAGATTTTAACCGCAGTCTCTATCTTAATAGCGGTAATTCAGCCTCATCTTTGACTGATTACATGGGTTATTTTACCGGAAATTTGACTTCAGCCGATTTAAAATATGTGCCAAACAGTTATGATCCATTCAACAATACAAATGTACCTTGGATTTCAATTATGGGATATGGAGGAGGATTGATGAACGAAACAGTAACAAACGGTGTAAGCAGCTGGAATTCATTTTTAGGAAATACTGAAACCGTAAAACCATCTTATAAACTTTACGAAAAAGGATATCAAGATGAATATTCATTTGGTTGGGCAGGCAATTTTAGCAATATTGTTTACTTAGGTGCTACCCTTAATTTACAAACAATCAATTATGCTGCATTTAGTGAATATAACGAAAATTTTGGTGCTGGAGGTGGACTAAATTTACGCGATAGCATTTACAGTAATGGAACGGGTGTAAATCTAAATATTGGTGCTATTGTATGTCCTACTGATTATTTAAGAGTCGGTTTTGCCTTTCACACACCAACTGTGTATTCAATGAATGATAATTATTATGCAAAACTTAGCTTTGATAACGGGACGAATACAGGTTATGTCGGCACACCGGGCGGAACAAGTGGCTATCAACTTCAAAGTCCATTGATGTTAAACGCCAGTCTGGCTTATATTGTAGGTCAAAAAGGTTTAATCAGTGCTGAATATGACTATATCAACTATCCCGGAACAAGATTTAGAGACCAAAATGGAGATGCGCAAAATTTTTTGGATGAAAATCAAGGTATGTCGAGTGTGATGAATACCGGAAATATCTTTAAACTTGGAGGTGAATACCGCTTAACTGATAATTTTTCACTTCGGGCAGGATACGCTTATGCGAATAACGGAAATTTATCGACCGCAAAGAAGTGGATGCGAGTTAATACAGTTCGTACTGATCCTCAATATTTGATTAACAATAATACAAATTATATTTCAGCAGGTATAGGATATCATGAAACTAATTGGTCGCTTGATTTTGCTTATGTTAATAAAATACTGAACGACACATTTTATCCTTATAAATCCGATGGTATTTCAGTTCCTCTTGTAAATCCGGCAAATGTTTCGACAACTAACAATAATCTTGTTTTGACCTTGGCTTTTCGGTTTTAATACGTTAATAAAAAGTTTTATATTATATCTTTTTGGCAAAGAGTCGGTTTGAAATGAACCGACTCTTTGTTTATTAATCGTATTTTAGAAAAATTCAAAAATTGAATACTTCATTTGAGTAGCCATATTTTGAAATATAATAAAATGATAATCCGTTCTATTCCATATATCAATATAAAATTGAATACCAGGGGATTCGCCAATAAATCCCCACTTCAAGTTTTGCCTCCAACGAATTTCACTTAGTTGGCATCGGCGATTTCCGCTTCTCTCCAATTAGTTTGAACCAACAAAAGAAGTAAAAAAGTTCAAGAAACCTCATCGGACAAGGTCGGTAGTTTGCAAGTGTTGTGAAAAATAAATTAGATTCCAAAACGGATACTCATAAATAAGAAATATCTAAATTGAGAAAAAAATAGTACCTTTGCAGGCTCAAAAAAACACTTCAATTGTAAATTTTCTCAAAAATATGTCTTTATATTTCGAAATTCAACGCCGTCGTACCTTCGCCATTATTAGTCATCCAGATGCCGGAAAAACAACTTTGACCGAGAAATTGTTATTATTTGGTGGTGCAATTCACGTAGCCGGTGCAGTAAAATCCAATAAAATAAAAAAAACCGCCACTTCGGACTGGATGGAGATTGAAAAACAACGGGGTATTTCAGTTGCCACCTCTGTTATGGGTTTCGAATACAGGAATTTTAAAATCAATATTCTTGACACGCCAGGGCATCAGGATTTTGCAGAAGACACCTATCGGACACTTACGGCTGTTGACAGTGTAATTATTGTTGTAGATACGGCAAAAGGGGTAGAATCCCAAACAAGAAAGTTGATGGAAGTTTGCCGGATGCGAAACACGCCGGTCATGATTTTCGTAAATAAAATGGATCGGGAAGGAAAAGATCCCTTCGACTTATTAGATGAGCTTGAATCCGAGCTGAATATTGCCGTCCGCCCACTAAGCTGGCCAATAAATCAAGGATATACATTTAAGGGTGTTTATAATATTTACAAACAAAATTTACAACTTTATACTCCAAATAAGCAAACTATAAGTGAATCTATTGAATTAATCGATATTCACGATCAGGAACTCGATGTACTTGTAGGAGAACGGGATGCTAAAAAATTACGAGATGACATGGAGTTAATTCATGGCGTTTACGATGATTTTAATCAGGAAAAATACAATGCAGGCGAGTTAGCTCCGGTTTTTTTCGGAAGCGCACTCAATAATTTTGGAGTTAAGGAATTATTGGATTGTTTTGTTGAAATAGCTCCCTCTCCCCGATCAGTAAAATCACAGGAACGAGAAGTAAATCCATATGAAGAGACTTTCACTGGTTTTGTGTTTAAAATTCATGCTAACATGGATCCGAATCACCGCAGCTGCATTGCTTTTGTTAAAATATGTTCAGGAAAATTCGAGCGAAATGTCAATTACAAACACATTCGACAAGGAAAAATGTTGCGTTTTTCGTCGCCTACAGCATTTATGGCTCAAAAAAAAGAAACCGTCGACGAGGCATTTGCCGGCGATATTGTGGGTTTACCAGATACCGGAAATTTTAAAATTGGCGACACTCTAACTTCAGGCGAAGAACTTCATTTCAAAGGGATTCCAAGCTTCTCGCCCGAAATGTTTAAATATATCGAAAACGCCGATCCAATGAAAACCAAACAATTGGATAAAGGTATTCATCAATTAATGGATGAGGGTGTTGCTCAATTATTTATAAACCAATATAATAACCGAAAAATTATAGGTACTGTCGGTCAGCTTCAGTTTGAAGTGATTCAGTATCGCTTATTACATGAATATGGCGCTCAGTGTCGATGGGAGCCAGTTTCACTGTTTAAGGCCTGCTGGATTGAAAGCGACGATCCCATTGAACTTGATAACTTTAAAAAGCGAAAAGCCCAATATATCGCTTTAGACAAGCATGGAAGAGATGTTTTTCTTGCCGACTCGGGATACGTATTACAAATGGCTCAAAACGACTTCAAAAATATTAGATTTCATTTCACCTCTGAGTTTTAACGAACAATTTATTTATTCATAGTCAGCAAGTATCATAATGATATTAAAACATGAAACAACTTTTTATTTTTGTCGTTAATTTTAAATTTTTAAAATCAAATGTTCGCTAATTATTGATTTTTATAGTACTTTTGTCGAAAGTTTTATTTATTTGCAAATAAATAATTGTATAAAAAATATGGAAAAAAATAAGTCCGCACACTTGAACAAATTTAACTTTTGGGGGGTAATCGTAACCTTGGGAATAGTGTACGGTGATATCGGAACATCGCCCTTATATGTAATGAAAGCTATTATCGGTGCAAATTCGAATTTTGATGCCAACTATATAATTGGAGCTGTTTCGTGTATCATTTGGACTTTAACACTTCAGACAACAATTAAATACGTAATCGTAACCTTGCGTGCCGATAATAACGGAGAAGGCGGAATCTTGGCTTTATACGCTTTGGTAAGGAAAAGCAGCAAAAGATGGCTGTATGTAATTGCCATCATCGGAGCCAGTACTTTAATTGCCGATGGAGTTATAACTCCTTCTATAACAGTAGTTTCAGCAATTGAAGGGCTAAAAGATGTAAATGCACAAACTCCCGTGATACCCATAAGCATCCTGATTATTTCAACTCTTTTTATTATTCAACAGTTTGGAACCAGAGCCATTGGCAAATCATTCGGCCCCCTTATGGTTCTTTGGTTTTCGATGCTTGGCATGCTAGGAATAAATGAAATTGTACATTTTTTGCCAATTTTAAAAGCATTTAATCCCTACTATGCGATTCACATGCTCCACAATTATCCACATTGGTTTTTGATTTTGGGAGCCGTGTTTCTTTGTACAACCGGTGCCGAAGCACTCTATTCCGATCTGGGACATTGTGGCATTAAAAATATTCGTATTAGTTGGATTTTTGTAAAAATTACATTGATATTAAATTATTTAGGGCAAGGAGCATGGATTCTAACTCATATGGATCATTTGCAAAAAGGTGTCAATCCATTTTACGCACTTATGCCCGACTGGTTTTTGCTTCCAGGAATAATTATGGCTACAATTGCAGCTATTATTGCCAGTCAGGCATTAATAAGCGGTTCGTTTAGTATTTTCAGTGAAGGTATGAGCCTGAATTTTTGGCCTCGACAAAAAATTAAATACCCCACAGAAGTTAAAGGTCAATTGTACATTCCATTTATAAACTGGTTTTTGTTCGTATTTTGTGTGATTGTGATTTTATATTTTCAAAGTTCAAGCAATATGGAAGCTGCATACGGATTGTCAATTACGATTACGATGTTGATGACCACCTTGTTACTTTCATTTTATTTGAAAACAAAACAATTAAAAACTTTTTTAATTGTTCCATTTATAGGGTTGTATCTGTTTATTGAAATCAGCTTTTTAACTGCAAATCTTTTTAAATTTTTACATGGTGGTTGGATTACAATATTAATTGCCGGAACTATTTTCATGATAATGCTTGTATGGTACAATGCCCGCAAAATCAAGAACAAACATCTCCAATTCTTCAAAATTAAGAAATATTACAATCTCCTTTCAGATTTAAGTAAAGATATTTCAGTACCTAAATATGCCACAAATCTGGTTTATTTGAGCAAGGCAAATCAAACGTCTGATATCGAAGGAAAAATTATTTATTCAATTATCAATAAGCAACCAAAACGTGCCGACAACTATTGGATAATGCATATTGATCATGTGGATGAACCTCAAACATTAGATTATACATTTGAAAAACTAATTCCAACCACTTTATACCGTGTCAATATCCGTATCGGGTTTCAGGTTCAGCCGTTGATTAATGTCTATTTTCGTCAAATTGTCGACGATTTAGTTAAAAATAAAGAATTTGATTTAATCAGCAACTATCCATCTTTGCGAAAAAATAATATTCCGGGCGATTTCAGATTCATTATTATTCATAGAGTTTATGACCAAACCCAAGGGTTCAAACTCAAGGATCGGCTAACAATGAATTTATATAATTTATTCCGACACTTAGGAATACCCGAAACTGCTGCTTACGGGTTAGATACCAGCAATGTAAATGTGGAAAGTGTGCCTTTGGTAATCAGTACAAATTATAAAAAGAAAATTGAAAGATCTACTGATTTTAATATTAATGATTGTCCAATTTTTTAACAATAATATAAGTTATACCCTTGATTTACAACACAAATAATTCATACCGTATGAAATTCTTTTCAGTTTCTCTTATCGGATTGATTGTTTTATTATCGTTTAGTGCTTGTCATAAAACTACTCGCGAGAACAAAAACGCAGGAAACAGAAGTGATTCATTCAAAACGAATGACACGTTAAAATTAAATGTACCTGATGCCAAATTACTGGAATACAGCAAATTTTTAAGTTCATTAGATAGTTCGAATATCAATTCAGCCTCCATAGCAGCCGAAAAATTCAAAGAAATCTTTACCAGTCAAAGAGTAGGCTTATGTGATAGTGGGTATGTCATGTTTCAGGCTTTGTACGACACACTGGATCTAAAATTAAACGAAAAAATTCAACAGGACACTACTGATTTCAATCCACTAATTAAAAATGAATCACTTCCTCGTAAATTGAAAGATCTCAAAGCCCAATATCAGAAATGCGGATTTGATCTCACTTCTTCGGAAGGAAGTGTTTACATCGTTCAGGATCGAAGTTTTATTGCCAATATTTTTTTCCCGATTGTATCGGAAACAATGAAAAATTATTTGATTGAAATTCAAACTGAAAGTAAGGAAGGTTTTGCAACGGATGATGCCATCTCCATTCTTCCTCAAAAACTGGTTGAACGAATTATTTGGTATGAGAAATTTATTGCTGCGAATCAGAATTTTGTTTTTATCGACAATTGTAATAATTATCGCAAAGCATATTTAACTTATTTATTAAGCGGGTATAAAAAAACTTCTTTATTTACCAATAATAATGATAAAATACTTACAAGTTATTTCACTATAGCATTTAAATATTTACTTCAAAAATATCCAACTTCAGAAACAGCCATCATTGTTAAACCATATTTCGAAGCCATAACTCACAAGCAGTTCGATACAGAGAAACAACTTTTCAAAAATTACATTATTAAAGGTTATATATTAAATTTGAATGAATAAAATCTGCTAAAAATATTTCATTTCAAATGTTTTCAATTCAGATTATTTGATTTTAACTCGTCCCTTTCAAAATCTTATTTAACTAAAATCTTATTTTCTTTATTGTTAATTATATTGCGCACAAAAATTAAAAGCAGTACTTTTGCAAAAATTTGGACAAATTTATGCAGAATTATAAGCCTTATCATTTAATTTTGGAAGACGGTACTGTTTTTAAAGGAAAATCCTTTGGATTCGAAAAAGCTGTCGCCGGAGAAGTAGTTTTTAATACGGCAATGGTTGGCTACCCTGAAAGCCTCACCGATCCTTCCTACGCGGGACAGTTGTTAGCAATTACGTTCCCTTTGGTTGGAAATTACGGTGTCCCGAATGACATTATTCAAAATGGTCTTTCTACATTTTACGAATCGGAAAAAATCCAGGTAACAGCTTTGATTATTTCCGATTTTTCTTTTGAATATAGTCATTGGAATGCAAGTAAAAGCCTAAGTGAATGGCTTATTGAGAATGAAGTACCTGGAATTTTCGGCGTTGATACCCGCGAATTGACTAAACTTGTTCGTGAAAAAGGAACCATGCGTGGAAAATTGGTTTTCCCCGATGGTGAAGATATTGAATTCATTAATCCCGACGATGAAAATCAGGTTGCAAAAGTTAGCTGTAAAGATGTTATCAATTATGGCACCGGAAAAAATCGCATTCTTTTAGTCGATTGTGGTGTAAAGCATAACATTATTCGCAGTTTGCTAAAACGTGACACCACAGTTATTCGTGTGCCTTGGGATTATAATTTCAACCAAATTGAGTTCGATGGATTGTTTATTTCAAATGGTCCTGGCGATCCTGAATATGCGCAAGAAACCGTAAAACATATTCAAACTGCCATGCAGAATAATAAGCCTATCTTTGGTATCTGCATGGGAAATCAGCTTCTTTCAGTTGCCGGAGGAGCAACAACCTACAAACTGAAATATGGACATCGCAGTCATAATCAGCCAGTACAACTTGCGGGCACCCACAGGGCTTTTATTACTACTCAAAATCATGGCTTTGCTGTAGATAACTCAACCCTTGGTTCTGATTGGGAACCTTTGTTTGTAAACATGAATGATGGCACAAATGAAGGCGTTCGACACAAAACAAAACCTTGGTTTTCTGCCCAATTTCATCCAGAAGCCGCATCAGGACCTACAGATACAGAATTTTTATTCGATGTATTCCTAAAAACAATTGATCGTTTTGACAAACCGGTAACTGAAATGATTGAAGATGAGTTATCGTTACGCTTGGTTTCAAAACAAGAGTATAAAGGTGCAGAAAAAGGCGAAATCAAAAAAGTATTGGTGCTGGGTTCAGGTGCACTGAAAATAGGCGAAGCCGGTGAGTTTGATTATTCCGGTTCACAGGCCTTAAAAGCGTTGAAAGAAGAAGGGATTCAAACAGTATTGATTAATCCAAACATTGCCACAGTACAAACTTCTGAAGGCATTGCCGACAAAGTTTATTTTCTTCCGGTTACACCCGATTTCGTGGAACGTGTGATAGAAAAAGAGCTACCCGATGGCGTATTTCTTTCGTTTGGTGGACAAACTGCATTGAATTGCGGAGTAGCTCTTTATAAAGATAAAATTTTTGAGAAATACGGTGTAAGGGTTCTTGGAACACCTGTACAATCAATTATCAACACCGAAGATCGTGAGATTTTCAATAGCAAATTATCTGAAATTAATGTAAAATTTATTAAAAGTGAAGCTGTTACCAATCATGACGATGCAATCAGAGCAGCAAATGAATTAGGATATCCTGTAATCGTTCGTGCAGCCTATGCTCTTGGTGGTCTTGGAAGCGGATTTTGCGACAACGATGAAGAATTAAAATTATTGGTCGATAAAGCATTTTCGTATTCTCCCCAGGTGTTAGTCGAAAAATCGTTGAAAGGGTGGAAAGAGATTGAATACGAAGTAGTTCGCGACAGATATGACAACTGCATTACCGTTTGTAACATGGAAAACTTCGATCCGCTGGGAATTCACACCGGCGAAAGCATTGTGGTTGCTCCATCGCAAACCTTGTCAAACAACGAATACCATAAACTCCGCGAATTAGCCATCCGAATTATCCGCCACATCGGTATTGTTGGTGAATGCAACGTGCAATACGCTTTAGATCCTGATTCGGAAGATTACCGCGTAATCGAGGTGAATGCCCGTTTAAGCCGTTCGTCGGCATTAGCTTCAAAAGCAACTGGTTATCCATTGGCTTTCGTAGCCGCAAAATTGGGATTGGGATACGGACTTCCTGAACTGAAAAATTCAGTTACAAAAGATACTTCTGCATTTTTCGAACCAGCTCTCGATTATATTGTTTGCAAAATTCCCCGCTGGGATTTAGCTAAATTTCAGGGTGTTTCGCGACAATTAGGAAGTAGCATGAAATCTGTTGGCGAAATTATGTCCATCGGGCGAAATTTTGAAGAAGCGTTTCAAAAAGGCTTACGCATGATTGGCCTGGGAATGCACGGATTTGTCGCAAATAAAGATTTATTTGTTGATGATATAGATACAGCACTCTCCCAGCCCACCGATAAACGCGTTTTTTATTTAGCTCAAGCATTGCATTGCGGATATTCAGTGGATCGTCTTCATGAATTAACCAAAATTGATCGCTGGTTCTTATTTAAGCTCCAACGCATTACTCAACTCGAGCAAAAATTAGCCACATTCAACTCATTGGAAACATTGCCGACAAAACTATTGTTCGAAGCAAAACTGACGGGATTTTCAGATTTTCAGATTACACGTTTAGTTACCAAATGCAATAGCGATGAAATTGACGAACGCATTCAAAAAACCCGAAAATATAGAAAAAATTTAGGGATAATTCCTGTAGTAAAACAAATTGACACGTTGGCGGCGGAATATCCGGCTCAAACCAATTATCTTTACCTGACGTATGGTGGTACTGGTAGCGATGTTCACTATCTTGGCGACCATCGCTCGGTGGTGGTGCTTGGTTCAGGAGCTTACCGCATAGGTTCGTCGGTTGAATTTGACTGGTGCGGTGTGAATGCCTTGCTGACTATTCGCAAAGAAGGACTACGTTCAGTAATGATAAACTACAATCCAGAAACGGTTTCTACCGATTACGATATGTGTGACCGTTTATATTTTGACGAATTGAGTTTTGAACGGGTAATGGACATTATCGAAATGGAAAATCCAATGGGAACAATCGTTTCAACTGGTGGTCAGATTCCAAATAATCTAGCATTGAAATTAGCCGGATCAAATGTAAATATTCTTGGCACTCAAGCAATAGATATCGACCGGGCTGAAGATCGGCACAAGTTCTCGTCAATGCTCGATGAATTAGGTATAGATCAACCTCGCTGGAAAGAACTTACTACATTTGACGATGTGAATGAATTTGTTAATGGCATTGGATTTCCAGTGTTAGTAAGACCTTCATATGTACTTTCTGGCGCTGCCATGAATGTTTGCCACGATAAAATGCAACTCGAAAATTTCTTAAAATTAGCAACTGATGTTTCTAAAAGCCATCCGGTCGTAATTTCCGAATTTTTGGAACGGTGTAAGGAAATTGAAATTGATGCTGTTGCCGATAAAGGAGAAATTATTGTATATGCCATTTCTGAACACGTAGAATTTGCCGGAGTGCATTCAGGAGATGCTACCACGCAATTTCCTCCGCAAAAAATTTATGTTGAAACCATTCGTCGAATCAAGAAAATTGCAGGTGAAATTGCTAAATCACTTCATATTTCGGGACCATTCAACATTCAGTTTCTGGCAAAAGACAACTATATCAAAGTAATTGAATGTAACTTACGGTCGTCTCGAAGTTTCCCGTTTGTTTCTAAAGTACTGAAAATAAACTTCATAGATTTAGCAACAAAAGTTATGCTTGGCATTCCCGTATCCAAACCCGAAAAATCGGCTTTTGATCTCGATTATGTTGGCATCAAAGCGTCACAATTTTCCTTCCATCGATTGCAACAAGCCGATCCCGTCCTCGGGGTTGACATGGCATCTACAGGAGAAGTGGGTTGTATAGGCGACGATTTTTCTGAAGCCATTCTCAAATCTTTACTCTCGGTTGGATTCAGAATTCCAAAAAAACGAATTCTGATTTCTTCAGGTGAAACAAAATCGAAAGTTGAATTACTTGATGCCTGTCAACTCTTACAAAAAAAAGGATTTGAATTATATGCTACACGAGGTACAAAAAGTTTCTTAGAAGAAAACGGTGTAAATGCAACTTCGGTACTTTGGCCTGATGAAGAAGGCGAAATGAATGTGAAAAATATGTTGACAAACAAACAATTCGATTTGGTTATTAATATTCCTAAGAATACTACTGAACGTGAATTAAAAAATGATTATACCATCCGTAGGGATGCCATCGATTTTAATATTCCATTGTTAACCAATGCCCGTTTGGCTTCAGCTTTTATTACTGCGTTTTGCAGTATGACTATTGAAGATATTAAAATTAAAAGTTGGGACGAATATTAATTTGTAATTTTAATTTTCAACTGAAATTAACAGCCGATTGCAGATAACGCAATCGGCTGTTAATTTTATAAATTATAAAGCTTTACCACACAACAGATACTATAGTTGGTTTCAGTTTTCATGCAATATGTGGCGAACATGCACCAAAATAACTTTTGATAGATCGGATTCAAATCTATGTTTTTAATCTTAACAAGTCTAAAAAAATATCATTTTTGTCCATTAAATCCCTATATTTATCCATGTATAAATGCAAACCAATACATTTGTAATTAAATACAGTAGTGCTTCGAACGGCTTACAAAAATGATCAACCAAGAATACAAATTAAATTCAGCTATTTTTCAATGAAAAAAATTTCATTTCTCACTTTCGGAATCTGGCTTATCGGTCAATCTCTTTTTGCTCAAAACATGGTTGAAGCTTATAACCGTGCCTTTTCACTTCAAGATAAGTTAAAAAACAAAGTGTTTTACTCCAATGTCGTGCCACAATGGATAGGTAAAACCAATCTGTTTTGGTACATTCGGTATACTCCAAAAGGGAAAATTTACATGCTGACCGATGCGAACAAAAAGACCAGAACCGTACTTTTCGATCACCTGAAACTAACTGAATCACTTTCGAAAGCTACAAAAAAGAAAATAGAAATAGAGCAACTTTCGATACCATCCTTACAAGTTTCGTCCAATTTGGATACACTCCGGTTTGTGAATAATGGCGAAAAATGGATTTATTTGCAAAAAAAGGATTCATTGATAAATGACGGAAAACAGACCTTCTCAAAACCGGAATACTGGGGAAAGGTTGATACAGAGCGAACTGGGGAACCGGTTATTTCGCCCGATAAAAAGCTTTCGGCATTTGTCAAAGACAATAATCTTTACATCAAAGACTTGAAGACCGGCATTGAAAAAGTCCTCAGCACCGATGGCACCGCCGAAGATTATTATTCTGCTTATCCATATTGGTCGCCCGATTCAAAAAAACTGGCTGTGATGCGCATTCACGGAGTCAAAATTCGAAAATTATATTTGATTGAATCATCGCCTGTCGATCAACTTCAACCCAAACTTCACACCCGCGATTATGTAAAACCAGGCGACGAATTACCTGTTCGTACACCTGTTATTTTTGATATTGCAACCGGAAACAAAAAAATAGTTTCAACCGATTTGTGTAAAAATCAAATGGATCTGAAAGGTTTTGAATGGTTACCCGATAGCAAATCTGTGATAATTGAATACAATCAACGCGGGAATCAGGTATATCGTGTTCTCGAGATCTCTGCCACCACCGGTGAAATAAAAACGTTGATTGAAGAAACATCCAAAACATTCGTAAATTACAATCGTTATTTTCGCCAAACGGTAGACAATGGCAATGAAATTATCTGGATGAGCGAACGCGACAACTGGAATCACCTTTATCTTTACGATCGCCACACGGGAAAAATAATAAACCAAATCACCAAAGGTCATTGGTACGTTCGCGATATTGTAAACGTTGATGATAAAAAGCGCGAAATCATTTTCTCTGCCAATGGCATGGTTCCAAATGAAGATCCCTACCTGGTGCGCTATTACCGAATCCGTTTCGATGGAACCGGTCTTACCTGTCTGACTCCCGAAGAAGGTATGCATCAGGCATGGTTTTCAGACGATAAAAAGTTTTTAGTCGATGTTTATTCTATGGTTAATAAAGCACCTATTGCCGTATTACGTAATGCAGCAAATGGCAAAATTATTATGCCGCTCGAAAAAGCTGATATCAGTGAACTCCTGAAAACCGGCTGGATAGCACCCGAACCTTTCGTGGCGAAAGGACGTGATGGCAAAACCGATATTTGGGGTATTATTTACCGTCCGACGAATTTTGATTCTACTAAAAAATATCCGGTTATCGAGTACATTTATGCCGGACCGGGAAGCCAATATGTTCCCAAAACTTTTATTTCGTATAATTATAATCTTTCCTCCATTGCTGAATTGGGATTTATCCTGATACAAATGGACGGTATGGGAACTTCTTTCCGTTCCAAAGCGTTCGAAGACGTTTGTTATAAAAACCTGAAAGATGCCGGATTCCCCGACCGCATTGCATGGACTAAAGCCGCAGCCGAAAAATACTCCTTCATTGACACCACTCGAATTGGCATTTTCGGTGCTTCGGCTGGCGGACAATCGGCCATGGCTGCTGTACTTTATCATCCGGAGCATTATAAAGCCGCCTACGCTTCTTGCGGATGCCATGATAACCGTATGGACAAAATTTGGTGGAACGAACAATGGATGGGTTATCCCATCGATTCGAGTTATGCGGCTAATTCCAACGTGGTGAATGCGCATTTACTGACCCGTCCGCTCATGCTGGTGGTTGGTGAACTGGACGACAACGTAGATCCGTCGTCCACCTATCAGGTCTGCAACGCGCTTATAAAAGCCAACAAGGACTTTGAACTGGTTGTTTTGCCCGGCTCCAATCACACCATGGGCGGCGATTTTGGCGAACATAAACGCTATGATTTTTTCGTGAAAAACCTGATGGATATTAACCCTCCGGGTTGGAGCGAAGTGGGAGCGAAAAAGTAATCTGAAAAAATCAATTTGCAACTAAACAATAGTTACAAATATTTGTTATATCTTTGTCACAAAATTAAATGCTATGTCACGGGCTGAAAAATTATTGGTACGTTTATTATCTCAACCTAAAGATTTTACATATTCCGAACTGAAAACTTTACTTAGTTCATTTGGGTATGATGAAGAACAGGGTGCAGGATCAAGAGTGTGTTTTAAAAGGAAACTACATAAAATAAAACTTCATAAACCACATCCCGGTATGATTCTGAAGCAATATCAGATAAGTTTAATTATTGAGGAACTTAAAAAAGAAGGATTAATTTAAAGGAGGTATAAAGATGAAAGATGTTTTAAATTATAAAGGATTTATCGGCAGTGTGCATTTTTCGGCCGACGACAATGTGTTTTTTGGAAAACTTGAAGGGATAAACGATTTAGTTACTTTCGAAGGAGAAACGGTTAAAGAACTGACCGATGCGTTTCATTATGTAGTGGATGAACATATAAAAGACTGTGAAAAAGAAAATATTGCAGTAGAAAAAAGCTACAAAGGTAGTTTTAATGTGCGCCTGACTCCCGAACTGCATCGACGCATTGCTATTTCAGCTAAAATGCGCGGCGAATCGATTAATAAATTTGTATCCGAGGCATTAAGTCAATCGGTACTGGAATAAAAAATTAAGAAGCAGAGCCACCGTGACTCTGCTTAACTTTTTCAATCACCCTTTTCGTATCGCTTCCACTTCTTCCACCGTTTTGGGTTTTACTTTAGTACCCAATCGACGCGGTCCGTTTTCGGTCATCATGTAATCTTCTTCGTTGCGGATACCGCCAAAGTTACGGAACTTTTGTATTTCAGTCCAGTTAAAGAAGTCATTCAAATGCCCTTCCGATTGCCATTTATCCATTAACTCAGGAATAAAATAAATGCCCGGTTCAATGGTAAATACATGCCCCTGTTTCAACGGTTTGGCCAGTCGGAGCGATTTGAGTCCGAACTGTGTGCTCTTCGGTTCTCCGTCGTAACCAACCCACACTTCACCCAGATTTTCCATATCGTGAACATCCAGTCCCATCATGTGACCCGTTCCGCAAGGCAGGAAAAGTGCATGAGCTCCGGCTGCTACCGCTTCATCCACGTTACCTTTCATCAGTCCGAGTTCTTTCATGCTGGTGGCAATAGATTTGCATGCCGCCAAATGTACGTTTCGGAAGGGAACGTTCAATACCAATGCACCAATAGCCGCCTGATGTGCTTTCAGACTCATTTCGTAGACTACTTTTTGTTGCGCTGTAAAGGTTGCATCCACTGGAAAAGTGCTCGATAAATCGCCGGCATAATGATTGATTGATTCCGCACCCGCATCGAGCAGGAAGAGGTCACCGCTTTTCAACACATTGCCGTGGTAATGATTGTGCAGCGTTTGCCCATTGATAGTAGCAATAATCGGGAATGAAATTTCACAGTTGGCCGCACGAGCAATTTCATAAACACGGGCAGCAACCTGCGCTTCGGTCATGCCCGGACGAACCAGGTGCATGGCACCAACATGCATTTCCACCGAGAGATCAACAGCTTTTTCGATATCACGGATTTCTTCATCAGATTTTAGTTCGCGCTGGTTTACCACTGCACGAATCAACTTCAGGGATGATTTTTGGGCAATATGGTCGGGATGAAGAAACAATAAATGTTGCAGTTTGAGCTTATTTTCAGGGCGATAAGGAGGTAAGTAATGAACTTCACGATCTTGTTTCAACGCTTCGTGCATCATGGTTGCCAATTCTGAGGTAGGCAATACCTGATGAATTCCTCCTTCGCTGGCTCTTTCGGTAATGGTTGGTTGCGGCCCCATCCACACAATATCATCGATGGTATAATCGTTGCCAAAAATAATCTGACGGTCGTTGTCCACATCGATAACAGCCGCCAGTGCCGGAAAATCAACCCCGAAATAATACAAGAAAGTACTGTCCTGTCGGAAATGATACCCATTATCGGCATAATTCATCGGGCTTTCGTCGTTGCCCATCAACAAAATCAATCCCGAACCAATCTTTTTGGTCAGAATTTTGCGACGCTGAATGTAAGTTTCTTTGCTGAACATAATTTTTTGATAATAACTTTTCCTAAGTTTAGAACGTTGGAAAAGTTGATGAAATTTTAAAAACTGTCATGCTCCGTCCGTTCAATAATCTCATTCTGTAAATCCAGTCCCAGGTCGTTGAAATAGTCGCTGTAACCGGCCACACGCACAATCAGATTTCGGTATTTCTCCGGATGTTTCTGTGCATCACGCAAGGTAGAAGCATTCACCACATTGAACTGAATATGATGACCATTCATACGGAAATAACTGCGTACCAGGCCGGATACTTTTCGAATGGCGGTGTCGTCTTCAAAAAAATTCGGACTGAATTTCTGATTCAGCAACGTCCCACCGGTATGCAAATGATCGATTTTGGCTGCCGATTTTAACACCGAAGTAGGCCCGTTTCTATCCGAACCCTGCACCGGCGAAATGCCTTCCGAAACAGGCAATCCGGCTTTTCGTCCGTCGGCACTGGCATGCATTACACTTCCAAAATACACATGGCAGGTGGTTGGCAACAAGTTAATCCGGTACTCGGCACCGCGCGGACTTTTATGCCCTTTCACTGCATCATAATAAATATTGAAGACATCCACCAACTGCTCGTCAGCCACTTCATCATCGTTTCCGTATTTCGGCGTTTTGTAAAGTAACTTGTAAAGTAATTCGTCGTTATTCTCGAAATTGCTTTCCAAAGCAGCTACAAAAGCGGGTAAAGATATTGATTTATCTTCAAATACATGCTTTTTCAAAGCCGTTAATGCATCGGTCATTGTTCCAACACCCACGCCCTGAATATAGTTCGTATTGTAGCGCGAACCACCCTGAATATAATCCATGCCGCGTGCCACACAATCGTCGATAATAAGCGACAAGAAAGGTGTTGGCATATGCTCCATAAAAATATTTTCAATCACATTGCTGCCTGTAATTTTAATTCGAACAAAATGTTCGACTTGTGCTTTAAAAGCAGCCAATAAATTGTGGTATGATTTGAATTCCGAAACCTCGCCGGTTTTTAGACCGATTTGCTTGTGAGTTCGGGGATCAAAACCATTGTGCAACGTAAGTTCCAGAATTTTGGGCAAATTAAAATATCCGCACAGTATATAACTTTCGATTCCAAAAGCTCCTGTTTCCACACAACCGCTGCAACCACCGTTGCGGGCATCCACGATGTTCTTGCCCTGATTCAGTAATTCCTGAATAATGGCATCGGTGTTAAAAATGGAAGGCTGACCAAAGCCTGTTTTGGTAATTTTCACCGCACGATCGATAAAACTATCGGGATTCAATTTGCTCAATTGCACCATCGAACTGGGTTGCAGCAAGCGCATTTCCTCAATCACATCGAGCAAAATATACGTCATTTCGTTTACTGCATCCGTTCCATCGGGTTTTACACCTCCCAGATTAATCAGACAAAAATCGGTATAAGTGCTGCTCTCCAGTGCCGTAATACCAATTTTAGGTGGCGAAGGATGGTTATTGAATTTCACCCAAAACGATTCCAGCAATTCTACTGCCTGCTCTTTAGTCAAAGTGCCTTGGGCAATTTCTTTCAGGTAATACGAATTCAAATGTTGATCCAAACGACCCGGATTAAACGAATCCCAGGGATTTAGTTCTGTCACAACACCCAAATGCACAAACCAATAATGTTGCAGCACTTCGTGGAAAGTGGCTGGAGCATAAGCCGGAACACGACGGCAAATGCGCGCTATTTCTGTCAATTCGGCTTTGCGCTCAATATTTGTTTCAGTTTTGGCTAATTTTTCCAGTTTGTCAGCATGGCGATTTGCAAAAAAAATCATGGCGTTTGCCACTATTTTCATGCCCTTGAGTTCTTCCTTTTTATCGTGTGCCAGCGGATCGTTGATTAAGTCAAGCGAGTTCATACTTTCTTCCACATCCTGAATAATATCAAGCATCCCTTTCCGGTAAATCTTATAACCGGCAACAGTATGTCCCGGTGCACGTTGCTCCATAAACTCGGTAAAAATTCCGGCATTGTAAGCATCGTGCCATTCACTGGTCATGGCTTCCATCATGCGATCGCGGTTGGAACGACCATTCCAAAACGGAATAATTGTCTTTTCGAAAGACGAACGAGTTTGGTCATCTACCCGAAACCAGACTTTCTCGCGCGAATGCAGTATTTCCAAATCATGCAGGGAGTGAACGGTGATTTCCGGATAAGTCGGAGTGGCTTTAGGAGCAGGACCGCGTTCGCCGACAATCAGTTCCAACTCATTGATACAAATGGATTTATTGGATAAAATATATTCGAATGATTTGGCACGTTGTACGGGAATGGAATCGTCCGGATCGACATGGTTTTTATAAAACTCTGTCATCAATAAGCCTCTTTCAGCCGAGATACGGTAAACAGCATTCAGGCTTTGTTCACGTAATTGTTGAATTCTTGGAGTCATATTTTTTGTAGTTTATTTTATTGATTTTACTTTTCCAACGTTTTGAAATTTAAAAAAATGACAGGAAAATCAGCCGCCAATTTTCACTTCAAAACCTGCTTTTTCAAATCGTTGTTTAGTTTCAGCCAAATCAGTTTTCTTGATAGTCTTGAGTTCACCAAGTTTGTACTCCAGTCCAAACCGTTCGTATTTATGCGATGCGGTATTGTGATAAGGTAGCAAATCAACACCTTCCACCTTAAATTTTAGCTTGGATAAATAATTAAGCGTTTGTTGGATATTTACTTCGGTAAATGTGATTCCGGGAATCGCAGGGATTCGTATCCTAACTTTTTTCCCTTTTTCAAGCAATTTCTCCAAATTTTCCAGCATCAATTTATTGGATACTCCGGTATAAGTTTTATGAAGAGCGTCATCGATTAATTTCAAATCATACAAAAATAAATCGGTGTTTTCTGCGATTTTTTCAAGTGTTTTCCAACTTGAGAAACCCGAAGTATCAACAGTTGCATGCATTCTTTCTGCTTTACAGGCATTCAACATCTCCTGCAGAAAATCAGCTTGTTGCAACGGTTCTCCACCCGAAAATGTTACACCACCTCCAGTTTCTTCCATAAAGATTTTTTCCCTGCACAGTTCTTTCATGACTTCTTCAACCGTCATCTCACGTCCAACTATTTCATTTTCAGTAAAAGTTTTATTACCAATCCGAACGGTTTTTGGCACGGTGCAGATAGCCGCACTTATGCTTTCCGGATTATGGCACCATTGGCACGAAAGCGGACAGCCTTTCATGAAAACCGTTGTACGGATTCCCGGACCGTCGTGTACAGCAAAGCGTTTGATATCGAAGATAATACCCATTTTGAAAATGAAGAATGGAGGAATAATAGATGTAAAATTGGTGAATTTAAACGAAGGTTGTTTTTGCAAACCAGTTTTTTTGCAGGTAGTAAAAGTTCCCAGTAGGAGGATTGGGTGAGCTAAATCATCCAGCACTCGTACAAGCCCTTACCGGACTTGTGGAGCAAATTGCCTTTATAGTTGGATGAATATTGCATGAGGATTTTGAAATTTGTTTTCGGCTGCTAAATTATAAAATAATTATGATTTAGCACTAAACCTGAATATTTTTTTTCAAAATCCTTTTTCATGATTTCTTTTTGTACAAGAAAATTTTCATTTTTTTCCTTGTATCAAGTTTTTCAGTCTCAAACGACATTTTTCATTTGAAATCGTACTGGTTCTTTCAACATAATCTCGTTGAAGTTGCAATCATTTCTCAAAAATATTTCATAATTCGATGATTATATATTTTTATACGATGTTTGATTTTATTTTTATTGAGCATAAAAATCAGACAATTAATAAGATATAGGTATTTTTTTCGCAATTCAAATAGGAACATAAAAATAGAAAGAATCATTATTTGCGCTTTTATATAACTTTGCCACCGCGATTTTTAAATATTTAGTAACTAATTGTTTAATAGAATGAATGGAGGATTTTTATGACAATGCGCATTAAAAACGTTATCTTGCAATTTATTGTTGCTATTTTCTTTTTATGGTCAGCTGATCTATCGGCAGCAGTATCGACCGACAGTGTTTTTTTGTACACCCCTTACACCAACATTTCAGTTTCACCTGGTCAGACGGTTACCTACGATGTTGATGCCATCAACAACAGCAAACAGATTCAGCATTTCTCACTTGGGGTAAAGGGACTTCGTAGCGGCTGGACTTCAGCATTGTTATCGGGGGGCTGGAAAGTAACCGGCATTTCAGTTCTTCCGGGCGAACGGAAAAACTTTACCCTGACCGTAAATGTACCGTTGAAAATCAACAAAGGAAGTTACCGTTTTTATATTGTGGCACGCGGTCTGTATTCGTTGCCTTTGGTTACGCAAATAGCCAAACAAGGCATATATAAAACAGTTTTGACAACAGATCAGTCGAATATGGAAGGCACATCAAAAACCACATTTACATTTCAGTCCAATTTGCAGAATATGACTGCCGACAGTTTGTTATATGCGTTGCAAGCGCGTGTTAATTCAGGTTGGAAGGTGGTTTTTAAGTCTAATTACAAAGAAGTTTCCGCTGTTAGTGTAGGCCCAAACAAATCTCAGAATATCGGTATTGAAATTACGCCACCCGATCAGATTCAAGCCGGAACCTATTCAATTCCAATTGTGGCACAAGCATCAAATACTTCAACATCAATGAACCTGTCCGTTGTAGTTACAGGATCTTATAATATGGGACTTACCACACCTACAGGCTTGCTAAGTTCTAAAATTACAGCCGGAAGTTCTAAAAAAATTGAGATTCTGGTTCAAAATACGGGTTCTTCAATACTTCAAAACGTGCAACTATCAGGAAATGTGCCTTCAAACTGGGATATATCTTTTGAACCAACAACGATTGATGCGATTCAACCCGGAGCTTCAGTTTCTGTATTTGCACATATTAAAGCGGATAAAAAAGCCATTCCAGGTGATTATGAAAGCGAAATAAAGGCAAATAATTCCCAGACATCGTCTTCCTTAACGTTAAGAATGTCGGTTGAAACCTCATTGCTTTGGGGTTGGATAGGTATTCTGATTATTTTTGCCGCGATAGGCGTAGTTTATTTTCTTTTCCGAAAATATGGAAGGAGGTAAATTTTGGATAATACTGTTATCGAATTGGTCAATCTGACTAAAAAGTACGGTTCATTCACGGCAGTCGATGGGTTAAATCTCAAGATTAGCAAAGGAGAAATTTTTGGATTATTGGGACCTAACGGAGCCGGTAAATCCACAACTATCCTGACCATATTGGGACTAACTGAACCAACTTCGGGCTCGGTACAGGTTTGTGGCATTAATTCCACCAGTTATCCGGTCGAAGTGAAGCGAAAAATAGGATATTTGCCTGAAGATGTAGGCTTTTATGATAATCGAACCGGATTAGAAAACTTAATGTTTACTGCACATCTCAACGGCATTCCTGATATTGAAGCTACCGTTCTTGCAGAGCAATTGCTTGAAAAAGTTGGTCTGTCGGATAGTTTGAAAAAGAAAACCGGCAATTATTCGCGTGGCATGCGCCAACGTTTAGGGCTAGCAGATGTGCTGATTAAAAATCCGGAAATCATTGTTTTAGATGAACCCACTTCAGGCATTGACCCCAATGGAGTGCGTGAATTTCTTGATCTGATTGTTGGATTAAGTCGAGAAAAAGGACTGACCGTGTTATTCTCATCGCATAATTTACATCAAGTGCAACAGGTTTGCGATCGGGTGGGAATTTTTATAAATGGCAAATTGCTTGGTGTAGGGAATATTCAATCATTGTCGCAGCAGCTATTTAACAATCAACTATTTGTGGTTGAAGTCAGCGTATCTCAACCTCCTAAAATAAACGTAGCTAAAGTAAGCGTGGCGCAACTGCAAAAAATATTACTGCCCATTCATGGAATTCGGAAAATTTCGATTGAGAACGATGTATTTCGTATTGAATCCGACACAGATATATCTGCTGAAATTGCAAAAATATTAATAAATTCAGGTCTTATTTTAAGTTACTTACATAAAAAAGAGTACGGACTTGACGATATTTATTACCAATATTTTGAAGGAGGTAAATAAGATGAAAAGAATTGCACACACAAATTCAACATTGCCCCGTTGGTTCGGCAATCCATATGGTGTAAGACATCCTTTTTGGGTCATTGTTCAAAAAGAAATTTCTGATCATTTACGGAGTTGGCGTTTTATTATTATGTTAACCCTAATTATTCTGACTGGTATTGGTTCCATCTATACTGCACTGACTGGCATGGGCAATGCTATAAAGTCTGCTAATGGAGCAGATACGTTCTTTTTTTTAAAACTTTTCACAATATCGGATGGTACAATGCCTTCATTCTTCGTATTTATGGGTTTTCTGGGACCGCTGCTGGGTATTAGTCTCGGTTTTGATGCTATTAATTCTGAACAGAACAGAGGAACGTTGAGCCGTATGCTGGCGCAGCCCATTCATCGTGATTATGTGATCAATGCTAAATTTACAGGAGCTATATTAGTGATTTCAGCTATGTTTTTTGCACTTGCTTTTTTAGTGATGGGAATCGGGCTGATCACACTGGGCATTCCACCCAATGCCGAAGAATTCTGGCGCATCATATTTTTCATCATATTGAATATTTTTTACGTTGCTTTTTGGCTGAATCTTTCCATTTTCTTTTCCATTCGATTTAGACAACCCGCTACGGCTGCGCTTGCCGGAATTGCCATCTGGCTTTTTCTGACGATATTCTATCCATTGATTGTAAACCTCATTATCAGGGGACTTTCTCCTTCAAACATAGAGTTTGCTTCTCAACAAAGGTTGATCGCACTGAATCAACTCCATACAGTTTTAATGCGCCTTTTGCCAAACCAGTTGTTTAGCGATGCTACAACCACTTTGCTTATGCCTAATATACGGAGTCTCGGACCATTAACACAGGAACAACTTTATGGTGCTATTCCCGGTCCGTTACCTTTGTCGCAAAGCCTTTTGTTGGTATGGACACAGTTAACCGGACTTGTGGCGGCAACGATAACATGCTTTGTGTTGTCGTACGTTTCTTTTATGAAAAAGGAAATTCGTTCACGATAATTCGGGTCGTTTTGAAACAATATATTTGATTAAATTCAACGTTTAAGAAGGAAGATAATTTAATTTTTAGCTTCCTTCTTTCGTTAATTTTACTTGGTCGATTATCGCATACTTTCGTTTTATAAGCCCGGAATCAGCATTAAAATTCCATATAACTCTCTAGAAATGCCCACGCTCTGAAGGTTATTTCCAGTACTAATCAATCATTCTATTAAATGAATGTAATAAAGAAATTTACATTCTTCCTGTTTATGTTTCAATGTTTGAAACTGAAACTTTCATTTTGATCGGAAAACGGTTATAAAACCAACAAGAGGGTATTTAAACCAGCCAAGCCGAGAAGTAAGTGGTTTCATTTCTTATTACTTTATTATAAAAGTTATGTATATTTTTTTTTGAAGTTATATTAAGTATTATCTTTGCAATTGAAAAATTTGCAAAGAATATGATTTTGTGTTACCAACTTCCTAATCAGGTCATAATCTTTCTTTGCTTATTCATATAAACTATTAAAATCAATATCATGGTAGACATTTTCGACAGATTAAAAGCAGCAAAAGGTCCATTAGGACAATATCAACAAAAAGCAGATGGTTATTTTATGTTTCCAGAATTAGAAGGCGAAATTGCCCCAAGAATGAGATTTAACGGAAAAGAAGTGCTAAACTGGAGTTTAAATAATTACCTGGGGCTGGCTAATAATCCTGAAGTTAGAAAAGCTGATGCTGAAGCTGCGTTGAAATACGGAATGGCTTACCCAATGGGCGCCCGTATGATGTCGGGCGAAACAAAATACCACAAAGAACTTGAACATAAACTGGCCAAATTTGTCGGCAAACCTTCGTCCTATTTATTGAATTTCGGGTATCAGGGCATGGTTTCGATCATCGATTCCTTATTAGACCGAAAAGATGTTGTTGTGTACGATTCGGAATCACACGCCTGCATACTTGATGGATTACGACTTCATATCGGAAAACGGTTCGTGTTTCCTCACAACGATATGGAAAACCTGAAGAAACAATTAGAACGCGCCACAAAACTGGCCGACGAACAAGATGGAGGAGTGCTTGTGATTACCGAAGGTGTATTTGGTATGGCAGGAGATTTAGGTAAGCTCGATGAAATTGTAAAACTAAAGAAAAATTTTAAATTCAGACTTTTAATTGACGATGCACACGGTTTTGGAACCATGGGAAAAACAGGAGCCGGAACAGGCGAACACTTTGGAGTTCAGGATCAGATAGATATTTATTTTTCGACTTTTGCTAAAAGTATGGCCGGCATTGGAGCTTTCGTGGCTTCGGAAGTTGAAATCATTGATTCATTGCGATTTAATATGCGTTCGCAAATTTTTGCAAAATCACTCCCAATGCCAATGGTATTCGGAGCATTAAAACGCTTAGAAATTCTTCAAACGCAACTGGAGCATAAAGAAAACTTATGGAAAATTACCCGTGCCCTTCAAAGCGGACTGAAAGAAGATGGATTTGACATCGGGCACACACAATCACCTGTTACTCCGGTATATTTCAATGGCAGTGTGGCCGAAGGAACCAATATCGTAGTTGATCTGAGAGAAAACTATAATATATTTTGTTCCATAGTTGCCTATCCGGTAGTACCAAAAGGGGTTTTGATGTTACGTTTAATTCCTACAGCATCTCACACATTAGCAGACGTAAAAGAAACAATTTCAGCTTTCAAGAATATTAAATCAAATTTGTCCACAGGGAAATATAACACAGCCGAAATGCAGGCAATGAACATAGTTTAAGATGAGCGAACAAAAATATTATTTACAATGTGTCGCATGTGGGCATAAAACTTCCGATTTTGGTGCTTGGTTTGAGCAAAACCAGGTTTGTCCCGTATGCGGGAGCAAGCATTCCGAAGTTTGGTATAATACCGATTATAAAGGATTAAAAACCATAATGGAAGAAAAAGTGGATAGCTTTTGGGAATATTTGCCCTATCTGCCACTTATCGATCCAACGAATATTGTTACATGCATGGAAGGAGGAATTCCGCTTCAACAATGGAATTTTCTGGAAGAGTTTGTCAGAAACAACTATAATATAAACATTCAGGTACATGTTTATCGAAATGATTTGAATGGTGGCACAGGCACTTTTAAAGATGTTTCCGCTTCGTTGGCAGCAAGTATTTTTAAAGAATATGGCGTTAACCAGTATTGTGTAGCTTCAACTGGGAATACGGCAACTTCCTACGCCACTTATTTATCCATTGCCGGAATAAATTGTTCGGTTTTTATTCCCGAAAATGCATTGAAAGCTTCTGAAGCATTTATTAGTGCTTATGGACAGCAGGTTTTCAGAACCAACGGAGATTATACAAAAACCAAAGTAATTGCTGCCGAGTATGCCAAAATAAACAATATTCTTATTTCCAACGGGAATATTGATCCGATCAGGGTTGAAGCTAAAAAAACCATGGTTTTTGAATGGTTGCGTCAGTTAGGCAAAATGCCTGATGTGTATATTCAGGCTATTAGTGGCGGTACAGGCCCAATTGCCATCGATAAAGGGGTGCGCGAAATACAATCTATTTATCCGGGGTTGAAAAATCCAAGGTTTCTTTTAGTTCAACCCGACAAATGCGATCCAATGGTTCAAGCCTGGGAAAAGGCAGAAATAAATGACTTCCCAACAGGATACGAAAAAGACTTTCCTTCCATTCACAATCCAGATACTACAATTCCTACACTCGCCACAGGACATCCGGGCACTTATCCGATTATTGCAAAGTTAGTAAAATCTGTTGATGGCAATTTTGTAAGAATCAGCGAAGATAAGATAGCCGCTTACGCCCGATTAATCGCTTTTGAAAGCAAAGTAATGTTGGGTCCTGCGTCGGCAGTTTGTATAGCCGGTTTTTTCGAATCGCTTAAAAAAGGGTTGATAAAAGATGGGGAAACCGTGTTGTTGAATATCGGTGAAGGAGTAAATCGTGCGCCCGAGTTTGTAAATGAAATGATTTATACCACAAAAATCATTGACAAGGTAGAACAATGTAAACCTCACATAATGAACGCTTATCGGGATCAATTGTGGGCTGCCATCGAAGATTAACAAACATGGCAAAGTTCGAAAATAAAACAATTTGGATAACAGGAGCTTCATCGGGAATTGGTGAAGCCTGTGCTTATCTTTTCGCTATTGAAAAAGCGAACCTTATCCTTACCGGGACGAGAATTGATGCGTTGAAAAAGACACAGGATAAATGCATGGAATTGGGTGCAGAATGCAAAATACTCCCTTTTGATTTATCAAATATAGATAAAATTCCAAACTTGGTTGCAGATGCTTTTAATTGTTTCGACACCATCGATGTTTTATATAATAATGCCGGAATAAGCCAGCGGGGACTAACTATCGACACTGTTTTTGAAGTTGACAAAAAGATTATGGATGTCAACTTTTTTGCACCGGTACTCATTACAAAACTTGTATTGCCGGAGATGCTTAAAAGAAAATCCGGGACCATCGCAGTAACGTCGAGCATTGCCGGCAAATTCGGATTTCCATTGAGATCGGCTTACAGTGCTTCGAAACATGCCTTATACGGTTTCTTTGAAACACTTCAGGCCGAATACTACAACCAAAACATTCGCGTAGTGATGATTTGTCCGGGATTTGTCAACACAAACATTTCAATAAATGCATTGGAAAACGACGGAAAACGCCATGCAAAACTTGATGCAGGACAAGCCGGTGGAATCACAGCAGAAAAAGCAGCCAGAAAAATTGTAAACGGAATTTACAAACGAAAACCGGAGGTTATGACAGGAGGAAAAGAACTGGTTATGGTTTATATAAAAAGATTTATTCCCTCATTATCAAGAATTTTAGCACGGAAAATAAAACCATCATAAGTCATGGCCGATTATATTATAAGTGGGATCCAACAACTTGGAATTGGAGTGGAAGACTTCAAAACAGCCTGGAAATATTACATCGGTACGTTTAACATGGACGTGAAGATTCTTGAAGATGATACAATTGCCGAATTGATGTTGCCCTACACCGGAAATAAACCTCAGAAACGCCATGCTGCCATAGCCATTAATATGCAAGGTGGAAGCGGCTTCGAAATTTGGCAATATTCCGAACGCAAACCCAAAAAACCTGATTTCGACATACAATTTGGCGATTTAGGAATATGCGTTGCCAAGATGAAAAGCAGAAATGTAAAACAAACTTATCACGAATTTTCAAAAAATCCTGGAATTAAAATACTTGGAGGATTGAGTAAGTATATAGATGGCACTGATACGTTTTACATGGAAGACCCATTTTCGAATGTATTTCAGATTGTTCACGACGAAACTATTTTCAGGGACGAACACCGTTCGTCCGGCGGACCCGTGGGTGGAATCGTTGGCGTAACAGATATCGAGCGTTCATTGCCGGTATATCAGGAAATTTTGGGCTACGACAAAGTGATTGCCGATGTAAAAGGGAATTTCGACGACATAACAGGATTGAATTCAGGAAACCAAAAATTCAGAAGAGTTTTGCTCACTCATTCCAACCCGCGTAAGGGAAGTTTTAGCCGGCTATTCGGACAATCGACCATTGAGCTTGTTCAGGCACTGGAGCGCGCCCCCCGAAAAATTTATGAAGGACGCTTTTGGGGCGATCCCGGATTTATACAAATCTGTTTTGATGTCCGCAACATGAATGCTTTAAAAGAAAAATGCGAAAGTATGGGTTTCAATTTTACCGTCGATAGCTCGGTTAAAGGTGATTTTGATATGGGCGAAGCATCCGGTCAATTTACTTATATCGAAGATGTTGACGGAACACTGATTGAATTTGTGGAAACACATAAAATTCCAATGATAAAGAAATTGGGAATATACCTCAACTTACGCAAGTATAATCCTGAAAAACCTTTAAGTGATTGGATGCTGAAAGCGTTGCGGTTTGGAAGAGTAAAAGCTGAAAATATTTGATAGTGATGTTCTTTTAATCATCTCCAAAATATAGTTGTGTTCAACTATTTGATTCTCTGGTACTGAATAGAAAAACAATCATTCATTCAGCAAATATTACGCTGCATTAGCTTACTGATAATCTACTCAAAAAATACATAATGACAAAACACGTTCAATTCCTGATTTCTGCATTTTTTCTTATCTCAAATTACCTTGGCGGGTATGCTCAAAAACAGGAAATTATTGAGCGTAAACAACTTTTCGATTACAACTGGAAATTTAATTTGGGAGATACCCCAGCTGCCAGTGCCAACAATTTCGACGATAAAAACTGGAGAACTCTCGATTTGCCTCACGATTGGAGCATTGAAGGTATAATAAATCCTGAAAATCCCACAGGTGGTGATGGAGGGTTTTTCCCGGCTGGTATCGGCTGGTATCGAAAAACATTGACTGTTCCTGCATCGTGGAAGGGAAAATGCATTTCAATCTATTTTGAAGGTGTTTACATGAATTCTCAGGTTTTCATAAATGGAAAATCGCTTGGAGTGCACCCATATGGTTATACTTCGTTTTGCTACGACCTTACCCCATACGTCAATTACAATAAGGATAATATTCTATCGGTACGTGTAGACAATTCAATGCAAAAAAATTGCCGGTGGTACAGTGGATCAGGCATCTATCGTCATGTTTGGATGATTATTACCGACCCTATTCATGTTGCCCATTGGGGCGTGGCAATTACAACTCCATTCGTATCATCTGCAAAAGCGACCGTTCAGATTAAAACACGGGTAATGAATGAAACAAACACATCCCAACGTATCATTCTTAAAATCCGACTTCGGGATGCAAAATCAAAAAATAGCGGAAATAATCAACTAACGGTAGAACTTTTACCAAATAGCGAAAAGGAAATTACCCAAACTATCATTGTGTCAAAACCTATGTTGTGGACACCCGAAACGCCCCATCTTTTTGAAGTACAAGTTCAGATTGTAAAGAATAAAAATGTTATTGATAATTTCAAAACTTCCTTTGGGATTCGTTCAATCAAATTCAGTGCTGAAAATGGCTTTCAACTGAATGGAAAAACAATGAAAATAAACGGGGGATGCGTACACCACGATAATGGTTGTTTAGGAGCTGCGGCATTCGACCGTGCTGAAGAAAGGCGCGTAGAACTGCTCAAAGAAGCCGGATTTAATGCAATCCGAACATCGCACAATCCACCATCAGAAGCATTTTTAGCTGCTTGCGACCGCTTGGGAATGATGGTTATTGACGAGGCATTTGATGGTTGGAAAGAACAAAAGAACAAATACGATTATGCTTCAATTTTTAATGAATGGTGGCAACGCGACCTTGAATCGATGGTCTTTCGCGATCGGAATCATCCCTCCATTATAATGTGGAGTATTGGTAACGAAGTAATTGAACGGAAAAAACCCGAAGCAGTTGAAACGGCTAAAATGCTGGTTAATTGTGTACGTAAAATTGATCCGACACGACCTGTAACTTCTGCAATGACCACCTGGGATAAAGATTGGGAAATATTCGACCCACTAATGGCAGCGCATGATGTATGTGGATATAATTACGAGTTAGGACGTGCAGAATCGGACCATAAGCGTGTCCCTGCACGTATTATTGTTCAAACGGAATCATATCCAAAAGATGCTTTTGAAAATTGGAAGTTGGTGCAAAATAACAATTATGTCATTGGCGACTTTGTATGGACAGCACTCGACTATTTGGGCGAATCAGGTATTGGCCGTTGGTATTATTCAGGCGATATTCCGGGAGAACACTGGGAAGGCAATTTGTTTCCCTGGCATGGCGCATATTGTGGTGATATTGATTTGACAGGATGGAGAAAACCCATATCACATTATCGGAGTATGTTATATAATAACACCGAAAAACTCTACATGGCCGTGCGGGAACCTGAACCAAAACCCATTGAAATTAAAGTGACGAAATGGGCTGTTTGGCCGACGTGGGAAAGCTGGACGTGGCCGGGTTTTGAAGGAAAAGCTCTACAGGTTGAAATCTATTCTAAGTACCCTAAGGTTCGACTTTATCTAAATAATAAACTTATTGGCGAACAAGTAACAACTGAAAAGCAGCAGTTTAAAGCTACTTTTACGGTTCCTTATGCTCCGGGAGAATTAAGAGCTGTTGGGGTACTGGATAACAAAGAAGTGGAAACCACCCTGCTGAAAACTGCTGGAAGCGCTGCTAAAATTAAGCTGACAGCTGACCATTCAACAATTTTAGCAAATGGTCAGGACTTATCATTTATTACTATTGAAATAACTGATAAGGATGGCATTTTGCAGCCGAATGCCGAAAATAGACTTACTTTCAAGGTTGAAGGCACTGGCGTAATTGCCGGGGTAGCTAATGCTAATTTGAAAGATGTTGATTCGTATGTTGGTTTTTCACGCAATGCATGGAAAGGTCGTGCCATGGTGGTCATCAGAAGTACACATGCTGCCGGCAATATTAAGCTAACGGTAAATTCACCAGACTTAACCGATGCGGTTATAAATATTAATTCAAAGAAAGACTAATTTTTAACTAAAAATCATGAGGGTGTTGAGATTCTTTACAACAATTTTACTCGTATTCGTTACGTCAGCTATTTATTCTGCGGTATTTCCGGTGGATTTGCGGTGCGACTTCTGGGTTAATCCTCTTGGTATTGACTCACCAAATCCGACATTAAGCTGGACGATAAAAACTGACTCTGAAAAACGCGCGATGCGTCAGACCGCTTATGAGCTTAAAGTTGCTTCGTCAATTGAACTGCTAAATAGCAATAAAGGTGATCTATGGAATTCAGGGAAAGTGTTTTCTGACAAAATGGGTCAGATTGAATATCAGGGAAAACCACTACAATCGAGTCAACAATGCTGGTGGAAAGTAAAAGTATGGGACGAAAAAGGTGTCGAATCGACGTGGAGCGAACCGGCTCAGTGGACAATGGGTTTACTTAACGCTAACGACTGGGTAGCTCGGTGGATTTCGGCTGATGGTGCCGAAAAGTACGCACATCAATACAAATCGGCTAAGAGTGATTTCAATCTAAAACGCAATTTGGATGAGATGCGTAAATTTTGCCCAAAACCCGAAGACACAAACTACTCCTCGATGCTACTTCGAAAAACCTTTAATGCAGCCTCCAAACTAAAACGTGCCGTTGTACATGTCAGTGGTTTGGGTCAATACGAGCTTTTCATAAACGGCAGTAAAATCGACGATTACATTCTATCTCCCGGTTGGTCTTATTATCCCAAAACTGTTTTATATGATACTTACGATGTAACCACACAAATCAAAACCGGAGATAATGCCATTGGGTTAATACTGGGTAATAGTGTGTATAATATACAGCCAGATTCGGTAAGATATGTTAAGTTTTTGGGTTCGTACGGACCCTTAAAAGCCATTGTGCAAATGCGCCTCGAATATGCTGATGGCTCTGTGAAAACGATTGGTACCGATAAAAGCTGGCAGGTTGCCCCCGGTCCCGTAACTTATTCAAACTTTTATGGTGGCGAAGATTTTGATGCCCGCTTAATGCCTGAAGGTTGGAATCAATCATCTTTTAAGGCCAATGAACGCTGGAGTAAAGCCATCGAATGTGCTGGTCCGGGAGGTGAACTCAAAGGGTTGTCCTGTGCAGCTTCACCCATCAGGGCCATTGAAACATTGGCTCCCATCAAAATCAATAAAATAAAACCAAATCTTTGGGTGTACGACCTCGGACAAAATGCCTCCATCATGCCGCAAATAAGCATGAAAGGCGTGCCCGGAGCCTGTATCCGTATTATCCCATCCGAGTTATTAAAACCCGATGGAACTGTTGATCGTACATCGGCAACTCAGGATGGCGTGCGTCCCGCCTGGTGGCAATACACTCTATCGTCAAAAGAAACAGAACATTGGTTTCCTCAATTTTTCTATCAGGGAGGACGTTATTTACAGGTGGAATTGTTTCCTGCAGCGGGCGATAGTGTTTTACCCACAGTGGAAACTCTTCAGGGAGTAGTGATTCACTCTTCGACAGAACCTATCGGAAAATTTTCCTGTTCCAACGAGCTTTTTAATCGTATTTATTCCCTTGTTCGATGGGCACAACGAAGCAATATGATGTCGATATTGACCGACTGTCCGCAACGCGAAAAACAAAGTTGGTTGGAACAATACCATCTCAATGGCCCGTCGCTCAGGTATAACTTCGATTTGACCACCAATTTTCGCAAAGCAATGAATGATATGGCTGATTGCCAGTTGAGTAACGGACTGATTCCCGATATTGCACCGGAATTTTTCATTGTTACGCCAGACATCAACAACGGTTTCCGCAATTCGCCCGAATGGGGCAGTTCGTTTATCATTGTACCCTGGCAGCAATATCTTTTTTCGGGTGATGTGTCGTTGCTTAGCCGTTATTACAATCAAATGAAACGCTATGTTGCATTTTTGGACTCTTCATCCAACAACAATATTATTCGTAACGGTCTGGGTGATTGGTACGACATCGGTCCCAAACCAGCCTGGGGTTCACAGCTAACGCCTGTGTCGTTCACTGCAACGGCTATCTTTTTCTACGACAATCAAATTCTGTCGCATATAGCTTCTGTTCTGGGTAAAAAAGAAGATGCCTCATTCTATAATGAACGGGCTGAGGCTATTCGAATTTCGTTCAACAAGGAGTTTTATAAACCGGAACAAGGAATTTATGCTACCGGTTCCAATACCACCTGTGCCATGCCATTGTTTCTAAACATAGTAGAGCCCAAAAACCGGAAAACACTTGCAGATTCATTGGTATCGGATATTCGCCGGCGTGGCAATGCATTTACTTCAGGCGAAGTAGGTTATCGCTTTCTGTTGGGGGCGCTGGCTATGGAAGGGCATTCCGATGTGATTTACGATATGAATAATCAGTCCGAAAAACCCGGTTACGGTTATCAGATAAAAATGGGTGCCACTTCGCTTACCGAAAAATGGGATGCCAGTGTAGGAAGTTTTGGCTCACAAAATCATTTTATGTCGGGGCAAATAAATGAATGGTTTTTTCATGATTTACTAGGCATTGGCGTCGAAGCCGATGGAGCCGGTTTTCGTAAATCAATTATTAAACCTACTCCCGTTGGCGATCTTAAATGGGTAAAAGGATCCTATAAAACTGTGAGCGGACTTATTTCTGTTGATTGGAAACGCGAAAAGAATATTTTCACACTCAGCATTATCATTCCGGCCAATACCACTGCTACGGTTTATGTACCTGCCATCAGCGAAAAAAGTGTTACCGAAAGCAGCAAACGAGCGTCTAAATCAAGCGGAGTTAAGTTTTTACGTACGGAAAATGGCAAAGCTGTATATGAAGTTGGTTCGGGAGAATATAAGTTTAGGTCTGAAATAATTTAAGACAGTTTTTTTCAAAAAATTATATATCTTGCAGCTTCTTAAAATCGCATAAAAAGGCATGTTGTCCAGTGAATCGATAATCATCGTTTTTATCCCACCTTCAACCTATTCACTTTCAGATTTACATTCAACGCCTTTTTGAATTTCCTTGAACAAGGTTATGGTTGTAAAATCCAAAATATTGAAACAATAAAATACCATAGAAAAATATTCAGGAAATTTTATCATTTGTTGCCCCGTTATTACTTAATAAACGAAAGTAATTCCTCCCATCCGGAATATTTAATCCATTCAGTTAAATATTAATTGCGTTCATTAAAAAAATCAAGCACTCACCTCCCTGAGTAAAGGATTTAAAAATAATCACAAAAAATATTATCAAAATACATTACTTTTTTTTATTGCTTTACAAAATGTTTTTGTATTTTTGCGACAATTAGCCTTTATTATTCTAATATTATGAAACTTACATTTCCTTCTGAAAGGTGTGTCATCACTCCGTGCGCATTCCAAAACCCCGAACCAAAAGCGCTTTCATCACAATTATCCTCATCAAATATTAATATTTACTCAGTATATTCCCTACATATACCTGTCATACATCCAACCCTTTGTCATCTTAAAATGCTGCTAAATTACTAATCTGATTTGCAGCACACGCTTCAATGGCTTTAATTTTAAAATATGTACATTCAACTAAAAATTCAAATTTCAACGCAGAAAACAAATAATATAAGAATAAGCAAAAAATTGATTAATAAATTATTACGAAAAAATAAAAATAATGCAAAAGAACAAATTAAAGTGATAAAAACAGACGAATGGGTACTCACCTATTTAATTTCAGCTATCCCAATTGTAGAAATCGATATGTTTTTATGTTTGAAGTTGCATTTCTATCTGTATTTCGTTAATCAATTATAATCTGACAGGTATAACTTATCAGTTTAACCCATACAGAATAACCCGAAAATTCGAAAATAAGTAGGGAGTGGAAGAGTAGGTTAAAGACAAAATATTTAATAAATATGAGTAGCCTTGATAGTTGCCCAAACTGTGGGCGTGAAGCTAAAGATTCAATGTTTTCAAACTTTTTCGAAGTTCATACTTGTCGTGAATGTGGTCAGAAATACTGTAATGAATGTGGCGAAGGAGATGGTACCGAATGCCCGAATTGTGGTGCTACCGATTATTCAGATTATGATAAAGTCTATGCTGAATAATTTTGAATTAAGATTTATTTATCTAAAATATTGAGAAACATGAAAGAAACATGTTTGATCTTTATACTAAGTGTACTGTTTTTAAAAGTTGCATCTCAAACTTCAATTCCGTGTGGAGTATCGCATCAAACACAGCAAATATTTCTGACTCATCCTTTATCAACAAATTTATGTATTCAAGGTTGGATGCAAGCTACAACAATAAAAGCCGATAGTATTGCTAACAATGGGTATGTGAAAATTGATTCACTAAAATTGATTGAAATGAAAGTAAATGGAGATAGTGTCGTAAAAACGAGAAAGGATTATAACGGGACAGGCAGTCTTACATATAATGAAGGAGGACTTTATCACCGATTTAATAAATGGTATGAGGGTGGTACCCATACTATAATGACTAACTCGCATCAGGAAAAAGGTACGTTGAGAGTAGATGCCGGTCTTGAACCCACTAAAATCTCACATTGGTGGACAGAAAGAATCAGTGATGGTAATATTTCAAGTACATATTTTTTAGAAGTTAGCATGATGATTAGCGGAAACATAGGTGTTCAGCTTGGCTGTGATTATTGGACTAACATGGCAGATTCATTGGAAAATGATACTTTGGGCTGGTGTTCCGATTGGTATGGCGACACCGGTGGCAAATACATTACTATTATGATTCCTGCAACTACTTTGCTCCCAATGTTTGATTATAGAGATTATGGCATTACAACGAGTGGATATTATTATGCAGCGAAAAGAATGATTGATTTTTTTGGTGTAGATGAAGTTTCCGTATTATATGAAGAAGCATCAACATTATGCTGGTCAGTTCACCCCATGAATTTAGAAGGCGACTACTATGTTTACAATACAAATGCGGAGGTTACAAAATATCAAACTTATTGTTTTAGAATTTCTCGTTGTGATTCCGGTCTTTATTTGCCGCATATTATTTTAAGTCATTTAGTTAGTTCTAATGATACTGAATCAAATAAGGTCAATGGTTATAATTTTAAAACCTTGCCACAATCCTCTTTAGGAGGAACTACATTCGCGTATAAACCTTCGTCGGAAAATGTTTTTTATGCGTATATAAATGCTAATAACAAATTGGTTATTAAGATCAATGAAGTTTTTACTGAAAAATATAAGTTGACCGTTTATAATATTCAAGGACAAGAGTTAATTAAACAGCCGATAATAAATAACAAAACCCAAGTTGATATTGATACCCTTTTAAGCGGTACATATCTGATTAGACTTACAAATAACAAGAAAACAGAGACGAAAGTGATAAAAATAATTCGCTAAAAATAATTCGAAACATGAAAAACTACATTCTTTTCTTATTGCTTTTTGCCGGCATGGGTACAGCTTTTACCCAAAACCAGGCGTCCGATTTTACCGGAAACAAAAGTGACCAACGACGTGATCCACGTGCCGACTTAATGAATTTTGTTCCAAATGAAGTACTTGTGAAATTTAAAGATGCAGTTCCTGTGGCTTCCGGTGCACGGGTAAAAGCGGCAGGAGTTAGTTCTGTGGATAAGGTTTTAAAAGCGCACGGAATTACTTCGCTCGAACAGCTTTTTCCAACCGTGCAAAAGCCCGCTCAAAGCCGAATGATGAAAAGTCCGCAAGGAAAGGACATGACAATTCCTGCTTTGGACAAGATTTACAGGGTTTCATTACCTCCTGCACAACCGACTGATAGTGTGCCAACCAATATCTTTCAATTGATTGAAGAACTGAAAGCCTTGCCCGAAGTGGAATATGCCGAACCGAATTATATCTATTCCATTGATAACATGCAACCGGTAGGCCCTATATTAACCGCAGAAGATGTGGCCAGAATGCAAACTCCGAAACAAAATAGTTCAACAGATGCTGTTACACCCAATGACCCTTTATATAGCCAGCAGTGGTATATACCTGCTGTGAAAGCCGATTCAGTCTGGCAAAAAACTGTTGGTGATACTACACAAATAATTGCCATACTGGATACAGGGGTAGATTGGAATCATCCCGATTTAAAGAATAAAATATGGACGAATCCACATCCGAATACCACTCCAGATGCTAACGGTGTGGTGAATGATATCAGAGGATGGGACTATATCAATAATCGTAATAACCCGATGGACGACAATAGTCATGGTACACATGTGGCAGGAATAGCGGCAGCCGAATCCAATAATGGAATAGGCATTGCCGGAGTGAACTGGAAGGCGAAAATAATGCCGATAAAAGTTTTTCAAAGTTCTGGACGGGGCGATGCTGCAACCATCGCAAAGGGAATTATTTATGCATCTACTCACCAAGCTACCGTAATTAATATGAGCTTCGGTAGTTACGCCCGCTCACAGGCCATGGAAGATGCGTTAGCCAATGCGTATGCTACAACTTTATTAGTAGCAGCAGCTGGGAATGATGGAATTGATATTGGAGATTGCCCTCCGGGAGCTCCTTTTTTCCCGGCAGCACTTTCTTTCGTGTTAGGAGTTCAAGCACCTGAAGCTTCATTTAGTAATTATGATTGTACCGGACCAACTTTTAGTAATTCATCTGCACTTTATAATTATGAGATGAAAGCTCCGGGTACTAACATAATCAGTACAATACCGAATGGCAATTACCGGGTATATCAGGGTACCTCCATGGCTGCACCCATTGTTTCGGGAGCATTATCGCTCTATCGTAAATTAATACCATCTGATACCGAAACCAATGAATTTATGTGGGTAAAACTTATTCAGGCAACCGGACAATATCTAAATATAAATAAAGCATTAACGATTAATCCAAAACCCGAAATTTGGTTTTTAAACAAAGTGATGGTGGATACGATTGGCATTGATGATAAAGATGGACGGGTGGATGCGGGAGAAACCATTCAACTGTGGTTTAGAGCACGAAATACTGGAGGGCAGGTAGATAGCGTGTACTGGAAAATACGGTTGGCTGAATTTGAAGACCCAACAACCTGCAATATTGTAAAACCAACTTCTTTTCTTGGTTCTATAAGTCCTTATGCCACCCGAACCAGTGAAGCTGACCATATGAAATTTATTATCAGTAATAATGTGGCGCATGACCGGGATATTACCTTTGATTTATTAAGTTGGTACAAAGGGGCAACCGATACAATTGTTCAAAAGTTTGTATTTACTGCGGAAAATGGAGAGCAACTTTCAGGAGTGCTCGATGGTGTGAAAATTTTATATCCAAATAGATTGTATCTTGTAAATAATAGTTTTAAAGTTGGGACAAATGGAACGTTGATAATTAAGCCAGGAACAAAAATACTATTTTATCCTGGTCAAGAAGTTCGCATTAAAGGTGTATTAATTGCAGAGGGAAAGCCTGATAGCCTGATTTGTTTTTCAGGTTATACACCACCCAGTTCGTGGGGTGGTATAAGTACAATTTTTTCCTTTGATAATGGATATTCAATAAAGAATAGATTTAATTATTGTAAATTTGATAATATTGGTGAATTTACTTTATCAAGAGTTGGTGGTTCACCTGCAAGTGTATTTAATAGTATTTTCAATGTTGGTGCAATTGGAATAGTCGATTCTTTAGTGAATAATAATTGTCATTTCCCAGGTCAAGGCTATGGGAATACCGGTATTGTATACGGTTTCAGTATTGCATATAAAAATAATTTTATTGGACCTGGAACTTCAAAAGATTATTACTATAATCAGAGTTTTCAACATGTTTCATTTGGGGGTAATTTTCAATACAATAATATCTTTAATTATTCAATACCTGAAATGGAATGGACTAACCCATTAATGCAAAATGCATGGATTAGCGAATATTCCAAGCCAAGTCAACAATGGAATGGATCTTTCTACAAAGATGTAACTCAAATTTATACAAAATATACTCCAAATTCCTATAGTTCTGCTGATTTTCAGAAAGTTCAAAATCAATATTGGGGAACATCTGATTCAACAATTATTGAAGGATTTATTTATGATTTTATGGAAAGGTCTACCTTATCAAGAGCAATATTTAAACCATTCTTAAATGCTCCACCCGAAGAATGCCATGGGGTAGTTTGGAAAGTTCTGGTTAATGGAAAAGATGCCCAAGACCAAAAAGTAGAACCTGTTGGAGTCGGAAAACAACGTTTCGATGTGTATTTTAATCGTCCAATGGATAAAACCATAGCTCCGCAAGTTAGTTTTGGAGTACGCTATCCTTTTTCCTCAATTGCAGTAAATGAAGATGGAAGTTGGTCTGGTGATGGACGTATCTATACAGTTTATAAAAACATTAAATTGACTACTGGTGATGGATTTAACCGTATACGGGTTACCGTAGCAAAAGACCTCGAAGGCTGGGAAATCCCAACAGAAGATATGCGTTATAGTTTTTTAATTAGTGCAGCCAGTTCTTCTTCACTCGAATTTATGGCTTCTGCTGGTTTAGGAAAAGTAAAATTGGAGTGGAATAATAATGATTTGGCAGATGGATTAGGTTTCAATATGTACCGCATGGAACATATTAATGATTCCACACTGACTTCACCTGTTTTGATAAATTCATCCCTTATTACAGATACTTTGTACACCGACTTTGCTGTAACTCCCAATAAGAAGTACTACTATTTCTATAAAGTACTACGAACAGATATGTCTGAAACAGATCAATCAAAGGTCGTAAGTGCCACACCGTTTACTGCATCCAAAGGCGATGCCAACGGCGATTTGAGTGTGAATGTACTGGATATAACTTCTATTGTAGCTTATCTGCTGAATAATAACCCCCAGCCTTTTATCTTTGAAGCCGCCGACATGAACAGTGATGCCACCATCAATGTGCTCGATATAGTGGGAGTAGTGAATCTGGTGCTGAACGGTCCGCAAAAAGTAAAAGGCATATCCTTCGATCAGCAAGCCAATCTGTATCTGCAAAATGATACCTTGTTTGCCGATACCAATGTGCCTGTTGGAGGTATTCAGTTGGATATAAGTGGCGTGTCATCAATACAGGATATTCAGACACTGAAAGCCCTCGATGGATTTGAGTCGGGTTACAGTATCAAATCGGATACCTTACGCTTGCTCTATTATAGTATGTCCGGCAAATCCATTCCGGCAGGGAATCATATCCCGTTACTGGTACTAAAGAACGGCAGCCGTATTGTCAATGCTATTTTTGGAGGAACCAATGGTTCGCCTATCCGGGTAAATTTCATACTAACTAGGATTCCGGATATTAGTGATAATATGAATCAAACCGTGGCCGAATTAGGACAAAACTTCCCAAATCCATTAAACGGACAAACCACTATTCAGATTCGTATTTACGAGCCTGTGGATGAAGCAGTGATACGAATCGTAAATATGATGGGTCAGGAAATGGAAATCATCCGAATGGCAAACCCCTATATCGGTGAACATTTGCTGTCGTGGAACCCGGGAACGAATAAGGGACTGTTTGTATATACGCTCGAAGTCCGAAACGGTAAGCAACGGAGCGTTTGTCCGAATAAGAAAATGATAGTGCAGTAAGTCTTCGGGCTGTAAGCCCAATGTATTCCAGCCCAGGGTAACGTCCTGAAAGGACACCGCCTTGGGGTAAGAATAAAAAAATCATTTTGCGTCCTGAATTGAAAATCGGCGTAGCCAAAGGGCAATATTATCATTTAAAATAAGAATATGTCTCAATCATTATCAAAATTGTATATACATGCCATTTTCCATGTGAAAAACAACGAATGTTTAATACAACCTGAAGACGAAAAGGAATTATATGCTTATATGGGTGGAACAATTAAAATCTCCAAATCAATTCCTATTGTCATAAATGGGACTGAAAACCATATTCATATTTTGTGTATTATGTCAAAAAACATTTCGCTCTCGGCTCTTCTGGAGGATATTAAAACCAATAGTAGCAGATGGATTAAAACATTCGGACCACATTATCGTGAATTTGCATGGCAAGGCGGATATGCCGGTTATTCTGTAAGTCAATCGAAGGTTGATGTTGTAAAAAAATACATCGAAAATCAAAAAGAACATCATAATAAGCAATCCTTTAAGGAGGAATACATTCGATTTTTGAAAGAAAACGGTGTTGAATATAATGATGATTATTTGTGGACATAAATTCAATGTTGCCCATTTCAGGGCGTATATTGTGGTGGGTTGTATCATTAACCCAAGGCGTTGATGGTATTATTAACCCAAGGCATTATCCCTTCAGGACGTTACCTTGGGCTAGAATATAGTAGGCCTTCAGCCTAAAAACTTATGGAATTAATTTAATTTTAATGGCTGAGAAATAAACTTACCTGTACTACATAAAAATTACACGATGAAAAAAACAACGATCGTATTACTATTGTATATGTTAGCGGGACAACTGTATGCCGCCAATACATTGAAAATCGGGCAGTATCAGGTACTACCCAATTCCGTTTTTGTTATTCAACTCGTGGCTGAAAACACCGATCCGTTTGTTGCATTTCAGGTAGATATTCCAATACCTACAGGGTTTAACTATATTGATGGTTCTGCAGTGCTCAATGCTTCACGTATTTCGGGACATATATTAAACGCCAGTTTGCTTGATGGGAATATTCTTCGCCTGATTGGCTATTCTGTCGGCAATACTGCATTTTTAGGTAATTCGGGTGTTTTGGTAAGTTTTACATTCAAATCGGGAGCCGTTCCTGCCACTTATTCACTTGGGCTTAATAAACCGATATTAGGCGATACTCAATCCAATAATATACTTACAAGTTCCAGTAATGGCAGTGTAACCGTTTTAGCACCGAATATTTCAGTATCAACTACTGCTTTGAATTATGGACGTGTTCCGCTTGGAACTAATTTGGTTCAAACCGTTCAAATCAACAATACAGGTAATTCAAATCTTGTCATCAATAGCCTGACATTTAATGATCCGGCGTTTACGACTACAGATGCAGCGGGTTTTAGTATTGCTCCTCAAACAAGTCGAACTATTTCAGTAAAATTTACTCCTTCAGCCAAAGGAACGTTTGCGAAGCAATTACAAATCGGGAGTAATGATCCCGATCAGTCAACTTCTTCTGTAATGCTTAATGCGGTTGCTTATGCCATAAACGAGATTCATACCGGAAGCATAACAGGTGCTTCATCGACAACTAAAACGTTGGAATTCACATTGAATAACATGGAAGCATTTACAGGCTTTCAGTTTGATCTGAATCTGCCTCAGCCCATTACCTACAAAACTGGAACTGCCCAATTATTACGGGCGCAAGACCAGACAGTTTCTGTCAGTCAAATCAATAGCCAAACATTGCGAGTAGTCGCTTTTTCGGCAGGAAATAAAAACTTTACAGGATCAGACGGTAAGATACTCAGTCTTGAATTTTTATTAAATGGAACGGCTGGATATTATTCAATTGGGATGAGCAATGTGATTATTGCCAATTCTGCAGGAGAAAATATTGTTTCAAATTCATACGATGGACAGCTCATTGTTACTTCAGCGGATATTCATGCTTCCACAGAGCTTAATTTGGGAGATGTGTCCATTTTGTCTAGTTCAACAGTTCTGCATCGCATAAATAATTACGGGCAAGAACCGTTAATAATTAATCAGCTACAATTTTCCAGTAATTATTTCAAATGTAATCAGACACTCCCCATCACTATCCAACCCTCCGGTTATTTTGATTTGCCGGTTCTGTTTGCCGATCCGGTGAAAGGTTCAACAGCAGCAACGCTAAAAATTTTCAGTAATGATCCTGATGAAAATCCGTTTATTGTTCAATTAACGGCTAACGCTTTTATACCGAATTATTTTCTGATTAATAATCAAAACTTTACTCAGAGTGAAACCAAAACAGTTGGTATAGAAGTTGAAAATGAAGAGCCTTTTGTTGCATTACAATTTGATTTGAATTATCCGGATGGATTTACTCCCGATTTAAATGCCATTGCCCTGACCAATCGTAAACAAGATCATGTATTCGCAGCTACAGCTTTATCTAAAACAAGTTTACGGATTCTGATTTATAGTCCGGGTCAGAAAACATTTACAGGTAATTCCGGGTCGATTTTGAATATTCCATTTAAGGCAGAAACAAGTTTGTTGCAGGGAACCTATAATCTGACTTTTTCGAATACTTTAATGAGTAATGCAAAATCAGAAAATGTTTTATATTCACCTAAAAATGGGATTTTAAAAGTTCTACGTCTTAATCATGCTCCGGTAGCCAATGCAGGAACAGATCAGAGTGTCAACGAAGGCACGGTAGTTACCTTGGATGGTTCGGCTTCTTCTGACCCTGACCATGATGCACTGACGTA
>JAJYBB010000043.1 GCA_021779195.1 Bacteroidota bacterium | reverse complement strand
TTTGTAAAACCATAATTATACTGATTATTATAGCTGGAACAATTATAAATTGTCATAATACCATTATTGTTGTTCTGGTCAAATCCTTTCACTTTATTTCCGACTGAAATACAATTGTGGAGTGTGGCATTGTTTGAAGTATAGTCTCCACCGAGTTTGAATCCATTTCCATTACCATAGTTTGTCATTACATAATTAGTACTTTTGAATTGATAAAACCAACTTGCGCTATCAGTTTTGAAACGAATATTCTGACTCATATCGAAAGTGGCGGGGGCCATGCTATAACACCAGCAGCTGTCATAAACCGTATTTCCTGTTTTTTGATAACTATCCCAGCCATCATCTCCATTTCTCCATGAACGACAGCCTTTGTATGTATTTGTTCCAGTGTTGCTATATTGTTTGTCGGCAAATCCATCGGCATTTCCGCCAAAATTTGGAGTACTTATTCCTCCGGTTTCATAATCGAAATTTTCGTATGAGTCGCAGTTCATAATCAAATTGTTGCTTCCGTTTTTTAGTTGAAAACCTGAATCACAATTCCATCGGGATGTGCATTGATCAATAAAATTATTGCTTCCAGAAACATAAAATCCATTATCACCTGCCCCTTGAACAGTTATTCCTTTTATGTGCATGTAATTTCCCGAAAGATTCAATCCCCGGCTATTACTACCATAAATCTGTGTTCGAAAGTCAAATATCGGAATTTCAAATAGATAAGCTACGTAATGAACATATTTAGTCGAGGTTCCTGATTTTGAAAAAGATTGCGATGAATTAAAACTGTAAATTCCACCTCTAAATATGAGTGAATCACCAGCAACTAAAGATTTTCCCATCGCCGTTGAAAAATTGTAGGGACTGGTTACTGTTCCGTTTGCCGAAGAACTTCCGGTGGGAGAAATGTAGTAAGAACTGGCATTTGCATTGCATAAAACAAAGAAAAAGAATACGTAGAGCGATTTTTTCATTTGAAATTTATTTTGAATAGTTGAGGTAACAAAAGTACGTTAGGTTTGTTTTATTGATGTGGATTTTTTTACATAATGTGTGGAGAAATGGGAAACTGTGATAATTTCAGCATTTGTCAATTCAATAAAATATCAACTGTTTGCAGTTGTAATCTGATATAAAATCACTTTGTATAATTTTTAAACTGTTCTTTTTTTTAGAAAATTGATAAATCTAATGTGTAATTTGACAATCAGTCAATAATTTACAAATATTTGCCATCTCTACATTGCAATATATAAATTTATGCTGTATCTTTGCGCTGATTTTCTTTCAGTGACTTATTTCGTGTCGAAAATACTCTTCTACAATATATAAAGTTAAATCATGAACTTATTAGATCAAATTATGGTACGTGCCAAAGCCAATCCACAACGGATTGTATTGCCAGAAGGTACGGAAATCCGCACACTTAAAGCAGCGGACGAAATTTTGAAAGAAAAAGCTGCCGAACTTATTTTAATTGGCGATGAAAAAGAAATTACTAATTTAGCATCAGAAAATGGGTTAAAAAATATTGTGAATGCAATGATTATCAATCCTGAATCGAATGAAAAAATGGAAACTTATGCCAATTTATTATATGAAATTCGGAAAAATAAAGGAATGACTCTCGAAGAAGCGCACAAATTAGCGAAAGATCCGTTGTACTTGGGCTGTTTGATGATAAAAAACGGAGATGCCGATGGAGAATTAGCCGGAGCACGAAACACGACAGGGAATGTACTTCGTCCGGCATTTCAAATTGTGAAAACAATGCCGGGTATTTCGGTAGTTTCAGGAGCATTGTTGATGTTCACACCGACCATGCAATATGGAGAAAACGGATTGTTGATATTTGCAGATTGTGCTGTAAATCCTAATCCAACAGCTGAAGAGCTTGCTCAGATTGCTGTAAGTACGGCACATACTGCACGCGCAATTGGAGGTTTCGAACCTCGTATTGCTATGTTAAGTTTCTCTACAAAAGGAAGTGCTAAACACGAACTGGTTGACAAAGTAGTAGAAGCGACAAAAATAGCTCAACAAATGGCACCTGATTTGTTAATTGATGGTGAATTACAGGCTGATGCAGCTTTAGTGCCCTCGGTTGGACAAAGCAAAGCTCCCGGTAGTAAAATTGCAGGACATGCCAACGTATTGGTATTTCCGGATTTACAGGCTGGAAACATTGGCTATAAAATGGTTGAACGATTTTCAGGAGCGCAAGCCGTCGGACCAATTTTACAGGGAATGGCTGCCCCGATTAACGACTTATCACGAGGTTGCTCAGTTGATGATATTGTGAAAATGATTACAATTACAGCCAACCAGGCGATGAAAAACTAATTCTAAATTCATCGTATATCGTGCATCATCGAAAGTGCATCTTGAATAAGAAATTTTGTAGTGTGAATAATAATTTTGCATTAAATAAAGGATTATGGCAGAAGAAATTTTAGAGGCAATTGAACGTTATGGGTTAAGCAAACGAAACCGAAACCGAACTTTATTTTCGAGAATCGGAGTAGTTGGCTGTGGACATGATGGAAGTGTGATTGCAACAGCAGCAGCCCTGAGTGGAATTGAGGTTGTTTTTTTAGAACCGAATGATGAAAGCATTACAAATGCATTCAGCAGGATTGAACAGAAGTTAGATGATAAAATCTCCCATTGGGGATTGACTGAAAACGAAAAAAAAGCAATCCTGACCAGAATTACGGGCACTTCAATGTACGAAGATTTTTCAGGTTGTGATTTTGTGATTGAGGCCATTCGCTATCACGACCAAACCGGCGAACGCCGTATTTCGCAACGAAAGGAAGTATTTAAGCAACTTGAAGCGGTTCTTTCGCCGACAGCTATTATTGCATCGAATGTTACTACGGTTATTGTTACCGATTTGGCGGCTGAATTAGAGCATGTTGAACGTTGTATCGGTTTGCATTTTTTATCAAATGTGCCTGATTCACAGATTATTGAAATTGTTCCTGGTTTAAATACATCGAATGAAACATACGAGAAAGTGTGCAAATTCGCGCGTCTTATTAATTATGAATATATTCCGGTAATGGAATCTGCCGGATTGGTAAGCGTACGTTTATTCCTGATTCAATTAAACGAAGCTTGCGGAATTTTGATGGAGGGAATTTCGAGTGTTGAAGATATAGATCGTGTATTAACTGTAGGATTTGGTCACCGACAGGGTGTTTTCCGCACTGCCGATCAGATGGGCATCGAAAAAATTGTTCGGTTGCTCGAAAATCTTTGGGACGAATATGGGAGTTTAAAATACAAACCATCACCTGTATTGCTTCGGTTGGCACGTGCCAAACACTTTGGAGTTACTTCAAGGAAAGGGTTTTACAACTACGACGATTTCGGTAACATTATTAAATAAGGAGGAACTTGAACATGAAGATATTGGTTTTAAACTGTGGTAGTTCATCAGTGAAATATAAATTGTTGGATATGAACTCACACGAGGAACTCGGGTCGGGAGGTGTTGAAAAAATCGGCATGAAGGGTTCATTCCTTAAACATATTCGCCGCGATGGTCAAAAAGTGATTTTAAAAGGCGAAATTCTGGAACACCAGTTAGCTATCGAATATATTTTGGGTGTCTTAACAAGTCAAAAACATGGTGCCATTGATTCATTGGATGAAATTAACGCCGTCGGACATAGGGTGGTTCATGGCGGTGAAAAATTTAATTCAAGCGTTCTTATTACCGATGATGTAATACAAAAAATCGTTGAATGTATAGATATAGCGCCTTTGCACAATCCGCCTAATTTAGCAGGAATTTATGCAATTAACGAGTTATTGCCATCGGTTCCACAAGTAGCCGTTTTCGATACGGCTTTTCATCAAACTATGCCCGATTATGCTTATATGTATGGCATTCCTTATTCGCTTTACATAAAATATGGCATTCGCCGATATGGATTTCACGGGACAAGTCATCGTTATGTTTCGAAACGTGCCTGCGATTTTTTAGGTTTAGATGTACAAAAAACTAAGATGATAACCGCTCATATTGGTAACGGAGCTTCTGTTTGTGCTATTGAAAATGGAAAATCGGTCGATACCTCTATGGGCTTTACGCCGGCTGAAGGATTAATGATGGGCACCCGATCGGGAGATGTGGATATGGGAGTGGTTACATTTTTAATGGAGAAAGAGATGATTGGTTCTTCGTCGGCATCCATTTTATTTAATAAGCATAGTGGAGTTTTAGGCGTTTCAGGTATTTCTTCAGATATGCGTGATATCGAAAATGCAATTGCCAATGGCAATGAACGCGCCAAGCTTGCCCTTGATATGTACGAGTACCGCATAAAAAAATATATCGGATCATACATGGCAGCTCTTGGAGGTTGTGATGTACTTGTGTTTACGGGAGGTGTAGGTGAAAATCAGACAACTACTCGACAAAAAGTGTGCGACAGTTTAGCTTTTATGGGCGTGAAAATCGATGCGGAACTAAACGCGAAAACTCGAGGTAAAGAAACCCTACTTAGTACTACCGATTCTACTTTAAAAGTTGTTGTTATTCCAACTGATGAGGAGTTTATGATTGCTTCGGATGCAATGGAAATTCTTCAGAATCTAAAATAAGATTGAAAATTTAAAATACAAAAGCAGGAGGCAGTTTTTTCATCTGTCTCCTGTTTTTTTTGTATGTTGGGCATGCTCTAAAGCTTTAAGGATGAAAATTTCTTCATGTTCCAAGTTGATAAGAATCTTTTGAATGACATCGGTGTTGAACGCGACTGAAAATCTGAAATAAGTCTACTCTAAATCTGCGGTCCTGACACACAAAAATCTAATACAAGGACTGTTAATAAGTGTAACCAAGCAATGGATTGAGAATACCCGAAATTAAACCGAAATAATGATAAATAAAATTCAATTTTTGGTTTTGCCTTGTTTCTTTAAACTCCCATGAGATCGAAAAATTGAGATAGTTTTTGATTTATTCCATCCGAAAAGTCGGAAACCTTGCCAGAATTTTCGAGAATGATATTTCTACGTGTAACTACGTGTAGACTCTTTTGTCTGGCATGTCGAATAAAAAATTTCTCATTTAATTAGAATTAAGCCATTTGTTATTTAATTGCTATGTTTTTCAATCTTCTTTGCTTTAAGCATCATTTTCAATCTTCTTGTTTACACCAAAGATAGAAAAATCGTTTGTTGATATTTTATTTTCTAAATATGTTTTATATTTGCATGCAAATATTTTTAGCATTTAATTTAATAAAGTACGTACATGAAAACTTTTACGCTCTCCCTATCGTTGTTGATCGCAGTTTTGATGGTCAACGTATCTACCGCTTCAGCTCAATGGAGTTATCAAACAAACCCATTATCGGGTACCGGCGACACAACTATGGTTGGCAAAGTACAATTTGTGTCCTCTACGGAAGGATGGATCAGCGCTATTGGACCTAAATTGCTGCACACTCTCAATGCTGGTGCAACATGGAATGTGGTTACATGTACCACTGACAGTGTCTTCTCCTTTTCTGATCCTGCTGTAAATCTACAATTCATCAATGCTTCAACAGGTTGGGTTCTGAAAACGCTTTCAACCAATTCAACGGTTAATTTTTCGAATGCACAGGGTGCAGTGGTTTATTATACTACTAATGGTGGCAGCACATGGAGCAAGAGTATTGTGGCCTCCGGGACAGGATTGATTGGTGTCCAGCTGCAATTTGTCGATGCTAGTAACGGGTTTGCTACTGTTTTCAATCCGACATTGAACACCGGATATCTTTACAAAACTACGAATGGCGGGGCTACATGGTCAACGGTTGGCTCATCATTCACTGGTACAGACGAAGTAGAACTTTTCTATTTTATCAATGCCACTACGGGATGGACATTACTGATTAATGATAACCCCGCAGAATTTAAGATTAAACAAACAACTGATGGTGGCGCCACTTGGACGACACAATATAATGATGCCACTTCGCATGGAATTTATACGAATACGAGTTGTGGCGCTATCCAATTTGTTGATGCTAATAATGGCTGGGCAGTAGGTCCTAACAGCCGGATTGTGAAAACATCCAATGGAGGAGCTTCGTGGACACCCGTTACACCAAGCCTTACCAATGGATTGAATACCTATCAAAAATGTATGTTTATGTACGATGCCAATCATGTTTGGATTGGAGAAGATGTGCCAAGTTCTTCAACCGGACAAACAACCTCTCATTTTCTGATGCATACGGTAGATGGTGGAACAACATGGGCGCAAGATAACTTTTCGCTTTCATCTTCTGCGTTTAGCCTTTTCTTTTTGAATGGGAACACAGGATGGCTAACAGGCGATGATATTGGTTCTCTAACCAACAAAGGAGTGATAGCTATTTGTAATTTTACGACTTCAAAATCGGTAAACGTTACTGCAGGGGGGTTGTATACAGCATTGACATCAACCGAACTGAATACAGTGTCAAATTTAACAATTACCGGAACTATTGATGCTCGTGATTTTCTTACTTTGCGCGATTATATGCCTTCTTTAGCAATTCTTGATTTAAGTGGAGCTAATATTGTTGCTTATTCAGGAACAGCCGGTACTTTGTATGTTGACACAACCTACCCCGCAAATGAGATACCACAAAATGCTTTTTTAAATGGGAATACATCTAAATCTAAAACATCACTCACTACCATTATGCTCCCTTCATCATCTGTTTCTATCGGGAAATCTGCTTTTCAAGGTTGCACAGGTTTAAATGGGGCATTTTCTATCCCTCCCTCTATAACTTCAATTGGAGATAATGCTTTCCAAAATTGCAGTGGATTTACTGGTATTTTAACTATTCCTTCTACATTAACTTCAATTGGTGGAGGTGTATTTCAAAACTGCACTGGTTTTACCGGATCACTTATTATTCCTTCATCTTTTACTTCTCTCAATAGCTTTGACTTTGCAAATTGTACGGGCATAACATCACTAACTATCCCTTCATCAGTAACTTCCATTTATGACAATGTTTTCAACAATTGCAGTGGGTTAACTTCAATTTATGTAAATGAAAGTACTCCTGTTGATTTAAGTATGTCGCCTAATGTTTTTTTAGGAGTAAACTACGCTAATTGCACCTTGTTTGTGCCTACCGGTTCAAAAAGCCTCTATCAGGCAGCTAATCAATGGAAAAGCTTCAACAACATTGTTGAACATAGCGTTACGGCGACGGATCATATTGCAGCTTCAGTCATTAAAATCGTTGTTCAAAATAATATCGCATTAATAAGTGGATTACCGCGGGGCGAATCGTTAACGCTCTATTCGGTCAATGGTTTGACACTCACTAAACAAATGGTCAATGCTTCATCAATGACCATCAATTTACCTGCTCAAGGCGTTTATTTGTTGCACGTTGGTATTCAAAGTTTTAAGGTAATAAACAATTGATCTTATTTGACTAAAATCAATAGTTCGTTATAAAATCTTAAAGATTAAGCGGATTTAAGACCGAAATAAAGTGTAACTACTCAGTACTAAAAAATGTATCAATCGTTATTTGCCACGGCAAGGATTGCCAAGAAAGGATTTTGATTATTCTTTTTGGCAGTTTGGGTGATAGATTGAATTTGACAGTAAGTGTCTGCTC
>JAJYBB010000031.1 GCA_021779195.1 Bacteroidota bacterium | reverse complement strand
ATCTTCATCCCAACAAGTATAAATACTACGGATTTATGTTGATAACGAAGTGCCAGATAAATTGCCCACAAACCCCACAGCAGGGAAGGTATTTCCAATATAAATTCGTACTCTGTAATCCAGTACGAAATCAATAAGTAAAATACGGCTACATGATACGCATTCCACTTGCTGATAGCCATCTGAACCGCAATTTTATATAACAATATGGTAACGATAAGTTGTATGCAAAAATGAAATCCCAGATCGAAGCCGTAATTAATTCCCACGGAGAAAAGATTTTTTATAAATGCCGTGATATAAAAGAATAAAGGAGTATATTCCAACGTGAAATCGCGATAGGGTACAAGTCCACTCCTGATTCTTTCGACCATTGATAAATAATAGCTACCATCGAGCGAAATAGGCGCATAAAGGATAGAATAAATGTAAGGAATAATCGCCAATAGGGCAAATAAAATGACCCAAAGAAGCTTCAGAAATCGCTGATTTGAAACGATAAGATTCTTAATGTTGGCACTATTCATAAAAATTAGATGGTTTTTTTGGATGTAGGACAGCTGTTTATCAATATATTATTTATTATCCTGAAAATATTGATAATTTTCTTCTGTTTGTTTATTGTTTTATAATCCTGATGGCTTTTTCAATCAGTGTATCGTAACCTGCAAGTTTATCGTTGGTGCTGAGAGCAACTTTCACATCAGGATCGATTCCCCATTCAATTTGATTCATGGAAGCATCGAACATTGGAGAAGTTGAAAACCGTACCATCCAACCGTTTGGAATTTCACTCGACATGGGCAACCCGCCTCCACCTCCGCTTTTATCGCCAACAATGGTGGCATGAGTGGCATATTTCATTCTGCAGATAAAAGCATTTGTCGCACTGAAGGCCATCCGGTTAGTTAAGATTACCACGGGACGCTGCCATTGAATGGTTTTATGTGCAGTTGTTTTTATGGCTACCGGTGTCGAAAAATCGGAATGACCGATTCCGGTTTTGTGACAAATATAACCGGTAATCTGATCTTTGTCGAAAAAATAAGATGCCAGCGTGCCTGAAAGATCCAAATATCCTCCTCCATTGTTGCGCACATCGATGATGAGTCCTTTGCAATTGGAGAAATACTGCAAAATATACCTGATATTCGTATCGGAAAAATAATCGGAAAAACTGCTGTAATAAATGTAACCCACATTCCCATTGTCAATTCGCTCATATTGAAACCCTCCAGCAATTTGATAATTACTACCCAAATAGCGGGGACTGTATATCAATGCCGAATCGAAATTGGAAGGATAATCAGTGAACCAGTTCCAATAACGACTCATGTTGAAATCGGAATACAAGTTTACATGGCCATCTTTCAACTCGTCTAACATTCGTCCCAATACCCTGAAAAGTCCGACTTCTGATTTTACACTGTCAACCCGAGTTTTGTAAACAGTGTGAATCGAATCCCAATTTATCTTTTTATAATCGAGGTAACAGTATTTTGTGTCGATTATTTTCCAAAGCGACTCAAAATTACCAATATTGGTATTCGGCTGAATATCGGGTTCGTTCATGCACGATGAGAACGCGAAAAGGATGAATGCAAGAAGTAAATAATTAAAATTTTTCATCAAAATTGGTATGTTCAGCCTATAGTTAAAAATGTATATTTTAAGAGATTATATCAAAACAACTCCATTTGAAAACAAAGCTAATTCGTTGAGAACAAAGCTGTATTTTTATTTTCGGGTACTAATAAAATTTTCTGGCGCTTTCATTTTCCGACCGCCAAAATGAATAGCATCGAAACTTGTACCCACCACAATTCCCCAAATATTTCTATTGAAAACCATATCATTAGCTTTGTATTTAAGTTCAGCATATTGCAGCCCGAATTTCCAAATCACCCTTTTGAATGGTACATCTAACGTTAATCGGGCATCGATTCCGCGTTTGTTGTACAATGAACTGAAATGAACAACGTTTGAAAGATTTCCAAGTGAAAACATTTCATAATATGATGCTCCCGATAATGGGACGTACATACAACCGAGCAGAGGCGACTTGATACTCAGTTCAATGCGGATGGTCTTTCGTTTCATCACCCAGTCATAACGACCCAGTGCAATTAAATTTATACTTGAGGCTAAATCGATATTTACAGGATTATTAATATTACGACTGACATCTTTAATCCCTAAATCTAAATCGCAAGAACTGCCAGCAAGCAGTTGAAAACCATGTTGAAACCGGAAGTGATAACGTGCACCCCATTGATAATTACCTGCAGCATAAAGCATTGAACTTGAGAAAGTGGGATTGAGCAATACTCCTCCAATAATTTTCCATTCATTCAGGTAAGAATAATGGGTATTGTCGGGCGAAAAAAAACGGCTGCTTTCGGAATGAAATCCAATCCCTAATCCACTGTACGTGATGGGTGAAAGATAAGGATCGGTAAGTTGTAATTCTGATAACTCGGTAGCATTTGAAACCTGGGTCAACAAAAATTTTTGCTCCGGTTCGCTTTGTCCAACTACTTTTGCTCCGAAAACAATAAAAAATATTACCCAAAAGTTTTTCATAATAAATTGTTTGTTACCCGTTACCTTAACAATAAATGATCTTGTTTTGAATTTAATCAAAAAATACTTTTTCCATTGCACCCGATTCTTGTAAATTCTGAAGGAAAAATGAACCGAAGTAGAAATCTCGAAAATGAAAATGGTTTATAGGATGTAATTTACTGATCATTAAATTTTCAGGTTCAAACTAACTGAAAATCCCTGAATCAAGTCATTAAAAGTTGATATGGGAAATGGTGGTTTAAACCCATCAATATAATCTGAAAAAGGGTATTCGATTTTATATTCAGCGCCAATCGCAAGTTTATTCGAAAAATGATATAAATAACCAATTCCTAAAAAAACTACAGGTGCGATATCATTTTTTTTATATTTATAAGTGCCGATAATCAGATTTGAAGTATTCAGATTTGCGTTTGAAGCCATTAGCCCGGTTCCAGTAAAACCATATAAATAGTTGGGATCTTTACAGAAACAATCTGTTTCAAAAATTATGGAATATTCGCCCTGAACAGTTAACTGAATCAAATTTGACTGAAAAGAATAAGACCTACTTGCATTTGGTATCGGCATATCATTTCCGGTAAAATTATCCATACTTAAACCAACTTTATATCCAATGTTGTTATGAAATTTTTTTTTATAACCTACAGATACTTCCCAGTTTTGTAATGGGCTTTGATTGTAAAATGGGCCTAATATAGGTTTTGAGTTGTTCGCATCCGAAAAACAATAATTAGGTCCTAAAGAGATGACGAAGTAACTATCTGAATTGGTGTTAATTAATCCATTTGGGAGTTCCGCTTTCAGTCCGCTCGAAAAGGTTGATATAAGTACAATTGATAGTATAATTTTCTTCATTCAAGTCTGAAAATATTTTGTTGCAACTAATGTAATGGCAAAATTACACACTTTTTTTTAAACATTATAAAAAAACAGACTTGCAATTCATATTTTTATTTATTTAACTAAATCAATATCTGAAACTACTACCGCCAACAAATTCGCGTAAAAGTGACGTTGGCGGAATTTCACGGTCATAAATGGGTACAAAATAATTCAAAAACTTAAGTAGCCGGTGTGCTTCGGTATATTCATCGCAATATTTCGGTACTTCGGCTAATATTGGTTCTGCATACCGTTTTAGTACAGCCAGCTCGAACAATAAAGCCGAATTAAACATGACATCGGCATTTTCCTGGTAAGGAAAAATCCATTTTTCTTCACCCCTGCGCACGCTGGGCCAACGGTTGATGGTTTCGCGGGCAGAGTAATTACGGTATCGAAAATCGCGAATAATACGTCGTAACAAACGAGTATCGGTAGTTGGTATCCAATTGTGATTGTCAATCGCAATGGTAGTCAGTGCCGAAACGTAAATTTTGAAAGTGATATCGAGGGGTATATCATAAATTAATTCGGGATTTAGCCCGTGTATTCCTTCAATAACTAAAATGCCATCATCTTTTAAATCAAGTTTTTCACCCTTATAATGGCGTTTACCCTCTTCAAAATTAAATGATGGAATTTCTATTTCTTCTCCGTTCATCAGCTGTTTTAAATGCTGGTTCAACAATTTTAAATCTAACGCATGCAAATGTTCAAAATCCCAATCGCCATTTTCGTCTTTCGGCGTATCTTCCCGATTTACGAAATAATTATCCAACGACAACACGGATGGTTTTAAACCGCTGACCATCAATTGCACCGAAAGCCGTTTGCTGAACGTTGTTTTCCCTGACGATGAAGGTCCTGAAATCAGAACAAATTTTACTTTTTTGGACCGTTGCGAAATCATATCGGCAATGGAAGCAACTTTTTTTTCATGAAGTGCTTCTGATACTTTTATCAAATTAAATGACTGGTTATTCTGGCAAGCTTCGTTAAATTCACCTACATTATTGAGTTTCATTATGTTATTCCATTCTAAATATTCCTGGAATACTTCATACATTTTTGGTGAAAGCTGAACCTCCTCGAGTTCTAACGGATTATCGCGGTTGGGAACCCGAAGCAATATCCCATCGTAATACTCCATTAAATCATACAAATACAAATAATCGGTGGATGGTACCAACACGCCGTTATAGTAATCGATAAAATCGTCGATGCGGAAAAAACGAAAATAGGGAGTACCAAGCGTTTCAAATAAAGAAACCTTATCTTGTTGATTGGGTTGGCTCGAAAATAAAACTTTAACTTCATTGGATTGTTTCTCTTCACAAATAATTTTTTTGCCTTTCGAAATAATTAGATTTACCCGGTCTTTGATTTGAGAAATGATGTCAAGGGTTAACGGTTGATCCAAATTATCCAATTTACAGAAATAACCCCTCGATATGGGATGCTCGATTCGTAAAATGGCTGTTGGAAAAAGTTCTGATATGGCTTTTGAAAGCACCATGCTTAAACTTCGAACATAAACGCGCATACCTGACGAAGAACCTAAGTCGATAAATTCAATATCTTTAGGCTTATAGACTAAAAAATTAAGATCCTCAACTTTGTAATTTACACGGGCTGCAACAATCTTAAATTTTAATTCGATTTTTAAATCATCCATGATTTCAATGAGTGAAATTCCCAGCGGATAGGTATGATAAGATTTGGTGTTTTTGCAATAAATAGTAACTTGTTTATCCATGAGTCTATTTTTGAATTTAAAAACGAATTATTGGGCGTAAAATTACATATTTTTTTTAAATGTATTTGTTTGAGAGATTCTAAATTTTGGACTACTTTTGTAGCCTGCTAATCTAAAATGTTAATTGGTGAATGATTCAATCATTTTGTATCGCCGATCAATATTTTACAAATATAAGAAATTATGAACTTATTTGATGTTTATCCACTATTTAATATTGAAATTTCAAAAGGAATTGGATGTCATATTTATGACAATCAAGGAGTTGAATATTTAGATTTGTATGGTGGTCATGCTGTTATTTCCATTGGGCATTCACACCCATATTTTGTGCAAAAACTTTCGCAACAGCTTGATAAATTGGTATTTTATTCCAACTCGGTGCAAAATAAGCTTCAGATTGAACTTTCCGAAAAATTAGGTAAAGCTTCCGGTTACGAAGATTATTCGCTTTTTTTAGTGAACTCAGGAGCCGAAGCCAATGAAAATGCACTTAAATTAGCTTCATTTCACAACGGACGTCGCAAAGTAATTGCTTTTAGGAAGAGTTTTCATGGTCGAACCTCTGCTGCTGTCAGGGTTACCGATAATCCCAATATTGTTGCCCCAATCAATGAAGGATTTGATGTTGAATTTATTGAATTAAATGATATTGATTCCGTGCGGCATTCGTTGCAAAAAGGAGATGTTTGCGCAGTGATTATCGAAGGCATTCAAGGTGTTGGTGGTATTCGTATTCCTGAAATTCAATTTTTGCAGGCATTGCGTGATGCGTGTACGGCTACCGGAACTTTACTTATTTTGGATGAAGTTCAATCCGGTTACGGCCGCAGCGGGAAATTTTTCGCTCATCAATATGCCGGTATACGTCCTGATTTAATTACGGTTGCTAAAGGAATGGGGAATGGTTTTCCAATTGGAGGTGTTTTAATCAATCCCATCTTTGAAGCTGTTTATGGAATGCTGGGAACCACTTTCGGAGGTAATCATTTGGCTTGTACTGCTGCCATTGCAGTACTTGAGAGCTTGAAAGTAGATCACTTGATTGAAAATGCCGATAAAATTGGCAATTACCTTATGGACGAATTGAGAAAAATACCTCAAATAAAAGAAGTTAGGGGGCTTGGATTGATGATTGGTCTTGAATTTGAACAACCCGTAAAAGAGATTCGAAATAAACTCCTTTTTGATAAAAAAATATTTACCGGAGTCAGTGGAAGTAACATTATCCGGTTATTACCTCCATTGTGTTTGACAAAAGTTGATGCTGACTTTTTTATTTTAGGGTTGAAGGAAGTGATTTAAATCGAAATACTTAAATAAATTGGTTTGTCGACGACTTGCTTGAATTTTAAAAGCAATTTGTTCTCTGGAACTGCTTTTTAAAAAGTTTGTAGGCTATTACTGAATATTTTTCATCATTTTAAAGTGAGGAATTCCCACTTCTTTAAATTCATTGCTGATAACGTGATAACCAAGTTTTTCATAAAATGTTACTGCCGTTGCGCGGGCATTGAGAACCATCTTGGTATATCCTGAAGTCCGGGCATTTTGTTCAGCATACCCAACTAACCTGCTTCCCACTTTTTTCGATCGGTAGGTTTCTTCAACTGCAACTTGACGCATTTTTATATCTACCTGTGTGAGTGGAGTGAGTATCAATACGCCCACAAGTTGCCCTTCGATAAATGAACCCAAATGAATATCGCCGGCTTCTCTTTCCAAATTCTCGTCGTACAAACTCATTCCCAGCGGTTTTCGAAGTACTTTATCTCTTAATTTCAGTTCCTCATTGTAAGCCTCAGACCGAAAAGCGATCTCCCGGATTTTCATTTTTTCGTTGATTTTCATTTTCGTTGATTTTTATAAACCTGCAAATTTCTTTTACACTATCTTCTATCAAATTAAATTTAAACTCGATGGCTTTATTTATTTTTTGGTTGGAATAAAATTCGCTGCGGGTAATTGAACGAGCTACACTTTCGTCGATAATAGGTTGAAAATTGAATATTTTCCCAAAAAAGCCCGCCGTTAAGCCTGCAACTAACATTGTTTTTCTTCCAATGTAGATAAATGGACGTTTTGCTCCAAATCCATCTGCTATCATGTTCAGCAAATTTTTAGTTGAACAGTTTTCACTTACTACGATAAACCGTTCGTTCGTAATGCCAGACTTCATAAGCTGGATCATGATTTTTACCACATCCTGAACATCAACATATCCACTGCCCCCACCGGTATAAAATGGCAATCCTTTTTGTATTTGTGCAAATAATAGTAAACTTCCTTTATCAGTGCCAGAAACACCGAGAATAACGCCCGGATTGACTATAACTGCATTTAGCCCTGATTTTATTCCTTTCCACACTTCTTGTTCCGATAAATGTTTGCTTTGTGCGTAAACTGACCGATGGTGATCTTCAATCCACGGAGAATTCTCATCGGTAAGTTTGGTACCCGTTTCCCTTCCGCAGGCAGCTATGGAACTTACATGACAAAATCTACGGATACGGGCATTTAGAGCTGCCTGCACAATGTTTTGCGTTCCTTTCACATTGTTGTTCAATAAATTTTCAGGTGCATTCTCCAACGAAACTGTTGCTGCGCAATGATATATTTCTGTAATGTTTTGCATGACAGATCGAAGCATGGATTCATTGAGCAAGTCTGCCGTTCTCCATTCAATTCTCGATAAAAACTCATCAGGATCGCTCGTGTAAAAACTAAAAATAGTACGAAGTGAATTGATGTTGCTGTTTGCACGGCGCAGGGCAACAATCTGTTCGTTTTCCTGCAACAAATACCACAACAAATTGCCTCCCACCAATCCGGTGGCGCCGGTTACAAGTATCATTTTTTCATTTTTTGGATTCAGGATCAAAAATACGGAAAGAAAACCGTATTTTTGCACTTTGATTGAAGAAATCATTCCATCATTATTCATATTTGGGAATGCAAACTATTTGTATTTATTGTGCTTCGAGCACACAGGTTAAAGCAAGCTATTTTGAAGCTACGGCGCAATTGGCAAAAATTCTTACCGCTGCAAATATTGCGATTGTTTATGGTGGCGGGGCCAGGGGGCTTATGGGACAATTGGCCGACAGTACGCTCGAAGCCGGGGGTAAAATTACCGGTGTGATTCCACGATTTATGTGCGATGTCGAATGGAATCATAATGCATTAACAGAACTGATTTTGGTTGAAACCATGCATGAGCGCAAAGAAAAAATGGCTATGATGGCCGATGCAGTAGTTGCATTACCCGGAGGTTGCGGCACTATGGAAGAATTGTTGGAAGTTATAACTTGGAAGCGGTTGGGGATATTCACCAAACCGATTGTAATAGTGAATGTCGAAAACTATTTTGAACAACTGATAGCCATGTTAAATCGTGCTATCAATGAGAATTTTATGCGAGAAGAGCATCGGCAAATGTGGCAAGTCGTTGAAAATCCGAAAGATGTACTTGCAGCTATTGAAAATTCAGTAAGCTGGGATGAAAATGCCCGAAGTTTTGCTGCACTTTAAAACATCAAACGTCTATGCAATCCGATAGTGTTAAAATATTGACCGACAGTAATGTGATACAATCAGCCGGAGCAATGCATCATTCCGATTCGTTGGCTAAATTTGATTCGTTGCACATGCTCGATTCTCTTCGGGCAATCGTGCCGATTCCACGTGGTTTCTTGGGAATTCCTCATCCTTCTATACCTCAAACTGAATCATGGGTATTTGTTTTTTTAATGTTCCTTTTCGGGTTGCTGATGTTTTCATTATCACGTTCTTCCGGGTTGCTGATCGATAGTGCAAAAAACTTTTTTCAAATTAAAGAACGCTCCAGTATTTTCAGTCAATCATCTGTAACCGATTTCAGATATCGACTTTACCTGATATTCTTCTCAGCAGCAGTGCTGAGTTTTTATGCATATTTCATTCAATATGAAAATACTACACCTTTTTCAATCGTTAAATATTTATTCTTCTTACTCCTTACTTTAATTTTCTTGGGTTTGAAAGCAATCTCATTTGAGCTTATCGGATATATTTTTCTGAATCAAAAAACGTTGAAAACAGCTAAAGACAGTTATTTCAATGTCATCATTCTTCTTGGCATAGTGATGTTCCCGATTCTCATTTTTCAAATATATTCTCCTTCAAAATTAACAGAGTATGTCGCTGTTTTAAGTCTGCTGGTCAGTGCTGGTGCATATTTGCTGATTATCATCAAATTATTTCAAATATTTTTTCATAAAATAGTAGTATTATTTTATATATTATTGTATCTTTGCACGCTCGAATTTTTACCCTTTTACGCACTCTATCGAGCTTATCAATTTATCTTGTAGATTGTTTTATTTTAAAATTTACAGTTTTGAAAATCAAAAAGATACTCATATCGCAACCTCAACCAACCACCGAGAAATCTCCCTATTTTGATATCAGTGAAAAGTACAATGTCAAAATTGATTTTCGTCCGTTTATAAAAGTTGAGCCAATTTTTGCCAAAGAGTTTAGAACTCAGCGCATTTCTATTTTAGATCATACTTCTATAATTTTTAATGCACGACACGGGATTGATCATTTTTTCAGACTTTGTGAAGAAATGAGAATAACCATCCCCGAAACCATGAAGTACTTTTGTGTTTCGGAAACGGTGGCTTTATATCTTCAACGTTATATTCATTATCGCAAACGTAAGGTTTTCTTTCCTGCAACAGGAAAAATGATGGATTTAGTTGCTATTATGAATAAACATACTGATGAAAAGTACTTGTTTATTACTTCTGATGTTCAAAATGAAGATACAATGAGCTTGCTTGAAAATTCAAAAATCAAGTTCAATAAATCTATAATGTACAAAACGGTTTCGAATGATTTCGATCCGAATGAAGAGTTTAATTATGATGTAATGCTATTTTTTAGTCCTATTGGTGTTGCATCGCTTTTGAAAAATTTTCCAAACTTCGAACAAGGTGAAATTCAGATCGGTTGCTTCGGGACTGCAACAGCTCAGGCTGTTCGTGATGCAGGTCTGCGTTTAGATATTGAAGCGCCTGTTCCGGGCGTTCCATCCATGACCACAGCATTAGAAAATTTCCTCAAAGAGAATAATAAAAAGCAACGAAAGTAAAGTTTGCTCAAATTTACAGAACTATCCCGATAGTATAGAAACTTTTCTGTACTTTTGGGATAGTTTATTTTTAATGAGTATTCGTTTTGTTTGAGTCTCGACGTATTCCAACGAGACGAGTTTAAAGTTTTCAACCTACAAACGACTCATTTTTAGAGTGAAGCGTGCAAACTCCTTTTTCCGCTGTTCCCTCTCCAGTTGAAGAGAGTAGCCGAAGGTCGGGTGAGGTCTTTTGAACTTTTTTGCTTCGGTTGTTGGTTCAAACTAATTGGAGCGAAGCGGAAATAGGCGACGCTAACTAAGTTAAACTCATTGGAGGCAAAACTTGAAGTGGGGTTTTAGGGGCGAAGCCCTTGATATTCATTTTTACATTGACATAGGTAATAGAACGGATCATCATTTTATTTTTAAAACCCATGCATCATTCTTACACATTCCCCAAAAGCGAACATTTATTCGGCGAAATAACCGTTTCGCATCTGTATACCCGGGGGAGTGCTTTTATTGCTTATCCTTTCAGGGTGGTTTACATGCTGGATCGTAATGATAGCGAGGTTGCTGCCCGGGTTTTAATCAGTGTGCCCAAAAGGAAATTCAAGCGCGCAGTGAAGCGAAATCGTATAAAACGTTTAATACGTGAAAGTTACCGTAAAAACAAATTGCTTCTGATCGATCAGCTAAATGAACGTGGATTGCGGGTTAAATTAGCCTTTAATTATGTGGCTGACGAAGAATTGGATTTTGCTACTTTTGAAAAAAAAATGAAATTGGCTTTGACTAAGTTATCCGAAAAAATTGCACAAGATCAACCTCATGAAAATATTTGAAAAACTATTGATTTGGCTACGAAAAGCATTGATATTCATTGTTCTATTGCCTGTTTATATTTATCGTTACAGCATTTCACCCCTTATTCCTCCACGCTGTCGATATACGCCGACCTGCTCGGCATATACTATTGAAGCGATAAAAAAACATGGAATTATTAAAGGAGGATGGCTTTCCATTAAACGAATTAGCAGTTGTCATCCTTGGGGTGGAAGTGGTTATGATCCTGTTCCCTGAAATAATTTTATGTTCCCTGAAAGTTTGATTGCTTATCTAATAATAATTTGAAAGAATTTTTTTCATTCATAGTCTACGTAAACACTTATCAGTTTATGTGTCAGGATTCAGGAATCAGCTTCAGCTATTTATCATTTTCAGATTCTAAACCTACTATTTCAGGTGTTTTCAATTGGAACTATATAATTGCATAGGCTTATAATTCAATGCTGATATTCTTATTCATGCATGATTTGATAACTGGTTAATGTCAAAAATAATAAAAAGGACGGAAATTGTTTTTATCTTTGTAACGCTTATTTCATGAATATGAAATAAAAAGTTACTTATTTTGAGTTTTGAAATTGAAAATGACGCCATTCATTTAATTTTTTTGTATGACTTTAAACCGTCGGATTTTCCTTTATTTTTTCAGCATTTTTTTTATTATGCTGATAATCATAAGTTTCTTTCAGTATCAACGCGAAAAAGATTTTCGGATTGAACAACTTGATCAGCAATTATCAACTTACAACCTGAGTATCCATCGATTCATATTGGAGCAAAAACCAGATTGGAAACATCTGGAAGAATACGTAAAACTATTTCCCGATACCAGTTTACGCGTTACCGTAATTGATACCACAGGGTTGGTCATTTTTGACTCAACGGTTAAACAGGGAACAAAACTCCAAAATCATTTGCATCGACCGGAAATTATCATGTCCAATTCCGTTGTGAACGGTAAGGCTATCCGTCATTCAGTATCTACTGGAAAAAATTATTATTATCTTGCCCATCATTTCCCCGATTGTTATGTTCGCAGCGCGTTGCCTTACAATTTTAATTTGTCAGTCTTACTCAAGGCGAACACCTTTTTTCTGTATTTCATGTTTTTCTTATTGGTTTTGGTTATAATCGCCATGTATCTTATTGCCAGCAATTTTACCCGTTCTATCGATCGGCTTCGCGATTTTGCTTTGCGTGCTGAAAAAGGTGAGATTTCGGATATGGAAATCGAATTTCCGAAAGATGAGTTAGGTGCCATTAGTAAAAATATTGTTCAATTGTACAAATTAGTGCTGCAAACCCGTGATGAACTTTACAAAGAACGCGAAAAACTGATTACGCATTTGCAAATATCGCTCGAAGGACTTGGTATTTTTTCGTCAGATAAAAAGGAAATTTTAGCAAATTCTCATTTTATTCAATATACCAATATACTTTCCGACGAACAATGCGAAAGTTCTGATCAGATTTTTACACTTCCAGAATTTAATGATTTAACAAAATTTATCGACGAAAGTTTGTTGTTGAATCGACCGAATAAAAAAAGATTGGTCATCGAAAAAGGAGGTCGTGTATTTTCAGTCCAATGTATTGTTTTTCAGGACGAAACATTTGAAATTTCGATCAACGACATTTCTCTTCAGGAGCATGAAAATGAATTAAAACGTCATTTGACACAAAATATTTCGCACGAACTTAAAACCCCCGTAAGCAGTATTTTGGGATATATGGAAAGTATATTGGAAAATCCAGATTTAGACCCGATCCGACAACGATTTTTCATTGAAAGGTCTTTTCAACAAGCGCAGCGGCTAAGTGCTTTATTACAAGATATTTCTACTTTAAATAAAATTGATGAAGGTCAACGTTTGTTCGAAAAGGAAAACTGTAATATTGCTGAAGTAATTGGAGATGTTCTGAATGATGTCCATTTACAAATTGAACAAAAACAATTTATTATTATCAAGAACTTTCCCTCGAATTTGCCTATTCAAGGTAATCGCTCGTTAATTTATTCCATTTTCAGAAATTTATTCGACAATGCATTAAATTATGCCGGCGAGCGAATAACCATTGATATAAATTGTTATCGCGACGATAAGAATTTTTATTATTTTTCGTTCAGCGATAATGGAATTGGTGTTCCTGATGAGCATCTCGGTAGACTTTTCGAACGATTTTACAGGGTCGATAAAGGGCGAAGTCGTAAATTGGGCGGCACGGGACTTGGATTGGCGATCGTTAAAAATGGTGTTTTTTTTCATCGAGGAACTATTTCCGCAAAGAACCAGCCGGGTGGCGGGCTCAGTTTCTTGTTTTCGCTTCGAAAAAAATAATCATTTAATTGAATGTGGTTTTTAGTCGTACATAAATTCTAATCTAATGTCGTTTATTCGAAGCCGTTGGACCCCTTTATTTTTAAGTAATTTTTTAAGTGTTTTCAACGATAATTTTTTGAAATATGCCATTGTTTTTATTGGCATCAGTTGGTCTATGCCCGCTTGGCTAACCCGTTCGCAACTTATTTCGGCTGTTTCGGCATCGCTCATCATACCTTATCTTTTTCTTTCACCCTTAGGCGGAAGGTTGGCGGTAATTTATTCCAAAAAATCGGTGTATCGTTTTTTTAAATTATTGGAAATTCCAATCATGCTTTTGGCTTCGATTGCTTTTTATTTTCAATGGGTGTTTTTGGCGGTTTTTGCAGTATTACTCATGGGTATTCAAAGTTGTTTATATTCCCCCTCTAAATACAGTCTGATTAGGGATATTGGAGGCGAAGCGGGTGTATCGTTCGGTAGTGGCGTTTTCGAGATGATGGCTTTTTTGGGAATTCTCACGGCGACAGTTTCTGCCTCACTCGTTTCAGATGATCATTTATCATGGATTGTATATCTGGTTTTTCTTGGAGTTGCACTATTGGGATATATGGTTACTCGCACCATTCATGCCAATGAATTGCCTGAAAATAAAGAAAATACTGGCACATTGAATCCCATTCTTTTTTTGGTGGCATCATTCCGATTTGCCCGCCAACACGAAAATGTGAATGCCGCTGTTTTTGGAGCATCAACCTTTTGGCTTATCGGAGGCATGTTGCAAATGAACGTAGTTGTACATGCAAAAGAGTTTTATAGGGTGTCCGATTCGTTAACCGGTGTCGTGATGGCTGTCGCAGCTATTGGAATTGCGTTAGGAACTTGGATGGCAGGAAAAGCTTCGAAAAATGAAGTAAAAAAGGGTCTTATTTTACCAGGTATTTCGGGTATGAGTTTAGTTTTTGCAGTTCTCACATTTGTAAATGTTCCTTTTTGGTTATTCACAGGATTGGTTTTTGGTGCTGCTTTTTTTGGTGGTTTCTTTCAAATACCTTGTTTGTCAATGCTACAGCAAGCTCCTATTGGTCGCAAACTTGGAGAAATGATCGCTTATCTTAATTTAGTTACCTTTATTTTTATTCTTTTAGGCACCTTTATTTTTTCGTTGACAACTCAATTCACTGGTGAAAATAGTTTCGCTGTTTTCGGAGTGATTTTTAGTATTTGCCTCTCAGTAACATTTTTCTTTACACTGAAATCACCCGACTTTCGTAGGGATACATTTAATTTAATATCCGGGAAAAAGCGTTGAAAAATAATTTACTTTATTTTCTGATCATTTCTTCTTTTCTATAATGGCAAAACAAGTCCGATTCTTGCAACTTTTCAATTGATTACTATTTTTGAGGATTTTTATGTTGTAAAACATACAAACCTTAAATACAATCTAAATATAGATTTCATACATTGCAAATCATTTGTTTATAAAATGATCAAATAATCCATTAATTATTAACTTGTTTAAAAACAGCGCCTTATGAAAGTATATCAGACGAATGAGGTTAAAAACATTTCTTTGCTGGGTAGTTCCGGCTCGGGGAAAACCACTCTTGTGGAAGCAATGCTTTACGAGAGTGGTGTTATAAAACGCAGAGGCACAGTCAATGGTCAAAACACCGTGTCCGATTATTTTCCTGTTGAAAAGGAGTATGGTTATTCAGTTTTCTCCACGATTGTGCAAGTGGAATGGAATAACAAAAAATTAAATTTTATTGACTGCCCCGGTTCTGACGATTTTATTGGTGGCGTAGTTACCTCGCTTAACGTTACCGATACCGCACTTATCCTTGTCAATGCCCAATACGGCATCGAAGTTGGAACCAACAATCACTTTAGATATACCGAAAAATTTCAAAAACCTGTTATTTTTATCATCAATCAGCTTGATCAGGAAAAAGCTGATTTTGATAAAACTTTAGGACAACTTAAAGAAACTTATGGAAGTAAAGTAGTACAAATACAATATCCTATCAGTACAGGACCTCAATTTAATGCCGTAGTTGATGTGCTGAAAATGAAGATGTACCAATGGAAACCCGAAGGAGGAGTTCCCGAGATATTGGAAATACCAAACAATGAGATAGAAAAAGCCCAAGAATTACACAATGTTTTAGTTGAAGCTGCTGCTGAACATGACGAAGCTTTAATGGAAAAATTTTTCGACCAAGGTTCGCTTACCGAGGATGAATTAAGAATTGGAATTCGCAAAGGATTGATACATAGAGACATGTTCCCTGTCTTTTTAGTTAGTGCCGGAAAAGATATGGGTGTTCGTCGATTTATGGAATTTATTGGCAATGTGGTGCCAAGTGTTTCCGAAACGTTAAATCCAAAAACCATTGATGGAAAGGAAGTTGCCCCAAATCCAGATGGACCTGCCAGTATTTATGTTTTTAAAACAAGTGTGGAGCCACATATTGGCGAAGTATCCTATTTTAAAGTGATGAGTGGAAAAGTGAAAGAAGGAGATGACTTGATCAATGTCGACCGTGACACAAAAGAACGATTAAGCCAGATTTTTGTTGTTGCTGGACAAATTCGTTCTAAAATTGACGAAATTGAAGCAGGAGATATCGGCGCAACTGTAAAACTTAAAGATACCCGCACCGGCAATACCTTGAATTCAAAAGGATGTGATTTCGATTTTAAAGAAATAAAATATCCCGAACCCAAGTATCGTCGTGCTATCAAGGCCAAATCAGAATCGGATGAAGAGAAGCTGAGCGAAATTCTGACCCGTATGCATGAAGAAGATCCTACTTGGATAATTGAACAATCGAAAGAATTAAAACAAACTATTTTGTACGGTCAGGGAGAATTTCACCTGCGTACTTTGAAATGGCGAGTGGAAAACAATGATAAAATTCAAATTGAATTTAAAGAACCAAGAATTCCATATCGTGAAACCATAACCAAAATGGCTCGCGCTGATTACCGACACAAAAAACAATCGGGTGGTGCAGGACAATTTGGCGAGGTACACCTCATCATTGAACCTTATGAAGAAGGAAAGTCTGTTTCTGAAATTTATCGTTTTGGTGGACAGGAATTTAAAATCAACAACCGCGATACTCAGGAAATCCAACTTGAATGGGGCGGAAAATTAGTGCTGGTAAACAGCATCGTTGGTGGGGCTATTGATGCCCGTTTTGTGCCTGCCATTCTGAAAGGATTAATGGATCGTATGGAACAAGGACCCCTTACAGGCTCTTATGCCCGCGATGTGCGTGTCATCGTTTATGATGGTAAAATGCATCCTGTCGATTCGAACGAAATTTCTTTCCGCTTAGCTGGTCGAAACGCCTTTGCACAAGCATTTAAAGAGGCAGGACCAAAATTGCTCGAACCTGTTTACGATGTCGAAGTCCTTGCTCCGTCTGATCGTTTAGGTGATGTGATGAGCGATTTACAGGGACGACGCGCTGTCATTATGGGCATGCAAAGTGAAAAAGGGTTCGAGAAACTGTCGGCCAAAATTCCATTGAAAGAATTAGGTAGCTATTCTACAACATTGAGTTCTCTTACTGGTGGTCGTGCCTCCTTCAGTATGAAATTTGCCAATTATGAACTTGTTCCAATGGATATTCAGGATAAATTGTTGAAAGAATACGAAGCTTCTAAGAAGGAAGATGAATGATCAAATTGTTGTTCAGTTTTGATAAGCTGAATATTTCTAAGATACATCATCTGTTTGAGTTGATATTGAAGATGTTATTTTTTAAAACAGTCGTTCTAAGTAGAGCGACTGTTTTTTACCAAAATTTTTTAAGAATTATATTCCAATTCTGTAAGTTTTGCATCATTTATCTTCAGGAGTTCCAAACTTGTGCGGAATCATACTCTGGTCGTAACCGTTGTTTCTACCAACCAATACCACCCTTTACTCATTGAATAGATTTATCTGAAAGGACAAGTGTCGAATCAACTATAAACTTTCGTACTTCAACGATTCTTTCCCAATCTTTTTTGAAAACATTGGAATGAGAAGCATTTTAATACAGGGTACTTGATTGGTATTTGAATTTTGGCTATCTTTGCGAAATAATATACCTCCCTAATATGGCTCACATTTTAAACGACATTTCAAGAACTTTCAGTGAATACCTTTTAATTCCTGGATTAACTACCAAGGATTGTAATCCTATAAATATATCGCTGAGAACCCCACTTGTGAAATTCAAAATAGGGGAAAATGCTCCGATTTATCTCAACACACCCTTTGTATCGGCTATTATGCAATCGGTTTCCGACCATAAAATGGCTATTGCACTTGCCCGTAACGGAGGTCTTTCTTTTATTTATGGTTCGCAGGGAATTGAATCACAGGCAGAAATGGTATTCAAAGTAAAATCGTATAAAGCCGGTTTTGTTGTGAGTAATGCCAATCTGACACCTGAACACACATTGCGCGATGTAGTGGCATTGAAAGAAAGATCAGGACATGGTACTATTGGAGTAACAGAAGATGGAACATCGCAGGGTAAGCTCCTCGGTATTGTAACCGGACGGGACTACCGAATAACCCGTGATAACCCTGACACGAAGGTCAAAGAATTTATGACCCCTTTTTCAAAACTTGTAACCGGCGAGTTTGGAATTTCTATTGGTGAGGCCAATGATATTATCTGGGATCATAAATTAAATTGTTTGCCCATAATTGATAAAGATCAAAACCTGAAGTTTTTTGTTTTCCGCAAGGACTACGAAAATCACAAGGCTAATCCCAACGAACTTTCTGACGAAAATATGAAATTGTTGGTAGGTGCCGGTATTAACACTCGTGACTATAAAGAACGTGTTCCCGCATTACTCGAAGCCGGCGTGGATGTTATGTGCATTGATTCCTCCGATGGATTTTCTGTATATCAAAAGGAAACCATTGAATACATCAAAACCTCATTTGGAGAACATATTAAAGTCGGAGCCGGAAATGTGGTCGACCGCGACGGATTTCTTTATCTGGCCGAAGCTGGAGCCGATTTTGTAAAAGTAGGTGTTGGTGGTGGTTCTATTTGCATAACACGGGAACAAAAGGGTATTGGACGGGGACAAGCCACCGCTTTGATAGAAGTAGCTGAAGCCCGCGACGAGTACTTCCAGAAAACCGGAATATATGTTCCAATTTGCTCTGATGGTGGTATTGTACAGGATTATCACATGGTGTTGGCAATGGCGATGGGTGCCGACTTTCTGATGATGGGACGTTATTTTGCCCGTTTCGACGAAAGTCCGACCCGAAAACTAATGGTAAATGGTAACTACATGAAAGAGTACTGGGGCGAAGGTTCCAACCGGGCACGTAACTGGCAGCGCTACGATATGGGTGGAAGTGAAAACCTGAAGTTTGAAGAAGGGGTAGACAGCTTTGTTCCTTATGCCGGAAAACTAAAAGACAACCTGGACATTACATTAGGAAAAATCAAATCGACCTTAAGCAGTTGTGGAGTTTTCAATCTTGATAGCCTGAAACGTAATGCCAAAATCACGTTGGTTTCTTCTACCAGCATTATCGAAGGTGGTGCTCACGATGTGGTGGTAAAAGATACAAGAAATACGAGTAATTAGTGTTATGTTAGCATTGATATGACGTAAATTTATTATCTTGACAGCAAAAACAGCATTATGGTACTTTATACAATCAAGCTAAGTCAAACAGAAGTTGCCGATTTAAAAAAGATAATCAATAAAGGGAGTCATACTTCTCAATCTTATAGAGCAGCATATATTTTATTAAACTGTGATAAAGGAGAATTCTCGGGAAACACAAAGATTACGAATGAAGAAATATGCAGGGTTTTAAAAGTAGGAGCAAGAACAATCGATAGGGTTAAAAAAAAATTCATAGATGAAGGCTTTGAGAGTGCATTAGAACGTCGATTATCCACACAAACATACACGAAAAAAATGGATGGATATTTAGAGTCAAAATTAGTTACACTTTGTTGCAGTGAGCCGCCAGAAGGTTTTTCTAAATGGTCTTTGCGCTTATTGGCGGACAAAATGATTGAATTAGAATATGTTGATTATATTTCTCACGTAACCGTGAGAGAAGTTCTAAAAAAAACGAACTTAAACCCTAGAAGGTAAAAGGCTGGGGTATTCCTCTGGAAAAGAGTAGTCAATTTATAGCTAATATGGAGCATATTTTGGATGTTTATAAATTACCATACGATGAAAATTATCCGATAGTATGGATAGACTAATTTCCAAAAAACTGATAGAACAAATTGCATCAAGAACATAGTCAAGAAGCCAGAGTTGTCAGTTTGTGATAATTCTATTGATTTTTCCAGTCAGATGAATACAACTTTAATTTTGTATTTATTTAAACCACTTTTTCCTGAACCAAAAGGCTAAATTTACCAACGCAATCATTACTGGAACTTCCACTAAAGGACCAATAACTGCCGCAAATGCTTCGCCCGAGTTGATACCAAAAATAGCAATCGCAACCGCAATGGCTAATTCAAAATTGTTACTGGCTGCGGTGAACGAAAGAGTAGTTGACTGTTCATAATTCGCTCCCATTTTTTTACTCATAATAAATGAGAACACAAACATAACTACAAAGTAAATAATTAGCGGAATGGCTATACGCACTGCATCCAACGGAATTTTTACAATGTATTCACCTTTGAGCGAGAACATTACCACAATGGTAAACAGCAATGCAATAAGTGTTAAAGGATTGATTTTAGGAACAAATTTAGTTTCGTACCAGATTTTATTTTTTACTCGAATTAATATGAAACGAGTGAGGAAACCTGCCAACATAGGTATACCCAAATATACGAATACACTTTTGGCAATTTCGCCCATTGTTATTTTTGAAACCGAATCGTTGACTGGTAATCCAAACAACCCCGGCAAAACAGCAATAAACACATAGGCATACACCGAAAATAGTAATACCTGGAAAAGCGAGTTGAAAGCGACTAAGCCGGCAGCATATTGACGGTCTCCTTTAGCCAAATCGTTCCACACAATGACCATAGCAATACAGCGGGCTAATCCGATAAGGATAAGTCCATACATGTAATCAATGTTGAATTGCAGGAAAACAATTGCTAATATGAACATCAACAAGGGACCAATTATCCAGTTTTGTACTAAGGATAATCCCAGAATTTTGGTGTTTTTGAATACATCGCCCAATTCTTCGAATCTCACTTTAGCCAGTGACGGGTACATCATAATGATTAATCCGATGGCAATCGGGATATTTGTTGTTCCTACAGAAAAACTATTCCAAAAAGCAGCCACATTGGGACTAAACCAACCTGCAAAAACGCCAATGAACATGGCTAAGAATATCCACAGTGTCAGATAACGGTCAAGAAATTTCAATCTTGTTTTCATAACTGAGGTTTGATTTGTTCAATATAGAATTTATAGAAACCTTTTTTTATTTCGTCGCGAACACGGATAAATTCGCTCCTAATATATTCCTCAGTGCCTGTTGCATGACTCGGATCGTCGAATCCGATATGAAGGCGGTGTTTCACTTTGCCGATAAATGCAGGACAGGCTTCATTGGCGCCCCCACAAACCGTAATTACATAATCCCACTCTTCGCCCAGATATTTTTCCACCGGATCGGAAGTGTGATGACTTATGTTAATGTCTGCTTCGGCCATTACCTGAACTGCTTTTTCATTCAGGTTGCCACTGGCTTGTGTACCGGCAGAGCAAACGGTAATGCGGGAATCAAATGACTGAAGAAATCCATGAGCCATTTGGCTGCGGCACGAATTGCCTGTACAAAGAATTAATACTTTCATTTTTTTTTTGATTTGATGATGAGTTGATTTGAACCGATAGCTAATCGGAACTGAAAATGTGTTAATTTGAAGATGAATACGGAATTTCGCAATTGATTTCAGTTGCTTTAATTTTACTGAAAAAATGATCGAACTTATTCAGATATTCCTTAATTGAAGAACTACACAAACAATAATTGATTTTCAGCCCGTCAATTTCGCCATGAATGAGCCCCATGTCACGCAATTCTTTTAGATGTTGCGAAACGGTAGTGCGGCTCAACGGTAAATGGTCGGAAATATCACCCGAGATACAAGTTTTGGTTTCAGCCAGATACTTCAAAATTGCCAAACGAGCTGGGTGTGAAATTACCTTGGCAAAGTTGGCCAATTCTTGCAGCTCATTATCAAATATTTCCGATTTTATCATATTTTTTTGTGTTTTATGTCGCAAACATACGACATTGTTTTATATTCCGCAATTTTTTGGTATTACATTTTGATTAAATCGTTGGTTCAAAAAACTCATTGAAAAAAAGCAAGGACAAATACATGGTCGTATTTGCCCTTAATGGCTGGAAATTAATTGAAAGTAGATCTGAGAAAATGAAAAGTATTTTAATCGACAAGAATTTTCAAAGCAACACTCAGAATTATCAAATTCGCGTATGTAATCGAATTGAAAAAATATTCACCGAACCATGTCTGTCTTTGTTGTATCCGGGGTTAACTAAAAACTGATAAGCAGCTGTCAGAAAAATTCGATTTTTGACTAATTCCGCCGAATAGTAAAGCTCAGTTAATTGCTCTAAACCATAATTCAGATTGCCATCGCCCAGCATAAATCCTTTACCACCGGCTTTTAGATAATCCCGGTGAGGTTTAGAAATGCCTGATACCACATAGGCAATGCCAATGTTATCATTTTCTCGTTTCCAACGTTGTCCTGTTAATGAAAATCCGGCACTTAAACTATGGTCTATCTCTGTGAAAGCCCAGGTTTCGTTATTTCCGTCGTTCCAACCAGCTCTGAAGAAACAACCCAAATCGTTGGTTATGTTTTGTTCAGCATTAATTCCAAAACCATATTTCGAATTTCCATCTTTTCTCGTATTTTCTATATTTGGATTAATTGGTTGAAGTGCAATACTTTGCAGATAATTTCCCATAGTAGCTCTTGTGTAAAATCCTAAAAGTCGAACAGTTCCCGGTTGATTTCGGATTCGATATCTATGCGTGTATTCAAGTGTATGCGAACCTGCTTTTGTAATATTCCAATTCATATCGTTTCCATTCGCAGTAAGAGGAACGAGCGAAAAACTGAACCGAAGCTCGTTTTTAGGTGTAATAAATTCCAACACAATGCTGGGAGTATAACCACGCGTATTTGCCGGATAATCCCATGCACCATTATCCATTAGTGCCCAACTCATAAATTGCGTACGAGGGTCATGACTAAATTTATTGTCATCAAAATAGTCGGCAATTCCAATTTTACCAATTGTAATTGCTATATATTTTGTAGGCGCACGCTCTGCAATCTGATTAAAATCTGAAGTTTGGGACATTGTTTCATTTGACAATGCGAAGAATTGCCTGTAGAATAACCGTGCTAAATAGATTGTCGGACTTGGATCGCCAATCCGAAACGTTTCGCCATTAGGTGATGCGGCAACGCCCAATGCTCCACTAAGACCAGAGCCGCCGGCAATTTCAGGATTGATAAATACACTTGCTCCTTTCCAAAGACGAGCTCCCAAAAACAGGGTTGATGTAACCGAGGTTTGGTCTTCCTGTTGTGTGGATAAACTATTAAGCCCTGAATAAGTTGCTCTGAATGAAGGTTTAAACTGATTTATAACCGTAGTTTGAGTATGAATTGAAAATCTATCCTCTTTTATACTGTCAGATTGTTGTGCTTTTGATAGGAATGGTATAGATATTAGTAAAAATAAGCTTGTTAGATATCTCATAAATGTAACAACTTTCGATAATTAGGTTTGACTTACTAACTGACTAAGAATCTAAAGATCTTCAAATCAACCAGTTTAATATAATAAGAAAAAAATTGCAGAAATAATCGTTTATAAATGGATTAATGTGGTAAAATGATAAATTACCTGAACTAATTGTCGTTTTGTGATATAAGTATAGCCAGTCGATGGTTAAAATTTTCGCCGAAATGGATTGGGCTTCCGCATTCTGATAAGTAATAAAATGGGAATCAGCACATAAGGCAAATTGAACAACAAAAATTTGGCAGGGTTTGGAGTCCGAAAAGGAGCTTCACCAAAAAACTCGACACCAAAAACTATAATACCCGTTATACTACTGATCATGGTGGCGTAAATCACTGCCGGCAACTGAATTTGGTTCTTCCCTTTAATTAGGCAATACACCAATATCAAATAAAATGGGCCATATACAAAAGCCGATAAGCCGGTAACGAGCCGCATCCAAACGGGAGGATGCATGAAAAGCGGGTCGGCATCCACCGCATACCAATAATTGGCGCGTGCTAAAAAATTGGCTGAGTCGACATTCATGGTTATTCCAAGCGTAGGAATGGCATCGCTGATACCACAGGTAATTGCAAAAATCAAAAAAACAACTGAAAAGAAGATGTCGATTGGCCTTTTACTTAAAGGAAAATTCCGCTCAAACGAAGTATTGATCGGTTTGGTCAATTGGTCGATTTGATCCAAATTTTGTTTCATTTTATTATTTTTGTTTTAGAGACGAACGAATCAAATTTATATGATCACAAGTGCAAAGATACTATAATTTTATATTTTTTAATAGCACATTTCGTTCTTTATTATTTAACATATAAAATGAAGCGCTGATATGCAATGATATAAATATTAAATTCTATCTCGATATCGATTGGAATTGATTTGTAATAACAGGTTGCTTTCGGATTATATCTTGCAAGAAAATTGAGATATAGCGCTGCGTCATCTATTAACTTGCCAAATGCGGGGTTAATTTCCGAATTATCTTGCTAAACCAGATTTAATCAGCGTTTTATTTATTTGAAATTCATTTTTATTAAAAATTTGTCCTAAGTAAATACAATAGTTTGTTATAAAATAGTGCTATCTATTGATAATCAAGTAAATAAATTTAAAATATTTACTATCAATGCAAAGGCCAATTTTTTTTTAAAAACCTTAACATAAAGACGCAGCATTAAAATAGCTATCTGATAGATAATCAACTTTAATCTTAGCTATCATAATATGTTTTTAAAACCAACCATTGCAAGAAAAGATTATCACAAAATGAATTTTGCTAAAAATTTTAGTAACACATTGCTAAATACTATGATTTAATTTTCAAATGACCTCCTTTTCGACTTTTTTCTTCTTTTTTTCGTCCACCATGTAAGCAAACATCGGTACAAAAATCAGTGTCAGCAAGGTTCCGATTAATAAGCCACCAATAGCCACATCAGCCAACGGGCTTAATCGTTCCAACCCAACGGCCTGTTCCAATGCGATTGGAATCATACCGGCAATGGTGCCAAATGCAGTCATCATCACGGGACGGAAACGTACACGAACACTTTCGATGGCACTTTCGTAAGGCGATTCGCCCGAATCGCGATGCTTCTGGTAAAAGTCGATGAGCAAAACCGCATTCTTGATAATGATACCAAAGAGCAGCAAAATTCCCAATAAGCTGGGCATACAGCTCGGCTTGTCGAACAGCAGCATACCCCAGGCGGCACCAATCATGGCAAGTGGCAACACGATAATCATGATGAGCGACATTTTTACCGATCGATAAATGGAAATCAGCACCATGGTGAGCACAAATATTCCGAGTGCAATGGCTTTGATCATTCGGGAGAAACTGTCATTGATTTGTGAAATATCTCCTTCCTGCGTTACAATTACATCATCATTCGTTTTTACTTTCTTCAGAGCAGCCTGAGCATCATCGGTGATTTGCGAAACCGGACGGCTGGTGCGATATCCGTTTACATCAACGCTATACAGCATTCGGTCGCGTTCAATTTTAGCAAATGTGAGATTTTTCGATATGCTGGCTACCTGTCCCAGCGGAATTTCTCCCATGGGCGTATGAATCGGTAATAATCGCAATGTTTGTTCGTTTTCGCTGAATTTTCCTTTAAAATAAAGCGTTACGGGTTGTGTGTTGAGCGATTGCAGGTTAGCATTCAACCCGACAATCTGCCCTTTTTCTAAAATTTGTGAGGCAATGTCAAATGGTGTTATGCCATAACTCAATGCTTTGTTTTCATTGATATTCAGGGCAATTTCGGAAAAATCCTTGTCCCAACTGGTGGAGACAGATGTTAATCCTTTCACATCCTTCAATGCTGCTTTTACTTCATTTGCTTTCCGGCTCAATCCATCCACATAAGGTGATTTCAAACGTACATCCAGCGTGGCTTTGATGGTCGAAAGTGCCGTTGCACCAAAATCATACACATCGTTTTTCTTGATGCCTTCGAGGTGCGAAAGTTTATCGCGAATAATGCCTTCGATCTGCCACATAGTCATTTTGCGGTGGAAACGATCCACGCAGTTTACGGTAATGGTGGCTTCCGACGGTAAATTTCCGCTTCCGAGACTTAACACGCCCATTTCATTCCCAAACGCCACCGAACTTTTTTCGGTCCAGGGTTGCTGGTGAAGCCATTTGAGGAAGGGTGTTATTTTAGTTTCGGCGCTATTGGTAGTTTCGTTGGAACTGAACTGAATCTGCGCTTTAATAATTCCCGTATCCATAGGTGGCATGGCGTCGCGACCAATGGTTGGCATCACGGTTTTCATACTGACCAACAGCAACAATACAACGCCTGTAGTTAAGGCAATCCTTCGCCAGATTTTATTTTTCCCGTTGGAATATTTGATAACGCCGATATATGGACTTACTAATTTTCCGACAGAATGTTCATAAATGGAATCGAACCATTTTTCCACTTTGTTTTTATCATGTCCATTTTTGTAAAACATTTCCAACAATTTGGGAATAAAGGTGATAGACAGGAAGAAGGAGATAAGCAGCGCCACAATCAACGTAAAAATCAGCGGCTTGAAAATCTTTTCGGGAAATCCGCCCACGAACATCAACGGGGTAACAATGGCAATGGTAGCAATAGTTCCCGACCAGATGGGTCCGATCACTTCTTTTGTTCCTTTTTGGATGGCGGTTTGCAGATCTTCTTTCAGTTCGTTGAGATGCCGCTCGATATTCTCGAGCACCACCACCGCGTTATCTGTCAGCAGCCCCAATGCAAGAATAATAGCCGTGTAGATAACGATATTTAAACTTCCGCCGGTAAGCCAGATCACGGCCATGGTCGAAAAGAAAACCATGGGAATGGTAATGGCAGCCGCTGCAATAGCGCGGAAATTTCCTATAAACAACAGTATGATTATCAGGGTATAAAATATGGCATCGCGCAGTGCAATCAGCATATTGTCGTTCGCCAGTTCGATCAGGTTGCGCTGAGTATCCGAAATCTCAAATTTAAAATTCGGATATTTTGCTTCCAGTTTTTTCATTTCGGCGCGGGCTGCATTGCTCACATCCAACACGCTTCCACCGGGAGTACGCTGAATAGCCATGGCAATTGCCGGTTTCCCGTTGCCGAAATAGCCGCTTGTTCGTTTTTTATACCCCCATTCCACACGAGCAACATCGCCTAATACCACATTGGGCAAAACGGTTATCTGTTTTAATTTTTCAACTTCATCTTTTTCGCCGTAGAAGGTGATGGTGTAAAAATTGTTGGCTCCTTTTACGAATCCAATCGGCATATCGCGATTTAATACCTGCAACGCTTTTGCAATTTTATCAAAATCGACATTGTATTTTTTGGCTTTAAACGGATCAACTTCAATGTTGATGGAGCTTTCGTAACCGCCAAACACCTCTACATTACCGATGCCGGGATTGCTAAGCAAATAGGGCTTGATAAACCCATCCACCATTTTACGAATATCTCCCAGGCTCACCTGATCGTTTTTGGGCGAAACCGAAATGACGTCCACCGGTAGAGTGAAGTCGCCGGCAGTGTAAATAGCCGGATTGGCATCGGCAGGTAAATTGCCCTTGGCTATGGAGAGCGCATTGGCCACATCCACGGCTGCTGCATCCAGCCCTTTTTCGTATTTGAATTCAGCTTTTACTATCGAAAAGTTGGCTACGTTCACTGAGCTCACTTCGCTCAATAATCCCAATCGCGATATTTCCTGTTCAATGGGTTTTGAAACGGTATTGGCTGCGACCTGGGCGGTTGCTCCCGGCACTTTGGTAATCACAATGACCTGTGGCGGCGTTGAGTCGGGGAACAGATTTTTGGGCAATGTTACCAATGCCAGAATCCCCATGACAAAGAATGCGAATATCAGCGAATACAGCAGATATGGGCGTTTGTAAAAATAATCAAACATAGTTATTCCTCCTTGCTTTTAAGTGAAACACCGCTCAGAATATTTAATAACACATCTTGTTTTTCGACTACGATATCTTTGCCGGCAATTTCCTGATTGCTCACCACTATGCCATCTTCGCCCGACTGAATCACATTCACTTCAGTAGGGATGGCTTTATCGCCGTCTTTGACAAATACATAATTTTTCCCTTCGCGGTTTAAAACGGCATCAAAGGGTAATTTAACGGCTTTGCCACTGAAAACAATCACATCCAAATCCAGTCTCTCGCCGGTTATCAGTCCAATCTTGCCAGCCAACACCTTATATTCGGCTAAACTATTAAAGGTACTGTTCAACGGAACAACCTGATAGGTTTTTCCATCTTTTACCGCACCGAATACCTTCAAATCAGACGGCACGCTGAGTTTCAGGTACGAACCATCGGTTGAGCTGATCACGCCAATGGGTTGTCCGGGCATTACCATATCGCCGGGGTTGAGCATGGTTTTCGATAGCACGCCCGAAGTTGGTGCCGTAATTGTGGCATACGAAGCGTTGTTTTTTGCATCGTTCAAACTTTGTTGCATTGATTCAACTTTTGCGGTGAGTTCGGCTATTTGGCTTTCTTCCATTTGCGATTGTTCAATCGAAGCCCCTTTTACAGCCAGCAGTTGGAGGGTTCGCTGGTGAGTAGCTTCCAGGTTTCGCAATCCGGTTTTGGCTGCTGCAAGTTGTGCTTTGATACTTTCGATACCACTTTGAATACTTGTATTATCCAATCGCACAATGACTTCGCCTTTGCGTACGTTTGTGCCAATGGTTTTCAGATAATTGATGCGTGCGGCAATTTTCGAGGATACCATGACATCCTGGTCGTTCTGTACAATTGCAATGTATGGAAGTGTCAGTGTTACATCCTCATAGGTTGGACGTATTGTTTTTACTACCAATGAATAAACTTTTGCTGTGGGGGCGCTGTCGTTTTTATGTTGCACTCTTTTGATAGCCAATACACCTAAGGCTATGATTACTACCACAACAAGTAGACTGATGATTGTTTTCTTTTTCATTTTACGATCTCCTCTATATTATTACCATAGATTACATTTAATTTCATAAGTGTTTGCCATTTCTGGGCTTGTGCTTTGTATAATTTTGATTTTTCAAGTACTAAATCGTCTTCATATTTCAAATAATCTTCCGTCGATAAACGGTCTGATTGATAGCTCACTTTGGCAATGTCCAACAATTGTTCTTTGTCTTTTATACTGTTGCTGTAAAGTTGAATCGAACTGTCGATCAACACTAAATTGCGTTCTAACTGACTGATTTGCGAGGTCAGCTCTAATTGCATTTTGTCTAAATCGTTTTTGGTCGATTCGTAGTCCAGTTTGCTTTTTCGAATTTGCGCATACTGGTCTTTTTCGAAAATCGGCACTTTCACCATCACGCCAATGGTGGTGTAATCGTTGTTTATCGCTTTGTTGTTGTTGTACGAATTGGCGAAATTGTTGCTGTAATTTCCCTGCACAAATACCGAAGGCAGCAGTTTTTCCCATTCCGCATCAAAACCGGCTTTGTCGGCTTTTAACTTTTCGCGGAGCGGATTTAATGCCACAATTTCGCCCGCGGTATAAGTCCCGTTTTGCGTCATAGGAATCGGTGCATTCAGCCGTACGCCTGTGAGCGATTGAATCAGGGTTAACACTTCTTCACGTTGCTGTGCTAAATCGTTTTTCATTACGTCTACCTCGTTCATACCGCTGTTGAGGTTGAGCAAAGCCGATTCCGGCGCGCGTCCGTTTTTTACTTTCAGGGTTACAAATTCGTGTGTTTTTTCGAGCGAAGCCCGTTTTTTGTCTAATGCCTCGCTTAACGAATTGATGTACTGTAGGTTGGCATTTGCTCCGACAATCAACGCTTCGTTTTTCAGCAGGTTGACGCGTTGCAATTCCTTTGCCGATTTCACCATTTTGTTGGCTTTCGAAGCCATCGAAAAAATGGAACTCACAAAAATAGGCATGGAAACTGTAGCTCCCACCCTGAAAATGTCCTGACTAAAGGGCTGAGCTTCGGTTGGATTTTTCACCATGGTTAATAATGGATTGGGCGGAACAGGCAGCATGCCTGTGGGAACAGAAGCATAATCGTATCGTCCAAAGGCATCAATGGTAGGATACAATTTACTGTAAGCCATCGACTTCCCTGCCAACGCCTGATTGACACGGATATTATCCTCCGTCGAAACAGGGTGCGTTTTTAAGGAATCGAACAATTGAACGATGTGCGCTATTTCCTGTGCCTGAAGCAACAAGGGAAAGAACATGAAGATGAGAATAAATCGCTTGTTCATATAACATTAATTTAAGTGAGTGATTACTTATTTATTACATACAATAAAAATAGTTTGACATAAATGATGAATTTGATTATCGCCATCACCTTTTAAGTATTTTAAGAAGTAATTGCATCATATTACTACAAAAATTTTCGGAGCTGAATTCGTTGGAGCTAAGTACCAGATCGATATTAATAGAAATTGGGATACCCATATAAATCATGGCTAAATTGGAAACGTTGATACTTTCGTCCCATTTTCCGGCAGCTATGCCATCGATAAAGATTTTGCTAATCAACATTTTCTGACTGCTAAAAATGACTTGCAAATTTTTTTTCAGGGTTTCGTCGTTGTTATGCGAAGCTTCAGAAAACAGCAACATGGTAATTCCCTTGTTAGCAATCAAATAATGCACTGTTTCACAAAGAAATTCATTCAAGCGTACTTCCGGATCGCGATTAGCATTGGCTATAGTTCGCAATGCGCCAATAAATTCATCTTGTACATCCTGAATAATCGACAAGATAATGTCTTGTTTGGTTTCGAAATGACGAAATATGCTGCCTTCGCTCATTCCGATATGTTTCGCTAAATTACGCGTCGAAAGATTTTTCAGTCCCTCGGTAAAGATGATATCAAGCACTGCTTGTTTAATCTGTTCTTGTCTGATTTCTGTTTTTTGTCGTGTCATTGTGTGTAAGTATTTGCTTACAAAAATATATGATGAATTGAAAAATTCCAAATGATTTAACAATTATTTTTGAAAAATTTTGAATAATATTTTCTAATAGCTGATATTCAGATAATAAAGCAATGAATTTTGGATCAAAAAGCAGTAATAAACCAACCAAAAAAACTCGAAATTGTCGGATAATGGCTTTTTTTTTCCATCCCATTGATTTTCGATTTGAAGGATTATAGCTTAATACATCCTTTAAAGTATAAATTTGTTCGATATAAATTGCATTTTTTTTGATTTTATGTAAGCTTTTTTCAGGTAATCGAAGTTATTTTCTTCGGATTCATATCACTTATATCTTTTGCTGTCGGTCAAAAACCCGCAAAATTGGTAGAAGGTGATCGATTGATTCGAATAATATCTGTATTCATTTTCGCCAGACTGATATTTTTGATTCCGGCATGTGCGATTTCCGTAAAATCGTCGGCATATGCACCATAAGGCGAAAGCGAGTCAAGCCCCTGAATATAATACGTTTCGGCACGTTGACTATCGCCGTATTTCTTTTCCTGCAAAATTCCATTCAAAATAGATAGTTGAGCTTTAAAATAAGTATTTAAATTTAATGATTATCCGATATTTCACCTAAAATGATTATCTTTGTAAGAACTAATCAGAAAAGGTATGAATTTACTAAATTTTGTTGCCCAATATCCTGACGAAGCAAGTTGTAG
>JAJYBB010000030.1 GCA_021779195.1 Bacteroidota bacterium | reverse complement strand
GTAACTACTCAGTACTAAAAAATGTATCAATCGTTATTTGCCACGGCAAGGATTGCCAAGAAAGGATTTTGATTATTCTTTTTGGCAGTTTGGGTGATAGATTGAATTTGACAGTAAGTGTCTGCTCCAGTATTGGATTTAAACATACCGCTTACTTTTTGTTTCACTTTTAGATTTCTGACACCTCTTTCGGAAGCATTGTTTTCGTATGGAACGTCAGGATCAAAAAGGAATTTAAATACATACTCTTTGTATTTTGTCAAACTCTTTATCATGGCAATAATCTTTTGATGCAGATTATCAGTACATGTTTCTAGCAATTTATTAAATCTATCTATGATTGAATTGCGGTCGATTTTCTCCCACAATTCTGTTTTTCTTTTGTGTATTGCCTCCCGTATTAATTCGGAGAATTCGCTCGACCAACTTTGATTATCATCCAATTCCGTTAGGAATATCAGTTCTCGTAAAATATGTGCCAAACAGAGTTGATGTCCAAAAACATTCATTTTAAAATACGAGCGATGACGGTCTGTAACTAAGATTGAGTTTGGCAATCCATTCTCAAAATGTTTATCAACAGCCAACTTTCCACGAGATTTATCACTGTAAATATAGGTCAGCTTTGGAGTTTGAACAACCCACTGCCAATGCAGCTTGCCATTGATATTTTGCCCCGTTTCATCAGCTCCAACCACATGGGATTGTTTCACTCTGTTACGAATTTCATTGTACGCAACTAATGATTTGTTGGCCATATCATCCAACATATTCTTAATAGTCCCCTGGCTTAGTTTTACTCCAAAACAATCCTGCAAAACCTCTGTTAGCCGATTATAAGGCACATATTGACTGCAATTTAAATAAGTTACCAATGCCCTGATATTTGCTCCATAAGAAACCCGTGAACGAACTTCTTTGGGGAAATCTATTTTATTACAGTGACCACAACTGCATTTTTTGCCTATGAGCTGATGCTCTGCCACCAAAGGGCGAACAGGAACTGGAATGTCAAAAACCTGACGAACCTCTATCACTTGGCCTGCTATGGTTGAAAGGTCATTTCCACAGCGACTGCAAAAATAAGGTTGATGCTCAATTATAGAATCCGGTTCGTTGGCCATTTCCAGTGTATGGCCTTTATGCCCAATCTGTCCGCCGGTGGACTTGCCCGATTTTTCTCTCAAAGAACGTGTTGCAAGCAACTTCTTAGACTTTTCCCCTTGAGCGGCAAGCGAATCCTTGGAAGGAGGAATGCTGCTATTATGACTATCTTTGGGCGTTTCGTAAACAGCCAAACGTTCTTTTAGCATAAAGTTCTCCTTTTTAAGAACAATAATCTCTTCATGAGCTAAATTAAGCTGCTTGGTCAATCCATCAATTTTTCCATTGATGGATTTTAATACCAAAGCGATGTCTATGACTTGTTCTTTCACGCATCGAAGATAATGAATATCAACGAGATGAACAAATAATTTATCACATATTTTAAACTTTTTATTTTACCAAACACTTAAAATATTCTGTATCATCATATTAGTGGTGCTGAGTAGTTACGTCAGTTCCCATTTCGCTGGCATATGTGTTTCAATTTCTGACAAAATTGCCTCCCACAAAAATAACGGGCACAGCCGATAGTTTAATTTTTAAACTCTTGATTCAGTTGATTGAATCCATTCGTTCATTGATTTGGCAGCACGTCTTCCATCACCCATTGCCAGGATTACAGTTGCTCCACCTCTGACGATATCGCCTCCGGCAAAAATAACAGGCACAGCCGATTGCATGGTTTCTAAGTCCACCACTACAGTTCCCCATTTTGAAACTTCAAGTCCCTTCACTGATTGCGGGATAATGGGATTAGGAGAAACACCTACACTTACAATCACTTCATCAACCTCAAGCATTTCGGTTTTTCCTGGGATTTCAACCGGTGAGCGCCGACCCGATTCATCGGGTTCGCCCAACGCCATAACCTGAAGCAACATGTGAGTTACTCGACCTTGTTCATTGCCAATATATTCAATAGGATTGTGTAAAGTCCAGAATTCAATACCTTCTTCTTTGGCATGTTTTACTTCTTCTAATCGTGCAGGCATTTCTTCTTCCGAACGGCGATAAACAATCATTGCTCTTTCGGCGCCTAAACGGCGAGCAGTACGCACAGAATCCATAGCCGTATTACCTCCACCGATAACCGCCACTTTTTTGCCTTTATAAACAGGGGTATCGGAAACTGGATTGGCTGCATCCATAAGATTTACACGGGTGAGATATTCGTTGGATGACATGATACCTACCAGATTTTCACCTTTAATATTCATAAATCGAGGTAAGCCTGCACCACTTGCCACGAAAATACCTTTATATCCATCATCCTCCAAATCCTTTATAGAAATCGTTTTACCAACCACACAGTTGGTGATAAAATGCACTCCCATCATTTGTAAGTTCTGAATTTCAACATCAACGATTTCATTAGGCAAACGGAATTCGGGAATACCATATTTCAGCACACCGCCGATTTCGTGCAAAGCCTCGTAAACCACCACCTCATAACCTAATTTAGCCATATCGCCGGCAAAAGCCAGCCCGGCAGGTCCGGAACCGACAACAGCAATTTTAATATTATTGGGAGTGGCTACCTCTGGAACCGAAATTTTTCCACTTTCACGTTCATAATCAGCTGCAAAGCGTTCCAAATGTCCGATAGCAACAGATTCCTTTCCCATTTTTAAGTGTATACATTGTGCTTCGCATTGTTTTTCCTGAGGGCAAACCCTGCCACACACTGCTGGTAAAGCCGATGTGTCTTTGAGTGTTTTAGCAGCTTCCAAAAATTCGCCTCGCTCAATATTTTTAATGAACTTGGGAATATAAATATTTACGGGACAGCCTTCCATACAGGTAGGATTAGCGCAATCTAAACAACGCTTGGCTTCCTGCATGGCCATTTCGGGAGTTAATCCCAGATTAACTTCTTCGGTGCGGGTATGACTGCGATATTCAGGATCCAGTTCAGGCATGTGAACCCGAGGAATTGCGGTACGTTCTTTTGCTTTCATGGCATTACGCAATCCAGCGCGCCATTCTTTAGCTCTTTCTTCTGTAAGATTCATTTCTTGAGTTTTAATTTATTGAGTTCTGATTTCTGAGTTTGGACACAGACTATCAGCAACTCATTCCACGTAATTATTCTTACTTATTATTAATTATTTCAAGTTTTTTCATTTCATCGCGTTCAATGTCTTTGTAACCATTCAGTCGCATCAACATTTCATCAAAATCTACTTGATGTGCATCGAACTCCGGACCATCGACGCAAACAAACTTTGTTTTTCCACCGACACTTACCCTACAAGCACCACACATACCTGTTCCATCGACCATGATGGTATTGAGCGAAGCTAACGTATGAACTTCATATTTTTTAGTCAGCTGGCTTACAAATTTCATCATGATAGCTGGCCCAATGGTAACACAAAGATCTACCTTTTCGCGATTGATAACCGATTCTACACCGTTGGTAACCAAACCTTTGTTTCCATAAGAACCATCATCGGTCATGACTATTACCTCATCGCAATGCTCTTTCATTTGTTCTTCGAGGATAATTAGATCTTTAGTGCGTGCAGCCAGAACGGTAATCACTTTGTTACCGGCAGCTTTCAAAGCAGCGGCTATGGGCAACATGGGAGCAGTTCCCACACCACCGCAAGCACAAACTACGGTGCCGAAATTTTCGATATGGGTAGCTTTCCCAAGTGGGCCTACCATGTCGGTAATAAAATCACCAACTTCCAACGCACACAATTTGGTTGAAGATAAACCAATTTTTTGCACCACCAAGGTGATGGTTCCTTTCTTAATGTCGGAATCAGCTATGGTAAAAGGGACACGTTCGCCCTTTAAGCCAACTTTTACGATAACAAAGTGACCGGCTTTTCGTGATTTTGCAATCAACGGAGCTTCTACTTCAAATTTTACGACGTTTTCCGAGAAATATTCTTTACTGACAATTTTATTCATTTCGATCAGTTTCTTTTTTAAAATTGAGGTGCAAAATTACGTAAAAATGCTCGACTAAGATATATTAGTGATAGAATTAATCCATCGTTCAACAAACAAATTACAGTTAATTAATAATTCTAATTAAAATCCATCTTAAAAAATAAAATACCTAAATTTTAAAATTTAGGAGTTTGCAGCTAAATATCATTTTAATTACTTGAAAATAAATGGTATAATTTCATTTGAACAGAAAGCTACAAGAATGTAGAATTTGGGTAGTTGTTTGCAAATGCTTGCGATGTTGAATTAAAACCGTATTTTTGTCGAGTTTTGAATATTAATTGAATGCAAATATAATAATTATGCATAATTTTTCTCTTAAAGTTTTAAGAAATATCTTTTTCATTCTGTTCTTTTTGGACATGCCCATCCAAAGTTTTGCACAAAAGCTTGAAAAAGATAGTGTAAATTTAGATGAACTTATTGTTACGGGTTCAAAGAAAGAAATTTCACGTAAATTAGTGCCATTATCGGTATCACAAGTTTCGCAGTCCGAAATTGAAAGCACGGGTCAGGTCAATATTCTCCCGGCACTGAATGATTTTGTTCCTGGTGTTTTTGTTACCGAACGCAATATTCTGGGTTTCGGGGTATCCACCGGAGGTTCTGGAAGTATCAGCATTCGGGGTGTTGGAGGCTCGCCCAATAACGAAGTGTTGGTATTGATTGATGGACATCCTCAATTTCAGGGACTTTTCGGTCATCCCTTGGCGGATGCTTACACAGCTTCGGATGTTGAAAAGGTTGAAATTATCCGTGGGCCTGCTTCTCTTTTATACGGATCGAATGCCATGGGGGGTGTGATCAATATTATAACAAAAAAACAATATCAGGAAGGACTTCGGGTAGGGTTTGGAGCTGCTTACGGTTCATATAATACGCAGAAACTCTACGAAACCATTGGATACAAAAAAGGGAAGTTAAGTATTTTCAGTTCACTGAATCACGATCAGACGGATGGGATTCGTCCTCATACCGATTTTAATATTTCAAACGGGTATTTAAAAACGGCTTATCGGTTTGATGAACATCTGAAGTTAACTGCCGATGTTAATATTGCCATGTTTATCGGCAATGACAATGGTTCGGTATATTCAGCTCCAGCACCTTTCGGAGCAAATATAACTCGGGGAAAAGCAGCACTTTCGCTCGAAAATAAATTCGAAAAATGGGAAGGAGCTTTGAAACTTTATCATAATTTTGGGGAACACACCCTCACCGACGGATTTCATTCCACCGACCGGAATAGCGGTATCATGCTTTACCAGTCGATAAATTTATTTCAAGGCAATACCCTGACGGCTGGAACCGATTTGACCCAGTATGGCGGCATAGCAAACCAGGGTCTTAAACACGATTCATTGCTTTTAGTAAATGACATGGCAATATATGCCACCATGCAACAGACTTTTTTTAAGAAATTGACTTTAACAGCCGGACTGAGGTTTGAAAATAATTCGATTTATGGAAATGAATTAGTGCCATTAGGTGGTATTACTTACAGTCCTACAGCCGAAACCACTTTCAAAGCATCTGTTTCAAAAGGATTTCGCGATCCCACTTTGATGGAATTGTACCTTTACGTTCCCAATCCCGCTTTACAGCCCGAACGAGTGGTAAATTACGAAATCGGTTGGCTGCAATCGTTGTTGGACAATAAATTAAACCTTGAATTAACAACTTACAAATTAGTGGGAGATAATATGATACAGGTGGTGGGAATATTTCCTGCCATTCAGCGAATGAATACCGGTTCGTTTGTGAATACCGGTATTGAATTTTCGGCTAAATATGCCGTTACGAATAACCTGTTTCTACATGCCAACTACAGTTATCTTGATTTAAGTAAGGCGATTATTGCTGCTCCACGCCAACAAATGAATGTAAGCGCCAATTATCGGTATAAAATGTGGGATCTAAATGCTTCGGCTCAATACATTGAGAAATTGTACACCTTTATTTCGCCCAATCCGACTGTAGCTCCAGTGATTGAACCGAATTATCTGTTGCTGGATATGCGATTGTCGGTAAGACTGCTGAAACAATTAGAACTATTTGCTGATGGTAATAACTTGCTAAATCAGCAATATCAGATCAATTATGGGTATCCCATGCCGGGAATCAATTTTAATGTCGGGTTTAACATGAGCTTGTAAAAAAAATTAACCCCTCGCTGCCGCACGAATTCTATGTGTGGCAAATAATGTAGCTAGTAAAGCCCGTCCGCACGGATATGTGCAATGATTAATTAAACAAAAGGTGGCGTTGGTTGGTGGGATTTATTTTTAATCCCACCTTCATTTATGATAAGGATTTTCAATATGTCCTATTCAATATTTAGATTAAAATATTAATTCAGCGGATTGAAAATCCTTATAAATTATGGGAATCCCCAACTAAAAGTATCCAATGATTGGCGGGTATGGAAAATAAACAAACCATTCAATAATGTTGGAAAATTATAAGGGGTAAGGTTTTGTAATGTAGACTTTCTGTGAATATTGAAGCATTCCAACTCTTTAGATGCACATCAAATCCAACAAAAATCTTTTGCTCTTCAAAATTAAATTCTTTCTTTGTGCTTGCATAAGTTTCATTGTCTATCTCAAAGTAACTTTATGTTAAAAAACAAAATTCCCAATACAACCAGTTACAGGATAAATTTCTTTACACATTGCGATCCGGAAGCATTTAACTTAACAATGTACACTCCGCTTATTAAATGTAACTTATTGATATTTAATGCAATAATTTGTTTTCCTGCACATTCTTTTCGTTGAATAATATTCAATTCTTTCCCCATCGAATTATAAAGCGATATTTCAGTTGTACCCGCTTTTGACAGTTGATAGGACAGATTAAGCTCGTCGTTTTTATTATTCAGTGAGAGTTTTAAATCATTATCTTCAGAACTTACAGGAACAAGATCTGTGTAAACAGAGGGTGGCGTAAGGTATTCGTTGAAGAAGGCGTAGATTTGTGAAAGCGGTCCACTGGTTTGAGGAACTGCATGACCGGTTCCGTAATTTGTAATAACCGATGTTGTGACGCCGAGAGAGTCGAGATGAGCTTTGAAATGTTTAATTTGATTTTGATAATACTGAGAATCGTCGGTGTTGTAAAAGAAAAATACGGGAGCTGTAGTCGCAGTCTGAGTTAGGTAGTATGACCCCTGATGTTGCCATGCTAAATAATTGCTTGCCAGAGGTCCCCAGGCTACCGGACAATTTATTTCCAGATTTGAATCGCCATCTCCAGTAGTATTGTAAATGTAGGTAAAATCAAAAACCCCCGAACCAAGAGCTGCCACCTGCACATCGTCCGAAACATTGGTGTGCAATCCTGCATTTTCAAATTCAGGCACTTTACGATCGCCCACGGCAATTGAACCTGCGTCCGAACCCCGAGAAAATCCATAAATGCCTATTTTACCCGATAAACCCAACTGAGTACCAAGTGCACGGACAGTTCTCACAGCCGATTTAACCTTTTGTGCAGCATCAGGATTTGTTTCGAAAGAAGTATACACTTTGTTTGAAGTGGCACCAGCGGGTTTCCCATTGCCCCATGGACAGTACTTGGGATGATCGGCAATTGCCCATGCAATTCCATTGGCAGGAGCTCCTTCGAGAAACGAATCGTTGAAACCGGCAAATGTATATCCCAGATTAATGCGTTGATTGATATTGGCATCGCCAAAATAACTATTGCTGTAAGAAAAAGACAAAACTACAGGAACCGGAGCAGTTGGATGGGCAGGATAAATGATATCCATGTGCAACGAATCGCCTGAAGAGTACAAACTGGAGTAATTGTATACTGTCGGGTCGTCTTTGAAATAAGAGACATCGCGATCAATCCGGTATCCTTCAAATAAAATCCACGTCCTGTATTTTGAACAGTTCGTTAAACCGCAAAACGAACCTCCGTTAACAGCTTTGTTGATCGCAATGATATCTGCATTTATATTGGGCGAAATGGCATTAATATTTCCGGCATAGTTGAGCTCAATCACCCTGTAACCCTGCGATAAAAGCCAGTTGACATCGGTGGCATTGGTGTTTTGTCCTATTTTTTTAAATCCGGTGTTTTCGAGATATACAATCGTCATATAATTGCCAGAATAATCTTTTTGAGGAGACGACGCTTCGTTGGTTGTGTAGGTAATATTTCCTCCTGTAGCAGAACTGCTCCAATTACCTGTTCCTGCCCATAGCCATCCAGGAAAATAAAATATCAGAAGCAAAAAAACTCCTGACTTTAATAAATAGTTGTTATTCATACACATAACTGTTCGAACAATTTTTTGTAGAAAAAAAAAGTACTATATTTGTAGTTGTAACACTCAAATATAACAAATGACCCTTTCTCTGGCAACAAAATTAGGGAAAAAATCAGATATTCCTATTTGCGAACAGATTTAGGATTAAATTTCAAATGTATTTTTAAATAATAGCCAGCAAAATTTAAATCAGTTATAAACTGATTGAAGAATTTAAGTAAGAATGAACTTATTAATGTGTTATTCACACAGTTATGTGAATGAAAAAAAACGAACAGAAAACCCCAAATGTGTCAAATTGATGCAGGCAATTGCCTGCTGGCTTTTTTTCTCGTTTTTGAATAATTGGTAACCTAAGTATACTATATTTGCACAATTATTATTGCAGTAGAAATTAAGAATTAGCAATTCATGAATCAATTAAAATTCACATTACTTGTATGAGCACATTGGTCTGGATCGGATTCTGTCAGAGTTTTTTCGCAGCCATTCTTATGTTCACAAAAAAAAATAACTCGATGGCAGACCGGATATTATCCGGTTGGCTTATGTTACTAGCGATTGACTTTTTGTCGTGTGCACTTAACTACCAATTTTTCGATCGACCGCTTCTAATCAGTTCCTTTTTGCTTTTCAACCCTGCATTATACCTGTATATCTGTTCATTAACAAAAATTGAATTTAAACTTCGCTGGTTTCAGTTGCTTCATCTTTTTCCGTTTTTATTTTTTGGTATCTATACTTACATCCTCAAACTACCATTTTCGCTTGATACGTTTTTTGTAAAAGATCAAAATTATATTTTCAGGATATTTTTTGCATCAGCTAATATTGTTTCATGGCTGGTTTACAATCCATTGAGTCTTATTTTAGTACATAAATACCGTATGCATTTGCGCCATGAGCTTTCCAATATCGAAAAAAACGAAAATATAGGATGGGTGCTGGTTGTGGCAATTTTTTATGTGGTATATTGCATTATTGCCTATCTTATAACGGTTGTTGCTTATTTTGATGTTCTAAATCCGCTTACACCGCATTTTTATAATTATGTCTCCTTGCTGGTTTTGGTGTATATAATGAGTTTCTACGGATTGCGACAAAAAGAAGTATCAAAACATTTACTACTTCCGGAAACATCCGTTCCATATAAAAATTCTTCTTTAACGTCCGAGATGAAAGAAAATATCAAAGAAAAAATCATCATTTATTTCGAAAAAGAAAATGCTTATCTCAATCCGGATTTGAATATGAGTATGGTATCCAAAGCTATAAAAGTTCCCAAGTATCAGATTACTGAAGTGCTAAACACCGAAATCGGGAAAAACTTTTTTCAATTTGCCAATATGTATCGAATTGAGGCTGTCAAAAAAATGCTTTCAAATTCAAACAACAAATTTTCCATCGAAGCCATTGGCTACGAATGTGGTTTTTCAAGCAAATCATCATTCTTCACAGTCTTTAAGAATATGACGGGAAAAACGCCAGTTTCTTATCGTCAATCACTTTCAGAGTGAAACAAATCCGCATTTCCATCTTTTGCAGTTTGCTTTTTAAAATTCGAACCTATACTTGTTGTCCGGATTTTAAAAGAAGGACTGAACTCGATTTCTAAAGTCGTATACTTGTCATTGCAAATTATTCACCGCAAATTATTCACCAAGGCAAGTATGGAAACAACAATGAATGTTCTGTTGACGGGAGCTTCGGGCACCGTAGGTACTGAAGTTTTAAATCAATTAATTCAAAACGAAACTATCAGATTAACTGTATTTGACATAAAAAAAAGAAAAGCAGTTAACCTGTTCAAACGCTATAAAAGCGTAAATGTGATTTGGGGCAACCTATTCAATGAGCATGACATCCAGAGAATACCTGAAAATTTAGATGCAGTAATTCATTTAGCAGCCATCATTCCCCCACGTGCCGATGAGCAGCCCGAATTGACTTATAAAGTGAATGTGCTGGGTACCAAATTGCTGATCAATCAGTTGGAACGTACCTCTCCCGATGCTTTTTTTCTTTATAGTTCCTCGATTTCGGTTTACGGTGATAGGGTAAATAATCCCTATATCACGGTGACAGATCCGCTTTTGCCGAGTGATAATGATAAATATGCCGAATCTAAAATTAACGCTGAACAGTTAATTCAAAACAGCAAACTCGACTGGACGATTTTTCGGCTGGCAGCCATTATGAAAAATCATAAGATTTCTAAGCTCATGTTTCACATGCCTTTAACTACATTACTTGAAATTTCGACACCGGTTGACACAGCCAAAGCCTTTACTGAAGGAATTAAACAACGCGAACAGTTATCGGGCAAAGTCTTTAATTTGGGGGGTGGTGAGCGATGTTGCATATCTTATCGTGAATTTCTCCAGCGATCGTTTCAATTGTATGGATTGGGAAAGTTGAATTTTCCGGCGTACGCTTTTGCCATGCGAAATTTTCATTGCGGTTTATTGGTTGACGGTGATATATTAAATAATTTATTGCATTTCAGACATGATACAATGGAAAGTTATTTTACACAAACCAAACGGTCTATTCCTATAATAATGAAAATATTTGGATTTATCTTTCGGATTCCAATCAAGAGAAGCCTTCTTAAACAATCAGAGCCATATCGTGCCGTGAAAACAAACAATCTGAATTTGATCCATCATTTTTTCTGGCAGTCTAATTTTAAAACCGAAATATCGTAAATAATGATTGGCATGCTTTATTTTTTCTAAAAATCAAAATGAAAAATTATTTGGCAATAATATTATTAGTTATTTCAGGCATAGCTGGTGGGCAGGTGCTGAATGTCAATATTATCAATATTCGCGATTTGAAAGGGCAAATTTGTGTAGCCATTTTCAGAAATCAGTCTGAATTTGCTTCCGAAAAAACCTATTGGGAAACCAACTGTCCTAAATACAAAGTAATCGGTCATGAATTAAAATTAAAAATTCTGCTACGACCCGGAAAATACGGGTTATCGGTGTTGGATGATGAAAATGGTACAGGTAGAATGGAATACAGATTGTTTGGAATTCCGAATGAAGGTTTTGGCTTTGCCAATTATATTCAACATGGTATTCACAAACCAACCTTCGAAGATTTTAGTTTTATGGTTTCAGAAAATGAAACAAAAAATCTGACAGTAAGAATGAAATACTTTTAATTGAAAAGAATAAGAGCTTCTCTATTTTCAATTATTCTGGTCATATACGAAATTGTCATGCGAAGAATTGTTTTTATATTCAAGTGGAGTTACACCATATTTTGCCTTAAAACATTTTGCAAAATACTTATTATCAGATATTCCAACCATATATGACACTTCCTTAACCATAAATTTCCCTGTTGAAAGTATTTGAGCAGCACGCTTCATTTTTACATCACGAACAAATTCAACCGGAGCTAAACCAGTAAGACTTTTCATTTTTTTAAAGAAAACCGAACGACTCATACCAACATATTGTGCCATATCTTCAATCACAAAGTCGCTGTTTTCAATATTTTCATCAATCATATTCATAACTTTTTTCATCATATCTTCGTCATGCGAGGTAATGGTAACCGGAGTAGCCAGAAAATCAATCTTCTGTCCTACAACAAGTTTAGATCGAAAAATTTCCTGAAGCTGTATCCGTTGTTGAAGCAAATTGGCAATTCGTGCCTGAAAATAAGCCACACTGAAAGGTTTTGTTATGTAGTCATCTGCACCATAAGTCAGACCTTCGAGCTTACTTTCGATTGTAGTTTTTGACGTAAGCAATACTACCGGAATATGACTGGTTCTTAGATCATTTTTCACCTTTTTTAGTAGCTCGATGCCATCAACATTAGGCATCATAATATCACTAACAATAAAATCCGGACAAAATTTTTGAGCTTTTTCGATACCGATTTGTCCATCAGTAGCTTCGATTATGCCATATTCATTTTCTAAAATCCCTTTTATAAAAATGCGTAAATCATCATCATCTTCAACTACAAGAATGTTTGGTTTAAGTTTACGACTGACAATAATATTTGATTCGTCGGAGGATAAGGTTTCATCCATTTCAGCGTTTGAATTGATTTCAGAATTGATTCCTACAGTTTGAGAAGCAATGATTTCTACGGTTTTATCAAAATGCGAGGTGCCTCTTTTAAAGCTTACAGAAAAAGTACTTCCTTTTCCGACTTCACTTTCAATAGTTAACTTTGCACCATGTTTGTCTACAAGGTCTTTGACCATCGAAAGTCCAATACCTGTACTTGGTTTGCTTTTATCCTCGTTGAATGAGGCAAAACGTGTAAATAGTTTTTTTTGTTTCTCACGTGCAACTCCGATTCCTTGATCTCGAACTGAAATGGTTACAAATTCATCGTCGGCTGAGACGGTTACGGTAATTGCTTTCCCTGAAGGTGTAAATTTAAATGCATTAGAAAGCAAATTCATAACGATTTTTTCGAGACAATCTGAATCAACCCATGCTCGCGAGTTATTTGACTGATTGATATATTCAAAATGAATGTGCTGAGTGTTAGCAATTTCGCTAAAATTATCACAAATTTCCTGAACATTATAAGCAATATCAATTTCAGTAACCTGCAAATGTGTAAATTGAATCTTCCTATAATCTAGGATCTGATTAACCAACCGCAACAAACGTCCTGAGTTTTGTGAAATTACTTTTAATTGTTTCTTTATAGGTTCGGGTGTATTCTTGTCGGTCATTAAATGTTCGACCGGAGCAGTTATTAATGTAAGCGGTGTTCTAATTTCGTGCGAAACATCGGTGAAAAAACGAAGTTTCATTTCTGAAAGTTCCTTTTCTAATTTCACATTTGCTTTTAGGTGATAAATTGTTATCAGGATATACACGATGGTGAGTGTTAAACCTATAAATAAAAGTATATAAATCAGATAAGCCCAAGGAGTTTCCCAAAATGAAGGAAGAACCCTGATAGGCAAATCTCTTTCATTATTTACCCATACACCTTCGCTATTTGTGGATTTTACTTTAAAAACGTATTTGCCTTTTGGTAAATTGGTATAAGTAGCTATTCGCTGTTTTTGAACGTAATTCCAATCATTATCAAATCCTTCGAGTTTATAAGCATACAGCACATTCTGTGGGTCAACCATATCAAGAGCCGCAAATTCAATGCTAAAAAAGTTCTGTCTGTGCGTAAGTCTGATTTTTGGTATGTTATCGATGCTTTTATTAAGGGGTGATTGCGTACCAATCTGTACTGTCTTATTAAATAATTGAAAATTTGACAATGAAATATAAGGTTTAAAGGAGTTATTTTCAATCTTTAATGGGGAAAAATAAATAATGCCATTTGAATAGCCAAAAATCAATTCGTTTGATTTTGTTTTGCAAGTAGAAGCCTCTGAAAAGTTGTCGACTGACAACAATTGTTTTACTTCATTAAAGGTTTCGAAGGTTTCGTTGGATGGATTGAATTTTGTCAGATTGGTTTCTGAACTTATCCACAGCATTTTATCTTCATCTTCAAGGATGGCAAGGGTTACATCCGATGGAAGTCCATTTGCCGTCATATATTGGGTAAAAGCCAACGGAAATCCGCTTTTATCATAACTGATTACTTTGTTTAAGCCACCGCCAAATGTGGCGATATACATTTCGTCGGAAGAAGTAATGTAAATACTGTGAATATCATTGCCGCTTAAACTTTCTTTAACTCCTTTAAGCCGTGTATAAAGATGGAATGCGATATTTTCGGGTTGTATAAAGTTATCGGAAAAAATGATTAATCCGCCAGTTGTCCCAACACAAATATGATTGTGATTATCTTCGTTGATAAAGCGAACCCGAATAGCCGATTCTCGCGGATAATTTTTGAGGTTGTTCCTGAAATTAATAAAATACAACCGATTATCGGGAGAATAGCGTACCAAGTTTATTCCTCCTCCGTACGTACCAACCCAAATGTTCCCTTTTTTGTCTTGAAAAATACTGTAAATACTATTGTCGCTCAAACTGAAAACATCTGAAGATTCTTTCGTATAATGTTCAACTGAAAATAAATGCGATTTTACTTTCTCTCTAATTTTAAAAAGTCCTTTCCCTTTCGTTCCGAGCCAAATATTCCCTTCGTCATCTTGCATTATTGAATAAACAATGCCTCCAAAATATGCATCAGGAAGTAATTGCCCATCTGATGAAAATCTTCCGATTAAATTTTTGTTGACATCGAAAACCGATAGTCTCATATCCTTTGTCGCTATCCAAAGCCGTTGATCATGATCTTCAAATACAGCTCTTACATCATTACTTAACACATTCTTTGCATTTGGATTGATGGTAAGGGTGTTGAAGATTTGTTTTTCAAAAGTGATTTTTTCCAATCCGTTTGTTCTCGAACACAACCATAAGTTACCTTGCATATCGGAGCAGGCTGAATGAAGGCTGTTGGATATTTTTATATCACCCAAATGAAGATTTTGCAAAAACGGATCAAGCTCATCGGTTTTTGGATTGTAGAGAGAGAACCCTCCGCCATGCGGTTGCACCCATGTCTGACCAAAAATATCATCAATTAAAATGAATTTTGGCGGAAACAATCCAGTCGAAGCATCATACGTTTTAATATAAAAGAATTTGATTTTATTTGATAAATCATCGTATTTATAAATGCCTGATTCATTTGTTTCAATCCAAAGTCGATTGTGTTTATCTAATCTTGCCGATACTAAATTATCGGTATTCAGACCACAATGATTGGAAACCGAGTAATGAACAATTTGATTTGTGATTTGATTCAAAATATAAAATCCTTGATTCGAAGTAATAATGGCTATTTTTTGGTTTCTCAAACCAATAATTTGAATCAAATTGGCATGAGAAGCTATTTTTTGCGAAATAATGTAATTTTTAATTTTTGAAAAACGGAATAAATATCCGTTGTTTGAGCCAAACCATATTTCATTTTCCATCTCAAACCCGCAATTTATACCAAACTTATACTGATCATCATCGGTTGTCGTAAAAGTATATTTGCGTAAACCCAAATCATCTTCTGACACCAGACTAATTCCTTTGTCAGTCAGAATCCACGAATTTCGATACTTATCTTCCAATATATCATGCACTTCATTGCCAGGAATATTATTGAAGGATTTATTGTATATTATTGTATGGTATGCAGAGTCACTCACCTGAATGCAACCTGAATTAGCAGATGTAATCCATACTTTTCCGGATGGATTGATGATAATGCGTGATGGTTTAAATGCATCACTGCCGTTCTTAAAAATAGATTGCAATCCCCAAAATGATTCAGTTCGGGTATCAAAACAATGCGCATCGCCATCATATGAAATCATCCAGATCCGTTTGTATTTATCTTCACTAATGCTTTCAATACGGTTACTTTTCATCAAATAATTATCGCCTGGTTTTACTTTATAGTTATGAAACCGATATCCGTCATATTTACTTAATCCGTCCCATGTAGCAAACCACAGGTATCCCCTGCTATCTTGAAACATATCCATGATGGTGTATTGTGACAAGCCCTCTTCGGTGCTAAAATGCTGCAAATGACTTACTAACTGAGAATTAACTTGATGCGAAAGCATCAGCAATACGAAAATTATAAGAAAGTAAATCCTTGTTTTCATTTCAGTCAATTAAAATAATAGAAATTAAAATTTCGATAAAATAGGACAATTATCAATAAGAATACAAATATATAGAATTATGACCATTGAAGATGAATAAAAATCAATTATAAGATAATTTGTACCCTGTCAAAAATCATTTTGTCCCCTCCCGATTAATTCGAAAAGACATATTTTTGCATCGTTAACCTGCAATAAATATTTTTATGAGAAAATCCACTCTTATTTTCATGTTGTTATTAATTGTTTTTAATTCCGAGGCTCAAACGCTTGCGTTTCCAGGAGCCGAAGGATTTGGATGTTACACTACCGGAGGAAGGGGTGGTACAGTCTATTATGTAAACAATCTTAGCGATATCAACAGCGGTGATTTATCAACACACGAAGGTTCGTTACGTTGGTGTTTAAATCAATCCGGTATACGTACTATCCTTTTCAAAGTAAGCGGCACAATTTTACTGACATCACAACTGAAAATATCCCAAGGAAATGTTACCATTGCCGGTCAAACAGCACCCGGAGAAGGAATTTGCGTGGGCGGTTTCCCTGTTTCGTTTAGTGCAAGCAATATAATCGTACGTTATCTTAGGTTTCGCATGGGTCAGGAATATGTTACCAATGCCGATGGTGCAGATGCGTTTGGCGGAAGAGGAGCAAAAAATATCATTGTCGATCATTGTTCAATGAGCTGGAGTACAGATGAGTGTGTTTCTATTTACAGCAATGAAAATACGACACTTCAATGGTGCATTATCTCCGAAAGCCTCCGGTTGGCTAAACATTCAAAAGGACCGCATGGCTATGGCGGAATTTGGGGCGGAAATCATGCCAGTTTTCATCACAATTTGATGGCTCATAATGATAGCCGTACACCTCGTCTTGGACCGGGTACGAACACGGAGCTATCCGAATACACCGATATTCGGAATAATGTGATCTATAATTGGAGCGGCAACGGATGTTATGGAGGCGAAGCCATGCATGTAAATATTGTAAACAATTACTATAAACCCGGACCGGCTACTCCTACCGGTTCAAAGCGCGGACGAATTATAGCCATTGACAAAAAAACCGGCTTACCCGCAACTGACGGATTTTATCCAATAAATAATATCTGGGGAACGTTTTATATTGATGGGAATTATATCGATGCTTCTACCAGCACTGCTTCATCTGATATTGCAGCCTGCAACAATGCCACTTCCAACAATTGGGATTATGGAGTTTACAACCAAATTTCTTCAACTTACGGGATCACGCCCACCGAAAAAATCGCACTCAAACTTTCAAGCCCCCTGAGTTTTGGAAATATGACCACCCACAATGCACAACAAGCTTACGAGAATGTGCTGGCTTTTGCAGGTGCAAGTTTGCATCGCGACTCGCATGATCTGCGAATCATCAATGAAACACGTACCGGAACATCCACATTTAAAGGACTTTCGAAATATAACGGATTAGGTGTAGTTACTTATCCGGCAGGTACTGTAATCGGTGTAGAAACTTTAGCCGTTGCTACCACCATTGACTGGAAAAGCACTTCGTATCCAAAAAATGGAATCATTGATTCTGAAATAGATATTAAACCTGTAGGTGCTGATTCGTCGTGGACACCCTGGCCTCAATTAGCTTCAGGCACTGTTTTGCCCGATTCGAATAGAGATGGAATCCCCGACGGTTGGCTCGAAACAAATTATCCGGGTAAAACTTCTATTGACAAAAACGCGGATGGGTTTACCTATTTAGAAGTTTATTTGAATAGTATTGTTCAATCAATTACTGCTCAGGAAAACGAAAAAGGGAATTTTACTGATCTTGTTTCAGTCAGAAATAAAAATGTAAACGTTACCGGATTTTATTCAAAATCAACGAAGACCGTTTTCGTTCAATCCTCGGATAACATTCATCGGATCCGAATATTCAATCTAGCCGGTTTGAAAATAATGGAAGTGATTGCATTAGGAACACAGCAACAAATCAACGTAGCTTCAATACCCGATGGAGTCTTTTTTGTGCAGGTATTTAATGATGAAAATCAAGAACCAAAAGTAATTAAAATACTGAAATCTATATAATTAAATATTAATATCAATTCTTAAATTCAATTCTTATGAAAACAAAACTTTTACTTCTATCGGCAATCATTGCCTTGAGTTCGTTCAACTTGAAAGGAGCTGAAACAACCGTTTATTCTTCTGCCACATTAGGTACCGCAGTTGCCAATGCAGCCGATGGTGATGTCATCATTATCGGACAATGCGACTCAGTGTTAACTCAAGTTGCACTTACCGTTACAAAGCACATAACCGTGAAAGCAGCATCAGGATTAGTTTCAAAACCAACCTTGAAATTGGGTTTTATACTCAAAAACAACTCATCTTTACGAGTAGAAGGTATTAAATTCTATTATGACACCCCTACAACTCCCCAAACAACGAATACCGATTCGAAATATGGAATCCAAGCCGTTGCCGAAGTTGCAACTATCGACTCGATCGTGATGGTTAATTGCGAAGCACTTAACTTTGGTCGCGGATTAATTCGTGCCGACAATACCACGAATATCGCCACGATAAATAAAATTGTGATTGATAATTGTATCATCAGCAATGCCACTTCAGTAAGTACATCGTATGCTACTATTGGTTTAAAAACGGCAAAGGTTTCGAACATAACCATACGAAATACCACCATAACGAATGGACTTGGCAGTGTATTATATTCCGAAGATTCATCTACTGCCCTGAATCTATTAATTGATCATGTTACTATTTTCAATTGCAGCAAAACTGCTTCTAAATCCATGATCGCATTTAAATCTCCTGCAGGCTCAAACTTAACCGTAAGTAATTCCATCGTTTCATTCTCCGGAATTACAACGGCTGCTTCCGACACATTATTAAAAAATGTAATCGATTTTTCAGCTTCCGCCGGGACTTTCTCATTAAGCAATTCTATCATTTGCCCTCATTTATTTGCTTCGAAAATTGTTCCACTCGTTAAACCTGATAAAACATCTGCTTCATGGTCGGGTTTTGGGATGGTTACCGTTGATTCATTGTCGATGAACCAAAATTATGTGGTTTCAACTTTTCCAACTCAGCTCAATACCATTGGCGATCCGCGGGGCTATAAAACAAATACAGCTGTGAATAATTCAATTCAAACAAAATTTAAAGTGTACCCCAATCCGGCTTCCGACATTATTTACCTTGACCAAGTGTATGCAAAAGTTCGGGTGATTAATATTTCCGGACAAACCATTGTTCATCTAACTAACACAAATTCATGCAGTTTAAATAAACTCTCAGTAGGTATTTATTTTGTTGAAGCTACTACCAATACCGGACAACAGTTCGTTCAGAAAATAAGTAAGAATTAATCCAGACATCTAATCATTTAAAAATCATCAGTGAACATGCAAAAAATTAAAAATTGGACATGCAGAAGTCTTTTCTTAATCGGACTGTTTGTCTTATGCTCTTCCCAGCTCTCGGCACAGCATAAAATGATAACCGGAATTGTAAAAGACTCAAAAGCCGAACCAATAATTGGCGCTACCGTAAAAGTGAAAGGTACATCCATCGTTTCGGCAACCGACCTCAATGGTAAATTTACTATAAATGTACCTTCAAATTCTAAAACGCTTATTATAAGCTATGTCGGTATGACAACTAAAGAAGTGCCCATTACTGATAATAAATTAGATATTTCATTAGAAGACAATTTAAAAAGTTTGAATGAAGTAGTTGTAATTGGTTATGGAACAGTGCGTAAAGCCAATTTGACGGGTTCAGTATCAAGCATAAGCGGAAAAGCGCTTCAGGACATTCCGGTAACCGGAACTGCTGAAGCTCTAACCGGGCGCATACCCGGTGTGCAGATTACAACCGCTGATGGTTCGCCCGATGCTGAAATGATTGTTCGGGTACGTGGAGGCGGTTCAATTACCGGCGATAACACTCCATTGTATATTGTCGATGGATTTCCTGCAAGCAATATCAATGACATCTCTCCAACTGATATTCAGAGCATTGATGTATTGAAAGATGCTTCGACTACGGCTATTTATGGATCGCGAGGTGCAAACGGGGTTGTGATTATCACTACCAAATCGGCTAAAGGAGGAAAAACACAAGTATCGTACAATGGTTTTATTCAAACCAAAAAATTATCAAAACGATTAGCCGTTCTCGATCCGTATGAATACGTAAAACTCAATTATGAGTATGCCGCGTTGCAAGGTGCCGATGCTATTTCGAGTTTCCAACAAAACTTTGGTGTGTTGGACGATCTTGAATTATATAAATATCAAAAAGGACACGATTGGCAAAACGATATGTTCGGTTCAAGTGTGGTTTCGCAGCAACAAAATATTACGTTAACAGGTGGAAACGAAAAAACAAAGTTTTCGCTCAGCACCACCTATAATTTCGATGGCGGTTTAATGCAAAACAATAATTACAACCGATTTACAACCAACTTTAAACTCTTTCATGAGATTTCCAAAAATTTAGTTGCAAATTTCAATTTCCGACTTGCCGATACCGAAGTAAATGGTTCAGGATCTTCGGGTGGAACCTATAAAATACGTACATCACAGGCTGTTACATCGCCAGCAGTAAAAGGATTAAGTGGCATGACGACTGTTGATCCAACTTTAATGACCAGCGATGAGTATGACCAATGGGTTCGAAGTAACCTATCGTTAACTCAGCAGGCAGCCCAATATTGGAAGCAACGAAACGAAGATATTTTCAATTTTACGGGAAGTTTGGAATGGAAAATTCTAAAAAACTTATCGTACAGAATTGAAGGAGGTTATGAATTTGGCTTTAACCAAAATAAAGATTATTGGGGTCAATATACTACCAATGCATCGTACGTCGATGGGAATCCATTGGTAGATTGGACGAAAACAAATTCAACCCGTTTGAGACTTGCCAACATTGTTACTTATAATACCAGCTTTGGATCCGACAATAAGTTAAATATTTTAGTAGGTCAAGAAACCAATAGTTATAGTTATAATAACAATTATATGTACGCAACCGGTTTCGGTACTGATTTAACACCTGAAAAGATTTTTGCAAACATTGCACTTGGCGGTCCAACCAAAAATCTTACAAGCTATGTGTCTGTTCCCGACAACAAGCTGTCATTTTTTGGACGTGCAGAGTACAACTTTAAAGATCGATATTTGCTTACGGCTACTTTCCGTGCCGATGGTTCTTCAAAATTTGCTCCTGTTAATCAATGGGGTTATTTTCCTGCCTTATCTGGCGCATGGAGAATTATAGAAGAACCATTTATAGTCAATTTAAAAGATTGGTTATCCGACTTGAAACTGAGAGCAGGATATGGAGTTGCCGGGAATGACCGTATCGGATCTACTCAATTTAAAAAAACATACAGTATTAACGCTTCTAAAACGTATGGATTAGGCGATATTCAAAATAATTATTGGGCAACTTCAAATTCAGAATTGCCAAATGTAAAACTTAAATGGGAAACTACCTTTACTCAGAATATTGCGTTGGATTTTGGGCTATTTAACGAAAGAATTAACGGTACAGTTGAGTATTATCAAAATACAACAAAAGATTTGTTGATAAAAATTCCTATTGTGGCTCCTGGTTACAGTTCTACCATGATGAATGTGGGTCAAACCTCAAACAAAGGCGTAGAAGTTACTTTAAATGGAGACATTATTAGAACGAAAAACGTAAGTCTGTCAGGAACATTTAACATTGGAATCAACAAATCCAATGTCGATAAATTAGCAAATGGAATCACATATCAAGAATATTCTTCCGGCTGGGCAGGCACTGACCTGAAAGGATATTACGATTATCATGTCCAAGTAGGTCAACCGGTTGGACTAATTTACGGTTGGGTAAGCGATGGGTATTACACTACTAACGACTTCTCATCCTATGACCCGACAACTAAAAAATATATTTTAAAACCAGGCGTACCAAATATTGGCATGTTAGGTGGCGTTATAGGCGTTCGACCCGGTACTGCAAAATATAAAGATTTGAATGGCGACGGTGTTGTAAACGATGATGACAGAACCATAATCGGCAAAACAGCTCCTGCTTTCACCGGAGGTTTTGGGTTTAACAGCAAAATCTACAATTTTGATATTTCTGTGTTTTTCAATTATGTATATGGAAATAAGATTTATAATGCAAACAAAATTGTCTCTTCACAATCGTATCGTACTACCAATTCAAATCTATTGGCATACATGAGTCAAAACAACAGATACACCTATTTAGCTGCCGATGGTACCATTGTTACCGATTTGGCTACACTGGCACAAATGAACGAAGGAGCTAATGCCAAAGAATATTGGTCGCCATTTTCGTTTGGCAATGCTACCGTTTTGCCAAGTTCGTGGGCAGTTGAGGATGGTTCTTTCCTTCGCCTGCAAAATTTGACTTTCGGTTATACCGTTCCTCAAAACATTACCAGAAAGTTTAGTTGTACCCAGCTGCGATTTTATTGCAACCTGAACAACTTGTGGATTCTAACAAATTACAGTGGCTACGACCCTGAAGTTAGTACTCCAATCAGAGGAAGTTCTACCTCGGGTTTAACTCCGGGAGTTGACTATTCTTCTTATCCAAAGAGTTTTTCTTGGACTTTTGGAATCAATCTGACTTTCTAATTTAATTTCAATAAAATTATATCTTTATGAAAATCAATAAAATATATATAATTATTCTCTCGGCTTTGGTGTCATTCACGTCTTGTAGTGATTTCCTTCAGCCGACCTCTTTATCGAATTTTGATGAAACCTATGTTTTTTCAAACTCGGGCGATGCCAAAAAGATGGTTTTAGGTGTATATGCATTATTTGCACAAGATTCGTATACCTCCCGAATGTCGTCAGTATGGATGCAAAATACAGATGTAGAAGCAATTGCACCGGGGGCACTCCCCGACGGATCACGTCGTGATATTTGGTCGCTTCAAGCAGGCAACCTAACTGGATTCAAAGATATTTATTCTGCTTGGCAAGATAATTATTTAGCCATCGACCGTGCAAATCAGTGCATCGAAGGCATTCAAAAAAGTCCGGTCGCAAAGGACAAAGACATGAAAATGCTGCTTGGCGAAAGTTATTGTTTGAGAGCTTATCGATATTTTTTATTGTGCAATTTCTGGGGCGATGTGCCATATTTCAGAAAAGCCGCTCAGGCAGGAATGCAATTAGATGTACCGAAAACGGATAAAAATATAATCTATTCAGGTATGATTCAGGATCTTGTAAATTGCGAAGGAGATATGTATTTTGCTGATGAATTCAGCGATGGCATTGAACGAATGAATCGTGAATTTGCACTCGGAATGATTGTACGGCTGTCATTATTCCGAGCCGGATATGGCATGACCAAAAGCGGTGAAATGAAACGAGCAGATGATTATCTTGATGTTGCTCACAATGATAGTCTGGCTGTTACATACACAATTAACGGTACTCAAAAAACAGCTCGCACCTTTTCAGACTATTATCAAATGGCTAAAGATTACGCTCAGTATCTTATAAGTTTCAACAAACATAGCCTGAATCCAAATTTTGCAACCGTATTTATGAATGAAAATCAATGGATTAAACCCACAAATGATGACGTTCTGTACGAAGTAGCATTCGGCAATACAAATGGTGGTGGCGACGTTGGCTGGTGTATCGGCATTCCGGTTTCTGCAAGTTCGAAAGGTACAACAACCATTCAAGTTGGGTTGACACCATCCTACTATTTTTCGTTTGATCCACAGGATTCACGACGCGATGTAACCTGCTCTAGAATTAGTTATACTTCTGATACACAACAATCAGTTGGAGGCATTACCTCTTTATCGGTTGGAAAATGGTGCCGGTTATTCTTGCCAAGTTCACCCGGAGCATCTTCATCGAAAGGTACCGGAATAAACTGGCCTTTGATGCGTTATTCGGATGTAATGCTTATGTTGGCTGAGGCTGAGAATGAATTGAACGGACCTACTCCATTAGCAAAAGATATGCTTGCAAAAGTTAGATCCCGTGCTTTTAAAAATGGTGATTATGCAGCCAAAGTTCAAGGCTACGTAGATAGCCTGACAACTAAAGATGCATTTTTTAATGCCATTGTCGATGAACGTGCATGGGAATTTGGCGGAGAGGGACTTCGTCGTTTCGATTTGGTTCGTTGGAATCTGTATGGTAAGAAAATAGTAGAAACAGAAGCGAATTTAGATAATATGGGAAAAGCTGCGAACGGATTAGAATTAGATAAGCCCGAAGTTGCAAAATATGCCAATTTAGCGGTTCAACTCTATTATCAAAATCCAAATGGAACCGCCATATTTTTAAACGATTATTATCAACCTGCATCCGACCTGATAGCAAGTTGGACAAATTATTCAACCGTCGATTGGTGTAAATCACTCTATAAAAAAATAACTGCCACAGATGGAACAATAACATATAGTTCAGCAGATTACACCACCAGATGCTGGAGAGGTTACCTCGACCCGACAGGTATTGGTGCGGTGCCATATATATTGCCTATTTCAAGCCAAACCGTTGCTAAAAGTAATTATCTGACTAATGATGGTTATGGGCTTGTTACAAGTTCAAACTAATAAAATGAGAAATAAAATGAGAAATACAATTCAATTTAAATCCCTTCTTCTCTTCATTTTAATTGGCTCAGCTCTATTCATAAGCTGTAATGATGAGAAATTTTTAGGAAATCCCAATCGGCTGTTTCGTCCAATAGTGAAAAAAGCCACGTATAGCGGAACATGGATTAATCTTCAATGGGATAGATATACCGGTGCTATTTCGTATGAAATTCAATTGTCGGTCGATTCATTTAAAACAATCCTCCGTACCGATAGAACTGATAGTACCATCCATCTTGTTTCAGGATTGGATTACGATACCCATTATCAAATCCGCATGCGCTCCATTGGCGACAGTATCTTATCGACTGGTGATACCATTCGGTCAGATTTTTATACGCTTCCGGACATCACCACTTTAGACTATCCCACATTCCTCACCGCACCCGCATCATCCGATGTGATTGACAATTCGATTCGAGTGAAATGGACGGTAAATTCGATCGTTTACACAAGAATAGATGTGATGGTAACAAAAGATTCCGTTTACAAAAGCGTTACTTTGGATGCAAATGATAATCAGGCAGGTATGAAAATTATTTCAGGACTTCAGCCTGCGACTTCATATTATGTAAAGATTTTTCAAGATAATAATTACATGGGAAAGAAAATTTTCAAAACAAGTAATTCCCAAGTTTTCAGCGGAGATATTGTAGATTTACGAAATTATTCCAATGATGTAAGTACAACCCTAATTTCACAAACATTTATCGATAGCATATCGGCAGCCCACCCCAACGGATTAAATTTGATACTTTCAGGTGGAACTGTTTATAATATTACTGTTGGACTTCAAATTCCGGTATCGATGAATATTGTTACAGGTTTGAGTTTCAATGGAAAAGCAATTTTGGCTATGGATGGGAGTTTTTGTGTAAAAGCTGCAACCAACGTTGGAAAGTTACGTTTTGAAAAAGTTTTCTTCTCCGAAGGTCCTACAAAACTCAAAACTTCAGGCTATTACGGAGCTACCTATGCTTTGAATTTCAACCAGCCGGGAGGAAATTTAGATAGTTTAGTCTTGGAAAATTGTAATTTAAAATATAAGCGCGGTGCCATCAGAATGCAAACAACCTGTTCAATTAAGACTATGATTATCGATAATTGTTTTATAGACTCAATAGCAGGATATGGCGTAATAAACAATGGAAATGATGGTTCGTATATCGGCGATATCTTAATAAAGAACACTACGGTTGCCCATTCCGAAAAAGTATTTGTAGGTGGTAAAACATTGGGAATAAATTCAATAACACTTCAGAATCTGACTACTTGTTATTCGCCAACTACTACGACCAATTATATCCTCGATTATAATGGCAACACCATTCCAGGAGGAATTACTATTACGAATAGTCTTTTCGGAGCTGGAGGAGCTGCCACTGCCAATGGTATGCGAAGTTCCTGCGCAAATATAACAATAACAAATAGTTATAGAGCAACTGATTTAACATGGACATTAAATACGGCTGGCACCGATTTCGTGGCGCCCATCAACGATCTTGTTGATTTTGGGGCTACGACCAATGTCATTTTTGCCGATCCGACACATTCCAATTTTAAAGTAACTAACTCAAAGCTTGTAAATAAAATTGGCGATCCACGTTGGTGGTAATCAGTAATTTGTAAATCAATTTTAATTAAGGAGAACGATTTGAAATCGTTCTCCTATATATCCTTTTACTAAATTTTTGAATAATTGAATGAAACAGCTTATGAAAACCAAGTTTGCTATCCTTTCCTTTTTATTGCTTGCAATTAATTGTTATGCAGAAAATTATCTGTACGAGTATTTATATAAAGATCTGCCGTTTAAAATGGAAAAGGTTCAAAAACCGATTTTTCCGCAAAACAGCATCTCAATAACTGATTGTGGCGGTATTGGGAACGGCGTATTTTTAAACACATTCGCTTTTGAAAAAGCAATGAAAACTCTCTCAGATAAAGGAGGTGGCACACTAATAGTTCCGTTCGGCGTGTGGTACACAGGCCCCATTACTTTTCGTTCGAATATAAATTTACATTTAGAAAAAGGAGCTTTGGTTATTTTTACCACCGACTATAATGCATATCCGCTTGTAAAAGCCTCTTACGAAGGTTCTGAAACCCGTCGTTGTCAATCACCAATTTCGGGGCAGCATCTCCAAAATATTGCCATCACCGGGCAAGGTACGATCAACGGTTCAGGACAAGTTTGGCGTCCTTTGAAAAAATTAAAGGTTACAGATGCTTTTTGGAAATCTGTCATTCGATCGGGTGGCGTTTTAAAAACTCCAGATTATTGGTTCCCTTCACAAAAATCGTTGAAAGCCGAATTGATGATTGATAAAAATCCTAATTACCTTCAAAATCAATTAAATGATAATCAGTGGGATTCGATCAAAGATTTTCTTCGTCCGGTAATGATCAGCTTTGTTGATTGTAAAAATGTAATGTTACAAGGCGTTTTGTTCGAAAATTCTCCGAGTTGGAATATTCATCCTCTATTGTGTGAAAATCTTATTATCGATGGCATTACGGTAAAAAATCCTGCATACGCACAAAACGGAGATGGCATTGATTTGGAATCTTGCAAAAATACTTTAATAGTCAATTCTTCATTTGATGTGGGCGATGATGCCATCTGTTTGAAATCAGGCAAAGATGAAGAAGGACGTCTTCGGGCAAAACCATCAGAAAATGTAATTGTAGACAATTGCAAGGTTTTTAAGGCACACGGAGGATTTGTGGTTGGGAGTGAAATGTCGGGTGGTGTACGAAATGTATCGGTTACCAACTGTCAGTTTATGGGCACTGATGTCGGTCTTCGATTTAAAAGTAATAGGGGTAGAGGAGGAATCGTTGAGAATATTTTTGTAAAGAACATCAGCATGTATGATATTGTAACCGATTCGTTTTTATTCGATTTGTATTATGGTGGAAAATCGGCAACTGAAACTGCCGACGAAAGTTCGGTGGAAAAACCGACTACCGAAATTCCTTCCGTTTCAGAAGCAACACCTATTTTTCGAAATATCTTCGTTGACAACATCATATCAGTAAATGCCGGCAGAGCAATGTTTTTTAATGGATTGCCCGAAATGAATATCAGCAATATCAAAGTTGAAAACACGTGCATCACATCGCGAACTGGAGCTGAAATCGTTGAATCGAACGGAGTAAATTTTAAAAATGTTCAAATTGTTCCCCAGTCGGGACCTGCTCTTAAATTAGATAATGTTAAGAATTTTAAATCCGATCATTTTACTTTTCCTGCTAATTTAAAATCACCCGTTCAAATTTCAGGATCTGACTCGAAAAATATCTACATCCAACCAATGGAAGCATCTGTAAAATAGTTTAATTCATTAATATATTGATTCTTTTTTTGCTCATGAAACGAAAATATACGATCCAAATTTTTCTACTCATTACTTTCGCATTGGCAGCAAATGCTACAAAAACAAATGATGTAACATTTACTGTGGCTTTGGATGGGAGCGGTAACTTTACAAAAATTCAAGATGCAATCGATGCCGTAAAACCGAATCAGAAGAAAAGAACGATAATACTGATTAAAAACGGAGAGTACCAAACTGAAAAATTAATAGTACCTGAGGACAAACAAAATATTACCTTTTTGGGCGAAAACCGCGACAAAACCGTCATTAGTTATCATATTTACGATTGCAAGGACGGACTTAATAATAAATGTCCTGCTGAAGATGCGGCAAAATGGACAGGATTAAATATCCGCACGTCAGCGACAATTACTGTTTACGGAAATGGTTTTAGAGCTGAAAATATTACATTCAGAAATACTGCCGGACCGGTAGGACAAGCGCTTGCTATAACTGTTTGTGCTGATAAAAACACGTTTGTCAATTGTTCTTTTATAGGTTATCAGGATACCATTTACTTGTGGACGGCAGGTTCAAGAAGTTATTTTCAAAACTGTCTTATAGTGGGTCGTACCGATTTTATTTATGGAGCTGGCATTGCATTTTTTGATGAATGCGAAATAAAGTGTTTTGGGGGTGGTTGGATAACAGCTCCTTCAACTCCTCAAAATCAACCTTTTGGCTTTGTATTTTTCAAATGTAAAATCACATTTGAAACAAATAGTCCAAGAAAAGAAGATGACCATCAAAGCATTGCATTGGGTCGTCCATGGCATGCGTACCCTAAGGTTGCCTGGTTATATTGTGATATGTGCAAGAATATTAACCCTTTAGGATGGAATACTACTTGGAGAATGGATTATGCAGCCACAAATTCCGATTTGCATTTATACGAATATAAAAATTCAGGTGCTGGAGCTGAAATGACTCACCGATCGAAGTGGGTAGGCTTGCGTGCCCTGAGCGATAAAGAAGCAAAACAATATAATATCAAAAATATATTATCAGGTAAAGATAATTGGAATCCTTTGAAATTCAGATGAAACATCTTTCGAAAGTTCAAAAACACACTCATTCTCAAAGCTCCAAAACGATCAATTGAAAATAAAATGCTTATTATAATATTTGCATAGTTAGAAATTTAAAATGACACTTCCATTTCCGGTACATAAAAATATAGTAACTAATATTACAACTTCCATTTAGGATGAAAAATTCAACACTATTATCGTTAATTTTTATGGTCTTTCTTTTATTTCACAGCTTGAATGTATTTTCTCAACCAATAAAGAAAGATACATCATATACTGTTTATCAGACTTATATGAAATTAAAGAAAAAGTATCCGAAAATAAAAATCGCAAAAGCCATTGCAAGTCCCGATTTGAAAATGGAAAAAAATATAATTTATAAATCAATATCGAATGAAAATGGATCTCGAGCACTGCATTTAGATATTTACAGACCAGCAAAACAGGGTGTTTACCCCGCCTTAGTTATGATTCATGGAGGAGGTTGGCTCTCGGGCGATAAATCTATGGAAGGACCTATGGCACAACAAATTGCATTGAATGGATATGTCTCGGTGGCAGTTGAATACCGGCTATCGAACGAGGCAAAATATCCAGCAGCTGTATTTGATATAAAATCAGCTATCAGGTGGTTGAAAGTTCATGCAAAAAAATACGGCATTGATACATCAAAAGTTGCTATCGAAGGTGAATCGGCTGGTGGTCAATTGGCTGCATTGGTCGGGATGTCAAACTCTAATCAAATTTTCGAAAATTTATCGGATCGACCAACATGCACTTCAACAGTTCAGGCAGTCATTGATATCGATGGAGTAGTTGATTTTTTAGCCCCAAATTCGTTGAACAATCCCCGAAAACCTAATTCTGCGGATGTTTTATGGCTGGGTGGTACATTCGATCATATTCCCTTAATCTGGAAACAGGCTTCAGCGGCATTTTATGTCGATAAACATTCAATACCAATCATTTTTATTACAAGTTCAATTCCCCGATTCCATGCAGGGAAGGACGAAATGATGGACATTTTGCATCAAAACGGGATTTACACAAAATCGTATACCATTCCTGATACACCTCACTCGTTTTGGTTCTTTCATCCATGGTACGACCTGACTTATAAATATATGCTACAGTTTTTAAGAAAAGCATTTTAAACACTAAAATATTTGATAACTTTTTGGAAGTGGCTTTTAAAAACAAAACAAAATTGCAACTCTATTATTTTATTAATATTATGAAACGAACAAACAAACTTCTTTTGCTTTTTTCCATATTTACTTTTAACTTAATTTCGGTCAAAGCCGTAGATCCATACCTCGATACCACGTTGCCTATCGATACAAGAGTAAAAGATTTGATTTCGAAAATGACATTGTCTGAAAAAATATCGCAACTTGGTCATAAATCGGTTGCTATTAGCCGTTTAGGAATAAAAAGTTACAATTATTGGAATGAAGGATTGCACGGCGTTGCCCGTCAAGGGTTAGCAACCTCATTCCCACAACCATACGGATTAGCAGCAACCTGGGATAGTACATTGATTTTTAATATTGCCACTGTAATTTCAGACGAAGCGCGGGTAAGAAACAATATCAGTGGACAAGGGTTGACATATTGGTGTCCGGTAGTTAATATGGATAGAGACCCACGCTGGGGTCGCGAAGAAGAAAATTTAGGTGAAGACACTTACCTGGCTTCACGTTTAGCCGTGAATTATATTCGGGGAATGCAGGGGAATGATCCCAAATACCTTAAAACGGTAGCAACAGCCAAACATTTTGCCTGTAACAACGTAGAACAAGGACGAACAAGCACCTCTTCCAATGTTGATGAACGCAGCCTTCGGGAATATTATTTACCGGTTTTTAAAGCTTGCGTTCAAGAAGGAAAAGTTTATTCCATAATGAGTGCCTACAATGCTGTAAATGGCGTCCCTTGTCCTGCCAATCGCACATTGTTAACCAATATTCTTCGTAAAGAATGGGGTTTTAATGGTTTTGTAGTATCGGATTGTGATGCTGTTTCAGATGTCTGTGTCAATCATAAATATGTACCTACATTGACCGATGCAACAGTGGTATCACTTCGAAGTGGTACCGATTTGAACTGTCAGTATACTTACCAAAACTATACAAACGATGCCATATCAAAAGGATTGCTCAATGAAGCGAATCTTGACTCTGCTTTGGTGCGGGTGTTTAAAGCTCGATTTTTATTAGGCGAGTTTGACGCTCCGTCTTCCGTTTCGTATACATCAATTCCTTCAAGCAGATTAGATTGCCAGGCAAACCGCGAGTTGGCTTTAAAAGCCGCACAAGAGGCAATTGTATTACTTAAAAATCAACATTCATTTTTACCTCTTCGAAATGATACCATTAAGTCGATTGCCGTGATCGGTCCAAATGCCAAAGCAGTTTCTTTAGGCGATTATAGCGGTTCTCCAGCTGTAAGTATCAGTCCATTTCAGGGCATTGCCACCAAAATGGGCATTGATGTTTCCGATGGGACTATTGAAGCAGAAACTGCCACAACTCTTTCGGGTGGACCTAAAACGGAAGCCTGTGGTGAAGGGGGTTCTGAGATTGGCTATATCAAAAATAATTCTTATGCAGGATATGACTCAATTTATTTTGCAAGTAATATCAACAAAGTTGATTTTCGTGTGGCAAGCAATTCAGCAGGTGGAACTATTCAAATATTAATTGACAACCCAACCTCCGGAACAGTTGTTGGTACTGCTTCGGTAGCAGGTACAGGAGGATGGCAAGTATGGACTACTGTATCAGGCAATGTGAGCGGGTTGAGTGGTAAGCATAAAATATATTTAAAATTTACAGGTGCAACTTCAGGGTATCTGTTTAATCTGAATTGGTTCAAATTTTATAATAGCGCTACTGGCTCAATAACTCCAGACAGTTATACAAATGGGAATAAAACGATATATTACGCATTTGGAACAAGCGTAAACGGACCTGCTTCGCAAGCTGACATTGATGCTGCTGTGGCAATTGCAAAAAAAGCTCAAGTTGTTGTATTGACATGCGGGACTGACATGAGTACCGGAGGTGAAGGTGCCGACCGCTCAACCATAGGCTTGCCCGGAGCACAAGACCAATTAATCCAAGCTGTTTATCAGGCAAATCCAAATACTGCTCTTGTCCTTATAAATGCATTTTCACTGGCTGTAAATTGGGAGCAAGATAATTTGCCTGCAATTCTGACCGTCTGGTACGATGGACAAGCTCAAGGAACCGCCATAGCCGATGTGCTTTTTGGCGATTATAACCCGGGAGGAAAATTAGCATCCACCTGGTATAAATCTGTAAACGATATACCTTCGAAATTCGATTACAACATTCAAAACAACCGTACCTACATGTATTTTAATGGCACTCCGCTTTACCCATTCGGATATGGATTGAGCTATACCACCTTTAGTTACAGCAATCTGAAAATAAGTGCACCATCATTGAGTGCAGGAAACACAATTGATGTTACAGCCGATATTACCAATACAGGTTCAAGAGCGGGCGATGAAGTTGCTCAGTTATATATTAATTTCCCCTCTACGAAAATGGTACGCCCCATCAAACAATTAGAAGGATTCTCACGTATATCACTCCAACCAGGCGAAACAAAAACCGTTAGTTTTAGATTGAAATACGACGATTTACAATACTACGATATTGTCAGTCGTTCATTTAAAGTTGAAGATGGCTTGGTGAATCTATCTGTGGGAAGTTCGTCGCAAGATCTTCGATTGAATTCAACGATCATCGCTACCGCCGGGACAGTTTCAACTACTTATCGCCAAAATCCGTATATGCAAATTGAGGCTGAAGATTATGAGAATAAAACTGCAACTGTAATGCTAAAAGCTTGCAGCGAAGGCGGACTTTGTATCGATTCATTGGTAAACAACAGCAATGTGGTTTACAAGAACTTTAATTTCGACAAAGGAGCGTTTCAATTCAAAGTACGGCAAGCTTCGGTCATCAATAATAGCAGCATTAGCATTGTGTTGGATAGTTTATCAGGTTTTGTTGCCGGCACGGCAAACCTAAGTAACACCGGGAGTATTTCAAATTACATTACCGACTCATGTAATCTTAACTCAATAACAGGTATTCACGATATCTATCTGGTATTTAAAGGAACCTCAACCACGACAAGTTCACGCTTGAATTGGTTTTCATTCAAACCTCAAATGGTTACAAATAATATTGATGTTAAAAATTCAAATTCGGATGCTGAGTTTAGCGTGTACCCTAATCCGGGCAAATCATCTTTCTTCATTAAATATACTTTACCGCAGCAATCTGATGTGAAAATCGACATTTACTCAACAGATGGTTGTCTGTTCAAAACGTTGACATTCAAAAATGTGTATGGTCAAAACTTTACAAAGGTTGATGCAAGAACAGAAAAAATGAATTCTGGAGTTTATGTTGTCCGATTAACGGCAGAAAATCTTGTAAAAACCTCATTAATAAGTCTTATTGAATAGCTTGATATTATAAGCTGAATGCAACCTATTAAATCAATTAAATAATACATATTATGAGAAAATATTTCAAGCAAGGTTTTATGTTAGAAATCCTATGGCTTATCCCACTGGGAATTTGGGCTCAATTTGCTTCATTCGGAAGTCAATCTTCGACTGAATTTAAAAAGATTGACTCAAAAAAAGCATCTGCAATACCTGTAACTGGTAAGCAGAATTTTATGCCCGGCAGTTCGAATGCCATTGAAGTGGATACGATTTCTTTAATAACCTGGCCTTTTGGTTTAGGGACAACAGGTCAATTAGCAACATTTTCGACAGGTACGGATGGCTATTTTAGCACCAACTGGGTAGACAAAGGAAGTAATATTAATTACAAAGACAAAGCGACAAGCAATGCCATAACTTTCACCCGCTTTTATCCTACCGTTCAAGATAATTCTGTTACTGTCAACGATTTTGTAGCATTTTGCGTGCGTC
>JAJYBB010000029.1 GCA_021779195.1 Bacteroidota bacterium | reverse complement strand
AAATAAGAAAATCCTTCCATCTGCTGGTCTATTTGTTGCGCCAATTCACGCGTAGGAGCCATAATAATAGCATTTACCTTATCCTCGGAATGATGTTCTGCCTGGAGATTGTGTAGAAGTGGTAAAATAAATGCAGCTGTTTTTCCTGTACCGGTCTGAGCACATGCAATTACATCCTGTTTTTGTAAAATCAATGGGATTGTTTGCTCTTGAACGGGCGTAGCTTCTTTAAAATTCATTGCATCCAGTCCGTCTAATACAGCATTACAAAGCGGAAGTTCTTCAAATTTCATAATTTGTCAATCTTTAAACCACAAAGGTACGTTTTTTTAATGAAATTCCGATTGCGCTTCATAATGAATGTTTCAAAAACAAATTTTTACAAAAATATAAATTCAGGTAAGAAAATCAGCATTTTACAGTGATCAATTGATTTTAAGTACTAAACGAATACAAAGCCATTGATTTATTTCAATGTATAAATGAAAAATGGTAGGCAACCCGTTTCGACAGATTTATTTCAATTTAGAAATAATAAATTACTATATATCATTACATTTCAATACTTTAATAGTATAAAAAATAATTTCTCTGAACAAATTGAAAACGAATTATAATCCATTTTAATTCCGTACATTTGTCTACAATTAGTAGCTATGAACCATGCATCAGGAACTTCAACTTATTTTAACACCAGAACAAGCAGCAAAACCGGGATTCTTAACAAAAATTGTAGCCGATAAATTAGAAATTGCCGTTAAGCGAATTACACGGTTAAGAACTATTAGAAAATCCATCGATTCTCGATCTTTCTTACCTAAAATTAATATTTCAGTTGAGGTCTATTGGGACGAAATTGCACCCACATATCAACAGCAAGCTTTTCATTATCATTTTGTTGGCGATCAACCACAAGTTTTGGTAATTGGTGCGGGACCCGCTGGCCTTTTTGCCGGTCTGAAACTCATAGAGTCAGGACTAAAACCGATCATTCTCGAAAGAGGCAAATCAGTTCATGAGCGAAAAATAGATATAGCGCTTCTCAACAGGAACAAAGGAATTAATGGTGAATCTAATTATTGCTTCGGCGAAGGCGGTGCAGGTACATTTTCGGATGGTAAATTATATACACGTTCGAAAAAAAAAGGAAATACGGATCGAATTTTTGAAATCTTTCATTATCACGGAGCTTCCGAAGAAATCTTGTACGAAGCACATCCACATATTGGTTCTGATAAATTGCCTTTAGTGGTGGAAAATATACGCAAAACCATTATTTCTTGTGGGGGTGAAATTCATTTTGAACAGAAGCTTATCGAAATTTTAATTCAAAACGCAAAAGTAACAGGCTGCAAAACTGCCGATGGAAGTATTTTTAAAGCCAAAGCATTAATTTTAGCCACTGGACATTCAGCTCATGATATTTTCGAAATGCTCCATCATCAAGGTATTGCATTAGAATCAAAAGGTTTTGCCATGGGTGTACGTGTTGAACACAAGCAAGCCGTAATTGACAACATTCAATATCACAGTAAAATCCGTGGAGAATATTTGCCCGCAGCGAGCTATTCGTTAGTCGATCAGGTGGATGGACGCGGAGTCTATTCTTTTTGCATGTGTCCGGGAGGTCATATTGTACCTGCAGGCAGCAATCAAAACGAAATCGTAGTGAATGGCATGTCTGTATCACAACGTAATTCACCCTTTGCCAATTCAGGGATCGTTGTCGAAATACGACCTGAAGATATTCCTGCAGAATTTCAACAATATGGAACACTTTCAGGATTAAAATTTCAGGAATATGTAGAAAATCTGGCTTTTAAAAATAATGGAGGTCAAGGACAAAAAGCTCCTGCTCAACGATTACTTGATTTTGTAAAAGGCAAATTATCAGCAGATTTACCCGAATGCTCTTATCTCCCGGGGCTAATTTCATCACCGCTTCATTTTTGGTTGCCCGAAATTATTTCGACCAGATTACGTGAAGGCTTCAAAAAATTCGGACGAAAAATGAACGGATTCCTGACTAACGATGCTGTAGTTGTTGGTGTCGAAACACGTTCTTCCTCACCAATACGAATTCCACGAAATGCGGAAACAGGACAACATCCTGATGTCCAAGGACTTTTTCCAGCGGGTGAGGGTTCTGGGTATTCAGGGGGAATTACTTCATCGGCTATTGATGGAGAAAATGCAGCAGTAGCAGTGGCAAACTATTTAAAATAAGCCTCATTTCAACGTTGTAATTATTAAAAAAAACATGAGAAATAAACTAAAAACCCCTTCGATACCAAAAGAAAATAAACTAAAAGTTACTGAGCCATTAGAACTTATGACCTTCCTTCTTACCAAAATGGGAGGAATGAGCCGAAATTCGATCAAATCGTTGTTGGCACACAGACAAGTCAGGGTGAATGGCAAAGTCTCCACTCAATTCAATTTATTGCTGCAAGTCAACGATAACGTTATTATTCAGAGCGGACGGGGAAATATCGAACTTTCACATCCCAAACTCCGCATAATCTTTGAAGATGAATACTTGATTGTTGTCGATAAAAAAGAAAGTTTACTCACCGTAAGTACCGGAAAAACAGACGAAACGACAGCATTTTCAATTCTCAGAAACTATGTTAAGAAAAGTGGTTCAAGTAACAGAATTTACGTGGTACATCGAATCGACAGGGAAACATCGGGCGTGATAGTATTTGCCAAAAACCGTGAGGTTCAGCTTATTTTACAAGAAAACTGGCATCGCATCATTACCCGTCGGGTTTACATAGCATTAGTAGAAGGCAAAATGGAAAAAGAAAAGGATACCATCGAAAGTTGGTTAACCGAAAATGCCAAATCACTCAAAATTCATTCAAGTTTTACCAATGATGGTGGACAACAAGCGATTACTCACTATCGAACCTTGAAATCGAACGATGAATATTCACTTCTAGAACTTGAATTAGAAACTGGACGTAAAAATCAAATTCGGGTACATCTTGAAAACATTGGACATCCAATAGTTGGCGATAAAAAATATGGTTCCATGCAAAGTCCGATCAAAAGATTAGGATTGCATGCTTCTATCCTTGAATTTTACCACCCGATTACTACCGAAATTGTACATTTTGAAGTGGCTACACCACGTAGTTTTTCGAATATATTTCATTAAAAAACTGCTTTTGGCAGTTTTTTAATGAAATATATTCGAAAGTAGCCAACGGTATTAAATCCAACGCACATAACAAAAATCCTGTCGATGAGGTAAATCTTCGTTTTTCGGAAACATGCGGAATCCAAATTTAAACGAACCTGCACGGTTGAGCTGATATTCTAAATTGAAATGCATTATTGAACCTTCAGTATTTACAAGCTTCATTTCAACTACATCATAAAGCGTATCCACATTATTCTTACCTGATTTTGTTGCAACAAGTTCAATACCAAGACCTTTATCATTAATTCCATTGATATCAACCACAATATTAATACCGTACAATTCACCAACTTCAGGATTATGTATCAATTTATCAGGTACATCGACCGATAAAACGTGAATATTATCCCAACCGGCAGCAACTTTCAGTTTCCAGGCAGCAATTTCTTTTGCTTTTGCAAAATCATTGGATTCTAACAAAGCCGAACGGTTGGCTAATTTGGTATAAAAACGTGCAATGTAATCATCAATCATCCGTTTGGTAGTAAAACGCGGTGTGATTTGAGCAAATGAATTCTTAATTACCTGAATCCATTCAGGAGAATATCCTTTAGTATTCTTCGCATAATAAAGCGGTACAATTTCATTTTCGAGCATACTGTAAATAGTAGCTGCATCCAACTGATCCTGATGCTCGTTGTTTTCGTAGGTTCGTCTTTCAGTCAATGCCCACCCAGCACCTTTCACGTAGCCTTCGAGCCACCAACCGTCAAGTACCGAAAAATTCAAAACTCCGTTCATCAGTGCTTTTTCGCCTGAGGTTCCAGATGCTTCAAGCGGTCGTGTAGGCGTATTCAACCAAATATCAACTCCTGAAATCAATCTTTTTGCTAAACGCATATCATAATTTTCAAGGAAAATAATTTTCCCCAAAAATTGTGGCATACGCGATATATTTACAATTCGTTTAATTAAATCTTGACCTGCAAAATCGGCAGGATGCGCTTTACCGGTAAACAAAAATTGTACAGGATGAAGCGGATTATTAACAATACGTTCTAAACGTTCCAAATCGGTAAAAAGCAGATGAGCGCGTTTGTAAGTTGCAAAACGTCGTCCAAAACCAATAATCAATGCATTAGGATTAATTGCTTCGAGCACTGATACAATTCGCGAAGGATCACCCTGATTTTTCAACCAGTTTTCACGAAACTGATCTTTGATATATTCTACTAATTTGCGTTTCAGCCCGATACGCGTATTCCAAATCACTTCATCCGGGATTTTATAAACACCTTCCCAAATCTTCAAATTCGATTGGTCGGCATAAAATGACTTGCCGAAATATTTTTCGTAAACAGCTTTCCAATCCGAAGATGTCCATGTTGGTAAATGTACGCCATTGGTTACATAACTCACGTGTAATTCTTCCGGGAAATATCCCTTCCAAAGTGGATTAAACATTTCCTGCGAAACTTTGCCATGAAGCCAGCTAACGCCATTCACCTCCTGACAGGTGTTACAGGCAAAAACGCTCATGCTGAATTTATCACTCTTATCTCCTGGACGTTCGCGTCCCATATCAATAAATTCATCCCAGTTTAACTGAAGCTTAGCGGGATATTCACTCATATATTTTTGAAACAACTCTTCTTCGAAACTATCATGACCAGCGGGCACGGGTGTATGAACCGTATAAAGTGAACTGGCGCGAATCACTTCTAATGCTTCATTAAAATCGAGATGCTTTTCGCTCATGACTTCAACAATTCGCTGTACGTTAATCAGCGCAGCATGTCCTTCGTTGCAATGATAAACTTGTTTTTTAATTCCTAATTTGCGTAACGTGAGTATACCTCCAATGCCAAGCATAATTTCTTGTTTCAACCGGTTTTCCCAGTCTCCACCATACAATTGATGAGTAATCGAACGATCAAATTCACTATTCATTTCATGATCGGTATCGAGTAAATAAAGTGGAATTCGTCCAACTGCAACTTTCCAGACAAAAGCATACACGATACGTCCGGGATAAGGAACTTCAACTATGAGTGGCTCTCCATTCGGATCTTTTACCTGTGTTATCGGTAGATTATTGAAATTTTGAGCTTCATATACAGCTATTTGCTGCCCATCCATTGCCAATGATTGTGTGAAATAACCATATCTGTACAAAAAACCGACTGCAGCCATATTGATGTTACAATCACTGGCTTCTTTCAGATAATCACCTGCTAAAACACCTAACCCTCCCGAATAAATTTTCAAAACTTCTGTCAACCCATATTCCATGCTGAAGTAGGCAATAGCAGGATTTACTGTATTTGTGGGCACATTGAGATATGCCATAAAATCGTTATATACATCGTCAACTTTCTTAATAAATTCAACATCGTTGCCCAAACTTACTAATTTTTCATAACTCAGTATATTGAGCAACATGATTGGATTTGACTGCGCTTCCATCCATGCCTCTTTATCAATGTGGCGAAACAAGCTTTTGGCCTTACTATCCCACGACCACCATATATTTTGGGCTATTTCTTCTAATTTGTTCAAACTTTCAGGTAAATGAGCTTTCACTGTAATTTCCTTTAAATTTGAATCATTAACATTATTAACCTTGATTTTCATAATTGAATGATATAAATAAACGATGAATACTTTTTTATTCACAAAAAACTAATTTCCGTTGCAAAAATAATAAAAATATACTTGATCAAGTTTGAAATAAATTGAAATGAGTGCTTTAAAATTTCAAACGTTTGCAAAGAAATAATATAATCAAATTACTGAGCTGAATACGTTAATATTCAATTTATTAATCTTTTATCAAGATGTTGAATTGCAAATTCATAAGCTTCGAGATAAAATTTAATAAAATACTTCCAACGAGCTTTTTCAGCAACGGAACATGCAGAATGTCGAATTTTATTGCGCTCATCATCAGACAAACCAGCAAATTGTTTTACCATTTCAGCAATATTAGTAGCCACTTCAAATCCGTTATAATCAGAACGATGAATGACACCTACACCAGTCGAAATATCCTGTGTATCCATCGAAACCCATTGACCAAAACCTGATAAATCAGTTGTGATCGTTGGAACCGAAAAAGCGACACTTTCCAAAGGTGTGTAGCCCCAAGGCTCATAGTAGGAAGGAAATACGGTTAAATCCATACCTATTAATAGATCATAATAAGAAAAATTAAAAACACCATCAGATCCATTTAAATACGAAGGAACAAAAATAATTTTTACGTGTTGAGAATGAAGGTTTCCAAAATGAAACCAATGAATTGCCGACATGATAAAATCATTGTAATAATCATGCAGTTCATGTGTTGTAAACCGATTGGATAAAACATGGGGCGTTTCCGGATGATTCAATGCCGAAATCAAATCGGCTCTGACACCGCGAATGTTAGCCGGAACCATAATGAACGCAACAACTGTTTTTGTTAAATCTTTTTTATCCGAAAGATATTTCATTGATTCAATAAACGTATCGATTCCTTTATTTTTATATTCGTATCTACCGGCTGTACCAATAAATAAGACATCATTCGGTAACGAATAACCGAGTAGGGTTTCAGCCACTCTACGCAAGGATTGAACGGCAATTTGTCGTTTCAAATCAAACGATGCTGCATCAGGAACAAAATCAGGTTCAAAACCATTTGGAGTAATAATATCAGGTTGTTTCCCAAGCAATTGTTTACATTCACGAGCAGTTATCTGACTTACCGTAGTAAAACAATCGCAAAGATTTGCGGCAATTTTCTCGGTCGAATGTTTCGACACCATGTTGAGCTCATAAGCCATTTGGTCACCGTTGTATTCGTTCAAGTAATCGTAAAGCGGTTTGTGATTTCCTGCAATCGACCTTCCGATAGAAGTGGCATGAGTAGTAAAAAGCGTGGCTATTTCAGGAACATGCGCCCGAAGATAAAAAATTCCGAAGGAAGTCATCCATTCATTGAAATGAGCTACCACCCGTTGTGACGACTTTAATTCAAAAAAACGGTAAAACCCTTCGACAATCATTCCTGAAGCATAACCAAACATCGAAGATTCGTCGTAATCACCGTAAGCAGCCATTGAATTGACACCTGTCTGCTCCCAAACTTTACCATAAATTTCGTTTTTCTTATCCATCAACGGCATAAAATCTACTAAAAATGCCAATGGTTTTCCAGGAATATTCCATCGTCCAATGCGAATATTCAACTGATATACAACTTGGCAATATGCTTTTAATCCTGGAAAAAGTTCAGTTGACTCCTCAAACAATGGGTTAAAATTTATACTCAAACTATCAGGTCCAATAAAAACAATTCGATCCGGAAATAATTGCTGTAACGTATTTGCCCGGGTTGACAACACCGTGTAGATGCCTCCCACCATGTTACAAACTTCCCAGCTGGTTTCAAAAATATATTCGGGAAATACCATTCATTTCAAATTTAAAATATTGACAAAGATACGCTTTTAAAACAACAAAAAGCCGACGAATTAAATGCGTTAATACTTTTTAATCACATGACCATTCGACAATAATTATAAATTAAATATCCATTCCGATTAAAAAACAATTTCTATCCAATTCATTCAACGAACTACTGAAAAGTACTTATTAAAGCCTATTTGAACACCTATTATTCAATTAAAAAGTCAAATTATAGTTCATATATAAAATTCATATCGCGGATTTTTAATTCTATTTTTTAACCTCTCACCCGCTTTAGAAACTTATTTTTCTAAACTATAAAAGCCTTAACCCGAAATGGTAAAGGCTTTTAATACATTCTTACTTTTAAATGGAAAAAACTGAAATTTCAGAAACGAATAAATTCATTCTCAGATAATTTCAAATTCATCAGCATCTTGCCATACCGGAAATTTTTTTCGATATAAATCGAGAGGTGTCTTATCAAAAGCATACGTTTGAATAGAAGTTTTATTTTCAGGAAAAGTTAACAAACTATTTCCTTTAAAATCGAGTAATGCCGAATGTCCGTTATAGTGAATACCCAATCCATCGATGCCAATCCGATTCAATCCACACACATATGTTTGATTTTCAATGGCTCTGGCTTTTAGAAGAATGTCCCAATCGGCAATGCGGCGATCGGGAAAATTTGCCACATAAATCAGTAAATCATACCGGTTATTCACGTTTCGAGCCCACACAGGAAAACGCACATCATAACACACTAAAACTTGAATTTTAAATTCAGAATATTCAACGAGCAAAGGAGCTGAACCGGATTTAAAAAAAGTTTTTTCATCACTCATTCCAAATAAATGCCGCTTATCAGCCCACTTTATTTCACCCGAAGGAAAAACAAAAAATGCCCTATTAAACAAAGAACCTTGATCATCAGCAATAAAACTTCCGGTTATTGCAAATTGAAACTGTTTTGCCCAATCAGCAAGCTGAAACATAGTTTCCCCATTCATTGTCTCAGAAAGGTCAGGTTGATCGGTACAAAATCCGGTAGTAAACATTTCAGGCAGCACAACCAAATCCGTTTGACCTTTTAGATCGGCGATTTGCTTATACACTTTGGATAAATTCGCAGCCTTATCTGCCCAAAAAATATGATCCTGAATGGGTGTTACGCGCATATCAACAATTCAATATTTTCTTTCATGTTTCATTTAACTATTTATAATTGAACAACCTTTAAAAAAATTAGTTCAGATTAAATTTTTCCGGAAAACGACCTTTGATACCGATATAATACGCCTGAATTACTTTTAAATCGGCTTGTTCATCGCCGGTAGGATAAAAAACAGCTTTAATTCCCATTTCCTTTTTAGCGTAATCGAAATAGGCAATCTGAATAGGAACATTCGCCTTTATTGCAATATGATAAAATCCCATTTTCCATTTTTGAACCAACCCACGCGTTCCTTCAGGAGTAATTGCCAAATGAAAACGTTCTCTGTTTTTAAACTCGACAGCCATCTGGTCGGTAACCGAAGTCCGTTTCGAACGATCGACAGGTACACCTCCAAGTGCCTTAAAAACAAAGTTTAATGGAAAAAAAAACCACGATTTTTTCATTAGAAATGAAGATTTTCGTCCTAATGACCAATAGGATAATTCACCAACTGGATAATCCCAATTACTGGTATGCGGAGCAACACAAATCACACTCTTGGGCGGTTCATCAACCATTACAACCGTCTTCCACCCTGCTAACTTTAAAATAAATTGACTTAATTTTTTCATAATTCTGAGAGTTTTGATAAGTTCGAAAAATATCCAACAAAATTAATGCTTTTTCGCGAAGTTACGGTTGTTGATAACTATTTTAGCTACAATTCAATCAAATTACTAACTTTGCAAGAAGAAAAATACTTTTATCGAAATTAAATCTCGACTGCAAAAAGAAAGCACGAACCCACTCTTCGAAGCAAATAAATATCAGGATTTCAGAATAATATGGAACTTTCAGAATATAAACATCCCCAAAACAAACAGGATCTTTCAGCAAAAGCGCATCATTTTTCTGAAATTAAAGCAGAAAACAACCTTATGAAATTTTTAAATGAGTTGAATGAAAGTCAGCGGGAGGCCGTTGAATACACCGATGGTGCTTCATTAGTGATAGCAGGTGCAGGTTCAGGGAAAACCCGTGTATTAACCTATAAAATAGCCTATTTACTTAAAACTGGTATGCAACCCATATCCATTCTGGCACTGACATTTACCAATAAAGCAGCCCGCGAAATGAAAGAACGAATTGCCGGCATGGTGGGCGAAAAAACAGCTCGTTATCTTTGGATGGGAACTTTTCATTCAGTTTTCTCACGTATACTTCGGTCGGAAGCCGAACATATCGGGTTTAGTAAAAATTTCACTATCTACGACTCGGCTGATTCCAAAAATTTAATAAAAGCCATAATTAAAGAATTGAAATTAGACGAAAAAGTTTATAAACCCGGCTTGGTTCAGTCTCGAATTTCATCGGCCAAAAACAATCTTATCACCCCCGAAGCTTATTTGTCAACAATCGAACTTCTCAAAGCCGACGTTGCGGCACAAATTCCTTTAATCAAAGATATCTATGCCATTTATTGCAATCGCTGTAAACAAGCCGATGCCATGGATTTTGATGATTTATTGCTTCAAACGAATTTGCTTTTCCGAAAATATCCAGCTATTTTACATAAATATCAAGAGCGATTCGGATATATTTTAGTTGATGAGTATCAGGATACGAATTTCGCCCAATACCTTATTATTAAACGATTAGCCGAAGAACACGAAAAAATATGTGTTGTAGGCGACGATGCTCAAAGTATTTATTCATTCAGAGGTGCTAATATCGACAATATTCTCCAGTTTCAACAATCGTACAAAAATGCACGAATCTTCAAACTCGAACAAAATTACAGGTCAACAAAAACCATTGTGAATGCAGCCAATAGTCTGATTGATAAGAATTCACGCCAAATTCAGAAAAAGATCTTTTCGGAAAAAGAAGAAGGAAATCTTATCAAAGTCATTACAACCTTTACCGATTATGAAGAGGGTTTTATGGTCGCTAAAAATATAGACAATTTAAGTTTCGAACATTATTCATATGGAGATATTGCCATTTTATACCGTACAAATGCACAATCGCGAATTATCGAAGAATCGCTCCGGAAACAAAATATTCCCTATCGAATTTACGGAGGATTATCGTTTTATCAACGCAAGGAAATTAAAGATGTTATTGCTTATTTTCGGTTGGTTTCGAATCCGAACGATGAGGAAGCCCTAAAACGAATCATAAACTTTCCAGCCCGTGGCATTGGCGATACCACGCTTAATAAAGTGCTGGAATGTGCACAAAATCATGCCGTAAGTGCCTGGCAGGTGCTAAGTGATTTACTTAAATATAACCTGCCAGTAAATGCTCCCACTGCCAACAGGTTATCCCAATTTCGAAATATGATTGATGTTTTTAGTCAGCAAATAAATACCCAAAATGCATATGATTTAGCCAATAGTATCATTAAAATTACAGGCATTGTCAGCGATACTTACACCGATCGATCTCCTGAAAATATGAGCCGGAAAGAAAATGTGGAAGAATTACTCAAAGCCATTCACGAATATTGTGAGAACAGACAATCGGAAGGTATAAACACTCCCCTTCTACCCGATTTTCTTTCTGAAGTTTCACTCTTAACCGATCAGGATACCGATAAAGATACTGATAAAAACAAGGTTACATTAATGACAGTTCATGCGGCTAAAGGATTAGAATTCAAAGTTGTATTTATTGTAGGGATGGAGGAAGACCTGTTCCCATCAGCATTCAGCGTGGAGAGCGAACGCGAATTAGAAGAAGAACGGCGGCTTTTTTACGTAGCAATCACACGGGCTGAAGAACGTTGTTTTATCAGCCATGCACAATCGCGCTTTCGAAATGGGAAAAGTAATTTTGCCACTCCCAGTCGCTTTATTAAAGACATTGATCCTGTTTTTTTAGACTCACCAACAGAAGAAATAATTCAACGGAAACCCTTGGTTGACTGGGATGATGAATTAGAAAACGAACGAAGTTTCTTTCGAAATACTTTTAAAAAACCGGCAATTGAACCTGAATCTTTTCATCAAGCCATTCCAAAACGAATGACAAAAATTGAAAGAATAGATGTCAAGGTTTCTTCAACAGAAAATACAACTCTACCAACCGGCATATTTGTTAAACACGCCGTTTTTGGCATTGGCAAAGTATTGAGCACGACAGTGGTTAATGGCAACGAAAAAGCAGATATCGATTTTGGCGAAAAAGGAATAAAATCATTATTACTTAAATTTGCAAAATTGGAAGTTTTAAAATAGCCTGACAGTTAACCATTTGATTTTATTTTAGATCCATTTTTAATTATTGAGGGAAAAATTCAACTTGTAATTTAAAAATTTCAGCCGTTCGCTGATACAATACATCTTACATTTTCATCCCCGGCATACTACTCATTTTTTGGGGTTTAGGTTCACCGCGATTCATCATGCTGGGTTTGCCTGCTAATTGTGCTGCTGCATCGACGCTGAAAGTTCCATCGGTAACAATTTCTTCGCCTTCATTCAAGCCGCTCATCACCACATAGCTGTTTCCAAGCCTCGGACCAATTTCAACTTCACGCATTTTGAAGTTCATTTCTTTCGTATTCGGTTGCTTCACATACACTATGGAACGTTTGCCTGTCCACAATACCGCCGAAGCAGGAATGACTAATTTATCCTTGTACTGATTCAGATTAGCTCGCACCACGCCGGAAGCAAACATTTCGGGTTTCAGTTTTCCGCCTGCATTGCTTACTTCTACCCGCACGTTGGCCACACGGGTTACCGGATCAATCACCGGATCGATGAATTTGATATTGGCCGAAAAATGTGTGCCGGGCAATGCTTCCAGCGTAAAGTCTATTTTATCACCCACTTTCAGGAATGGTAAATCGCTCTCGTACGCATCGAACAGTACCCAAACATCCGAAAGATTAGCAACATCGAACAATACCGCTCCTTCCGAAACATAATCGCCCGTATTTACCCGGCGGGCAGTTACAATTCCAGAAGTGTTGGCATACACTTCAAAATTCGTTTTTACCCGACCCGAATTCTCAATTTGTGCTACCTGACTTGCGGTAAGTTTCCATTGAAGCAGTTTTTCACGGGCTGCCTCGTAAATTTCGGGTTGCGACGCTTTGCTTTTTGCCGCTTCCAATAATTCCTCTTGCGCCGTAATTAATTCGGGCGAGTAAATCAAAGCCAGCAATTGTCCTTTGTGGACAGGTTCACCGGTGAAATTCACCATCAGCTTTTCTATTCGTCCCGAAAATTGTGCCACCTGATTCTGCAACAACCGTTCGTCGGCCTGCACCTTTCCGTAAAGTCGAACGTCCTTAACCGGTTGGTGAAAACTAACAATCGATGTTGCAACATTAGCCAATTCCATAGCTTCTTTGCTAAAATTAATGGCATCCGAATCCATCTTTGCATCGCTGTTATAGTCAGTCAACGGGATTAAATCCATACCGCAAATCGGACATTTACCCGGATGATCCAGTCGGATTTGAGGATGCATGGCACAAGTCCATATTTGTTTTTTGGCTTCGGTCAACTGTTGTTTTTCAGGTGCTTTGTGCCCGGAATGAAAAAACAACCATCCAATGAATAAACCGGCCAGCACCAATAGCCCTGACCGAACGTATTTGTTTGAAAATATTTTTTTCATAAATTTTATTATTACTGCCCCAGCCCTTTAAAGGGGTCTAAAGACGTGTTATATGTAAGATGCAAAACTATAAATATCAAAAAATATTAAATCGTTGAAATAAAACAATACTGACTTCAAACCTCTTCGGGGGTTTGGAGCAGTATTCAAGGCGTTAAACGTTTCACCCACGCTTCCGCCTTATTGAAATCCGCCACTGCTTCCACTTCTTTCAGTTCATAATCTTGCAATTGCTGGCGAATGCGTAAAATATCACTTAGTCCCGAAGCTGCCGACGAGAATGACTTTATGGAAATAGCCAGCGTTTTCTGAGCCAACCGACTTTGATTTTGGTACAATTTCATGCGCCGCCCGGCATCGTAGTACAATTGCAACGCCTCGTAATACTCTGTTTGCAACGAATTAGCCGCTGCCCGATAGTTTTGCTCCGAAGCTTTTTTCAGAAAATCTGTTTCCGTCTGCATGGCTTTGTATTTCTTCCGGTAAACAGGCAACGTAAGCGTGATCATGGGCATAATCATATCCTGACCATTCATGGGGGAAGTGGACATTGCGCTTTTATTGATAACCGAATAATTCACCCCAAGCCCCACCATAGGGAATCCCATTTGCTTCTGCATCCTTTTCCGGGCATCGAGCGATTGCTGTTCGTAATGAATCATCGTCAGCATCGGGTTTCGGGTAAACATAGAATCATTCACCGACAAATAGCTTATATTCAACGGTTCAACTGCCAGACTGTCCGGCACATAAACGGTGGCGGTTAACGGTCGGTTCAGCTGGCTGTTGAATTGAGCCACAATGACTTGTTCTTCATTTTTCAATGTTGCAATGCCGTTTTCCAAATCGCCCAGTTCAATTTGAATCTGGTACACACCCGCCAAACCGGAGCTACCGGAAGCCGATCCCATTGAACCGGACTGTGATGAAGCCGAAGAAGCACCGGATGTTGAACCTGAACCTCCACCCATAACATTCATTCCCGAAGAACCGGAAGAAGCCACTGCAGCTTTTCCTGATGAAGGTTGCGGGATGTTTCCTCCAATCGAACCTGTTTTGTATTGTACCAATGTCAACCGTTCAATCGTTTTCAGGAGCTCCACGTTTTTTTCGGAAATGCGGATATTCTGGCGGACTTTGTATAAATCGAACCACGTTCGCTGTACATCGTAATACACTTGCAACTTAGCATCTCTGAAAGTTTCAAACTTTGCCTTAGCCATCAGGCTCATTTCATCCGTAGCATTTTTGAGTACGCCAAACCACGGAAACATTTGCATCAGTTTAATATCGGCCACCTGATTGCCGGCAATCAATTCCATCGGACTGAGGTAAACGCCCAGATCCAATTGCGGATCGGGCAAACTGCCCACCTGTGGCACTTTCTGCAATGCTGCCTCGTATTCATTGTATCGCTGCATCACCGTCGGATTGTTTTTGGTCGCAATCTCCAAGTAATGCATCAAGGAATCAGATTGGGAAAAAACTGAAACCTGTGGAAGAAAGAACAATGAGAGAATAATATATTTAATGTTCATTTTCATTGATATCTTAATTATGAATTATGAATTGCTTTTTCCCTCCACATTGCCTGAAACAGCGGAACCACATAAATAGTCATTACCTGAATAATCATGCCACCAAATGTGGGAATGGCCATCGGCACCATAATGTCAGCCCCTTTTCCGGTAGAAGTAAGGACAGGCAGCAGGGCAATAACTGCCACAGCCGTTGTCATCATAGCCGGACGAACGCGTTTTTTACCGGCTTCGACCACTGCTTCGCGTACATCGTGTACAGTTTTCGGTTTTTTATCTTCGAATACCTGATGAATGTAGGTTCCCATAATCACTCCGTCGTTGGTAGCAATTCCAAACAGGGCGATAAACCCAACCCAGACCGCCACACTCAAATTTATGGGATGAATCTGGAAAAGGTCGCGCAGGTTCATTCCGGCAACGGAGAAGTTCAGAAACCAACCTTGCCCGTAAAGCCACAGCATGATAAACCCGCCTGCAAATGCCACAAATACGCCCGAGAAGTGAATAAACGATGCCGTCACGGTTTTGAACTGGAAGTACAACAAGAGCAAAATCAGCAATAAACTGATGGGAATGACGATGGCTAACCTCTTGGTTGCCCGCATCTCGTTTTCGTAGTTACCTGCAAATTTGTATGTAACTCCTGCTGGTAATTTCAATTCTCCTGAATCCAGTTTCTTCTGAATAATATTGGCGGCTTGATCCACCACATCCACTTCGGCTTTGCCTTCAAGCTTGTCGAAAATAACATAGCCGACTAAGAATGTATCTTCAGTTTTAATCATTTGCGCACCGCGTGTATACTGTATGTCGGCAATTTCGCTCAATGGAATTTGTGTACCGTTCATTGCAGGAATCAAAATTCGCATAATATCGTCGGGGTTATCGCGCAGCTCACGGGCATAGCGAACGCGCATCGGGAAACGTTCCCGCCCTTCCACCGAAGTACTCAGGGTCATTCCTCCCATGGCTACCTGCAACACATCCTGCACGTCGCTCACCGTCATTCCGTAACGCGCCATAGCATCACGGTTCAATTTTATTTCTAAGTAAGGCGCACCCACAGCACGATCGTAGAACACCGACGAAGCTTTTACCGAAGGTACTTCCTTCAAAGCTTTTTCAAACTCCATTCCCGCTTTTTCAATCGATTCCAAATCCGGGCCGTACACTTTTAAACCCATTGGCGCACGCATTCCGGTAGAAAGCATCACTAATCGGGTTTCAATCGGTTGTAATTTCGGAGCGGAAGTTAAACCCGGGATATTGGTAACTTTCACAATTTCATTCCAAATATCATTTGGATTTTTAATTTGCGGTCGCCATTGACGGAAATACTCACCACTATCATCGGAAATCAAACTATCGGAAGGAATGGCCCGAAGAGTTTCCGTTTTTGCGTTGAATGTTTTTCCGTTTTTCAATAGAAATTCTCCTTCACCATTCACTTTGAATCGTTCACGCTGACCATTTTCATCCAACTTATATTCAGGTCGGTAATTAATGGTGTTTTCGAACATTTGTACCGGAGCGGGATCGAGCGCCGAATTCACACGTCCCCATTTGCCCACCGCCACTTCCACTTCGGGAATAGCCGACAACCGCTTATCCAGCAGTTCGATGTATTGCAAGTTCTTTTCAATACTTGAATGCGGCATACTGGTTGGCATCAGCAAATACGAACCTTCGTTCAACGATGGCATAAATTCTTTGCCAATCCCCGGGAATTTCCCCGCCGGAGCTTGCCATCCAATTTTTTCAACACCTTTTGCCACCGGCCCGAATATTTTATCAAATCCCTGCCAGACAAGTAACCCAAAAAACAAAGTAATAGCAGGCAGTATCAAAAATTTCCATTTATGAATCAATGCCCAGCGAAGAATCGGTTCGTAGAAATGAACCATCGTCATCAAAATGGATAAAATTACAGCTACAATTCCGGTTACAAACAAAAAATTGACCAATAAGCTGTTTGTTGCACCCAACGGCAACCATTCTTTGGACAAATAATACACCGCTACCAACACAGTTATGCCAATATTGATATAGTTCGGAAATTCCTTCCGTTTTTTTGTCCAGCGATAATCCAGCAGATTATTAATTCCTACTGCCACCAACGCCAGTGCAGGCCAAACCTGCCAGATGGCTACGAACAAAACTCCGGCAACGATTAACCCTCCATTAAAATACCTACGGATTTTCTTTGTATCAATCCGGATATCAAAAACAATATGTACCAACGTTGGCAAAACCACAATGCCGAGAATAAATGCCGAAATAAGTGCAAACGACTTTGTAAATGCAAGCGGATGAAATAATTTTCCTTCGGCTGCCTGCATGGCAAAAACCGGCAAGAAACTCACAATGGTAGTAGCAATGGAAGTTACCACGGCTGCACGCACTTCGGTTGTAGCCAGGTAAATAACGTTCATCAATTCTTTGCCACGCACACCTTTATTCTCCGGCATTTCGAGATGCCGCAGAATATTTTCCACATCTACAATGCCAATATCCACCATCACGCCAATGGCAATGGCAATACCCGACAAAGCCACAATATTCGCTTCCACACCGAAGAAATGCATCAGAATAAATGTCATTAGCACACCCAGCGGCAACAATCCGGCAACAATTACCGAAGCGCGAAGATTCAATACCAACACGATAATGACAATAATACTGATCAGAATTTCGTGCGAAAGCGCCGATTCAAGTGTCCCAATGGTTTCTTTTATCAACCCGGTACGGTCGTAAAAAGGCACCACGGTTACTTTGGAAATGCTGCCATCCGCCAGTTTCTTTTCAGGCAACCCTGCCGCTATTTCTTTGATTTTAGCTTTTACATTCCCGATTACTTCCATCGGGTTGGAACCATAACGGGCAACAACCACCGCTCCCACAGCTTCGCTTCCATCTTTGTCAAGCCCACCGCGACGGGTAGCAGGCCCAAAGGAAGTGCGCGCCACATCTTTTATCCTGACAGGAATATTATTCCGAACCGCCACGACCGAATTAGCCAAATCATCCAAATTCTTTACATAACCCAACCCACGAATGATGTATTCCACATTATTCAGTTCAATGGTTTCGGCACCAATATCTAAGTTGCTTTTTTTGACCGCATTCATCACGTCCATCACCGACACACCGTAAGCTTTCAGTGCATCGGGATTAACATCCACCTGATATTCCTTCGTAAAACCACCCACCGAAGCCACTTCCGAAACACCTTCGGCAGTCGACAAACTGTATTTAACGTAAAAATCCTGAATGGTACGCAATTCTTGCGGACTCCATCCACCATTCGGTTTGCCTGTTTTCGGGTCACGCCCTTCGAGTGTGTACCAGAAAATCTGTCCAAGCGCCGTGGCATCGGGTCCCAATGCCGGTTGAACGCCTTGCGGCAACGTTCCGGCTGGCAGTGAATTCAGCTTTTCCAATATCCGCGAGCGGCTCCAGTAAAATTCTACGTTATCCTTGAAAATAATGTAGATAAACGACATACCGAACATGGACGTGCTCCGAATGGTTTTCACACCCGGAATACCGAGCAAAGCCGAGGTGAGCGGATAGCTGATCTGATCCTGAATATCACGGGGCGAGCGTCCCATCCATTCGGTGGAAACAATTTGCTGATTGTCACCAATATCGGGGATGGCATCCACCGGAATCGGATCGCGGGGAATGATGCCCGTTTTCCAATTAAACGGCGCATATGCAATTCCCAATCCCACAAAAGCTATCAGAAAAATAAAAGTAATCAGCCGATGATAGAGAAAATAATGAACGAGTTTGTTGAACATGATTTCAAATTTGAAGATGAGAAAAATGATTTGAAAATTTGAAAATTAAAGATGCAATACACGCATTTAGGTTCATTTTCAAATTTTCAAATCGATAAATTTTCAAATTTATTTATTTCTGTATTTGCAACAGCCCGGCAACGCATTGTAGGTTTTAGCTTCGGCTCTAAACAAAGGGGTATCGTGACCCACATCGGCGATTCGCTTTTGAATATCAACACTTCTCACCTTGGAAGGGTTGTAAACCAACGTCAGCATTTTTGTTTTTTCGTTCCAAACAGCTTTGCTCACGCCATTAACTTTGGCTGCTTTTTCGATACGTGCTTTACACGATTCGCAATTACCCGAAACTTTGAATGTTTCGGTTTTTGTCATAACCATTTTTGAATTATTGGATAGTTGGGCATAAGTAGTTGCACTTACAGTAAGAGCTATAATAGCTACAAGGATATATTTTAATGTTTTCATTTTATTTAATTTTAAATTTGTTGGAAGGTAAATTAACACGATCTTTCAGATAAACCAACAGTCATCAAGAGCGAAACTCGATGTATTAATTGGTAAAACGCTGTGAAAATCAGTGAAATTTGTGAGAAATAAAGATGTAACAAACCAAAGTCCACTAATGTTTCTTAAAGAAACTTAGCGTACTTGATGTTTATGCGTAAAAAATTAAATACGGAATAGGCAAATATCGGGGAGACTTACAGCACTGGCAAGGAATTTTCCCGGTGGCTGGACGTTTGCGTTTACAGAAGAATGGACATTGAAAAATTGAAACCCAATAGTTTGGGGAATATACAATACCTGTAAAAGTTGATAGACAGGTTGATTTATCTCAACAGTGGAAGGGTTGAAATTATGATCAACGGCATAAAACGAAAGAAAATCATGACAACAGGCCTGACTCAACCCGTTTGGAATAGGTTGGTGATCAGTAGGCATGCCGCAGCTTGCCTTTTCATCATCCATCGACCATTTTACTGCAGCCAGTTCACCTTCACAATAATGCGAAGCTAAGCTAAGATGCATCCCCGAAAGGAGCAACAATGCAGCAAATAATATGGAGAGTCCTTTTTTCATTTTGAACTGAAACAAACCAGTGAGGAAAAAGTTTGCGCAAATGTAGAATAAATTGTAATCAAAGCACCTTTATCATACGTTAAATTATTGTAAAAGCAATTGAAATGGACGAAAATGAATTTCTATAAAATTAAAATAATGCAGTTATCATTATCGATATTCCCTTTTAGGTTTTTCAAAGATTTATAATATCTTTGAAAATTTGAAGATAGACATCACATTCGTTGTGTCTTTACATGTGAAATTCTAAATCTCGAAATAAACCAACAACGAGTGCAGTCATTTTTTTGAATACTTCAGGAAGCTCTGAACAATATTGCCAAACATACCAATGTTTTATTGGTAAAGATTCAACTCCATGAGATGAGCAACAAATTGATCATGAAAATTATCGATAAAGGAATAGGCTTTGATAAAAATAACTGAGGAAGACAAGATTCATACGGATTGAATGAGATAATGGAACGAGTAATTTTACTTAATGGAAAATTGGATATTACGGCTGCAGTGGGTCAGGAAACATCAGTTCGGGTTGAAATGCCGTATATCAGTAAACAGCTATAATCATTGAACAAAAATCTGTATTTGCATTATTAATATTAACAAATACATTTATCGGTGTATCGTTTATAGATAGGCAATTTTTTAAAAAAAATCTCTACTAATTTTCAAATTGAAAGACTGGAATCGGCTCTCAGCTTTATTTTTTACACAATTCATATTTTAAATTGTTTAAAAAAGTTAGAATAACAAACAACTCTTGTCTTTCAGCGTTATTTTGCTACATTTGTAAAACAATAATTGAATAAATGGCTAAAAATATTAAGCATTATGGTATTTGACGAAGCAATGATTCAGCGTATTTACGCAACATATCCCGAAAAAATCAATCGCGTAAAAAGTAAACTTCAACGTCCGCTTACCCTTACCGAAAAAATTTTATATTTTCATTTATCGGACGATGAACCGATCAGAAATTATCAACGTGGCTTTGATTATGTTAATTTTGCTCCCGACCGAGTGGCAATGCAGGATGCCACGGCTCAAATGGCATTGTTACAATTAATGAACTCAGGACGCGAAAAAGTTGCCGTACCTTCAACCGTTCACTGCGATCATCTTATTCAAGCATATATATCAGCAAAAAAAGACTTGCAAACCGCAGAAGAAACCAACCGAGAAGTGTATGATTTTTTAAAAGCCGTATCAAATAAATTCGGGATCGGCTTTTGGAAACCGGGAGCAGGAATTATTCATCAGGTTGTGCTCGAAAACTATGCTTTCCCTGGCGGAATGATGATTGGCACGGATTCTCATACTCCCAATGCAGGCGGACTCGGCATGATAGCCATTGGCGTTGGCGGAGCCGATGCCGTAGACGTGATGGCTGGTATGCCATGGGAACTCAAAATGCCTAAAATCATTGGCGTGAAACTTACCGGCAAACTTTCGGGTTGGGCTTCTCCCAAAGATGTGATTCTGAAATTAGCCGGGATATTAACAGTGAAAGGTGGAACCAATGCCGTAATTGAATACTTCGGAGAAGGAACCGCTTCCTTGTCGGCAACAGGAAAAGGCACAATTTGTAATATGGGTGCCGAAGTAGGTGCAACAACTTCCATTTTTCCTTTCGACGAAAAATCGTCAGTTTATCTTAAAGCAACTGGCAGAGCCTCTATTGCGCAAGCCGCATCGAAAATATCCGAAATATTACAACCAGACCCTGAAGTGTTGGTAAGCCCCGAAGATTTTTACGATCGCGTAATTGAAATCAATTTAAGCAAACTTGAACCGTACGTTAACGGTCCCTTCACTCCCGATGCCGCCTACCCTATTTCAGAATTTGCGGCAGCAGTAATCGAAAAAAACTATCCGCAAATCATGGAAGTCGGTTTAATCGGCTCATGTACAAACTCTTCCTACGAAGATCTGACCCGAGCAGCATCGATTGTAAAATCTGCTAAAGATCAGAATTTAAAAGTTAAAGCACAGTTTATCATCAATCCAGGTTCAGAACAAGTTCGCTTCACGGCTCAACGGGATGGCGTTTTGTCCGAATTTGAATCGGTGGGTGCCGTGATAATGGCAAATGCTTGTGGACCTTGCATCGGTCAATGGAAACGAGAAATGGATGTTCCCGAACGACCAAATTCCATTATTACATCCTTCAATCGCAATTTTGCCAAACGAAATGATGGCAATCCAAATACACATACGTTCATCGGCTCACCCGAAATTGTTGCCGCATTAACGATTGCAGGAAGCTTAACATTCAATCCACTAACAGACACGTTGAAAAACGAGAATGGAGAAGATGTAAAACTACAGGAACCGCATGGATTCGAATTGCCTCCCAAAGGCTATGCAGTTGACGATCCGGGATATGTGGCTCCGTCAAATCATGGTGAAAAAATCGACATCGACCCTGCATCCAAAAGATTACAAAAACTGATCCCTTTTCCAGCCTGGGATGGTAAAGATTTTATCGACTTACCCCTGCTGATTAAGGTTAAAGGGAAATGTACAACCGACCATATTTCAATGGCTGGTCCCTGGTTGCGTTTCAGGGGGCATTTAGATAACATATCGGATAATATGCTTATTGGGGCAGTCAATACTTTTAACGATAAAACCAATACCGTTCTCGATACCGAAACCGGTAATTACCTTGCTGTACCTGCTTTAGCTCGAAAATACAAAGCAAAAGGTATTGGTTCAATAGTAATTGCAGAGGAAAATTATGGCGAAGGTTCAAGCCGCGAACATGCCGCCATGGAACCACGTTTTCTAAATGTAAAAGCCATCTTGGTAAAATCTTTTGCCCGAATCCATGAAACAAATCTTAAAAAACAAGGTATGTTAGCGCTGACTTTTGTTGACAAGGAAGATTATTCAAAAATAAGAGAAAATGACCTGATCAGTGTGTTGGGTTTAACCGAGTTTGCGCCTGGGCGAAAACTTATTATCAAGCTGAATCATCAAGATGATACTTCCGAAACTTTCGAAGTGGCACATACCTACAATCAAGCGCAAATTGATTGGTTTAAAGCTGGAAGCGCGCTGAATGAAATGAAAAAATAATATTTTTCTTTTTCAAGAATATGATTTGAAATAAATAGCTGAAAATTCAATTGAATAAATATCAACACATTTAAAAAATTCAAATATCATGGAAAACGAATATTTAATTTACAAGTTATCAGAAACCATTAAAACAACGAGTCGGATCGACAAAGACTTATTTACAAAATTCGGAGTAAAGCGAGGACTTCGAAATGAAGATCATTCAGGAGTGTTAGTCGGATTAACAAAAGTTGGTGATGTTGTTGGTTATGAAAAACTTCCTGAGGGAGGAACAAAAGCTGTTCCCGGAAAACTTTTTTACCGCGGAATAGATGTAGAAGATTTAGTACATGGTTTACAAGCTGAAAATCGATTGGGTTTTGAAGAAACCGCATTTTTACTTTTATCCTGCTATTTACCCGATGAGGAAGAACTGACTACATTTAAAAAGATTTTGGCAAATGCCATGCCTTTGAATCAAAAAGCAACCATGAATATCATAGATCTTGAAGGACAGGATATCATGAACATTTTAGCCCGAAGTGTATTAGAATTATACACTTTTGATCCAAAAGCAGATGATATTTCGCGCGACAATCTGATTCGCCAATCTATTAACCTGATAGCCAAATTTCCTACGATTATTGCCTATGCATATAACATTATGCGCCACAGTCAGCAGGGATTATCGCTTCACATTCGTCATCCGAAAGAAGAAATGTCATTGGCAGAAAATTTCTTGTATATGATGAAAGGCTCTCAAAACTATACCGAATTGGATGTGAAAATGTTAGATTTATTACTAATTCTTCATGCCGAACATGGAGGTGGTAATAATTCGACCTTTACCGTTCGGGTTACCAGTTCGTCGCAAACTGATACTTATTCCTCTATTGCAGCAGGCATTGGTTCACTGAAAGGACCGTTGCACGGTGGAGCAAATATTAAAGTGATTGAAATGTTCGATCACTTAAAAGAGGTGATTAAGAACTGGACCAACGTAAAAGAAATTGATCAATATTTCAATAAAATGTTGAACAAAGAAGCCTATAACAAAAGTGGTCTGATTTATGGAATTGGTCACGCTGTTTATACCATTTCCGATCCTAGAGCTTTATTAATCAAAGATCTTGCTCGAAAACTTGCTGAAGAAAAAGGATTAGAAAAAGAATTTACTTTCCTCGAATTACTCGACGAACGTGCAGTAAATGCTTTTATGACTTTCAAAGGCGATGATATTAACAAACAAGTTTGTACAAATATCGACTTTTATTCAGGCTTTATTTATAGAGCTATCGGGTTGCCTTGCGAAGTGTTTACCCCCCTCTTTGCCATGGCAAGAGTAACAGGCTGGACAGCACATCGAATAGAAGAATTAAATTTTGCAAGCAAAAGGATTATTCGCCCTGCATATAAAAATGTGGGTGAACGAAAACAATTTATTCCATTGAACCAACGATAAACGATCAGCCCCCTAATTCATTTGAATTAGAACTTAGGGGGCTGAAGTTTTTTTATTAAATAACTTATTATCAATTTAAAACTGATTTTAAAGTCCCTTTTCAAAGGGATATAGCGGGCATAAATATCTTATGAATAAAATTAAAGTACAAAACCCTGTTGTCGAACTTGATGGCGACGAAATGACCCGAATTATCTGGGCATTTATCAAACAACAATTGATTTTACCTTACTTAGATTTGGATATTAAGTATTACGATTTAAGTATTCAAAATCGCGATGCCACCAATGATCAGATTACAGTAGATGCTGCCAATGCCATCAACAAATACAATGTTGGTATTAAATGTGCCACCATCACTCCCGATGAAGCCAGAGTGAAAGAATTCGGATTAAAAAAAATGTGGAAATCGCCCAATGGTACATTGCGAAACATTATTGGTGGAACTGTTTTTCGTGAACCGATTATCTGTTCAAACATCCCGCGTCTAGTGCCGGGATGGACACAACCCATTGTAATTGGACGTCATGCTTTCGGCGATCAATATAAAGCTACCGACGTGGTTATTAAAGGTAAAGGTAAATTGAAAATGACTTTTACTGACGAAAACGGGCAAATAAAAGAATGGGAAGTTTACAATTTTGAAGGCGATGGAGTTGCCATGGCCATGTATAACACCGACGAATCTATTTACGGTTTTGCACAATCATCTTTTCAGGTGGCATTGGAAAAAAAATGGCCGCTTTATATGTCAACAAAAAATACAATATTAAAAGCCTATGATGGGCGATTCAAAGATATTTTCCAGGAAGTTTACGAAAAAGAATTCAAGGATAAATTTGAAACAGCCGGCATCACTTACGAACATCGATTGATTGACGATATGGTGGCATCAGCTTTAAAATGGAGTGGCGGTTTTATTTGGGCATGTAAAAACTACGATGGCGACGTTCAATCAGATATTGTCGCACAAGGTTTCGGTTCGTTGGGATTGATGTCATCCGTATTAATTACACCTGATGGAAAAACCGTTGAAGCCGAAGCGGCTCACGGAACTGTAACGCGTCATTACCGTATGCATCAGCAGGGTAAAGAAACTTCTACCAATCCTATTGCCTCAATTTTCGCATGGACACGCGGACTGATTCATCGCGGAAAATTAGACAATAATACTGAATTGATCGATTTCTGTCAAAAACTGGAGCAAGTTTGTGTTGAAACCGTAGAAGCCGGAGAAATGACCAAAGATCTCGCTATATTGGTGCATGGGAACTCCGTTTCAAACAACGATTATCTAACGACTGAAAAATTTCTGTCCGCTATAAAAAGAAATTTAGATTCAAAAATAAATTGATCAACGTTTATAATTAGCTTACAAAAAGAGGATGTCCAAAAATGGCTATCCTCTTTTTTCAACTATCAAATTCAATACGATTAAGGCCAAAAGCTATGAATCATTGGCGTTTAGTTTTAATTTCAATTACTCCGTTTACGGCATCTTTTCCGTACTTTGAAATGAGCTGTTCTTTTTGCTTTTCATCTGTAGGTTTCAACACGTTAATTAAAGATATATTTTCGGGTTTTATACTTTTTATATCGAATCCGGCTGGTTGTTGAATTCCATCCAATATAATTACAGCATTGTTTTTCAAATCGGTTGATTTAGCTTCCCCTAATTTAAAATGAATGGGCAACACATATTGAACATTTACTTTTTTTCCATTTTGTTCACCCGGAATCCAAATAGGCATTGCCTTGATAACACGAATTGCTTCGGCATCAAGCGAAGGATGAACACTTCGAATCACATTCACATTGTCTACCATCCCCTCTTTTGTAATTACAAACTGACAGATTACCTTTCCTTCAATTCCCGATTTCTGCGCTTCTTCCGGATATTTAATGTTTTGAGATAGATATTTCATTAACATTTGAATACCTCCCGGAAATTCCGGCATTTTTTCCACAACTTGATATACTTTATCATGATCCGTTTTGTCATTAACCGGTGTAACCGAAACAGCCGGCACTGCTTGTTTAACATCTTCAGAAACACTTACTTGCTGTGGAATAGCTTCATTCGAAACAACAATATTAGCAGATGAAAGTGTACTTTGTTGATTGTCAATAATTTTTGACGTTCGCCAATTCAAATAATTATTTCCCAATGATTCTTTTGCACGATTGAAAAGGGTTTCAGCATTACTCGATAAAATTAAAGCCAATGCCAGCGGGACAATAATTAAATATTTCAGCAATCCCGCTTTTGATGTTTTTTGTTGATTCATCATGGTAATTCGTTTTTTTAAAGGTGATACATTAAATTTGTTTCCAAGATTAAATTGAAGAGATTGAAAAGAAAGTTGAAGCAAATGATACTGGTAATTTTTAGAATTAAATCCAGATTCAACGACCTGATTATCGGCTATATATTCTAAATTCTGACGAATTTCGTTTTTTAAAAACCAGGTAAAAGGATTCAACCAACAAAGAACCGTAACTAGCTCCCCAATAATTACGTCGAAACTGTGACCTTGTCTCACATGCGTGAGTTCATGCGCAAGTATCTCGCTTGTTTCATGTTCACTGTGTAAAGAAGGATTTAGAAAAACCCATCCAAAAAAAGAAAAAGGCGTAATTTCGTTCTCGAGCACGATCACCGATTTACCCTGAAACAACTGTTTTTTATGTCGGAAGCGGATAAGCAGTATAGAAATTAATTGAATCAACATTCGAATCAACAAAACAACAACTCCGAAACCGTAAAGTATCAATGCTAAATTTTCAAAACTGAAAATTGTTGAATGTTGAACCGTTCCCACATTCATTTCGGGTAACAGAGCATATTTAACAATCATCGAATTCACTGCATCCTGTTGAATAAACCAACTTCCGATGGATATAAATGGGTAAGCAAATGAAAGCAGTACACTCGACAATAAATAGTACCGGCGAACTTCCCAAAAAGTATCTTTAATAAAAAACAACCGATACATCAAGTAAAACAACGCTATCGCAATGTTCACTTTACAAAAATACATAAGCAGTAAATTCATTTTCTTTCAATTAATTGAATGATATCCTGTAATTCCTGAGCAGTAATCTTTTGTTTTTCAGCAAAGAAACTAACCATTTCTTTATATGAATTTTCGAAATAATTTTGAACCACATTCGACATATATTTCGACTTAAATTCATTTTGTTCCATAAGCGGTTTATATTCGTAAGTATTTCCATAACGGGTAGCTATTACGAAACCTTTACGTTCAAGATTTTTCATAATTGATGCAACGGTCGTGTAAGGTGGACGCGGTTCGTCCATTCGTTGAATAAAATCTTTAATAAAACCTTTGCCTTGTTGAAAAATTATCAACAATAATTCTTCTTCCTGATTAGTTAGTTTTTTCATGAAATATAATTTTTAAACATACAAATAATCAAACAATTACGAAATCATCGCAAACATACGAAATATTCGTAGCAATAGTATTTTCAGTAAGAATTTTTATATTTAATTATATTTTTAGGAATAAGACAATTTTATTCTCATAGTTAATATAATATAATTATAGAATTGTTGAATGTAATTATAGTTATTTATAGTTAATAGTAAATCAATTCAAATACGATCAAACATCTAATAATTAATCAAATACCAACATATGAATTAAAATTCATGAATACAATATAGTACTATGTATTGCAAGGTACTATATTCTTACATATATTTGCACCGTGAATTAAAGAAAAAAGAAAAGAAAGTACCAATTTTTAAGAAAAACAATAAACACAAATCAATTCATAACCTAATTTTGAACTTTCAAACTTAAAATAAATGATTACACTCAAAAACATCAACAAAACGTACTACACTGAAGCAACCTCGCTTCACGTATTAAAAGGGATAGATTTGCAAATAGATAAAGGAGAATACGTAGCCATCATGGGTGCTTCGGGATCCGGAAAATCCACTTTATTAAACATATTGGGAATATTAGATAATTACGATTTGGGTGATTATTATCTTAATAACAAATTAATCCGTGATTTATCTGAAAAACAAGCTGCAGCCTATCGAAACGAGATGATCGGCTTTGTTTTCCAGTCATTTAATTTGATTAATTTCAAAAATGCACTCGAAAATGTGGCTTTACCACTGTATTACAAGCAAATTAGCAGAAAGAAACGTAATATTATCGCGATGGAATATTTAGATAAAATGGGATTGAGAGATTGGGCTTTTCATCTTCCAAATGAAATGTCAGGTGGTCAGAAGCAACGGGTTGCCATCGCCCGTGCTATCATTTCACAACCACAAATTTTACTTGCTGACGAGCCGACGGGTGCACTGGACAGTGTTACTACTGTAGATGTCATGAAAGTAATCAGCGACTTAAACACATCAGGGCTAACCACAATTGTTGTTACCCATGAAAAGTCGGTTGCCGATGAAGCCCGATCCATCATCCACCTGAAAGATGGTTTAATTGAACGAATTGAAAAACGAGCATTCTGACATGAAAAAAAATTGATTATCATAAAAAATTAGAGTTTAGAAATTTTCAAAAAATTTATTATCAATGGACATCTTACAAGAAATACTATCCGGTTTGAAACATAACATGCTCCGTACTATCTTAACGGGACTATCGGTTTCTTGGGGTATTTTTATCCTGATAGTGTTGTTGGGAGCCGGAAATGGACTGAAGAACGGAGTAAGTTCAAATTTCAGTCAGCGGGCTACTAATACGGTACAAATGTGGTCAGGTACATCCTCCCTCCCCTATCAAGGATTGAAAAGCGGGCGGGCACTCGACTTCTCCGACAAACAATTGACTAATGTGGATCAAAATCTGAGCGAAGCATCAGATGAAACAGGGATTATCGACAAACAATCAACGATCTCCTGGCAAAACGAATATGGTTCTTACAGTGTCAAAGGGGTTGATCCATATTATTCAACTATTTTTAATTTAAAATTTGACAATGATGGTGGTAGATTTATCAACGAAATGGATTTAAAAGAAAACAGTAAAGTCATTGTGCTTGATAAAAAAATTGCAGATGTCCTATTTAAAAGTAAAACTTCAATTGGTGAGTATGTTCGGGTTGGCGAAGTAGAATTTAAAGTTGTAGGTGTGAACTCAAAAAAAGAACGTTGGGGTGATGGCAGTGCTTACATTCCATTTACCACGGCACAAATTATTTTTAATCCTGATCGTAAATTTAAGAGTATAGCCATGGAGGTAAACGGGTTAAAAACCAAAGAAGCAAACGATGCATTTAATGATAAACTGAAAAAATCGATGTCGAAAAGTCTCCGTTTTGATCCCAATGACACGCAAGCCCTTTGGATTTGGAATTCGCAACGTCAATATATCCAAACTATGAAAATATTTGCCGGTATTACGCTTTTTGTTACAATCATTGGCATTTTCACGCTTATCGCCGGTATCGTTGGTGTAAGCAATATCATGCTTGTATCGGTAAAAGAGCGTACTCGTGAAATTGGAATCCGCAAAGCAATTGGGGCACGTCCGGGTTCAATTTTATTATCAGTAATTATCGAGTCAATTTTAATTACAACCATTTTTGGTTATATCGGTATGGTTTTCGGAGTAGGTCTTACCGAGTTAGTCAATTTTGTGATGGTGCAATCGGCAGCAAGCAATCCATCAGATACGGGAATGTCAGTATTTAAAGATCCGACCGTTCAACTTTCATATGTGTTTGTCTCGACCGGAATTTTAATTTTTTCGGGCATAATTGCCGGTTATATGCCTGCCCGACGAGCTGTGAAGATCAAACCAATCGAAGCTATGCGTGAAGAATAATTTTATAACACAAAAATATAGTATGTAATTGATTCAATTTAGATTAGAAATAAAAAAATGGACAAAAAAAATAAAGATATTAACTCCACAGCTTCATTCAGTTGGTTCAAAGGAATGTTTGATATTGACCGCTGGCAAGAAATATGGATAACCATAACCCATAATAAATCGAGAAGCATACTCACTGCATTTGGCGTGTTCTGGGGAATGTTTATGCTGGTTGTAATGGTTGGAGCCGGTGTAGCTTTACAACGTGGCATGAGTTCGCAAATCAAAGGATTTGCAACCAATTCATGTTTTATTTGGGCTGATCAGACGGCTTTGCCTTACAAAGGATTTAAAAAAGGACGTACGTGGAATATGAAAAATGAAGACATTCCGATAATTTTAAGTAAAGTACCTGAAATTCAATACTTAGCACCTGTACTATTTGGAGGTGGAGGTAGTAATAACGTTACTCGAAATGATAAAGTGGGTTCGTTTAGCGTGAAAGGAAATTATCCATCGTACAATAAAATTGATGAAAGCATTATGCTCAAGGGAAGATATATTAATGATATTGACATTTCAGAAAAACGAAAAGTCTGTGTAATCGGCGAACGGGTGCTCGAAGTACTTTTTCCTAACAATGAAGATCCTATCGGTAAACTTATTCAAGTAAATGGCATTTATTTTCAGGTAATAGGTGTGGCACAACACACATCAGATATTAATATCGGCGGACCAAGTGAAGAAACCATAGTTTTACCTTTCAGCACTATGCAGCAAGCATTTGATCAGGGCGACAATATACATTTCTTAGCTGCCACTACAAAACCGGGGATTAAAGTTAAAGTGATTGAAGATAAAATTCATTCAGTACTTAAAGCCCGCCACGACATTGCCCCGGATGACAATAAAGCTGTTGGAGGAATGAATATTGAAGATCAATTCACCATGTTCCTGTATTTGGGCATTGGTATTGCAAGTTTGATTTGGATTGTGGGACTTGGAACTCTGTTTGCAGGTGGAATTGGGGTAAGCAACATTATGCTTGTTACTGTTCGTGAACGAACCAAAGAAATCGGCATCAGACGAGCTCTGGGTGCAACGCCACAAAATATTATTGCTCAAATTCTCAGCGAAAGTATCATACTAACTTTAATTGCAGGAGTAACCGGTTTAATGTTCGGAGTTGGTGTATTAGCTGCCGTAGGCACGGCGTTAAGTCATGGCGATCAATTTTTCAAAGATCCGCAGATCAGCTTCGGGGTAGCAGTAGCTTCTCTTTTTATTTTACTCATTATCGGAACATTAGCGGGCTTCATCCCTGCCAATCGAGCTTTATCAATCAAACCTATTGAAGCCATCAGGGAAGAATAATAAAATAATTAACATAATAAATATTTTTAATATCAATATAAATAACTTATAATTCAGTCAAACATGAAAAAAATTTTTAAGTATTTTTTGCTCGCTATTTTAGCAGTAGCTGTCCTCGGTACTTTTTGGTTTTTATGGAAAAAATCGCGTCCGGTAATAAAAAAGTATCAAATTGAAACTGTAAAATCCGGTACAATCGAAAAACGTACCGTCGCCACTGGAAAAGTTGATCCACGAAATGAGATTCTAATCAAGCCACAAATGTCGGGCATTATTGCCGAAGTTTATAAAGAAGCCGGCGACGTGGTAAAATCCGGCGACATTATTGCCAAAATTAAAGTCATCCCCGATATGATAAGCCTCAATAGTGCTCAATCGCGTGTTGAACGTGCTCAATTATCCTTTACCCAATCAAAAAAGAATTATGATCGGGATTCAAAACTTTACGAACAAAAAGTGATTTCGAAAGAAGATTTTGAAAAAACTCAATTGCAATTTAACAATGATAAGGAAGAACTTGGTGCCGCCAAAGATAATTTAAGTTTAATCCGCGACGGAATTACCGCAAGTACGGCGGCTTACAGTAACACATTGGTGCGTTCGACCATTAACGGCACTATTTTAGACGTGCCAGTTAAAGTTGGAAACTCGGTGATTCAATCGAATAATTTTAACGATGGAACAACGATAGCTACCGTTGCCAACATGAGCGACATGCTGTTCGTTGGAAAATTAGACGAAACCGAAGTTGGTAAAATTAAAGTTGGAATGCCAATGGATATTACTATCGGAGCTCTTCAGGATCAAAAACTGACTGCTTCCTTAGAATATGTTTCGCCAAAAGGTAAAGAGGAAAACGGTGCTATCATGTTTGAAATGAAAGCTGCCGTAAAAATTCCTAAAAACGTGTTTATTCGCGCAGGATACAGCGCAAATGCCGAAATAACGCTTGCAAAAGCCGAAAATGTATTGACAATTCCTGAAAGTTGCATCGAATTTGGAGGTGATACTGCCTATGTGTACGTATTGAAAACTATTGATCCACAAACATTTAATAAAAAACAAGTAAAAATTGGTTTGTCTGATGGGATTAACATTGAAGTAAAGAGCGGTTTGAAATTTAAAGACCAAATACGCGGCGCTGAAATCGTGGATAAAAAAACGGATGTAAAGAAAACGGATAATCAAAACTAAACTTACGGCAATATAAATAAATCAGTGCATTATGAAAACTAAAATTGTAATAAGTTTAGCTGCTTTACTGTTTTCGATGTATGTTTCGGCTCAACATGTATGGACATTGCAACAATGCGTAGATACAGCCTGGGCAAATAACAGAAACGTAAAGCAACAAGAATTGACCCGGAAAATCCGGAAAATTAATTACGAACAAGCCCGACTCAATTTGTTGCCGAATTTAAATGCCTCGGCGAATCAAAGTTGGAGTTTTGGACGATCGCTTAACGTAAGCAATACGTATCAAAATACAAATGCAGCACAAACTTCATTTGGAATTTCAAGCGGCATTACTTTGTTTGACGGGTTAAAAATGAAGTATAATATTGATGCCCAAAAAGCCAATTTACTAGCATCTGATGCCGACCTTCAAAAGATGAAAATGGATATTGCTACGAATGTAACTGCTGGCTTCTTACAAATTGTATTAAACAAAGAATTACTACAAATAGCTGTGGATCAGGTAAAGTTAACAACTTCAAAAATTAAACAGCAAAAAGAATTGGTTGCAGCTGGAAAATTAGCTGAGGGCGAAATTCTAAATTTAGTTGCACAACAAGCCAAAGAAGAAATGAACAGGACAAATGCAGAGAATACATTGAAATTATCGCTACTTGATTTGGCACAATATTTAGAATTAGATCATTTTGAAGATTTGGACGTTGCCATACCTGATAATATCATTGATTCGGAGCTCAGTTTACTTTCTCCGGATGCCATTTTTAACAGTGCGATTACCCACCGTCCTGAAATTAAAAGTGCGGAATACAAGTTGGAAAACAGTGAGTTGTCAGTCAAAACTACTGAAGCCGATTATTATCCTTCGCTCAGTTTAGGTGCTCAGTACGGAACGGGATATTATAAATTAAGCAATGTGCCCAACAATAGTTTCAGTAAACAGCTGAATGACAACATGAGTGCAGGGCTAAGTTTAAATTTACAAGTTCCAATTTTCAATAAATTTGATGTACGCAATCGCGTTCGTAGTGCTATAATTGGGATAAAAAGCAGTCAGCTGAATTTGGATAATGCTAAATTAGAACTCAAAAAAACAATACAACAATCCTACTACAACGCCATTTCGGCAAAAAGTCGCTGGGAAGCGGCAACAAAATCAGAAGCAGCTAATCGTGAAGCTTTCAGATTTGCCAACGAGAAATACGAAGCCGGACGAGCCACCGTGTATGAATTATATCAGGCAAAATCAAACCTGACTCAGGCTTTATCTGAAGAGGCTCAGGCCAAATATGAATATTTCTATCGGGTCAAACTGTTGGAATATTTAAAATAGGCAGTACTGATAAAAGGACAGCATTGAACATATTGCAAATTTTATTAAATATGAAATGATGAGATCAGATCATTTGAAAATAATTTTATATAAAATATGTTTTCAGTCCTCATTTCGATGAATCACTAAACAAAACAAAAAACATGAATGCTGAAAATATTAAATCACAAATGCGCAAAGGCTATTTAGAGTATTGCATTTTGCTGATTTTAAAGAAGAAGCCGGCTTATACATCAGACATCATTTCCGAACTGAAAGAAGCCAAATTAATCGTAGTGGAGGGAACGTTGTATCCTTTGCTTACAAGACTTAAAAATAGCAATTTGCTTGATTATCGCTGGGAAGAGTCGACACAAGGTCCACCTCGAAAATATTATGAAATGACTTCCGAAGGAATGAATTTCCTTGAAGAATTGGAAAATGCCTGGTCAGAAATTAATCAAGTGATATTGAAGATAAAAGAAACAAATACTTCTTTATAGTTCAAGACATTAAAGAAAAATCAAAACTCAATGCTTTAATTTTTATTAAAATGAGATTAAACAATAATTCAAATGAAAAAGACATTAACCGTTAATTTAAACAACATCGTTTTTCATATCGATGATGATGCCTATGAAATGCTTCAAACCTATCTATCCGAAATTTCTGAACATTTCAAGTCGGAAGACGAACGTAAAGAAATAATGAACGATATCGAAGCCCGTATTGCAGAGCTTTTAGATC
>JAJYBB010000006.1 GCA_021779195.1 Bacteroidota bacterium | reverse complement strand
TGCTGAAAATACTTTTTCAAGATCATTCTATATTTTCAAAACAAATATCCTTGAGTAATCAAACAGACGATTCTCGTCTAATTTTATATTTAAACATCGTCTGAGTTTTTCAGCAGACCCTATTTATTTGCTATGCAGATATTTATGATTTTGGATCGGGATAGATCGTGTTTTTTTATTTATTTTTATTTTGGGAGTAATGCTTTTACTTTTTCTGAAATTAATCGTCCTTCTGCTTTTCCCGACAATTGTTTCGAGGCAACACCCATCACTTTGCCCATATCTTGAGGACCTGTGGCACCAACTTGCGCAATTATTGCCGCCACAGATGCTTCTAATTCAGCATCAGTTATTTGTGCTGGCAGGTATTTTTCTATTACTGTAGATTCTGCTAATTCAATCTCAGCCAAGTCGTTGCGATTTTGATCGGAATAAATTTGTGCTGATTCTTTGCGCTGCTTTACCATTTTTTGAAGAATTTTAATTGCAGTCTCATCAGCAAGATTTCCATCAGATCCTTTAGCTGTTCTTGCTTCGAGAAATTCTTTTTTTATGCCACGGAGTGCTTCTAAAGTTACTTTATCGCGAGCCAGCATGGCAGTTTTAATATCATTGCTGACCTTGTCAAATAGTTCGTTCATAATTGGATAATTGTTTGAAAATAATATGCTCTAAACTTTTAAGGATGAGCAGTTTGTTGTTAGTATTTTGTTTTTAACCGTCAATATTGTTGCATTGATAGCGATTTTATTTCATTAATTTCCGTTTCCAGGCGGGTATATTTTCAACCTTGCTTAAGGTCGATTCGTCTTCTAAGTCATCTAATGAAAATACGGGAAGTTCTTCTTCGGGTTCTTTTTCAATGGGGGCAGGCCTTGAAACCGAATTGTTTCCATAGTATTTTTCATAAGTCTTTTCAATATTTTGTTTTTTTGTGTCTGCCTCAATTTGAATCACGGGATCTGTTTTTACATCCGTTTTCGTTTCAACTTCTTTTTTCTTTGATTCAAAAAAGCGCTCTTGCTCTACATTCATCTCGGGTTTATGAATATGAGCTTTGGCAATATTGATAGGCATGCCAGGTATATCGCTAACTTCGAAACCAGTTGCAATTAGAGTTATTTTTACATTTTCTTTGAGAGTTTCATCAAAACTTGCTCCCCAAATTACTTGAACATTTTCGCCAACTTTTGCCATAAACTGATGAATTTGTTCTACTTCTTCCATTCGAATTTGGTCGCTTTCGGAACAATATAAACTAAGCAAAATTTTGCCTGCACCACTTACATCATTCGTGTTGAGTAAGGGTGAATTGAGTGCATCTTCAATGGCTTTTGTAATACGGTTTTCGCCCGAAGCATAGCCGGTATTCATGATTGCCACATTTCCATCTTTCATAATGCTGAAAACGTCTGCAAAGTCAGTATTAATATATCCTGGAACTGTAATAATCTCAGCGATTGCTTTGGCTGCATTTGTTAAAATATCATCGGCTTTAGCAAAAGCATTTGATAATTCCAAATCAGGATAAATTTGCTTGAGTTTTTCATTGTTAATGACAAGGATGGCATCTACGTGTTCGCTTAATGTTGCAACACCTTCCAGTGCCTGACGAATTTTAAGATTTCCTTCAAAAGCAAAAGGAATGGTAACAATTCCAACAGTTAATATGCCCAGATCTTGAGCCGCCTTGGCTACAATAGGCGATGCGCCTGTTCCAGTTCCTCCACCCATTCCAGCGGTGATAAACACCATTTTGGTATTGTCTTTGAGAATTTCTTTAATATTATCAATTGATTCTTCGGCCGCTCTACGGGCAACCTCAGGATTTCCTCCGGCTCCAAGCCCTTCGGTGGTATCAGCTCCGAGTTGAATTTTTGTAGGAACTGGTGATTTTTTAAGTGCTTGATTATCTGTGTTACAAACTACAAATGACACATCAGTAATTCCCTGACGGTACATATGATTTACCGCATTTCCACCGCCACCTCCAACTCCAATAACTTTGATAATTGAACTGTCGACTAATGGCAATTCTAATGGCAAACTTTCGTCTAAATATCCCATATTATTAATTTTTTATATCGTTTTTTCTTTTTTCTCGTGTTCTTCATTCATTTTATTGTCATCTCCGAAAAAGTTGATAAATCCATCTGCTATTCGCTCCCAAGGTTTTTTTTTCGGAATCTTGGGTTTTTTTTCGGGTTCTCCTTGATGTTCTTTCCGAAATTCGTGTGTAAGTAGAATTGTGCCGATTAGAGGTGCATAAAGTATATCGTTGAATTTATCGGGAGTATCTTCTGAAAGCCATTCGGAATGATTTCCAATGCGGGTATAAATATTGGTTTTTTCTATGATTAAATCAACAATACCGTTTAATTTTGAACCTCCACCACAGAGCACAATACCGCCTTCTAACGAAAAGTCTAAACCGGAAATGATATCGAAAATGGGCTGTAACATTTCTTCCAGTCGTGCTTCGATTATAGTTGCTAAAAATTTTGTTGAAATTTTAACGGGATTAACAGGGTCATCGACTGATGGAATTTGAATGTAAATAGGTTCGTTAACAAGTTTTTCCATGGCTGACCCTTTCAGACGTTTCAATCGCTCGGCATGTGTTTCGGCAATGCCTAGTTCTTGGATATCCCGGGTAATATTTTGAGCCCCAAGTGGCACAACTAAAAATTGTTGAATTATTCCTTCAAAATATATAGCCAATGTTGAAGTGGTAGCTCCCAAATTAATCAATGCACACCCTTTTTCACGTTCCATTTCTTCGAGCAGCACCGTTGATAAAGCTTCAATAGTTAATGGATTGAATTCCATCATAATTCCTGTTCTGTCAAAGCAACGTTCAAGTTCAGATTCTATGATTGTGCCACCAATAATTAACTGATAATTAGCCGTAATCTGATGGGCTTTTTTCCCACTAGGTTCATCCATGCGTTTTCCATCCAGAAAATAAGAGACCGGCAAGGAGTCATATATCTTAGAATTAGGCTGTTGGGTTTTTTTCTCTGATTCTTCCAGCATCTCCGCAAGCAATTCATCGGTAATAATATTGGGCTTATTTACAAAACGACTGACAGAGATGCTTACACTTTTCATGCTTTTGGCATTCAAAGGAACTGAAACCTGTGAGATTTCAGGTAGCTTAGAACTATTTCGAAGCAAGCGGATCAGTTCGCTTATCTTGAAAGATGCTCCTGAAGGTTTTTCAACAATACCCCATTTTACATCATCAGATGGTTTTGATTCTTCAGATAAAATACGTAAGGCTCCATTCTCCAACACTTCACCAGCCATAGCCGAAATATGAGAACTACCTAAATCAAGGGCAACAAGTTTATTTGAAATCATAATTTTTTTTGAATAACACTTTCTTTTAATGAGCACAAATTTAACTTATGATCTTTTTCAGACTTGTCTGCTTTTGTGCAAACCACTAAGTCTTTATATTCTAAATCAATTGTCTTATATCGATTCCAGCCCATTTTATTGAATCCATAAATATATAATTTTCGCAATTTTTCTAATTTTGCAGGATAATTTTCTAAAGTTCCGAGTAGTACGATTGCATCGCCAACGCGTGGTACAAGTTCAATTTTTAAATCATTGCGTACATAAATTTGTTCTACCTGGGCGTTCCAAAACGAATTTCTTTCTAAAAAGTCAATAAAATCGAATAATTCTCCAGTTGCCATCGTCAACGTAACCCTACCCGAAACGACTGGAACATAAGCTGCAAAATGAGGCGATACCGGCAATGGTTTCCGATCCACATCAATATAATAATTTTCATTTCCGATCACTTGAAATTTCGGACAACGCTGTGATATGTTGATGTTTGTAATTCCGGATGGAGTTGTAAAGCATTCAACTGTTTTGATGTATGGATTTTTTTTCAAAACAACTTCAATTGATTCGGTACGAATTTTATTAAGCGTTTTACCAATCGGATTTAGTCCATTTTGTTCTAATGTTTGAGCAATTTCACCCGAAGTTACCAACTGCCGGTCATTCTTATCGCTCAGATTGATATTCAGATCAGTACATATTAATTCCTTTTCTTTGCCATTGAAATGCCACAATGTAAACCCGATATAGCTTACCACCAAAAGTGCAAAGAAACTGATAAAGATGTATTTCCAGACTGGTTTCATTTGATTATTAACGAATTACATTTTTTTTTGTTGTCAACAAGTTTTTTTCAATCTTCAATCAAATTGGAAGCATTTTTTTTAATTGATTTTTTATTTTTGGCACCAATTTGTCGATGTCACCTGCACCAAAGGTGACCAAAACATCTATTTTTTTTTCTATAAGCAAAGATAATAGATTTTCAGACGAACACAAAGTTTTGTTTTTAAGTTTAACATCGTTCAAAATTAAGCCAGAATTTACCCCTTCAATAGGCAATTCACGAGCAGGGTAAATATCAAGCAGAATTAGCTCGTCTAATCCCGAAAGTGCTTCAGCAAAGTCCGGAGCAAAATCGCGCGTACGACTGTATAAATGAGGCTGAAATATGCCGGTGATTTTTCGACCCGGAAACATTTCCCGTATGGATGAAATACTTGCTTTCAACTCTGAAGGATGATGAGCATAATCGTCCATATACACAATTTTATCTGATTTGAAAACGATATTGAAACGGCGATAAATACCTGAATAAGATGATATTCCTGTTCTTATTTCTTCGGTAGTTACACCGTTAAGCCAAGCAATTGCCATAGCAGCCACGCTATTTTCGACATTAATTCGAATTGGTATTCGAAGACGAACATCGTTGATCCGTTCAGTTGGAGTAACAAAGTCAAAGCGTATTTCGTCTTTTTCATACCGAATGTTCTCGGCAAAAAAATCGCCGCCATCATTCATCGAATAGGTATAAAGTTTTACGGTTTTATTTAAATTTGGAATTATTGGTAAGCCTTTTCGCATGATCAAAGCTCCTCCTGGACGTATTAAGGTCGTGAAATGTTCGAAGCTTTCACGAAATGCCTCTGGTGTTTCGTAAATATCTAAGTGATCCGGATCAACCGAAGTGATTACAGCCATGTAGGGCGATAAATTATGAAACGAACGATCGTATTCATCTGCCTCAATTACCACAAAATTGCTTTCAGGCGAAATTAATAAATTGGTGTTGTAATTGTTAGAAATTCCACCCAAAAATGCATTACATGAAACTTGAGATTGGTATAGTAAATGGGCTGTGATGGTTGATGTCGTGGTTTTTCCATGTGTACCGGCAATGCAAATTCCTTTGCTTTGTTTGGTGATATTTCCCAATACTTGAGCTCGTTTTTTGATTGTAAATTGATTTTCCTGGAAATATTTAAGTTGTTTGTTGTCAGTAGGTATAGCAGGAGTAAGTACTACCAACGTGTTGTGCGGATTTAGAAATTCAGCCGGAATATTTTGCATGCTTTCATCAAAACAAATTTTGATACCTTCAGCTTGTAATTCACTTGTAAGTTTAGTCTCTGTCTTATCATATCCGGCAACGTTAAATTCTTTGGCTCTGAAATAGCGAGCTAAAGCGCTCATCCCAATTCCTCCAATTCCTAAAAAATAATATTTCGTAAATTCATTCATAATTTTAATGGTTGAGGTGTTTGTTTCATAAATTCATATTTTTATTGTCTAAATATTTTTTTTAAAACTGTCAATTTTAATTCGCATAATTAATTTTAGTAAGAATAATTATACACCCTAAAATTGTCAGCAAAGTTTTAAAATTTCACCAGCAATTCGGTCTGCAGAATCTTTTTGAGCTAATTTTAAAATATTTTTGCTCAGGAAATTTAATTTATTTTCATCAGCAATTAGTTCTAATGTTTTATCAATCAGTATTTCATTTGCATCGCTGTCTTTAATCATGAGTGCTGCATCTTTCATAACCAATGCCAATGCATTCTGAGTTTGGTGATCTTCAGCCACGTTGGGTGAAGGTACTAAAATTGCAGGTTTGGCAAGTAGACAGAGCTCAGAAATGGAGCTTGCTCCTGCCCTTGAAACGACAATATCTGCAATTGAATAAGCAAAATCCATGCGGGCAACAAAATCGGTAACCAATAATCGTGGAGAGGAATATAATTCAGAAGCTTTTCTGGCAGATTCGAAATAATACTGTCCGGTTTGCCATATTATCTGAATATCTGCTGACATTAAACGGTTTAATCCTGCAATAACACTTTGATTAATGGTTCGTGCACCAAGGCTCCCGCCAACAATCAATAAGGTTTTTTTTGAGGAATCAAAATTAAAAAAATTAAAAGCAATTGGGCTTTTTGCTGGAATCTGGAATAAATCCTGTCGAACGGGATTGCCGGTAAGTACAATTTTTTCTTTTGGGAAAAAATGATCCATTTGTTCATAAGCAACGCAAATTCGTTTTGCTTTTTTAGCTAATATTTTGTTGGTAACCCCTGCAAAAGAGTTTTGTTCCTGAATGACAGTGGGTACCCCTTGTGATGATGCTGCCCAAAGTGTTGGACCACTTGCATATCCACCTACACCGATGGCAACATCTGGTCGGAAATTACGAACAATTCGACGGGCTTTAATTAAACTTTTAATTAAATTCAATATGACTTTAAAATTACGAAAAATATTTTGCCTGTCGAATCCACTAACGGGTAAGCCCTGAATTTGATAACCCGCAGCTGGTACTCGTTGCATTTCCATTCGACCTTGAGCCCCGACAAAAAGAATTTCTGCATCGGGCAGTCGCCTTTTCAATGCATTTGCAATACTGATAGCAGGGAAAATATGTCCACCGGTACCTCCACCGCTAATAATAAATTTTTTATTCATATTTAAATTAATGGTTATAAAAGGTTTAATTAAAGTTATATGGTAATTGAAAAAACTCACAACAAATAATTTAGACCAAAATTATTTGTTGGGATACTTTAAATATTATAATATCTTAAATTTCTATTCCATTTCTTCCAAATTTACTGTCGGAAGTTCTTCTTGTTTTATACTATTCTTCTCATTCAACAATTGTTCTTCTTTCATTTCGCGGGTAATTCCGAAAATGATACCAAAATATATACAGGTAATTAAAATGGAAGTACCTCCACGACTAATCAGCGGCAATGGTTGTCCGGTAACCGGTAATAGTGTTGAAGTTACTGCCATATTTATCCAAGTCTGGATAACAATCATTAATGAGAGCCCAATAACTAAAAGAGCAGGATAAACCGACGAACATGTCGTGGCAATTCGTCCTGCTCGAAAGAGCAAAATAAGATACAATATGATTACAAAAATGCCTCCTGCAAGTCCCATTTCTTCGATAATAATTGCAAAAATAAAATCAGAGTAAGCTTGTGGCAAATAATCGCGTTCCACGCTATTTCCAGGCATTACACCAAAAATACCGCCACGTGCAATGGCAATTTTACCGTGTTGAACTTGTCGATTCTGGTCGTTAATCACATATTTTTTTTCAGTCGATTCTTTTTTATCGAAATGACGTTCAAATCTGTTTTCCCATGTATACACCCTTTTAAACATTTTCGGCATGGAATTTTGAGGAATAGTTTTCACCATTGCTATGCCTATAACTATAACTACCATTGTTATTAAAACAGTATATATGAGATATTTATATGATATTCGGCCAATGAACATCATAATGAAAACCACTGCAAAAAGCAATACGGCAGTCGAAAGATTTTCAAGCAAAATTAATGCGGTTACCACGATTAAAATGATCATTATATTTCGGAAATAAAACCATTCGTCAATTTTTGAATCTTTTATTCGTGAAATTAAGTCGGCAACCACAATTATGACTGAAAGTTTGCCTAGTTCGGACGGTTGAAATTGAACGCCTCCGATCACTAACCATCGTGCAGCGTCGTTAATATTATGTCCTTTAAATTGTACGAAAATCAGCAGCAAGACAGAAAGCAGTAAACCGACGTACGAAAAAATTCGAATGTAGCGTGATGGAATTAAATGAACCACGAATGCAAGTAATGCCCCGCCGGCTAAGAATCCGACATGGCGAATGACTGGCAAGGCATGGTTGGAGGCTTTGTACGCAAGGGTGCTTGATGCACTGTACATTTCGACAATCGACAAAATGCATAAAAAGATAAATACCACCCATAATGTAGGGTCGCCTTTTAGGTACTTTTTTAATAAGTTTTCCATGAACTTATAATTTTCTTACGCAGTTTTTAAATTGTCTGCCGCGATCTTCGTAATTTTGAAATAAGTCAAAACTGGCACAGCAGGGCGATAATAATACCGTATCACCATCAGATGATAATTTATATGCCTCATTCACTGCATCTTGCATTGATTGAACGTCAAAAATATTATTTATCTTACCATCAAAATAATTATGCAAAGGAGTGTTATTTAATCCCATGAAAATCAATCCTTTTACTTTCTTATTGACTAATTCTTCAATTTCGGAGTAATCGTTACCTTTATCGGTACCCCCTAAAATTAATACAATAGGAGTTGATATGCTTTGAAGTGCATACCAGCATGAGTTGACATTGGTAGCTTTTGAATCGTTAATAAATCTGACATTTCGAACGGTTGCCACATATTCCAATCTATGTTCTACGCCCTGAAAATCCTGCAATGATTCCCGAATGTTTTCTTTTTTTACATTTACGACAGTGGCTGCCAATCCAGCTGCCATAGAGTTATAGGTGTTGTGAATACCTTGCAAGGCTAAATCTGTTGTAGGCATGGTAAAGAATGTATTTAAGGTTTTGATAATCAATTCATTATTTTTTATAAATGCTTTTGTTTTTTCAGTTCTTTCCAATGCGAAAGGATACATTGACGATTGAATATTGCGTTTTGCTAACTCTGTTTTGATAACCGGATCGTTTTCCCAAAAAATAAATGTTTCATTTTCAGTCTGATTTTGAGTAATTCTGAATTTAGAATCGATATAGTTTTGAAATTTATACTCGTACCGATCTAAGTGATCTGGGGTGATATTTAATAATATTGCTATATCGGCTTTAAACTGAAACATTCCATCGAGTTGAAAGCTGCTGAGTTCAACTACATAATAATCATGTGGATCGTTTGCAACCTGTAAGGCTAAGCTTTGTCCCACGTTGCCAGCTAAACCTACATTCAAACCGGCGTTTTTTAGTATGTGATAAATGAGCATGGTAGTCGTAGTTTTACCATTACTTCCTGTAATACAAATCATTTTTGAGCCGGTGTAACGTCCAGCAAATTCTATTTCCGAAATTACCGGTGTAGTCTGTTCGTGTAATTTCTTGATGATAGGTGCTTTTTCAGGAATGCCAGGACTTTTGATTACTTCATCTGCATCTAAAATCATCATTTCAGTATGTTTTTTCTCTTCCCATGAAATTCCATTTTCGAGTAACAGCTGTTGGTACTGCGGTTTGATTTCAGATAAATCGGACAGAAAAACTTCAAAGCCTTTTTTTTTAGCTAAAATTGCAGCACCTACACCGCTTTCACCACCGCCAAGTATTACTATTTTCTTCATTTCATTATTTTATTAGAAGCCAAGAGCCAAAAATTTTGATATATAAGTAGAAATCCGTTTATATTTTTATCTGATTTTCAAAGTTATAATTGTGATTGCGGCCAATATTATTCCTATGATCCAGAAACGCACTACAATTTTAGATTCGGGCATGGCTTGCAATGGATGCTGAAAAATTGCTTGAATGCCTGCGTTACCGGGTTTTTGAAAGTGATGATGCAACGGTGTCATTTTGAAAATGCGTTTGCCTTCACCATGTCTTTTTTTTGTGAATTTAAAATAACTCACTTGTATCATCACCGATAAACTTTCGATGAAAAATACGCCACACAGGATCGGAATTAATAATTCTTTTCTGATAATTAAGGCAAAAACGGCGATAATGCCACCTAATGTTAAACTTCCGGTGTCTCCCATAAATACTTGAGCGGGAAAAGAATTGTACCACAAAAAACCGATAGTTGCTCCGATAAATGCACCTGCAAAAATTAATAATTCACCGGTGCCTGGTAAATACATGATATTCAGATAACCTGCATAATTCACATTACCGGACACATAGGCCAAAATACCTAAAATTATACCCATAATAGCTGAAGATCCGGTAGCTAAGCCATCTAATCCATCGGTCAGGTTTGCTCCATTTGATACGGCCGTTACAATAAAAATTGCCACAACAACGAATAAAATCCAACCATATTTTTGAGCATTTCTACCTGCCCATTTAAATGCATCGGCATAATTTAAATTGTTGTTTTTTACGAAAGGAATTGTTGTTTTGGTAGATTTTATTTCGTTTTTCGAATAAAGAACGTTTTCAACGCGTTGCGTTTCACCTTTTATTTCAATATTTTCGCGTATCAGAACTGCAGGACTTAAATACATGGTTAATCCAACAATGAATCCTAATCCGATTTGTCCGACAATTTTGAATCGACCACTCAGACCTTCTTTGTTTTTTCGAAAAACTTTAATGTAGTCATCTAAGAACCCGATCATTCCAAGCCACACTGTGGTAATAATCATCAAAAGGACATAAATATTAGTCAAATTGGTAAGCAGTAAAGTGGGTATCAAAATGGAAATGATAATGATAATTCCGCCCATTGTTGGAGTTCCCTTTTTGCTCATTTGTCCTTCCAGTCCAAGATCACGAATTGTCTCACCAATTTGTTTTTTCTGCAGATAATCAATAATCTGGCGTCCAAAAAGTGTGGAAAGCAGCAATGCTAGAATGAACGCCAATCCGGTACGAAACGAAATATAATTGAATAATCCGCCTCCTGGAATATCAAAATGCCGGTCTAAAAATTGGAATAAATGGTATAACATTTTGTTCAGAATAATTCTCTTTAAGCTTTTAGAAATATGCTCAAGAGATTTTGGTTAATACATTTATTTAATACTAATTATCAATTAATTAGATCGAGTTTATGTAAAGCATTTCTGTACTTCTTCTCGATCGTCGAAATGGTGTTTTATTCCTTGAATAATTTGATAATCTTCATGTCCTTTTCCTGCCACGAGCACGATGTCACCCGGTTGAGCCAATGCACAAGCGGTCTTTATTGCTTCGCGCCTGTCGACAATTGTCAAACTTTTTGTCTTTTGAATCAAATCTAATCCTGTCAACATATCGTTAATTATATCTTGAGGTTCTTCAAATCGAGGATTATCAGAAGTTAGAATAGCCTTCCAACTGCCATCTACGGCTTCGCGTGCCATCATTGGGCGTTTCCCTTTGTCGCGATTACCGCCACATCCCACTACAGTTATTAATCGCCCATTGCCTTGCAATATTTGGTTAATTGTTCCAATTACATTATTTAAAGCATCAGGGGTATGCGCATAATCTACAATTGCAGTATATCCCGATGGTGACCGTAATGTTTCAAAACGTCCAGATACAGAATGAAGTGAGCTGATAATGCGCAATACTTCCATATTGTCCTGACCGAGTAATACGGCTGTGCCGTAAACGGCTGACAGATTGCTGGCATTGAAACGTCCAATGAAAGACACATTTACTTCTATGTTATTTATTTCAAGTAACATGCCATCAAATCCTTGTTCTAAGATTTTAGTTTTGAAATCGGCAATAGCCCGCAATGAATAACTGAATTTTTTTGCTTTCGTATTTTGGAGCATTACCTGTCCGTTTTTATCATCTATATTGGTCAATGCAAATGCATTTTCGGGTAAATCGTCGAAAAATCTTTTTTTTACTTTCAAATAATTCTCAAAAGTCAAATGATAATCAATGTGATCGCGGGTAATATTGGTGAAAATTCCGCCATCGAATTCCAATCCGGCAATTCGTCGTTGGTCAATTGAATGCGAACTGACTTCCATGAAAGCGTATTTACATCCGGCTTTTACCATTTCGGACAATAATTCGTTTAAATTCAGTGCATCGGGAGTAGTGTGGGTGGCTTCAATTACCCGATCGTCGATGTAATTGCACACCGTTGAAAGCAATCCTGATTTGTGTCCCAATTTCTTGAAAAGATGATAGAGTAGGGTGGCTATGGTGGTTTTCCCATTTGTGCCGGTTACGCCTACAAGTGTCAATTTCGATGATGGAAAATCATACCATGCAGAAGCCATTTGACCCAATGCATCGGCACTGTCGGAAACTTGAATGTAACAAATTTCAGGTTTGATGGACAAGGGTATTTTTTCACAAACTATGGCAACGGCACCTTTTTCTAATGCCGTTTCGATAAATTGATGACCGTCTGAAGATGTGCCTTGAGTGGCTACAAATACACTGCCTGAATCAACTTTACGTGAATCAAATTGAATGTTTGTTATTTCAATTTCTAAATTTCCAAAGGTCTGCAGCAAAATTACATTTTGTAAAACGTCGGTTAATTGCATGTTCTTTATTTTTAAATTGGCTTTTACAAACCGAAATCTTTTTTGTATTATGATCGATTATTAATGAAATACATTTATTAATAAAAACGTAAAGTATCTTTCTTTATTCAAGTTGTAACATGATTATACTTCCTTTTCGGGCTAAACTACCTGGCAAAAGATTTTGTGAAATGACTTTTCCCCTGCCTTGTAACTGAACTTTCAATCCTAATGTCTCAATTAAATATACTGCGTCTTTTGCTCCCATTCCTTTTAAATCTGGAATAGTTTGATTTGTAATTGTCATTGGTTGAAGTTTTATTTTTTTATTTTCAACAAATGATTTGACCCAATTGGATGAAATGTCTGTTGATGGTAAATGCAAATCAGATAAAACCGTATTAAGTGCCTGATTATAACCAGATTTAACAAAAGGTTCGATCGGATTGTTTGAGGTGCTGTCAGGTTCAAACGTATTTGGTTGACGATTTGAGCGTAATGCCATGGCATGTTCGGCAATGTTTTTAAAAACCGAACCACTCATTGTTCCACCCGATGCATAACCGATTCCGGGTTGTCGCATTACAACAATGCAACTATAGAGCGGATTTTCGTACGGAAAATATCCGCAAAATGATACTTGATGTTTTACACCTCCAACTTTATACCCTTCTTTTCCCTGTGAAATCTGAGCAGTACCCGATTTACCTGCAATTCTCACATAGTTGGATCGGACGGCTTTCCCTGTGCCAATTTTGTCTTCTAAAACACCCAACAGACAAAAACGAATATCTTTTAAAGTTGAAGGTTTACAAATGGAATTATTAATCACATCGGTTTTAAATTCTTTAATGATCTGACCATTTCTACTAATTGATTTTACAAAAATAGGGCGAATCATTTTCCCGTTGTTGGCTATGGCGTTGTAAAAATTTAATGTATAAATGGGTGGAATTTGAGTTTCATAACCTACTGCCATCCAGGGGAGTGTGGTGTAAGACCAATAATGTGATTTGTCATTCGGAGAGCGGATATAAGGTTTTGCTGTGCCTGGAATTTCAAGATTTAAAGGTTCGTTTAGTTTCATTTTGTATAATTTATTGACAAATGCAGCAGGATCGTTTCCGAATGCTTTCACTATTGCCCTTGAGATTCCGATATTTGACGAACCATAAATTGCTTGAGCAACCGTAATTATATGAAAACCACCATGATTAGCATTGTGATCGGTCATGATTCGATTCGCATACGGGTAATGTCCATTTTTAGTGTCAATCGTGTCGGTAATATGTGTTTTTCCTTCATCAATAGCAGCCATAAGAGAGGCTACTTTAAATGTCGAACCAGGTTCAGTCATATCTGAAACTGCACCATTCCTGTTCTCAGAGTAAGTACTGTCGGCATTTCGTTGTAAATTCACGATGGCTTTAATTTCTCCGGTTCTCACTTCCATCAGGATGGCACAACCTTCGGCGGCTGAAAACTTTTTCAACCCATCGAGTAGCGCTTTTTCAGCAATATCTTGCAAATCCACATCAATTGTGGTAGTAATATCCATGCCATCCGTAGGTTCAACCTGAACGGTTTCCATGTATGTATTTGCCACCTTTTCGCGTGTGGCTAATCCAGGAATCCCTTTTAAATCGTTGTTGAAGCTTAATTCTAATCCGTTTTTTCCACCCATTGCCTCATCGGCATAAATATCTCCAATTGTTCGTGATGCCAATGAACCAAACGGTTTTACCCTTTTAAATAATTCTTTTGTAATTAAACCGCTTTTATTTCGCCCTAACCTGAATAGTGGAAATGTTTTCAGTTGTTTTAATTGAGAATACGAGATGCGTTCAGGGTATAATAGGAATTCACCTGACTTTCTATTATATGCACTGGTAATTAAGGTTTTATACTCATATGCTGTTTTATCTCTTAAAAATGAAGAAAGATACATTGAAATAGAATCAATATTTTCTTTGAATAGTTTGCCATTATTTTCGTGTAAAGCAGGTACCCTCAAATCTAAATAAATGTAGAATGTAGGGATAGAGCTTGCCATCAATTTTCCATTGCAATCGTATATGTTTCCGCGGATGGGTCTGACAATTATATTTGTTTTACGGCTTTGAGCTGCCAAGGCTAGCCATTTGTCTTTTTCAACAAACTGGATGATCGCGATTTTATATATCACAAGCAGAAAGGAAAAGCACATTATTACATATACAATTCCAAACCTTAGTACTATATTTTTACGTTTTTCAGCCATTACTTATTTGATAATGAATCGGTTATTACGATTGGAGGCATTTCAGACTCTTTCAACTGAAGTTTTTTTTCGTTTACCATTTTAAGAACGTTCGATTCCCTGCTAAGTTGCATTAATTCTGCCGAATTAGTCAATGATTCGTATTTTAAGTCTTGAATTGTTTTCTTTAATTCAATTTCTTCAGCCAATTGAATTTCGTAATAATAACGATTCCCGACATAAAAAAATGCCAATGCAGCAATCAGAAAGAGCAATAAATATTGTTTTGTGAGAAATTTCTTGGTCAAAATATCCCCATTCAGAATCTCTCTGAATTTACTCGATTTGATATCACTAAAATCTTCATTTCCGCGTATCGACTCTAATATTTTATTAAACCAAGACATTTTTTAAATTTTAATTTGTTGAATATCAGATTTTAAGTTCTGCAATTCTTAATTTAGCACTTCGTGAACGGGGATTGCGTTCTATTTCTTCGTTTGTTGGAATAATCACTTTTGTGTTCACAGCCCTTAAGGGAGACAGCACGTTTCCGAAAAAATCTTTTTCAATCTTCCCTTCAAAATTTCCACTGCGAAAGAAATTTTTAACTAATCTATCTTCTAATGAATGGTAGGTGAGCACTACTAATCGTCCTTCAGGTTCAAGTAATTCAATGCTCTGATTTAAAAATGATTTTAATACGTCCATTTCTTTGTTAACTTCAATGCGCAATGCTTGAAATACGCGTGCCATATCTTTTTTTTCTTTTTCTCTGCCAAAAAATGGTTTTAGAACATCGATAAACGGGAAAATTCGTTCAAACGTTTGTCTGTCGCGAGCTTTAACAATCGTTTTTGCAATTTGTCTGGCTTGATGTAATTCGCCGTACAAATAAAAAATATCGGCTAGTTGTTCTTCTGCATAATTATTGAGAATTACAGCGGCTGTAAGTGGCGATTGTTTGTTCATTCTCATGTCTAAAATTCCATCAAATCGAAATGAAAAGCCTCGCTCAGCTTCGTCGAAATGGTGCGATGAGACTCCCAAATCAGCTAAAATGCCGTCTATTTTGTAAATGTCGTAGTAGCGTAAAAAATTTTTTAAAAATCTAAAATTACTGCGTACAAAAATAAATCGATCGTCGTTAAAAATATTTTTTTGAGCGTCATCATCTTGATCGAACGCGATTAGTTTTCCTTTGTCGCTTAAACGTGATAAAATTTCTCGAGCATGACCTCCACCTCCAAATGTGGCATCAACATAAATTCCATCAGGTTTGATATTCAAACCGTTGATGGTTTCGTTGAGTAAAGCAGGTATGTGATAGGTGGAGTTGCTCATGATGAAACAATTTATTATTTTTAAAAGAAAGCCGACTGATGAAAACAGGGGTTCGATTTACAATAAAAAATCAGCTATTTTTTTGAATTGATTTGTGTGATTTGAATTCAAGTAATTAAATATCAATTTATCATTATTTTTTTCATCATTTTTTCTTTCAGCAAGTTGGCAAATTCGACCGTTGAAAATTTTGCATTTCCATATCTTGTTTTGCTCCAAACGGCAAATTTGTCCATCATGCCTACAAATAAAACTTCTGAATTTTCCACTCCGATCATCTGTAAATGTTTACGTGAAAGCAAAACCCTGCCTTGTGAGTCAATGTCTAACCATTCGGCATCCGAAACAAATTGCATTAATAAAAGTGCATCGGTTGGATTCCATTCATCTAATTTTGAATTCAAATCTTCCACTTTTTTGTTCCAAACGGATTCGGGATATAAAATGAAACAATCGTTCTCGGCATCCTTTCGCATAACGATTCGCTCTTTTTCGCCTTCAGGTAAAAGTTTACGATATACCGATGGGATGAATATTCTTCCTTTTATATCGGCTTTTCCTTCGTATTTTCCAATAAATGTTGACATACTTATTCGAATCTGATTTTTAAACTGTAAAAGTATAGATTTTATTTTAAATTCCCCACGTTTCCCCACAAAAAATTTATCAACAATTTATCATCCGTTCAATTGTGTGTTTTTAACGAGTTATCAACAGATTGTAAACAGTTTTATTCTGTTGCAATAATTATATAAATAAATGAATGACAATATAATATATAAGTTATGTTTATATCTTATGACTTAAGGGTTAAAAGTGGGTGAAGTTGATAAACTTGATATTAGGTTGAATGAAATCAATCTTGAAAATCAATTTTTTTTTGTTGAATGTACATTTCAATCATTTTTATTAATTTTGTAGCCATTCGAAAATTGGAAATTGTATGAGCAATGATCCCCTTTTTAAAATAGATGTAGAACAAGTGCTTAGAAATAAAGCACCTAATGTGAAATTACCTCGTTTTATTGTGAATTATTTAAAAAAAATAGCGCACGAAAATGACATTAATTCATTGCTGGTACATACCGGTATCCGAAAAAACTTGGATTTTATAGAATCTTCACTGGAGTATTTTAAGATTTCACTTGATATTGTCGGTCTTGATAATTTGCCACCAAAAAGTGGTCGGTATATTTTTGCTGGAAATCATCCTCTGGGTGGATTCGATGGTGTGGCAACGGGCTATTTTCTGGGAAAAGCTTACGATAATAAAGTAAGGCTTATTGTGAATGATATTTTGATGGGGCTTCCTCCTTTGCGAGATATGTTTATCCCTGTAAATAAAATTGGCTCTCAGAATAAGGAATATGCCGATATGATGCGAACTTTTTATGAATCGGACTTTCAGCTATTGACTTATCCGGCTGGTATGTGTTCGCGTAAAGTTCATGGGAAAATTTTGGATATGGGATGGAAAAAAAACTTTATTTCTAAAGCGATTGAATTTCAACGTGATGTGGTGCCGATTTATTTTGAAGGACGAAATTCAAATTTTTTTTATAACCTTTCAAAATGGCGACTGTTCTTTAAAATCAAGCTTAACATCGAAATGTTGTATTTAGTGGATGAACTTTTTAAACAAACTGGAAAAAAATTCAGGATTTGTGTAGGGGAACCAATTCCATGGCAAACTTTTGATAAGTCGAAAACTCACGAAGAATGGGCTCAATGGGTTAAAAGAATGGTTTACGAATTGGCAAAAAACTAAATCGCTTATGATAAAATCGATACGTAAAGCTATACCTGATGATATTGACTCTATTCACCAAATATTGGATATGGAACCTTTTAAATACGACGATGGGCTGCCGTATGAACGTTTATGGATTGAGCAATTGGTTGTTAATGAGCGATGTATAACGTTAGTTTACGAAACTGATAATCAAATAAAGGGATTTATTAGCGGTGAAAAAATGGTGAGCGGTGCAGTCATGATTTGGTTTTGCGCTGTACGAAAGGAGCTTCAAAACCGCATTATCGGCATTAAACTTTATTTTGAGTTTGAAAAATTGTGTCGTCAAACTGGAATTACTGCTTTTTTGGCTTATGGATATAAAACTTCAGCCGAAATGCTCGAACGGTTGGATTTTTTTTCAAATGATTTGACCTACCGAGAGTTTTACAAACCATTATAAAAAACTGTATTTCATTGGTTTTGAAAATAATAATATATTATCTTCAACCCTGAAATCAGATTCCTGAATGATAGATTCATCTGAGTGCACAGACCTTTTTTAAACAAATTGGACTTCTTTAAAATAGAATAATTTCCGGATTCCAGTTTCGGTTTCCAATTCTAACTGTCCATCGGGATGCACGGTAATAATCTGAGCATTAAACGATTCATGATTATCTTTGAAATTGAAAAATCCTTTTTTTCGGTACAACGATTGATGATATAAATTTCGGATTAGTTTTTTGTCCGATTGGCGAAAAAGTTCCAATATATTGCCGATTATATTTGATAACAAAATATCCAGATCATACATTTTACCTGTGAGTTGACTGATTGAAACAGGATTAGGTGCGTCGGAAACAAACTTATTCTGATTGATATTCAATCCTACACCTATTACTGACTGCCTGATTGTCATTCCTTTCCACGAATTTTCTATTAAAATACCGCCTAATTTTTTTTCACCGATATAAATATCGTTTGGCCATTTAATACTGACATTTTCCACAAACAGATCTATGCTTTTTTTGATAGCAACTCCAACCAATTGCGAAATCAAAAATTGTTGATCGATGGGTAATTCAATAGGGTACAGCACCATGCTGAATAATAAATTCTTACCTTTTTCAGACTCCCAATGATTTCCTATTTGTCCTTTTCCTGCTGTTTGGTAATGCGTGTAAACAACAAACCCTTCCGGAAGTGTTTTGGTACGGAGCATTTCCTGTAGCACCTCATTGGTTGAGGCTGTTTCTTCAACAAAATACATGTTTTTGAGCATGATATGAATTTTTTTGTGCACTAAGCCATCAATATTGTATGAATTTAATGACGCGTCTGTTTTATTTTGTTTTTGGAATTCAATGGAAAGGTTTTTAATAATAAATCTTCGATCGCGGTCGTAACCCTTTTTGAGCTTCCATAAGCGTGATTTACCAGAATAGCAAAGGCATACGTTTTGGAATTTGATTCTACATAACCAGCGTATGTTTTAACACCCGAAATGGTTCCGCTTTTGGCATGAACTTTCCCTTGTAAATGAGTTCCGGCTAAAAATTTTTTTAAAGTTCCGTTTTCGCCTGCAATAGGCAAGGAATTGTAAAATTCAATCCGATTCTGACTTTTGGTTTTCATATATTCAAGTATTTTGACTAAGAAATTGGCAGAAACGGCATCGGTTGCTGAAAGACCGCAACCATCGTTCAAGAAAAGTTCATCAACCGGAAAACCCTTTGAAATCAAAAAATTACGCATTTCTGTTATCGCATTTCGAGTACTGGCTACCGATGCATGTTTGAGTGCGAGATAGCGAAAGATTGATTCCGCAAATAGATTGATACTATGAATATTAGTTTGTGTAATTATATCTTTGAGTGGCGGCGAATCTTGTGAAAATATAAGTTTGCGAACAGTTGTATTCTGAATTATATTTGCAGGAGGTTGACAGATTGTGATTCCATTTTTAATTAATTCGTTTTGAAAATGTTCGACAAGTAAAAGTCCAGGGTTCGGAATATCGCCTTTTACGCTAAATTCCCGTCGGTTTGCCGGAATTTCACCCCGCAAAACACGTAAATTTGAATGTGGTGCTCCGTGAAAATATGCACTATCGAAATCAATAGTGCTGCTTATCAAATGATTATCAATGTTTAAAAATGACATTTCGGGTTCGGTTCGTATTATCTTAGGTGTTGTGCCAACCGCACCTGAATTTAAAATCAATGCAAAAGTATTATCTAAGTATGAAATGCCATAAGCCCCTGCTGCATAATAATTTCCTAAATCTTCCCATGTCCAGTGAGGATTTACGCCTTCGTCTTCGTACAAACTTTCATCGGCAATAATCCGACCATTAATTTTGTTGATTCCGGCATTTTTAACGGCATTGACCCATTTAGTAAGGAAATCCGGATCGCCGATATATTTTGAGCCCAAGGTGGGATCACCTCCGCCAAGAATAAATAAATTGCCGTTCAGAATTCCTTTGGGACTTAATTCTCCATCAATTTCGAGTTTCGTCTGAAATCTGAAATCGGCTCCCAACATTTCCAATGCACTTGCTGTAGTTACTAATTTTAAGGTTGATGCTGGAATTGCTACATTTTCAGGTCTATATGCACTTGTTATTTTGCCGGTTTCTAAATTTTTAATCATTACACTGACATTTGCGTTTTTCAACAACGGACTTGTCGTGAATCGTTCAATAGGTGTTTCAGCCTTTGAGGGTGTAAAAATAAATTGAATCAACAGTAATAAACCGATCGAATTTTTCATCTGTGATTTGATTTTCGGATTCAAATTTAACGTTGTTTTTTTAATTTTGTTGCGAAGCATATCTATTATCTTGAATAAATTTTAAATCGAACATTTTTTACAGAATTACTTGAAACTCATTCGAAATTTTCAATTGAGAAATACAAGTGTGCAAAAATACATAGAAATTTGATTTCAATGCCTATTGTTGAATATATAAAAACCGTCAGAAGTTGGATAAATTTTAAGAATTAATCGATAAACCATGAAAAATTTAATGGTATTTGCCTAAGTTGTTGAAGTTTGCGGGAAATGTATGGTGCTAATACTTTTTTAATTCATTTGTAAATTCATCCAAGTGATTTTTATGTCAGTATTAAAAAAAATTGTATATTTGCAGCTCTTTAAAAAATTCGAATTAATTCATGTCTTATTTAAAATAAATTTCTCCATGCAAAACAAAGGAATTGTCAGGATTTTTGCAGTTGCACTCACATTAGTGTGTATATTTTATCTTTCATTCACCGTGGTTACGAGCACCTACAATAAACAGGCAGAAAAGTATGCCCAAGGTGATAAAATGAAGGAATTTAATTACTTAGATTCTCTTTCGAATAAAAAAGTGTGGCTTGGTTACACATTAAAAGAATGTCGCGAAAAGGAAATTAACCTCGGTCTTGACCTCAAGGGAGGTATGAATGTTACGCTTGAAGTGTCAATTCCTGACATTCTTCGTTCATTATCCGATTTTAACCAAAGCCCTACTTTTAATCAGGCATTGGCAAACGCCACTATTCTGCAAAATACCAACAGTCAGCGAGATTACATTGATTTATTTGTTGAATCTTACAATAAATTAGATCCAAATGCCAAGTTGGCAACTATTTTCAGTACCTTCGAATTGAAAGATAGAATTTCATTATCAACTTCGAATGCGGATGTGGTAAAAGTTTTGAAAACCGAAGTGGATGGAGCTATTAGCAATTCATTTAATGTATTGCGTCAACGTATTGACCGTTTTGGTGTAGTTCAACCGAATATTCAAAAATTAGGGAATGGACGAATTTTAGTAGAACTTCCCGGTATTAAAGAACCTGCCCGTGTACGTAAATTGCTTCAGGGTTCTGCAAATCTTGAATTTTGGGAAACTTACGATTTTAGTGAAATTTACAACAATATTGTGGATGCGAATAAAGTGCTGGCTACCATGCAATCAACTGGTGAAATCTCACCTATTGCAAAAGATTCGACAGCTGCAAAATCGATTATTGCAACATCCACTGAAAAAACTTACAAAAAGGTTTCTGCTGAGGATAGTTTGAAATCTCTTCTTGAGAAAAAAGCAACTTCTGCTCCAGATTCAGTGAAGATGATGGAGAAATCCAAAAGGGAAAATCCTTTATTCGCTATTCTACAATTGAATGCCAATGGTGGCCAGGTAGGTCGCGGCCCTGTTATTGGATATGTTCAAAGCAAGGATACCGCACAGGTTGACGCTTATTTTAATACAAAACAAGTGCGTGAAGTTTTACCTCGCGATTTAGGCTTACGTTGGAGCGTTAAATCAATCGATCCCAAAGGTGAGGTTTTTCAGTTAATTGCTATTAAAATTACAAATCGTGATGGACGTGCTCCTCTTGGAGGTGATGTGATTACAGATGCCCGTGCTGATTTTAATCAGGGATCGGCTTATGCTAATGTGAGTATGACTATGAATGCTGAAGGTTCTAAAACCTGGGCACGCATGACCAAAGATAATATTGGTAAAAGTATTGCCATTGCGTTGGATGGATACATTTATTCTTTCCCAACCGTAAATACCGAAATTACCGGAGGAAGTTCTCAAATTACAGGCAACTTTACAGTGGAAGAAGCTAAAGATTTAGCCAACACCTTGAAATCCGGTAAAATGCCTGCTCCTGCTCATATTGTTCAGGAAAACATCGTAGGTCCTTCATTAGGACAGGAAGCTATTAACAATGGATTACTTTCGTTTATAATTGCTTTTATTTTGGTGTTACTTTACATGATTTTATATTATGGAATTGTTCCGGGTCTTATAGCGGATATTGCATTGTTAACCAACGTATTTTTCTTATTTGGTGTTTTGGCTTCTTTCACGGCCGTTCTTACTTTGCCGGGGATAGCAGGTATTGTGCTTACTCTTGGTATGGCTGTTGATGCAAATGTGCTTATGTATGAGCGTATTCGAGAAGAAATGAACAAAGGTAAAACGATGAGAAATGCTATTGATGATGGTATCGGACATGCACTTTCAGCAATTATCGACTCGAACGTTACTACGATTATTACAGGGGTTATTCTGGCTTCGTTTGGAACTGGACCAATAAAAGGTTTTGCAGTTACCGAAATTATTGGTGTAATGACATCATTCTTCACTTCTGTTTTCCTTACCCGTTATATGTTGTATGTGTATGCAAATCATAAAAGTGCGAAAGAAATTTCGTTCATTACAGGAGTTACCAAAAATTGGTTTAAAGATACCAAGGTCGACTTCATGGGCATTCGTAAATGGATGTACGGTTTATCAGGAGCCCTTATTCTGATCAGTGTAATTTCATTTGCAACCCGTGGATTTAGTTTGGGGATTGACTTTTCGGGAGGTAGAAACTATGTTGTTAGTTTTGATAATGCTGTTAGCACAGATAAAATTCGCACCATGCTTCAAAATGCTTTTGATGGTGATATGCCTCAGGTTATTACGATTGGTTCTGATAATCAAGTTCGTATTGCAACGAAGTATAAAATTGCCGACAATTCGCCTACCATCGATAATGAAATTGAAAGCAAACTGTATGATAACTTAAAACCATTGCTTAAAAAATCAGTTACTAAGGCTGAATTTCTAAAGGACAATATTAAAAGCTCGCAAAAGGTTGGTCCCACAGTGGCTGATGATATTAAACGCTCAGCAGTTTGGTCTGTTATTTTGGCTATCTTCGGTATCGGATTGTATATTTTTATTCGATTCAGAGAATGGGGTTATGCATTGGGAGCGATTGTTTCATTGGCGCACGATGCGATAATCACACTTGGATTGTTTTCCTTGTTTTATGGACTCTTACCATTCTCGATGGAAATCGACCAATCATTTATAGCGGCGATCCTGACGGTAATCGGGTATTCAGTTCACGATACTGTAATTAACTATGACCGTATTCGTGAGAATGTTGGATTGTTCCCGAAACGAGATCGGATTTCAATTATTAATTTATCGGTTAATGAAATGTTAGGACGAACATTCAGTACTACGGCAACCGTAATCCTGACTTTACTTTCAATGTTTATTTTCGGTGGTGAAACTATTCGTGGATTTATTTTTGCCATGTTGTTCGGTATCTTTATCGGAACTTATTCTTCCGTTTTTATCGCTTCTCCTATTACCGTTGAAATGGAAAAGCTGATCAGAATTTCCAGAAGTAAAAAGGTTGAAAATAAGCTTAATGTAGATATAAAAAAATAATTCATTTATTGAAATTTATTTTTAGTATAAAAAAGCCTTGATGAAACTCATCAGGGCTTTTTTATGCTAAGTTTTGATTTCATTTTAATTTAATTAAAATGAACTTTTTTATAAACTTCTAATTTCAGGCAATTTTGAATCGTTAATTCGCGACTATTTTTTTTGGTGTATCAACATTTTAATATATGAAGCGTATTAAACCAATGTTATATTATTCGTCCTGACGTAATTTTATTTAACATCCATGATTCTTTTATTTTTCAAATCCAATATCGAGATTTCAAATTTTGTTATTTCAAATAACTTTGCGTAATTTGCAGTCGATAACACACTAATACTATTTCGTCAATTAAATCACGAACATGAGGAATTTTTACCTGAGTATTTTTTTGTTTTTTAGCTTTTGCCTTATTTTTCCTATTTATAGTCAGGAGTTTACGCCTGTCGTAAATCAATTTAGTAAAGCCGATTATAATGCTGCCAATCAAAATTGGGCAGTTGGGCAAAGTGCTGATGGAGTTATGTATTTCGGTAATAATCAAGGTCTGTTGCAATTTGATGGGATCAATTGGGAACTATATAAAATGCCTCAAAATAAAACGGTGCGTTCGTTGTTGGTTGCACGCGATCAGCGTATTTATACCGGTTCGTTCGAAGAATTTGGCTATTTTGAGATGAATGCTTACGGTCAACTAAAATATACTTCACTTTCGTCGAAATTGAAAAATTACAAAATGCAAAACGACGAAATCTGGACTATTTTGGAAGACAATGGAACCATTGTTTTTCAGTCATTTACATCCTATTTTACGTTTAGAGATGGTGTAGTAAAAGGATATAGATGCCCTTTTACATTCTTATTTTTCAATTTATACCGGCATAAAATTTTTTCGAATACCGATCAGTATGGATTAAGTGTACTGGATGCTAAATCGAAAACATTTGTGAAAGTACCTAATTCCATTTTAAAAAGCGAAGTAGTAGCCGTTTTGAATTTCGATTCGGCACATGCGTTATTGGTTACAAAATCAGATGGTTTATTTTTATTTGATGGTTCTAAGGTTATGAAATTTGATTCCAATGACGAAGCTGAATTGAAAAGAAGCCAAGTGAATCATGCATTGATATCACCTGATGGTGTAATTTTGATTGGAACCATATTGGATGGGGTAATTGCTTTGAATAAGCGTGGAAAAAAATTATGGACATTAAATACTTCAAACGTGCTTCAAAATAATACGGTACTGGGTATGTACTGCGATCGTGATAATAACTTATGGCTGGCATTAGATAAAGGTATTTCTCTGATTCAACTCAATTCATCGCTGAGCTACATTCATGCATTTTCACCTTCTATTGGTGCTATTTATTCGGTTAGCTATGCTTCACCAGATCTTTTTATAGGAACCAATCAGGGACTTTATAAGGCAAAACTGATCGATCGAACTATTCAACAATTGCAATTAGAGCCCCGCATTAAAGGTCAAGTTTGGACTGTAAATAATTTTGATCATCAGCAAATTTGTGGTAATAATGAGCAAACTTTCGAAGTTTCTGATCATGGTATAATTCCGATCTCTTCTATAAAGGGAGGTATTTGTATTAAAAAAGGCTATATTCATGGAGTCGAGGTATTGGTGCAAGGTACTTATACACAGTTATGTATATATGAGCGCAATAAAGCAAGATGGGTTTTTAGTCACAGTCTTTCTGATTTTCTGAATCCTATTCGATATATCGAAGTAGACTATACAGGCACAATTTGGGCAAGTCACTTACATCAGGGGTTATTTGCTATTCAACTTTCGAACGATTTAAAGAAAATTGAACATATCTTCACTTACACTTCATTAGATGGAATCCATCAATATCCCATTAATGTGTTTTCGATAAATAATCGGGTCGTTTTCACTGATCGTACCGGATTTTATACTTTTGATGATATTCAAAAAAAAATTATTCGTTTTGATGAGTTGAATAAATCCTTGGGATATTTTGCACATGCTTATCGTGTATGTCCTTTTACATCTGATAAATATTGGTTTATTAACAATGATGAAGCTGCACTTTTTGAAATAAAATTAGGTAAAGCACGTTTATTGGATGTGGTAAATTATGCTCTCTTTCTGAATCAAACCATCGACGATTATCAGAATATTATTCCCATTTCCGACACTTCCTGTATATTTACTTTGGAAAACGGATTAGCTCTTTATGACATTAATCATACGCATCGTAACCAACCACGATTTCATTTAGAATTAAAGACTGTACAAACCTATAATGCCGAAGGTCGTGATGTTGTTTTTCTAAAACTGAAACCGAATGAAGTTGCCCAAATTCCTTTTATTCGGAATAATATTGCGTTTAATTTTTATTTACCTGAATACACTCATCTCAATGCGCTGGCATTTTCCTATAAATTAGATGGTTTAGATAAAGTATGGTCAATCCCTACAACTTCATCTCGAAGAATTTACAGCTATTTGCCCTATGGTAAATATACGCTTCGAGCTGTTGTAACGACTAATTCGGGGATTCAATTGTCCAGCAAGAACTATAATTTCGAAATTTTGCCGCCTTTTTATTGGAGTATTACTGCCCGGATTCTTTACATAATGCTAATTGCATTGATGTTTTTTATGATTTATTTTTATATTCATCGCCGTTTTTTAATTAAAAAGGATAAGATTATGCGGGAACATGAGGAATTACGGAAACATGAAATTGAAAAACGAGAAAAGCAAATCATGACGCTTGAAAAGGAAAAATTAGAGGCTGAATTAGGAATGAAAAGCAAAGAACTTGCCATTTCGACAATGACATTGATCAAGAAAAATGAAATTTTAGTAAATATAAAGGATGAGGTTAACATTCAGAAAAAAGCGTTGGGAAGTCAGTATCCAAATAAGTATTATGAAAAACTGAAAGGGCTAATTGATGAAAATCTATCGTCGGAAGATGATTGGGCTATTTTTCAGACAAATTTCGATCGGATTCATGAAAATTTTTTCAGAAATCTGCATACCCGCTATCCCGAACTTACCTCTAATGACTTGCGATTTTGTGCTTATTTACGCCTGAATTTGACGAGTAAAGATATTGCTCATTTAATGAATATTTCTTTGAAAGGAGTTGAAGTGGGTCGCTATCGAATCAGAAAAAAAATTGGACTTCCGTCTACTAAAAGTCTGACTGAGTTTATGATTGAATTTAAGTAATTCCTTCTTTTATTTCTTTAAAGACATTCTCGAGTTTAAGCATATTTGTCGACATGAATTCATAAAATGCTATCCAATCGGACCGACGGTGTAAATCAATTCCTCTTTTTTGTGCATAAATGCGGCATACTTCTTCACCCGATTCTCGCCGAAAAGCGAAATCCCAAACTAACTCCCCATGAAAATTGTTTTCAATCAATGATTTATATCGTTCAAATTGCTCGAATTTATCCAATCGAGCTTGTTCATTTTTCAAGTTAATTTCTAAAATTACAAAGGCGCCTTCACGCGATGCTTCAAATTTCATTTCAATCCCTTTCATTTTAGTGTTGTAAAGCATAAATTTACTCTTACGGTTTTTTAATTCAGGGATATAGCTGCAATAGGTGCAAAATCCTTCCCAAAAGTTCGCTTTCAATTTTTTCAATTCTGTCTTTGAATACATATATGAAATTTCGCGAAATTTATTTGACAACACGATAAAGATTACCTGGGAAACATTTTAATAGCCCTTTAAATTCCATTTCGAGTAACATTGATGAAATCTTACTTACCGGTGTTGCGTTTTGGATTGCAATTTCGTTGAGTTGAAGCCCATCTGGTTGTTGCCGAAGAAGCCCCACTATTTTTTTCTCTTCATCTGATAAATCTTGAAATAATGAAGTTTGTACCAACGTTTTTTTTGAAATATCCTCTTTTTCCCAATTCATAAACTTAAGCAAATCATCGGCAGATTCAATTAGAGATGCTTTGTTGCTTTTAATCAACATGTTACACCCTTTCGACCATTCATCGGTTATTCTTCCGGGAAAGGCAAATACATCTCTATTGTAATCGTTGGAGATTTCGGCTGTGATTAGTGCACCTCCTTTTCCGGCTGACTCCACAACAACCAATGCATCGCAAAGCCCTGCAATAATTCTGTTTCTCATTACAAAATTTTGTTTGTCGGGATTCGTTTTGCTTACAAACTCGGTAATCAGTCCTCCTTGTTGAAGCATTTTTACAGCTGTCGATCGATGAGATTCAGGGTAAATACGATCGAGACCATGACCAAGAACGCCGATAGTAGGAATTGTGGTATCTACTGACGCTTTATGTGCACAAATATCTATACCGTAAGCCAGACCGCTTATTATTATTACATTAGGAAGACTGTAAGCTAATTCCGATATGAATGATTTGCAATTCTCTTTGCCAGTTTCAGTGGCTTTACGGGTGCCTACAACTCCTATAAACTTTCCATTGTTAAGCTCTAAATTCCCTTTACTGTAAAGCATAATAGGGGCATCATTGCATTCTTTTAAACGGTATGGATACAGTTTATCAGTAAAAAAATATGTTTGAATTTTGTTTTTCTGGATAAATTCTACTTCTTCTTCAGCACGATGGAGTACGTCTTGCGAAACAATTTCGCGTGAAATCACTTCTCCAATTCCTGGTATCTTTGCTAAATTTTTTTGTTTTTCAAAAAAAACAGCTTCAACGCCACCCAAGTAAGCAATCAGATTTTTTGCTAAGTTGTTACCGACTCCTTTGATAAAGGTGATCCCGATTTTATATTTTAATAAATCATCCATAAATGGAGTGTTGCTTTTTGGAATATTTTTTTAATTTCTAAGGTTGATCGGAAAAATTTTCAAAGTCCTCATTAAAATCCAGGCAATGCCAACTCCGGCGATATCGCTGAACCAGTCGAGCCAACTTGCGGTTCGTGGATAATACAATATCGGTTGAATAATTTCAACTAAACCGCCAATAAACACAGGGAAGCAGATGCTGGAAAGAAAGAATACAGTGAATGATTTGTTGGTTTTCAACTTGTTGAATTCAAAAATTAAGGCACCTGTTAATGCAATATAGAAGAAAATATGAACGATTTTATCTTCATTTTTAAAAGAAGGAATGCCCTGAAAAGTTGCTGGTGGAGCGAACGATAGATATAAAATACCGATCAAAATCAGAATCGAAATCTTGAAATTTATGATTAGCTTTAAAAGTGGCATATTAAATCATGTTAATAAGAAAAAATTAATTATCATATTTCATGTAAAAATTGGGCTATATTCTTTTTCGAATATTTATCTTTGCAAAGATAAATATTTAGGTTTGAAATTTTGATTATTCATTTATAAAAAACATACAAATGAGAAAGATACTTTTTTTTATTGTTTTTTCGATTGTTTTGACTTCTTGTTCAACCGTAATGCTTACCGGTCGTAAACAAATACTTTTGGTTTCGAATGCCGATGTGTTGAGTTCGAGTTTCCAGAGCTACAAACAATTTATTGACTCGGTTCCTGCATCCACAGATAAAGTGAATACTTTGTTAGTTAAAAAGGTTGGTTCTAAAATTGCCGCAGCAGTTGAAGCTTACATGAAAACCAACGGAATGGAATCAGACATATCTAATTTTGCCTGGGAATTTAATTTGGTGAAGGATACCACTGCCAATGCTTTCTGTATGCCTGGTGGAAAGGTGGTTGTGTTCGAAGGTATTCTGCCTATTACCAAAAATGAAGTCGGTTTGGCAGTGGTTTTGGGTCATGAAATTGCACATGCAGTTGCCAAACATGCCAATGAACGTTTGAGTCAACAAATGTTAGTTCAATATGGCGCTTCATTGACCGATGCCTTGCTTGCAAATAAACCTGCAGCAACCCGTTCAACGATTGACATGCTTTATGGACTTGGTAGTCAATATGGCGTGATGTTACCCTATTCTCGAAAACAAGAATATGAAGCTGATCATTTGGGCTTAATTTTCTTGGCTATGGCTGGTTATGATCCAAATGAGGCAGTTACATTCTGGCAGCGTATGGAAACTGCTTCCGCTGGAAAATCTGTACCAGAATTTTTAAGTACTCATCCTTCTGATGTCAATCGGATAGAAAAAATTAAAGAATACCTGCCTGAAGCATTGCAGTATTACAAGAAACCCTGATTCATTCAACTAAACCAGAATTGCCGAATAAAAAAATCGGCAGTTTTGGTTTGATCTATTAATCTTCTGAATTGCAAACTAGAATATTCAGCTTTTTATTTCTTAAATAATTTATTGATAACTGGTATTGTCCGTAAGGGAAAATCGCGTTTCACCATCAATATTACATAGGCAATCATCAATACAGATTTAAGACCAATATTTAGAGCTTTGTACGGTGTGTCTATAAACGTACTTATGACATACAATCCAATGGTTACTGCTGTATAGAGTCCGATGGTTTTCAAATCGTATTTGATAGGCATGTGTTTCTGACCGAAGTAATATGAAATTATCATAATCGTAAAATAGCATACAAATGCAGCCCAGGCACAGCCCATATAACTAAATATGGGCACTAAAACGATATTCAACACCACAATAATAACTGTTCCGATGATTGAAAACCAGGCTCCATACATGGTTTTATCGGTGAGTTTGTACCAAAGTGAAAGGTTGAAAAATATACCCTGAAAAATGAACGAAAACATGACGATAGGTACAACCTTCAATCCCACCCAATAGCTGTGTTGAATTACATATTTAATAACATCCATGTACAGCACCATTCCCAGAAAAATAAATAATGCAATCAGAATGTAGTACTTCATGGCATCAGCATAGGTTTCGAGGCTGTTTTTGTCTTTCTTTTGTGCAAAGATAAACGGTTCGTACGAATACCGGAATGCCTGAGTGAACATGGTCATAACCAACGCAATTTTCGAAGTAGCACCATAAATTCCAAGCTCTGCATCAGCCGATTTTCCATGCATTAAAAACGGGAACAGAATTTTATCCAATGTTTGATTCATGATTCCTGCAATTCCCAGCACCACCAATGGTAAAGAGTATTTCAGCATTTGTTTCAATAATTTTTTGTCGAATTCAAATTTAACCACAAAAACATCGAACAATAAAGCTATGGTTACCATAACTGTAGAAAATATATTGGCAATAAATACATACCCAACGCCATAATCGGGTTTATAAAACCAGTTAATCAACCCGGGCGATTTAATTTCGAGCCATGGACAAATTACCAGAAAAAAAATATTGAAAAAGATATTGACAGCAATGGCAAATAAGTTAAGTGCTACAAATCGGTATGGGCGATTTATATATCGCAGATAAACATAAGGTATACAGCCAAATGCATCCAATGCAACCACTGTGCCCAGCAAGGCTATAAATTCAGAATGGTTGGTATATCCTAATAAATTTGCAATTGGATGAGAAAAAATGATACAAGTTAAGGCAAAAATGGTGGAAGTAGTACCAACTGCAATTAGCGTAGTGCTATACACTTTTCCGGCTTCAGCTTTATTCTTATTGGCGAATCGTAGAAATCCCGTTTCCATGCCGTAGGTAAGCATCACCAGCAGTAAAGCCGTCCAAGCATATAAATTGGTTACAATTCCATAGTCAGCCGAACTTGCCAAAACATAAGTATAGAGCGGAACCATCATCCAGTTCAGGAATCTTCCCAGAATGCTGCTAACTCCGTATAAAGCGGTTTCTTTCGCCAGTATTTTCATTTGTTGTGCCATAGGTCAATGCGATAATATGGTAATTTGGCAATGTGCTAATTAAAGTGTTTTTTATAAAATTCAAACTATTTCTTATGAAAAAAATTCAGCACTTTTTCCATTAACTTCATTCCGGCTGAAGGTTCGAAATCTTCCTTTTTAAGATAACCGCCTTCAAAAAGCACTTTTATTGCTTCTTCGGCTTGTTCTTCACGAACCTGAAGTTGTATACCTCCATCGACAAGATTGATGTATGCACGGTTGATAATTTCATTTTTGCCAAAACATTCAATGCTGAACGATTCGAGATATGATTTAACCATTTCAAAATCGATTGATTGGCTAAATGTTCTTAATGTAACTAATTCGCTCATATATAGCTATTTTTAAGCCCCTTTAGGGGTTTGGGGTCATCTTAAAACAGTGTTCCCGTTTCTCCCAATCGTACTTTTCCTAAATGTCTGTAAGCCAGTTCAGTTACTTCCCGTCCACGCGGGGTGCGTTTCATAAAGCCTTCTTTAATCAGGAATGGTTCGTACACTTCTTCCAGCGTTCCGGCATCTTCGCCCAAAGCGGTGGCAATGGTGGTTAATCCCACCGGCCCGCCACTGAATTTATCGATAATGGTGTTCAGAATTTTATTGTCGATTTCGTCCAAACCATATTTGTCAATATTGAGTGCTTCAAGCGCATAACAGGCAATTTCATGATCGATGCTTCCGTTGCCTTTTACTTGCGCAAAATCACGTACACGGCGAAGCAACGCGTTGGCAATACGGGGTGTACCACGACTTCGACCACCAATTTCCAGTGCCGCCTGATTGTCGATAGGAACATCGAGCAATCGTGCCGAGCGTTTTATTATTCCGGTAATTACTTCGATATCGTAATATTCAAAGTGGCAATTAATGCCAAAACGGGCACGTAACGGAGCTGTGAGTAAACCACTACGGGTTGTAGCACCAATTAATGTGAATGGATTTAAATCCAACTGAATGGAACGTGCACTTGGTCCTTTATCTATCATTATATCAATTCGATAATCTTCCATGGCCGAATACAGGTATTCTTCAACAATCGGACTCAGGCGATGAATTTCGTCGATAAAAAGAACATCGTTCGTTTCCAAACTGGTGAGTAAACCGGCCAAATCGCCCGGTTTATCGAGCACTGGACCGGATGTGATTTTGAACCCAACGTTCAGTTCGTTGGCAATAATATTCGAAAGCGTAGTTTTGCCCAACCCCGGAGGTCCGTGCAGCAACACGTGGTCGAGCGATTCGGTACGCATGCGAGCAGCCTGCACAAAGATTTTCAGATTTTCGACAATTTTATTTTGTCCAGCAAAATCCGAAAAAGTCAACGGTCGCAACGCATTCTCAAAATCCTTTTCGCCTTTTTGATTGTTTCGTATATCGAAATTTTCTTCCATTTTTTTTAGCGCCTTTGCGAGAAATTTATTTAGTCAGATTTCTGAAAACCTCCTCCATGCTTCGTTCTATTTGATTAATCATCAGTATTTTATTATTCGTTTTTACAGCAAAATCAAAAACAGCCCCACGTATATCAGCAGATGCAATTAACGTTAAGCGGGTAGATGTTATTGCTGTCACCCCGATGATATGTTCCAGTTTTTCCAGTTCCAGAGGTTGAATTGCTTCGGCAAATTCCACTTCAAAATGGAGATTATCTTCGGCAAATGCCTTTATTGCCGATAAATCTGAATAATCTGCCACAATTTCACCTTTGTTAATCACAATTACGCGGTTACATATTGCTTTGATTTCCTGCATAATATGTGTGCTGAGCAACACTGTTTTGTCTATGCCGATTTCGCGAATCAAACTCCGGATTTCTTCCAATTGGTTTGGGTCGAGCCCTGTGGTTGGTTCGTCTAAAATCAACACTTTTGGGTTTGGAATCAAAGCTTGCGCCAGTCCAACCCGTTGTCGGTATCCTTTGGAGAGTTGACCGATTTTTTTATGAAACTCCGGTCGAAGCCCCACCAGATCAATCAATTCATTAACACGTTGCTCTTTTATTTTTCCCAATTTGAAAGTTTCGGCTACAAAAAGCAGGTATTCTTTCACATACATGTCGGAATATTGCGGGTTTTGTTCCGGCAAATAACCAATCAACGCACTTGTTTTCAGTTGATTGCTATTTACTTCCAAGTCGCAAATTTTTACCGAACCGATTTTGTATGATAAGGCTCCGGCCAGAATTTTCATCGTGGTGGTTTTTCCAGCACCGTTTGGTCCCAGAAATCCGACTACTTCACCTTCGCCAATTTCGAAGCTAACATTGTTCAGAACAGTTTGTTCTCCGTATTTTTTGGTCAGGTTTGAAATACTTATGGACACTTTTTATTTACTATTATTTTTTACGATTTATTATTTTGAATGTGCAAAAGTACAAATTCCGTATGGTTATTTTTTAAAAACTGCAACAATGAATGATAATAAAATATACCAACCAATAATCGGAGCAAAAGCATCTAATTTGAAAACTGCCAAAAGAGTGATCGATCCAATTAAAAAAATATATTGAATCTGATTTTCTTTCCATACCAAATTTTTCACTTTCAATGCAAACATAGGGATTTCGGCTACCAACAAATAACTAAATAAAACAGTAAGCACGATTAAAATCCAACCATTTGAGACCAAGAATGGAGCAAATGAAAATGCTAATCCCGCCCAAAAAATGGCATTAGCCGGTGTTGGCATCCCAATAAATGAAGAAGTTTGACGTTCGTCAATATTGAATTTTGCCAATCGTAATCCTGAAAAAACGGGAATCAAAAATGCCAGATAAGGCAGCCATTCGAAAATTTTTGTTTCGGTCAACAGTGAAAAAACAATGATTCCGGGTGCCAATCCGAAACTTACCATATCGGCCAACGAATCGAGTTCCTTTCCCATAGGTGAATACGCTTTGAGCAATCGGGCAGCAAAACCATCCAGAAAATCGAAAACCGCTGCAACCAGAATCGCAATAAATGCACCCTGATAATTTCCATTAAAAGCCAGTAAAACAGCCACACAACCCGAAAACAGATTGAGGCAAGTTATAAAATTGGGAATGTGTTTTTTTATCATACGAATTAACGTGAATTATCTGAATTTCCTTCAATAACAATTTATAACGCCAAAGGTAAATAACTATGAATAACCATTATTCTTTATTCTTTGAATCTATCCAAATGGTAACCGGTCCGTTATTCACCAATGCCACTTTCATATCAGCGGCAAAAGTGCCTGTTTTCACTTCTTTGCCCATTTTCCGGCTCAGTTCAGCGCAAAAATGTTCGTAAAGCGGAATGGCAACTTCATGTTTAGCAGCACGAATGTAGGACGGACGGTTTCCTTTTTTCGTCATAGCATGAAGTGTAAACTGGCTTACAACCAAAATCTCACCAGCAATATCCAATACAGACCGGTTCATCACTCCATTTTCATCATCAAAAATGCGCAATCCCGCCACTTTACCGGCCAACCACTCGCTGTCTTGAATCGTATCGGCTTCTTCAATGCCAACTAACACAAGCAATCCGGTACCGATGAAAGATTTTAATTTCTTATCAATTTCTACCGAAGCTTCGTTAACCCGTTGAATCAGAATACGCATTGAGTTTATATTAATTCAGATTTTTAAAGTGCAAAATTACAAAAAAATGTTGATTCGGGTTTATTGGTTTTGTTTTTAGGTTAAATATGAATTTTATTTTCGAAAAGTGTTTATAATGTCATTTTTTTTATTGAATTAATGTGCTGATAAACAATTTAATGTATAATTTACAATTGTCAATAAACTGAAAGCTATTTTTAAAACGGTTTGATTGAAGCAGGTTTTAGCGAAATACTTTCAATAAATCTTTGTATTTTTGTACTTTTTAAAAGTGTTATTGCTTTATGCTAAAGAAGCTCAAACCATATATGATGCCCATTTCTATGATTATGGGTGCTGTTTTCCATACTTTTTTTGGAAAAATTTCTTTTATTACGCCTTATTTGATTTTTATTATGTTGTTTCTCACTTTTTCTAATCTAAAACTTCAGCAAATAAAATTTAATATTTCTCATTTGTGGTTGTTACTATTGCAGTTAGCTGGAAGTATAGGCGTTTATTTAATTCTTCAGCCAATTAATAAAACACTGGCTCAAGGTGCAATGATTTGTGTTTTAGCACCGACTGGAACTGCTGCTCCTACTGTTACAGGTATGCTTGGAGGTAGTGTTGCCAGCATTACTGCTTATAGTTTAATAATTAATATTGCAGTGGCAATAGTTGCTCCGGCTTTCTTTTCATTAGTTGGCAGTTATCAACAACTTCCATTCATAGAATCGTTCTGGTTTATTGGTCAGCGTGTTTTTGTGCTGTTGTTGTTACCGCTTTTTACAATCGTTTTGTTGCGAAAATGGAAACCAAAAGTTGTGGAAAGGATTGGTTCTTCTTCGGGTTTTGCTTTTTATGTCTGGTCTGTTGCACTTGTTGTAGTTACTGCCCGGACAGTCGATTTCATGCAGATGCAACCCCGTTCAAGTTATCTGCTAGAAATATTTATTGCGTTAGCTGCCTTGGTTGTCTGCATTTCGCAATTTTTTGCCGGACGTTTACTTGGTAAAAAGTATGATGATACCATTGCCATGGGACAAAGTTTTGGTCAAAAAAATACCATTTTAGCTATTTGGATGGCACAAATGTTTTTAAATCCGCTTGCATCGATAGGTCCAGGAATGTATGTGGTATGGCAAAATATTATTAACTCCTATCAGGTTTGGCTGAATAGAAAGAACCTGTAAGCAAAGAAATTAGTGATCTTATTTTGTGCGCTTCTATTCACCGCTATGCCAACGTAAAATCTAACTGCTTTTTATCTAAATTGGCTTTCGCGACTTGTACGCTTATTGCATCGCCAAGTTGATAGCGTTTGTGATACCGTCTACCAACTAAACAGTAGTTTTTGTCATCAAAAGTGTAGTAATCATCATCTAAATCACGAATTGGAATCATACCTTCGCATTTATTTTCAATTAGTTCCACGTAAATACCCCATTCTGTAACACCCGAAATTACCCCATCGAACGTTTGGCCTAATTTATCGGACATAAATTCTACCTGTTTGTACTTGATTGATGCACGTTCAGCATTTGAAGCCAATTGTTCCATATCAGAACTATGTTGACAATATTCTTCATATTCAGATGCATTCACGCTTTGTCCACCTTGTGCATATTTTTCAAGCAAACGGTGTACCATCATATCAGGAAAGCGTCGAATAGGCGAAGTAAAATGCGTATAAAAATCAAAAGCTAATCCATAATGTCCTATGTTTGACGTAGAATAAATGGCTTTTGCCATCGAACGAACTGCCAATGTTTCAATCAAATCTTGTTCTTTTTTGCCTTCTACTGCGTCCAGCAATGCATTTATCGAACTTGAAACTGATGATTGTTTGCCGGATATTTTGAGGTTGTAGCCAAAACGCTTTATAAATTGAGCAAAATTATTTAATTTGTCTGGATTAGGGACATCGTGAATTCTATAAACAAAAGTCTTTGGTTTTGAATTCCTTATTTGTTTCCCAATATGTGTTGCAACTGTTTTATTGGCTAATAACATAAATTCTTCGACTAATTTATTAGCATCTTTTTGTTCTTTGAAAAACACAGAAGTAGGTTTTCCCTTTTCGTCAATTTCAAACCGAACTTCTACGCGATCGAAAGCAATGGCTCCTTTTGCAAAACGTTTTTCGCGTAAAATTTTTGCTAAATGGTCGAGGGTTAATAATTCTTCGCTGAATTCTCCTTTGCCGTTTTCAATAATTGATTGTGCTTCTTCATAGGTAAATCGGCGGTTACTACAAATCACTGTTTTCGCAATTTCATAACTTATAACCTCAGCCTGATCATTAATTTTAAAAATTGCAGAATATGTAAGTTTGTCTTCGTTTGGACGCAACGAACAAATTCCGTTGGATAAATGTTCGGGCAGCATTGGGATAGTACGATCGACTAAATATACAGAAGTGGCTCTTTTATAAGCTTCTTCTTCGATAATACTATCAGGTTGAACGTAATGGGTTACATCTGCAATATGAACGCCAATTTCCCAAAATCCATCAGCTGATTTTCGAATAGAAAGTGCATCGTCAAAATCTTTGGCATCGCGCGGGTCTATTGTAAACGTTATTACTTCGCGCATATCTGTTCGCTTTGCTACTTCTTCAGAAGTAATTCCAGCATCAATTTTAGCAGCCACTTCCTCAACATTAGTTGGATATTTATAAGGTAATCCGAATTCAACTAAGATGGCGTGCATTTCTGTATTATTGTCTCCTTTATCACCCAATATGTCAATGACCTCTCCGACAGGGTTCTTGGCGTTTGGCTCCCATGCCATTAATTTTACAACGGCTTTTTGACCAGTTTTTCCCCCATTGAGTTTGTTTTTGGGAATAAAAATATCACTAGTCATTATCCGGTTATCTAAGGTCAGAAATCCAAAATTTTCGGATACATCAAGTATTCCAACAAAAGTGTCATGTGCTCGTTTTAAAATTTCAACAACCTCACCTTCAGGTTGCTGACCCTTTCTTCGGGCATATAAAAACACTTTCACTTTGTCATTGAGCAATGCGTGGTTTGTTTTTCGTTCGGGAATAAATACCGATTCACCACCATCTTCGGGTATTAACCAAGTTTTAACTCCTTGTCGGTCGATTACACCAGAAATGTAACCTCCTCTTGAGTTGACTTTAAATTTTCCTCTTGAAATTTCGACTAAAAAATCTTCATCTAACAATTCATATAACAAATGATTGATGTACACACGTTGCGATTCGGACTTTATGTCCAAAAAAGTTGCAACCTGTTTGTAATTAAATGTCTTCTCTGGATTTTCATTGAATAAATTGGTTATGTTTCGAACCAATTCTTTGTTATTCAAACGAGTACTTTGATGGGTTTTTCTTTTTTTTGACATTTGAATATTCTTTGGTAAGTGAAGTGTTTTCCTTTTGATCTACTAAATATGATGATTAGGAATCGAATGTGATAATTTGAATCTGAAAAATATACTAATTCCATTGTTTATATAGCAAACAAAGTTAAGAAATAAATGTTGATTTCAATTTTTTCTATCATAATTTTTTTTGATTACTAATATGTTATTACAATCTTGCAGACGATTCCCTTTTTTTTGCGTTCCTTTTTCAGAGTAATTATAAATTTTAATTTATAACGTTTGATATCTGGTGAATGTTTCAATTTGGTTTGATTCTATTAATTTTAATTATTGTTTGTATTTTAAAATCCGATTACTATTTTGATAACATTCTGATAATTAAAATAAACGGAAAATGTATATGTTTTAATCAGGTGGGATTGTCGAATTAAAATTGAATCCCGAAAAATATTCGTATTTTCGTAAGTTTTTTGAAGATATAAATTTAGAATGAAAACCAATATTGCTTTTATAGTTAATCCTTTTTCCGGAACCCGACGTAAGGATGATATTCGCCATTTAATTCAGACCAATTTAGATGCTGAAATGTTCAGTCCTGAGATTGTTTTTACGGATTATCGTGGACATGGTACCGAATTAGCGCAATCTTTTGTTGATAATGGAACACAAATAATTGTTGCTGTAGGTGGCGATGGTACTGTAAATGAGGTTGCAAAGGCATTGATTCATACCGAAAGTAGTTTGGGAATTATACCCATTGGTTCGGGTAATGGATTAGCAAGACATTTAGGCATTCCTCTCAACATTTCTAAAGCCGTTAATTTTTTAAATCATTCAGAATCAATTTTGATCGATTATGGAATTGTTAATAAGAAGCTTTTTTTCTGTACATGCGGTACCGGTTTCGATGCATATGTGAGTATGGAGTTTGCTAAAGGTAAAAAGCGGGGTGTGATGAGTTATATCGAAAAAATTATCACCGGCTATTTTAATTATAAATCTCAGCAGTATGAACTAATCGGTAATGGAGTGGATTTGAAAGGAAAGGCATTCGTTTTGACTTTTGCAAATGCTTCACAATGGGGAAATAATGCATATATTGCACCACAGGCAAGCGTTCAGGATGGGAAAGTAGATATTTCAATTATGAGCAATATGCCAATTATTGCCATTCCGTCGTTGGCAATTCAACTTTTTTCGAAAAATATCGATCGAAATTTGTTTATGACAACAATGCGTACCGATGAAGTTACGCTGAGACGTCAGAACTCTGGTCCGTTCCATTTTGATGGAGAACCATACGACGAAGGAACAGAAATTCATGTAAAGATTATACCCGAAGGACTTAGGGTTAGGGTTAAGAAAAGATTTTAGATACTTGCTTTTGCGGAATATCACCAAATATTTCATTTTTATTAAACGTAAAGAATTGAAAGCAGGGGTTGAACATTTGACTATTTAATTGTAATTTGCCTCAAATATGTTTTGTTGTAAATAAATTATTAAATACAAACTAAACAATTACTTATATTGAAAATTGGTGATTTTATTTTTTCACGTTTAAATAGGAGAATCAAACCCTATCGTTCTTTGCTAATCAAATAAAAAAAGCAGTTCAGGCTTGCAAAAATTAATTTTTTGCAAGCCTGTTTGTTAATAAAGCGCGTTAAGGAAGCTTGTCCAAATAATCGTTCCAATTGGTATCCAACATGTTGCCTGTTTTTGCAAACTGCCGATGCATTCCAAAGCAAGCCGAAAGATTTTGAGGGGTGTGACAGCAACCACCCAATTCTAAATAATCATGCAATAGTTGTTTATATTCAGGAGCAACACAATTTTCAATAATTTCTTCAGCACGCTGAATAGGTGATTTACCTCGAAGGTCGGCAACTCCATGTTCGGTGATCAGAATATTGACCGAGTGTTCATTCTGATCAACATGAGTAACCATAGGAACTATGGCACTGATTTTTCCTTTTTTGGCAGTTGATGGTGTGGTGAAAATTGAGATGTAAGCACTGCGGGTAAAATCAGCAGAACCACCAATACCGTTCATCATTTTCGAGCCCATCACATGAGTACTGTTAATATTCCCGAAAATATCAGCCTCTAACGCTGTGTTGATGGTAATTAAACCTAATCTTCGTGCTAATTCAGGGCTGTTTGACATTTCCTGAGGTCGAAGAATCAATTTATCACGATAGAATTCAATGTTTTCATATATTTCTTGTAATATGGGTGTAGTGATTGTCAATGAACAACCACTTGCAAAACGAATCTTACCGGTTTTCAATAATCCGATAACTGAATCCTGTATAACTTCGGTATACATTTCGAAAGTCGGTATATCGGGATTGGTACCTAATGATGCCATCACGGCATTGGCAATATTTCCAACACCCGACTGTATGGGTAAAAATTCAAAAGGAATTTTTCCTGATTTGATTTCTTCAACCAAAAAGTTAGCCACATTCTGACCGATTTTGTCGGTAACTTCATCGGTAGGAGAAAAGCCGCCTACTTCATCGTCGCGGTAAGTTTCCACAATACACAGAATCTTTGAAGGATCTACTTTAAGTGCTGTATTTCCCATTCTGTCAGATGGTTTCAGCAATGTCATAGGTTTGCGGTGAGGTGGATCTTCAGGTTCAAAAATATCATGAAAACCTCGTAAGGCTTTAGGATGTTTGTGATTCCACTCTACAATTATATGATCCGCTAAATGGGCAATTGTTGGCGAAATTCCCACACCGGTAGTTAATATCAATTCGCCATCAGGGGTAATATCGCATACTTCAATGATCGCAAATTTTGGTTTTGGCATGAACCCAAAACGCAAACTTGGCGCAATTGACGATAAATGCATGTCGAAATAGGGTGCCCGCTCTTTATTTAACGCATCGCGTAAGTCTTTATTTGATTGGTAAGGCGTACGAAATAAAATGGCGTTGGCACGGGCTAATGCTCCATCCAATGAATCGCCGGTAGATGCTCCGGTGTACATCCCGATTTTAAATTCTTTTCCTTCGGCATGAAATGCTTCAGCTCGTTTGGCAATTGCTGTTGGCACTTCTTTGGGACATCCGGCAGGTGTAAATCCGCTAAATCCCACAATGTCGCCGTGATTTACGTAACTCGCTGCCTCATCGGCAGTTAAAAATCTGTACGTTTGTTGCATGACTTAAATAATTTTTTTTGTTTTTTTACAGGCTTTTAAAATTAAATTTGCTCATTATCAGCATGTAAATTAATATATTTGGTTAGTTGTTTTCAAATGCAAATTTACCAAATATATTTTGAATGACCTTGAATTTAGCTGACTTATTACTGAAAAATTTCATTAATTAAAAAATTGATTCAATGAAGTATCAAAATCCTAAATGACCAATTCTGAATTTTTATTTATTTTAAAGATTTTAGCATGATTTTCAATGCATTATTTATTTCTATTAAAAATCGGATGCGAACTAATCGGTTTCCGATTCAAATAAATTTTAAAAAAAAATAGGTGATAGGAAGATTATTCAAAAAAAATTATAGATATTTGCAGGTAACTAACCCGTATAATTATTCCAAAAACCATTTTAAATTTAAAAATATGGATGCAAATGATATTCGCAATTTAGAGCCGAAAGCTCTTTGGGAAAATTTTTATAAACTCACGCAAGTTCCGCGTCCTTCGGGCAAAAAAGAACCGATAGGAAGCTTCATCGAAAATTTCGGAAAAGCACTTGGGCTTGAAACGCTGCGCGACGAAATTGGAAATGTATTGATATGTAAGCCACCAACTCCTGGAATGGAAAATCGAAAACTTGTTGTTTTACAGGCGCATATGGATATGGTTCCTCAGAAAAACAGCAATGTTGCTCATAATTTTGAAACGGATCCCATTCAGGCATACATTGATGGCGATTGGGTTACGGCAAAAGATACAACTCTTGGGGCTGATAACGGCATCGGCATTGCAGCTGCTCTTGCAGTGTTACAATCAACAAATGTTCCTCATCCGAGATTGGAAGTTTTTATTACAGTGGATGAAGAAACCGGAATGTTTGGAGCATTCGGACTTCAGCCGAATATTTTGAAAGGTGAGATTCTAATTAATATGGATTCGGAAGATGAAGGAGAATTGTATGTAGGATGTGCCGGTGGATTGGATGGTGATATGACATTTCGCTACAAGCATGTGGATGTACCTGAAGAGGATGTGGCATTGAAAATTTCGCTCACAGGGTTGAAAGGAGGACATTCAGGAGTGGATATTCATTTGCAACGGGCAAATGCCAATAAACTTATTTTCCGTTTTCTTAAAGCTGCTGTTGCAGATTACGAAGCCCGATTGTCATCCATCGAAGGCGGAAGCTTACGCAATGCCATTCCTCGTGAAGCCTTTGCAGTAGTTACTGTTCCGGTTGATGGAGTTGATGATTTTATTGATTTCGTAAAGGAAACAGAGGCTCTTTATATTGAAGAATATAAAGGAGTAGAAGAAAATATTTCTTTGACGGTTGAACAAGTCGATTTACCCGACGGATTAATGCCCGATGAAGTTCAGGACGATTTGATCAATGCTGTTTCGGCTTGCCCGAACGGAGTGCTGCGTTTTATACCCGAATTGCCTTCTGTAGTTGAAACATCAAATAATTTAGCGATTGTGAAATCGGATGGAAACTCAGTGATTGTTCGTTGCTTGATGCGTAGTTCTGTCGAAAGCCGGAAAGATGAACTTGCTTCAATGGTTGAAAGTGTATTTGCTTTAGCAGGTGCAAAAGTAGAATTTAAAGGAGGTTATCCGGGTTGGAAACCTAATCTTGATTCTCCAATTTTGAAAGTAATGACCGAGGTTTACGAAAATAAATTTGGCAAAACTCCCAATGTGATGATCATTCATGCTGGTTTGGAATGTGGAATTTTAGGAACACATTATCCCAATATGGACATGATTTCATTTGGCCCCACTATTCGTTACCCACATTCGCCCGACGAAAAAGTTAACATTGCTACCGTGCAAAAATTTTGGGATTATTTATTGTCCACGTTAGAAAATATTCCTGCTAAATAATTAAATATCACATTAACGTGATTTACAAGATGTTATTTTGTGAATCAATTTTTTACAAATTTAAATGAAGAAAAATATTTTATTACTTGGATTTTTATTGAGTACTGCTTTTTCTTTTGCTCAAAAAGACACTACATCAGTTGACACTTTTAAATTCACCACAGTTAAAGAAAATAAAATCACTTCTGTAAAAAATCAAGCCAACTCTGGAACTTGTTGGAGTTTTTCGGGAATCGGTTTTTTTGAATCTGAATTGCTTCGTATGGGTAAACCAGAATTAGATTTGTCTGAAATGTTTGTGGTTCATCATTCTTATTCCGATAAAGCCGACAAATATGTCCGAATGAACGGAACAATAAATTTTGGGTCAGGTGGCTCGTTTTATGATGTTCAATACGTGTTGAAAAATTATGGCATTGTGCCCGAAAAGGAAATGACCGGATTAAATTACGGTGAAGAAAAACACAATCATGGCGAGTTGGATGGACTTACCAGTGCCTACATGAAAGTAATTGTAACGAACCCGAATAAAAAACTTTCTACAGCCTGGAAAAATGGATTTGATGGCATTTTAGATGCTTATCTTGGGAAGTGTCCGACTGATTTTATTGTTGATGGCAAACATTATTCACCAATCACCTACGAAAAATCCTTAGGATTAAACATGGATAATTATATATCATTGACATCTTTTACGCATCATCCATTTTATCAGCAATTTGCCATTGAAATTCCTGATAACTGGCGTTGGTCTGAATCATACAACTTACCCTTGGATGAATTTATGCGTGTGTTTGATTATGCTATCGAGAAGGGATATTGCATTGCATGGGCATCTGATGTCAGTGAAAAAGGCTTTACACGTAACGGAATAGCCGTTTTACCTGAAACAAAATTAGCTAATTTGCCGGGTACCGACCAAGCCAAATGGCTCCACATTCCTCAAAAAGAAATGGAGACTAAAATTTACAAGATCAATGGGCCTCAACCTGAAGTGAAAGTTACTCCTGAATCACGCCAAAAGGGCTTTGATGATTATCAAACAACCGATGATCATGGAATGGTAATTTTCGGGACGGCAAAAGATCAGAACGGTACAAAGTATTATTTAGTCAAAAACTCATGGGGAACCGACAATAAATACAAGGGAATTTGGTATGCCAGCGAAACTTTTGTAAAAGCTAAAACCATTGATATATTGGTGAATAAAGAAGCTATTCCGAAGGATATTCTTAAAAAATTAGGTTTAAATTAAATGGTTCTTTCATTGCTTTTTAGTGCAAAAACAATAATGAGGTGCTCCTTAAATGGGGCATCTCAATATTTAATTCCTAAAATATTATTAATTTCAACTGGCAGTTTCAATGCCGATTAATTAGTTGCTGATTGTTGTTCCTCCTTTTGTGTGAATCAAATCAGCTCTGGTTATAATAATCTGTTTCACACCGGCCATCAAGGCATCAAACGAATTTTCTAACTTTGGAATCATTCCACCGCTGATGATTTTTTTGGATACATATTCTTCAAAAAGGGCAGGAGTAAGGGTTGGGATAACACTTTCATCATCCAGTTCGTCTAAAAGTACTCCTTTTTTTTCAAAACAAAACATTAGCGTTACTTCAAAATAGTTAGCTAGAGCTTTAGCAGCTTCTCCTGCAATAGTATCTGCATTGGTATTCAATAAATTACCGGCTTTATCGTGGGTGAGTGGTGCCAGTACCGGAACAACCCCTTTTGAAATGAGTTCAGCTAAAATTCCGGCATTCACTTCTTTTACATCACCCACAAACCCATAATCTACATCACTAACCGGACGTTTTTCGGAGCGCATATAATTCAGATCGGCGCCGGTTAAACCCAAAGCATTCACCCCAATGGACTGTAAACCGGCTACAATCTGTTTGTTCACCAACCCACCATAAACCATTGTAACTACTTTCAGCATTTCTTCATCTGTTACACGGCGACCATTTACCAGCTGACTTTCAATGCCTAATTTAGAAGCTATCGCTGTTGCTGAACGTCCTCCGCCGTGAACGAGTACTTTATGACCTTTTATTTTAGAGAAATCGGAAAGCAATTGTTTTAGCGCTTCGGGTTCTTCCACAATTTTACCTCCAACTTTTATGATTGTTAGTTTATCCATTTTTAATTATTATCTATCCATTTAATTTTTTTAAAATGAATCAGTTAAATATATTCGTAAATAATTGTTTTTAAGTGTTGTATCGAATTTCAATGATTCTGAATATACGTAGTGTGATTAATTTTCATCAACGTTGGATGACCTCAGCATTGATACCCGTTTCATTATTTTTTGGTTGTGAATTGTAATCGTTGTACATGAATAACATTAAAATCATTAGCCACCCGTATAAATCGGAAAAAGTACTAGTCATAAATACATCGAAAAGCGATTGGAACATCCCTGTGGCAATAATAAAAACTGTCATTATGCGTCGCTTTTCATCAACGGCATAAATTGGAAATAAAAATAAAAATAACACAGTGCAAAGTCCAATAATTCCAAATTCCATAATTGACTGAAGATATTGATTATGAGCATCTAATAGAGCCACCGATTTCCAATTTTCCCTATATTCTTTTGTTTCATAAATGGCTCTTTCGGCACTGTACATATTTTGGGCATCGCTTATTCCATGTCCGAGTACAGGATTTGATTTAATTACCTCAAAAGCCCCGTGCCAAAGGAATAGTCGGGGTTCTTGTTCAACGTAATTTTTATCAAAACGCTGTTTATGAGATGCCAAACCAATGACCATAAATGGAACTAAGATTGCCAAAATAACGCCGATTTTTTTCTTGCGCTTCCAAATTTCAAAAATGAGGAAGCTGAACATCAATATAATACTCATTAAAAAACCGCTTCGACCATCTGAAATTGAAAGCACACTGAAAATGATACTCATGGCTCCAATATAGGACGCTCTTATCCAAAGTGACAAACTTTTCCATCGTCGTGAAAGTATGTACCAAATACTTATTAACGAAATGTTAAGATAAAAGTTGAAAATCATGTGAGAATCAACCCATTGAATTCGTGACTCATTGAATAAGTCTATTCGTTGTGGATTGTGAATTAACGCATTGAGTCCAACCCTGAAAAATGCCAGATAGCAAATAGCTAACAGTGACATGATGATAAACGTATTTAAAAAATAAGATAATTTAAATAGTTTGTTTATCCCCAGCATACCTATCAGCGCAAAAGCAAAAAGTGGAACTCTCCGTTCAATACTGATATAGAAGAAATTAGATGTTTTTTCGAAAGGATGATAAATAAATGGCAGAGCAAAGAAGAAAAACATGGCAGCATACTGTATGCTTTTTTTGTTGAATTGAATGTTTTTCCATTTCTGATCTGTAAATATTTCTATCAAATAACTCCCAAAGAACAAGGCGATTGCAGGTCGTTGCATGGGCTCCCAAAAAATTAGGCTGGCAGTAAAAAACACAGCTGAGAATAGCTGAAAATAGTTAATTGATTTTCTGAAGTTGTTCATGTGAATATTCCTTTAATTAAAATTTATCGGGATTATGAATGAATATTTTACGAAGATAATATTTTATTGGATGACTGTATTTCAATAATTTCCAGGGACGACTGCTGTGTGGCAAATGCAAAACATGCAAGTTTGTGAGTAAATAATTATCGAAGCCTAAAGCAATAGATTTGTGTGAAACAAATATATCGTACCAAGATTTTGTGGAATCGAGTTCCTGAAAATTGTAAGCCGAAAGTAATTTATTTGTAAGCAGAGTACAACAAAAGCTCAGCCTTTTATTGGTTTTAATCTGTCCGTATTTAAATTCTTTGGCATACAAATATGGAAAATTAATATTTTGGTCAGCATCAACGGTGACTGAAGCCAACATACCTGCATTTTCAGTGCTTTCGGCAATTTTTTTTAATTGTTCGATGGTGTTATTGGTAACGATTACATCCGATTCAATAATCAACAAATGGGCATTGTCTATTAAAGCTTCTTGTTGGGCTAATTGCAAAATCATGCGGTAATTTGGTGAGGGATGCTCTGTGATATTAGCAAGATTTATTAAGTTGAATCCGTATTTTTTGGAAGCATTTTGTAATTGCAATGTTGTTTCATCGGTACTAAAATCGTTATAAACCGAATACTTGAACTCGATATCCGAATGTTGATTCATAATACTTTCAATAGTTTGAAGCGTTGTTTCGATCGAATCTTTAACGGGAGTGATTACATGTAATCGGTTCATTGTTTTTAAAATTTGACGATGTTTTCTGTTCTGATTTTTTGAAAGAAATGTACTGGTAAAGAATATATTTTAGTTAAATATATAAATATTCGAATGACGAATCGACTTTTTAAGAAATAATTTAACCTTGATTGTTGACTAAAATAGGTTATCTCGTTAATTATTTCGATGGTGCTGAATTGTCGATTCACTAATTTGTAAAACAATTTGAAAAGCTGTTTTGTTTCTATCTCTTTAATTTGTAATGATTTATCTGTATTTAGATAATCAATTGATAAGGGCAATTCAGTTTCCCATTTTTTATAAAGCATAATTAAATTTTTAAAATAAATTTTGTCCCTGTTTCCTTTTGAAAAGTGAGTGAGCGAAAGGTCAAAAATCACATAATTTTTAAACCCGCTGGTAAAGGACTGAAGGCAGATATCCAGATCGTAAACATGAAAACCACTGAACGATTCATCAAATTGAATGATTGAGTTCAAATTTCGTCGCAAGCAAAGAAAAACACCATCTAATAAAATTACTTCTTTAGATACTCCATTGAAGTCATGAGGTAAACGAACAAGCCGTTCAGATTTGTTTTTTCGATAATCGGCTTGAATAATGTTCACACTTTGATACTTGTTTTTCCATGAGGCAGGAATATGCGTTACCAATGGACCTCCGGCTAGCCCGCAAATACCAGTTTCAGGGTTTTGCAAGTGACGAATTACATTTTCGCCCCAGTTTTGAGAATTGAAATGTACATCCTCATGCACAAAGCACACATAATCAAATCTGGTTTGTTTCCATCCTTGGTTGTAAGCTTCGAAAATCGAAAATTTATTTTCAGAATTATCTATTGAAATGATTTCGAATTCCAAACCAATCGTTCTCCGAATATTTTCGGAAAAAATTTCAGATAGGATTTTTTGTTTTGAACAAACGACGATTGAAATCATGTGTTGAGAGATACTGAAAGAATTAATTTATTTTCAAAATTTAATCAGCGAATGAATATCCAAAGCGTTTTGAAGTTGTTCACGTCCATGTAAATCAATGAGTTCAATCAGGAAACTGACATAGATACCGTCATGCTCAAAATTATCAAGCAATTTTAAAGCTGCGTTGGCGCTACCTCCAGTAGCTAATAAATCGTCGTGTAAAAGAATAATATCGTTTTTATCGATCGCATCTTTATGAATTTCCAGTGAATCAGTTCCATATTCTAATGCATACTCAATATTAAATGTTTCGGAAGGGAGTTTCCCAGATTTTCTTAATAACACGAATCCGGCTCTGAGTTTGTATGCTAAAATACTTCCGAGCACAAAACCACGGCTTTCCACTCCCACTACTTTTGTAATGCCTTTATGTTTATAGTATTCATAAAGTTCATCGGAAATATATTTAAGTACTTCGGCATTTTTCATTGCCGTTGTAATATCTTTGAAAAGAATACCTTGTTTTGGGAAATCAGGTATATCGCGTATTGATGCAATAACTTTGTCTAAATCCATAGTAATAAGCCCTCTAAATTTCCAGATAAGGAGATTTTCCAATATGTAGAGCGATTGGTTTTTTTGTTTTTATTTTTTTTGAGATATTATTGAGCCTACAATTCGAATAATTTTGTCGAACTTAACAACCGTTTTATTACCACTTGAGCCGAAATTTCACGATTGGCAGCTTCGGGAATTACCAATGATTGGGGACTTTCAATTACTTCGTCGGTAACAATCATATTACGTCGTACAGGCAAACAATGCATGAAATAAGCCTGGTTGGTTACAGCCATTTGCCTATTGCTCACGGTCCAGTTTTTGTCGGTACTTATAATTTTTCCATAATTTGGATCTTGATAAGCCGACCAATTCTTAGCATAAATAAAATCGGCATTTTCGAAAGCTTTCATTTGATCATATTCTATCCGTGCTCCCCGTACAAACTGAGGAGCCAACTCATATCCCTCGGGATGGGTAATTACAAATTCAACATCTGCTTCATTCATAAAATCAGCAAATGAATTGGGAACTGCTTGCGGCAAGGCTTTAGGGTGAGGTGCCCACGTCATTACAACTTTTGGACGCACAGTTTTTTTGTACTCTTCAATGGTGATTAAGTCGGCAAAAGCTTGTAAGGGATGAACGGTAGCACTTTCCATGCTTATTACCGGTTTGCCTGAATATTGAATAAACTGGTTCAAGATAGTTTCTTGATAGTCGTAAGATTTGTTCTCGAATTGTGCAAATGATCGAACGCCGATCAGGTCGCAATAATTAGCCATAACAGGAATGGCTTCGAGTATATGTTCGGATTTATCGCCGTCCATTATTACGCCGCGTTCGGTTTCAAGTTTCCATGCTCCCTGGTTCACGTCAAGAACTATTGTATTCATTCCTAAATTCATTCCTGCTTTTTGGGTGCTTAATCTTGTACGTAAACTGGCATTAAAAAACACCATCAGTAAGGTTTTATTTTCGCAGAGATGTTTATACGCATAACGATTCTTTTTAATTTCTAATGCCTCTTTAATAGCTTCTTGTAAGTTGCCGAGGTCTTTGACGTTGGTATAATTTTTCATTTTGAACTAAAGATTGAACTGTTTATTTTGGATCCATTACAATTAGCGGAATAAGCATTTCTTCTAACGAAATTCCACCATGTTGGAATGTATTTCTATAATAACTAACATAATAATTGTAATTGTTCGGATAGGCGAAAAACGTGTTATTTAAAGCAAAAATATAAGCCGAACTTACGTTTGGACTTGGCAATCCGAATTTTGCGGGTTGAAGAATTTCAAATACTTCCTTTTTATTATAACTTAGGTTTTTACCAACTTTATAACGCAAATTTACGTTGGTATTCCGGTCGCCAATTACTTTGATGGCATTATCCACCTGAATGGTACCATGGTCGGTGGTAAAAACCACCTTGTAGCCTTGTTGAGCAATTGACTTGAAAAGTTCGTAAGTGGGTGAATGTCGAAACCACGAAAGCGTCAGTGAACGATACGCTTTGGCATCGTTTGCCAGTTCACGCATCATTTTTGAGTCGGTTCGTGCATGTGAAAGCATATCGATAAAGTTTAATACGCACACGTTCAGTTGATTATTGTTTAAACGAGGTAATTGTTCGATTAATCTTTCACAGGAAGCAGAATCATTGATTTTATGGTATGAAAAACTGTAATTTTTTCGATAGCGTTGAAATAAAGTTTGAATTAAATCCTTTTCGTTTAAGTTTTTACCTTCTTCATCTTCTTCTTCCACCCATAAATCTGGAAACATTTGCTGTATTTGTATTGGCATTAATCCCGAAAAAATTGCATTACGTGCGTATTGCGTGGCAGTAGGTAAAATGCTGCAATACAAGCTTTCATCATTAAATATATAGAAATCGCTCAAAAGTTCACGAATCGTTTTCCATTGGTCGAACCTGAAATTATCGACCAGTACCATGAATACTTTTTCGCCATTATCGAGTAAAGGAAAAATTTTGGTTTTGAAAACGTCGGAGCTAATGAGCGGACGCTTGTCGGGTTGCTCAAACCAAGATTGATAATTGTTTTTAATGAATTTGGCAAAAGTGATATTTGCTTCGTTTTTTTGCATATCGAACATTTCATCGATACCGCTGTCGGTTTCGGCAAGTTCCAATTCCCAATAGACTAATTTTTTGTAAACTTCCACCCAATCTTCATAAGTCAACGAATCGTTTATTTGCATACCGATTTGTCCGAATTCAGATTGATATACAGAGGTGGTATGTTCTGAAACGATTTCTTTTTTATGAATATTTTTCTTTAGCGTTAGCAATATCTGACTTGGATTTACTGGTTTAGTGAGGTAATCGGCAATTTTACTCCCGATTGCCATGTTCATAATATTTTCTTCTTCGCTTTTAGTGATCATTACCATTGGAACTGTGGGATCGATATTTTTAATTCGAGCAAGTGTCTCTAAACCACTTATTCCGGGCATATTTTCATCTAAAAAAATAATATCGAAACTTTCTTTTTGACAAATTTCCACAGCATCTTCGCCATTATTGGCTGTAACTACTTCGTAGTTTTTTCCCTGTAAAAATAAAACATAAGGCTGTAATAAATCTATTTCATCATCAACCCAAAGTATACGGTCTTTTCTCATAAGTTAAAATCTTTTTTAATGAAGTATCATGTAGGTTTAAATAAATTTATTCCTCACGGTTATAAGAATTCCATAAAATTCTTCTTCTGAGTGAATTCAAAACGTTAAAAAATAATTTTTAAAAAAATATCAATTTTACTTCAAATAATAAGTCTGCATAAATTCAAAATAGGTATTCAACGAATTTTGTTGTACTGCAATATTTAAATTCTTTTGAGAACCAAGCAGGTTTCGGTAATCCGCATTTTTTAAACCTTCAAACAAGGAGTTTTGTTTAACCATACGAAGTAGATATGATTTTGCAATTTTTGCATCCTGAAAACTCCCGATGATAATTACCTGTTGATTGTTAATATTTTCTAAGCTCGTTTTTAAATTCAACATGCTGTAATTTTGAGTATTATAGGAATCGAAGCTTGCTTTTATTTTATCGAAATCGATTTTGCCAGATAACACATCGATAGCGATATAATGAAGTTCATTTTCCTTGTAAGCATACAATCCTTTGAAAAGAGGTACTTCTGCTTCTTTGGGTAAAACTTGCGCTGGAGCAGGTTTTGGAATTGTTACGGTTGGTTTGTTTGCTGAAATTGTTTCAGTTTTATCCGTCGAATTTGTCGTCGTATTGCCAGTTGGCGTTTTATCGGTCAATGTTTGAATTACAGGAGTCGAAGGTTTTGCAGTATTGTTTTTGATTGGTTCAGGGTTAACCGCTTGTGAAATTGGTTTTTCTGTTTTCGAAGCTGATGAATTGAACCGCTGATTTTGATCGCTGCTCTTATTTTCTTTCACAGGCAATACGGGTACTGATTTATGCTTTATTGAAGTCTGAGCGATTAACTCGGGATTTTCTTTCTGGTTTTTCAAAAATGCTAAATAATCATTCAACTTAAAGGTGGAGCGTAACAATCCAAAATTATCTTCGGAGATGATCACCGATTCAATATTGAATTTTCGAATTAAACTTGAAATAATTGAATCGGATTCGATGGAACTCAGGTACCATTGTGCTTCGTTGTACGATTCAAAATTTGTTACAGACAGTGCTTGTTGAGTGCTGTCAATTCGATTGATCACTAAGTCAAAGTCCTTAATCATAAATCTTGAGAAATTGTATGAAGCAATTTGATATTGCAAATTGTAAAGTGCTTGTATTGAATCGGATGTAATAAAAAGTACCCGGTGTTTTGTCTGTTTGTCCGATGAGAATTGGCGACTAATGGTATCATTGTTTGCAGTCTGGATTTCTTCTTCCTGACGCTTTGCGAGTAAACTTCCTCCTGTGGTTCCGGTTTGAGCTACCTTCCCTTGTTTTATCAATGCCATGATATCTTTTGCCATTCCGCTGACATCACTTTGCGGATAGTCAGTTACCAAACTATCCAATGCTACCCTGAATTTATCGGGTGATTCGCTTTTACCAATACTTAAAGCATTCAAAAACAAGAATTTTGGCATTAAGGTTGAAAGTGGATAATTTTTTTGAATGAATTGAACATTCTTAAATACAGTTTTAAAATCATTCTGATTATAAGCATGATAAGTCAAACTATAGATTGAATCTTGTTCGTGATACATTTCTTCCAAGCGTTGAACATAATTAGGTTGAAGCAAAACGTCGTGGTATTTCGAATGCGGGAATTGAGTTAGTAACTTTTGGCGATAAACTTCTGCCTGATTCTGATTGCCGTTCTTAATTTCCATGAGATAAAGTTGAAAATAAGCGTCGGGTACGCGTTCGTCGGAACTAAATCGATGGATAAAATTTTCGAAAGAACTTACTGCCAATGGTGTATCTTCAATTTTATCTTTATAAATCTGTCCCATGGCAAAAAGTGCCGATGCGATTTGGGCATTCGATTGCTGAATTTGAGCCGGTGTAACTGGGATTTGTCGAAGATAAAATTCCGGTTTTTTATTGTCGGTTATAACATCAGTTTTTACTGTTGCCGAAACAGAGTCGGATTGTTGGGAATTTGATGTTGAATTTTGATCATTAAAGAGCGACGCCGCTTTGTCGGTGCGTCTCCAGTTATCTTCGAGTTTGCGGTTCCCCCATTTTTTTAGAAATGCCGAAAGTCCTGATCTCAAAATATCGGGATTATAAAAATACCAATCGCCTGTATTTCCGGGCATATTCATTCCTATGGGCGCCATATTACCCAATTCATTTTCAGTCAAAGATTGTTGAGCTGTGATGTTGGCTTGTTGGGCAGCAGCTTTTTCATCGGCTTTAAGTTTTTCGATGATTTTTAAAACCACAGCCATTCGTTCATTTTCAGACAAAGTAGCCAATTGTTGTAAACTGTCTTGCAATTGTACGGTGTTATACTGAACTATCAATTCGCTCAAAGTTTCGGCCCTGCGTGAAACACGTGCATAATCTTCACTTTCATTCGAGATGATTTTCGAAGCTTCATCGTAACAAGGTTGTGCATCGACGTAATTATGTCGTTTGTAATAAATGTCGCCCAAGGTTACAAGTGTAACTCCCTGATCTATACTTTTTCTTGTGCTTTTTTTAACTGAAAGTCTATAGTTTTCAATGGCTTTGAGTGTATCGGCATGATGCAAGTAAGTATTTCCAATAGCATAATAAATCTGATCGAGGTATTCTTTGTTGCTGCCTTTTTTCAACATTTTTTTCAATTCATTTCTAACTTTTGTAATATTCCCGATGTCGAGCTGTGTGCGATTGACGCGGGCATAAAAATCCATCTCGAAAGGTGGATTCATTTTTATTACCCTTGAATATGCTGCATAAGCATTCTTGTTATCGTTGGTTTTTTGGTAAAGTTGAGCCAACAGGTAGCTGAAGCGCATTTTCATCTGTTTATCTGATTCTTTCGATAAAGCCAGTTGTAAAAATGGAATAGCTTCTTTGTATTGTTTTCTTTTTAATAATAAATCGGCATTTGTGGATGCAAATAAGCCAATGATCGAAGGAGTAACATCATCTTGTTTAACCTGCGAAAGTACTTGCTCTGCTTCATAAATCCAGCCCATTTCAGCGTAAGATCGAACAATCCAAAGCTGGCAGGTGGCAACCATGGTTTTATCTGTAGAATAATGTCTCGCGATATAAGAAAAAGTACTTGATGCTCCCAGAAAATCGGCTTTGTGAAATTCTGCTTGTCCCAACAAAATCCAAGCATTCTTGAGCTCTGGATTAAATTCTTCCTGATTGTAAAATAGTTTATATTCCGGTAGATTCTCTTTTTTGTAATTTTTTTGGGGTTTAACCTTGATAGAGTGTAACTTAATAGATTTCCTGCATTTTTCAATGGTTCGGTCCATATTCGAAGTGGCAGCCGTGGCATTCTTATGATGGCTGATGGGAAACATGGGTAGTAATGTGGAATAATCATCTTTGTTGGATTTGAGGATATTTCTCAGACCTTCATCGTAGCTGAGTCTCCCATTGTATAATACGTTAAAACGGGTATTTAAGGCTTGATAATTCCTTGAAAGCCATGTATTTTTTGTGGTAGAGCAACTGTTGATCATTAAAATCAACAATAAACCGGAAATGATATGGATGCGGTTTTTTTTCAAGCGAATTAAAATATTTATTATTAAAAGGAGCCGGATTATATCGGGGCTTTTGATTTGAATTGATTCTATTTTACTAAAAAATTAAAACTTCATATAGCCATTTCTATTGTATTTTAACTCACAAAAATAGGCAATTTTGACCATTTCTAACTATCAATTGATATAAAATTATAATGTATTAAGAAAATCTGCTGAACCAGAGTTTACACCTTTAGATGAATGATTTTCAACTTACAGAAAATGCAACGATTAATTTGAAGTGAAGTGTAAGTTGTAATGAATTTATCACAAATCTAATAATCCGATAGGAAGGTTAACAAAAAGCATTTTCTTTTTATGGTCAATTTTTTCAATTAAATCTTCAAAAAATGGAATGAGCAATTCGTCGTTTTCGGTAGGAATAACAAAAAGGACATTTTCAGTTGATTGGTCAACTTCTGCAATCACTCCGAGCAATCCATTTTGTGCATCAGTCATACTAAAACCTACAAAGTAATTCAGTTCGATTTCCGTATCTTCAACTTGATTTAAATATTTATTTTCTAAATAGATAGTTAATCCAATGAATTCACGCGCCTGTTCTTCAGAATTGATATCGTCGAATTTTAACATGCCCGTGTTGTCGGTATTAAATCGGTAGGATTCGATAAAAAATGGCACAAAAATACCCTGAATATTTAAAATAAAGAAAGGAGCTTCTTCTGTATCGAAAATATCGGTAGTGAAATTGAATGACATTTCACCGTTTACACCGTGCGGTTTGTTAATTTGTCCGATCGGAAAAATTTCGTTTGCTGAAATCATAAAGGATATGGTTGATAATCTGTAGATAAATAAATCGTTTTTTCGATTTTGCACTATTTTGCAAAAGTACAAATTATTTTATCTGAATACAAGTTTAAAAAAATCGAAGCATATTATTTCTAATTTTTTATTCTAAATGTGAATTTTATTTCTAAAATTATTTATCTTTGCAAATTGATAATAACATATGAATTATGGCTTATATTAAAGCAGTTCGCGGGTTTACGCCTCAAATAGGGAATGATTGTTTTTTGGCTGAAAATGCAACTATCGTGGGCGATGTTATTATGGGTGAAGGTTGCAGCATTTGGTTTAACGCTGTTTTGCGTGGTGATGTTAATTCCATTCGTATCGGAAATCATGTAAATATCCAGGATGGGTCTGTGCTGCATACTTTGTTTCAGAAATCGATTGTTGAGATTGGCGATTATGTATCAGTAGGTCATAATGTTACTATTCATGGTGCTAAAATTGATAATTATGCTTTAATTGGCATGGGTGCAACTGTGTTGGATTATGCCGAAATAGGCGAGGGTTCCATTGTGGCAGCCGGAGCTTTAGTATTGAGTAACACCAAAATTCCTCCATACAGCCTATGGGCAGGCGTTCCGGCTAAGTTTGTGAAACAAATAGAACCGCATCAAACCAACGAAATGAATCGAAAAATTGCTCATAATTATACCATGTATGCCCGTTGGTATAGTGAAGAAGAGATGAAATAGATTTTTCTTGACAGATATTTTTTTTGGTTATCATCTTTTTAATTTTCAAATTATGATAGTATTTAATTTATTGTTGCACGAATGGAAGAAAAGCTTAAGGGCTCAGGGATTTTATAAAAACCTGGCTGTAAACATTATGCTTGGATTTTTTGCGTTATATTTTGCGGTTATTTTATTGTTTTTAGGCTTTTCGTTGAGTGAAATATTGGAGAAAGCCGATAGCAAACTCAATCCGTTGGAACTTTTCAACGGAGCCATGCTATATATTGTGTTGGGATTTCTTACTTTTCGATTTTTGATGCAGCAACTCAATACTTTCCAATTGCCGCCTTATCAAGTACTTCCAATTAAAAGAGCTACTTTAGTTAATTTTCTTTTGCTTAGACCGATAGTAAGTCCAATCAATTATTTTAGTTTATTAGTCGTCGTGCCCTTCGCCCTGAAATCAGTAGTTGGATATTATAGTTTAACTGTAGCTTTTCGTTTTATTTTGATCGTTATTTTGATCATTTGGTTTAACTCTCAAATGGCTGCATTTCTGAAACGGAAGTATGGTTCGGGATGGATTTCGTTTATTGTAATTTTTGCGATTTTAGGGAGTTTTGCAGCCTTAGAATATTTTAAAATTTTCTCTCTTTTCCATTTTTCAAACCGTCTATTTATGTTTGCCGTTATGCGGCCTTATGGCTGTATTTTCCCTCTGTTGGCTGCAATTGGAGCTTATTGGCTGAATCGTTGGTTCTTTGCTGAAAATTTTTATCCCGAACATTTTAATAAACATATTAAACACGATAATACTGTTGTTACCAATTTTTCTTTTTTAAATCGTTTTGGGATTATTGGAGAAATTATTACCTTGGAAATCAAGTTAATCCTTCGTCATAAACGAACAAAAAGCATTTTGTATATGTCCGTCTTTTTCCTGTTTTATGGATTGATTTTTTATACCAAAGATGTCTATATGCACAATTACGGGATGCTTTTCTTTGTGGCGATGTTCATTACCGGATTGTTCATGCTTATGTTTGGACAATGGGTAATTAGTTGGGATAGTGGACATTTTGATAGTTTAATGACGAATAATATTCCAATTCGGACTTATTTTAATGCCAATTATTATTTGTTGATTGGCTTCAATGTCCTTTGTTTTGTGCTTTCTACTCCCTACTATTATTTTGGGTTGAGGATATTCTATTTACACTTGGCAGCCTTTATTTTCAATTCAGGAGTAAATGTGTATCTTCTTTTATTTTTGGCAACTTACAATAACCGACGGGTCGATTTGTCGCATTCGGCAGCTATGAATTATCAGGGCACTACCTACAAAAGTTTTTTGATTATTCTACCTATCATGTTGTTACCCATGTTGTTAGTATGGGTATTGTCTACTCTTTTCTCCATTGCTACTGCTCTTTATTCCCTTGCAGCATTGGGTTTGGTGGGTATAGCGCTTCGAAATCAACTGATCACAATTTGTGTCGACCAGTTTAATCGTCGAAAATATATTTTGGCTGAAGGCTTTAGACAAGGAGAATAATTTTTAAAATTTGAATAAATTTGTTATAATACTAATTTAATTTCGTTGTTTCATTAAAAATCATTGAAGACATGATTCAGGTAAAAAATTTACAGAAAGTTTATAATGAAGTTACTGTATTGGATATTCCGGCTTTGAATATATCCAATGGCGAAAGTTTTGGTTTGGTTGGAAATAACGGAGCTGGTAAAACAACTTTTTTTAGGTTAGTTCTCGATTTAATTCAAGCATCTAAAGGTGATGTTTTAGTTGATTCAGAGCCTGTTGCACAAAATGATAACTGGAAATCGATGACTGGTTCGTTTTTAGACGAAGGTTTTCTAATTGACTTTCTGACTCCCGAAGAATACTTCAATTTTGTAGGAAAATTGCATCACAAGTCTTCTGATGACATGAATTTGTTTTTTGAATCTATGAAAGATTTTTTTAATACTGAAATTTTGGGAACCCGCAAATTAATTCGCGATTTTTCAAAAGGCAATCAAAAAAAAATAGGTATTGCGGCCGCTCTTATCGGAAATCCTCGTTTACTCATTCTCGACGAACCCTTTACGGCTCTTGATCCTTCTTCCCAAATTCGATTGAAGCGTTTTCTTAATGAACTGCAAAGTCAAATGAATATCACCATGCTTATTTCGAGTCACGACTTGAATCATATTACCGAAGTTTGCAAGCGTATTGTAGTTCTCGAAAAGGGAATTATAGTCAAAGATTTACATACTGATTCTGATACACTTAACGAATTGCAATCTTATTTTGCGGTATAAAAAAAGAGGAATGAAAGAAATTATTCTTTCATTCCTCTTTTAAAATATGATTTTCAACCTTATAGATTAAAACTTTCGTCGACTCTGTATTTCCCGTACATTTCTTTCACCGTGCAACTTTCGGTATATGCATCGTGCTCGAAAAAAAGTACTTGATGTTTCTCAACGGCTTCATCTAAAAGTATTTTTTTCTCATCCATGGCAATTAAAGGATAGGTGTCGTAAGCCGAAATCCATGATAACGGTACTGTAGCAGCAACTGGAATTACATCGCCGACATAAATATAGGTTTTTGATTGATCATAAATATATGCAGCGATTTGTCCAACGGTATGTCCGTTGAACAAACGCAATTCTATTTCGGGGCAAAGCCATTGATTTTCTTTTACTAATTTCAATTTTCCGGCTTCTTCAACCGGAATCATATTTTCTTTGAAATAAGAATCTCCTTCACGGACATTTGGATTCAGAAAATTTTTCCATTGCTTTTCGCCTACCCAGTGAGTTGCATTTGGAAATGTAAGTTCTATTTTGGTGCGGTCAGCATTGAAACGGGTACATCCGCCGCAATGGTCAAAATGTAAATGAGTAAGAATCACATCTGTAATATCTAAACAGCTGTATGCCAACTTATTTAATTCTTCTTCAAAATTGATGACCCCTGCAAAATCATAATACTTTAAGTAATCCAATTGTTTATCTCCTGTCCCTGAATCGATTAAAATTCGGCGTGCGCCTGTGTCAATCAATAATAACCGCATGGCTAATTGACAGAAATTGTCATCGTCGCATGAATATCGTTTTTGCCAAACTCGTTTTGGTACAACGCCAAATACTGCTCCACCATCCACATGAAAATATCCGGCTTCAATTTTGTGTAGTTTCATTTTTTTTAATTTTTATACTTCAACTTTTTAATTTTCTGATTTTTAATTTATTGTATAGGGTTATTTGTCCATTTTCAGACCAGAGATAATTCATTCAAAATTGTATTTTGTCAAGCATAGTAAATTCAAATCTAAATAATTGGATATTTGAGTGTAATTCTAAACTTCGTTGATTTCAGGATATTGGAAACTTTTTAGTACATTTGCAGGTCAAAAAATGCAAAAATAAGAAAAAACCTTGTTTATTTTTCAGTATGCAACGAGTTCATTTTATAGCTATTGGCGGTGCTGCTATGCACAATTTAGCTATTGCCATCAGCAAAAAAGATAATTATCAGGTTACCGGCTCTGATGATGAAGTCTTCGAACCATCGCTCAGTCGGTTGAAATCCAGTGGATTACTGCCAGATGTGATGGGCTGGTTTCCTGAGAAAATCCACAAAGGATTAGATGCTGTGATTTTGGGAATGCACGCTAAGGAAGATAATCCTGAACTTATTCGAGCCAAAGAACTTGGACTGAAAATTTATTCTTTTCCGGAATATCTTTTTCAACAAACCCGCAGCAAAACTCGTATTGTCATTGGCGGTAGCCATGGTAAAACAACAACTACTGCCATGATTTTGTTTGTGCTCAAAAATTTAAATATAGATGCTGATTACATGGTTGGTGCACAAATCGAGGGTTTTGATACTATGGTTAAACTTTCGTATGAAGCTCGAATTGCGGTTTTTGAAGGTGATGAATATTTAACTTCACCGATTGATAAACGTCCCAAATTTCATTTGTACAAACCTCATATTGCAGTACTTACGGGTATTGCTTGGGATCATATCAATGTGTTTCCCACTTTTGAGAATTATGTCGAGCAATTTCATAAATTTGTGAACCTGCTGGAAGTGCAGGGTAGGTTAATATATTTTGATGGTGACGAAAATTTAAATCGGATTGCATCACATTTACGCCGCGACATTGTACCCTTTTCATATAACACACCCGAATATCTTGTCCGAAATGGTATAACCTTTTTAAAAACGAAAAAAGGTGAAGTTCCTTTAAAAATTTTCGGCGAACATAATCTTCAGAATTTGAATGCTGCCCGCTTGGCATGCCGCCAGATTGGGGTTACTGATGAACAGTTTTATTCTGTAATTGGTAATTTTTCAGGTGCATCGAACCGTTTGCAAAAAATTGCCGATACGCAACAAACAGTTGTTTTTAAAGATTTTGCTCATTCACCATCAAAATTAAAAGCTACGATTAAGGCTGTTCGCCACCAATTTCCCGAACGAAAATTGGTGGCATGTATGGAATTGCACACTTTTAGTAGTTTGACTGAAGAATTTTTGCCTCAGTATGCCGGGTGTATGGATGATGCTGATGTAGCATTTGTATATTTTAATCCTGAAGTGATTCATCATAAACAGCTCCCTGAGATTAAACCTGAACAGGTGAAGAATGCTTTCAATAATGATAAACTTTTGGTATTTACCGATGCAGAATTGTTTCAAACGCAAATCAGAAATCTTTCTTTAGTCAATACTGCTTTATTGTTTATGACCTCAGGAGATTTTTCAGGAATCAATCTTTTTGATTTTTCTCAAGAACTACTTCAAAAATAATTTGTTTTATTTTACTGTTGAAAATTTATAAAAAGGGACATGACCGAGAAACAAAAACTATTGGATAACCGTTACATGCGCATGGCGCGTATCTGGGCTGAAAATTCTTATTGTGAACGTCGGAAAGTTGGTGCTTTGTTGGTGAAAAACAAAATGATCATTTCTGATGGTTACAATGGTACTCCTTCTGGTTTTGAGAATAAATGTGAAGATGAAAATAATGTGTCAAAACCTTATGTTTTACATGCCGAAGCTAATGCTATTACTAAAGTTGCCCGTTCTCACAACAGTAGCGATGGTGCTACTCTATATGTTACGGCTTCTCCTTGTATTGAATGTTCTAAACTGATTATTCAATCGGGAATAAAGAGGGTTATTTATGGAGAGGAATATCGCGTAATGGATGGAGTTGAATTGTTGAAAAGAGCAGGAATTGAAGTGCATTTTCTTCAAAATTCTGAAATTTGACTCTTTGTCATGTTTTTTGATTTCTTAGGGATAAATTTTTATTGAAATTATTGTTTTATTTGAACTACACTCATTTTTGATGGCGTGTTTATTGTTTTATTATGAATAAAAAATATCTTCTTCTGGCCTCTGTAGTGCTTCTTTCAGCAATCGGAGGTTTATTGCTTGGAAATTTATTGGCTCGCCGGGCAAATATTTCGAATTCATCAGGTTTATTTTCAACGCATGGACGAAGCAAGGTGGATGAATTGCTTTCGATTATAAAAAATCAATACGTCGACACGGTTGATACAAAAGCCATGAGCGAAGCACTTTTGTCCGATGCTGTTTCACAGTTGGATCCTCATTCTGTATATATTCCTGCAGCTGATCTAGCTGATGTTAATAGCGAATTGGAAGGTAGTTTTTCCGGGATAGGAGTTCAGTTTAATATCCAGAACGACACCATCATGATTGTTTCGGTAGTGAGTGGCGGCCCATCAGAAAAAGTTGGATTGTTAGCCGGCGACCGAATTATTCAGGTAAACGATTCGGCTTTTGTTGGTAAAAATATTACCAACGAACGTGTAATGAAAAAACTTCGTGGACCTGCAAATACAAAAGTTAAATTAGGAATACGGAGGCTTGGGACACATGAAATTCTTCATTATAACATTATTCGTGGCGATATTCCGGTTAATTCGGTTGATATTGCTTATATGATTCAACCAGGTATCGGTTTTATCAAGGTTAGTAAATTTGCTTCAACTACGTATTCTGAATTTTTGAATGCAATTGCAAACTTAAAAAATAAAGGTGCTAAAAAATTTATTATTGATTTGCGTGAAAATAGTGGCGGTTTTATGGATCAGGCCATCAATATGGTGAACGAATTTTTACCGGAAGGCAGAGTCATCGTCTATTCAAAAGGACGTGCGTACCCTCGTTCAGAGGCAAAGGCTGATGGTAAAGGAAGTTGTATTAATACCCCGATAGTAGTGTTGATAGATGAATTTTCTGCTTCGGCAAGTGAAATTTTTTCAGGAGCCATCCAAGATAATGACCGTGGGATTTTAGTTGGACGGCGTACTTTTGGCAAGGGTTTGGTTCAGCAGCAATTCGATCTTGGTGATGGGTCTGCCTTGCGGTTAACAGTTGCACGATATTACACCCCGTCGGGACGTTGTATTCAAAAACCTTATGTGAAAGGTAATTCTGATGCTTATGAAATGGATATTTTAAATCGCTTTAATCACGGAGAGTTTTATTCAAAAGATAGTATTCATATTTCCAAAAAATTAAAATATAAAACTTTCGGTGGTAGAACTGTATATGGTGGCGGGGGTATCATGCCTGATGTTTTTGTCCCACGCGATACAACTGAATTTACACCATATCTAAATAAAGTGATTAATTATGGGTATATTTATCAGTATGCGTTTCAGTATGCGGATCAAAATAGAGAAAAATTAAAAGCTCTCAAAACTTGGATGCCATTAGTGGCTTACCTTCAAAAAAGGAATATTTTGAACGATTTTATTAATTTCGTTGCAAAAAAAGGAGTGAAACCTGACATGAAACAAATTTCCATTTCGAGGCGATTTATTGAAATTCAGCTGGAGGCATATATTTCGCGTACTGTGTTAGGTGATAATGGCTTTTATCCCTTGTTGTACAAGGATGATAAAACTGTTACAAAAGCACTTGAAGTTTTGCACTCAAAGAAATAAATATCTTCTTAATAGATTATTAAAAAGAAAGCCGACTATATGTGCAATAAGTCGGCATTTTTTGTAATTCGTTGCAGTGATTTTAAAAATTACTTCGGATTTTTGCTGCAATCTCTGTCATTTCCTTTTCAGTGAGTTTTTGTTTTGAATTTTTGAAATTCATATCTGATTCACGATTGATGGGAATGAGGTGGATATGAGCATGCGGTACTTCCAATCCGATAACAGCCACCCCAACGCGCGAACATGAAACACTTTTTTCGATGGCAATTGCCACCTTTTTTGCAAAAATAATCATATCAGACAAGCTTTTATCATCTATGTCAAAAATATAATCTACTTCTAATTTGGGTATTACCAGAGTGTGACCTTTGGTCAGGGGATTGATATCCAAAAAGGCAAAAAAATGTTCGTCTTCCGCAATTTTATAACATGGAATTTCACCATTCACAATTTTGCTAAATACAGTCATTTTATAAAATTGATATTTTGAAATTTGTTGTTTTTTAAAGGCCAATCTCAATAATCTCGAATTCCATTGCTCCTGAAGGAACCTGTACAGTAGTTTTCTGCCCTACTTTTTTCCCAAGTAATCCTTTGGCAATAGGTGTAGTAACAGAGAGTTTACCTTCTTTAAAATTTGCTTCACTCTCAGATACAATCATGTACGACATAATTTGATTCGTCTTTGTGTTTTTAATTTTTACTCGTGTCAAAATTTGGACCTCATCAGTTCTGATTTTTGACTCATCTATCATGCGTGCTGAAGAAATAGTTTCTTTGAGCATCGAAATTTTCATTTCAAGCATCCCTTGAGCTTCTTTGGCGGCATCGTATTCGGCATTTTCCGACAAATCACCTTTGTCTCGTGCTTCAGCTATTTGTTTCGAGATGGCAGGACGTTGCACGCGTTCAAGCTCATTCAGTTCCTCCACTAATTTTTTATAACCTTCTGCGGTCATGTAAGTTACTGCCATAATTTTTCTCCTTTTTCGTTTTTTTTCAATGTATATAACAAAAAGAATTCCGACCATGAAAGCCGGAACTCTATATGCGAACTCAATGTCTAATTATTTAATACAAATGTACGATCTTTTTTTGAAACAACAAATATCATTATTCGTGTTTAATAACATTTTTCCTGATATCGGATGAGATTTTTTTTAATCGTTTTTTAAAATGTTATAATCAAATAGCTGATATATAGCTATATAATAATTTTTTTTATGTATTTATAAATATCGAATTGTTTCTGATGAAATAGAAGGATTAATCTACTCCGAAAAGTCAGTTTTAATACCAAATTATAGATCTTCTTTTGAGTTTTATATATAACATTATGATAATTAACCTATTATAGTTGCATTTTTTTCTTGTTGAATAAATCTCATTTTCAGGGTTTATCTAAGTATAATACTTTATTCTTTTTGGAATGAATTTTCTTTGGTAGTTTTTTCCGAAGTTTTAGCGATTGAATCTATTGAGAATTTTTCTGTTTCGTATTGATAAAAAAAAACAATGGGTAACTTCACAGCCACCCATTGTACATTTTAACCTAAACCTTAACTATGAAAAATTTATTTATTTGTTTACTTTGCAAAGATATGAGATTATTTTGAATTTGATATTTGTTGAACTTGTTTTTTTGTTTTTTTTTGATTATTATCTTTCATATATTAATATTTGTTCTTGATTGTAGGTGCCAGATATTAGGTTTCACCATTTCTTTTAAAAAAAAACAATGGGTAACTTCACAGCCACCCATTGCACATTTTAACCTAAACCTTAACTATGAAAAATTTATCTGTTTGTTTACACTGCAAAAATGATATTTTTTTTTGATAATACAAACTTTTTCTTTATTTTATTTTCTTTTTTACAGTGATTCATTTGTTTTTCCTTTTTGATTAGTTTATTTAACTATCTAATCATCAATATATTGATGAACTATTATTTTGAATGTTAAATATATTTAAATGCATTTTTTTCTTTGATTTTAATGTTTAAAAGTGATAGTGTGCTATTTTTCTCATCTATTTTTTTTTAAAATTCATAATTCCGTTAATTTTCTCTGTTTTTATCTTGAATTTTCGTTTGCTTGGGCTAAATTTGCAGTTTCATTTTATATATTCAACTTTATGACTAATTTTGATCAATCTGTTGTACCTTCGGACTTAAAATCCGTTTTAAACGACAAAAAACTTTTTATTGAAACGTATGGATGCCAAATGAATGTGGCTGATAGCGAAGTTGTGGCTTCAATTATGAAAATGGATGGTTTTGAACTTACCGATAAAATTACAGAAGCTGATGCTATTTTTGTAAATACTTGTTCTATTCGAGATAATGCGGAGCAAAAAGTAATTCAGCGTTTGAATTTTTTCAAATCGCTGAAACGAAAAAACAAAAATTTAATAGTTGGTGTTATCGGCTGTATGGCCGAACGAGTGAAAGATGAACTTATTGATAATTTCGGGGTTAATCTTGTTGTCGGTCCGGATGCCTATTTAGATCTTCCTCACTTGATTGGGCAAGTTGAATTGGGAAATAGTGCACTGAATGTACAACTTTCATCAACGGAAACGTATCGTGATGTTTTACCTGCTCGAATTGGTAATCCTATTTCAGGTTTTATTTCTATTATGCGAGGGTGCAACAACTTTTGTTCATATTGCATTGTCCCTTACACGCGTGGACGTGAGAGAAGCCGTGATGTCGAAAGTATTTTATCTGAATTAAACGATTTAAAATCAAAGCATTTCAAAGAAGTAACGTTACTTGGTCAAAATGTAAATTCTTATCGGTTTGAGAAGGATGGGCAAGTGATTGAGTTTCCAGATTTGCTTCGTGTCGTTGCTCAAGCTGCACCCGAAATTCGATTCCGTTTTACTACATCACACCCCAAGGATATGAGCGACAGAACACTTGAGACAATTGCTCAATATTCCAATTTATGTCGGTTTATACATTTACCAGTTCAATCAGGCAGCAATAAAATTTTAAAATTGATGAACAGAAAATATACCCGCGAGTGGTATTTGAACCGTATAGCTGCAATCCGCAGAATTTTACCTGATGCAACAATTGGTACCGACGTGTTCTGTGGTTTTCATGATGAGACAGATGAGGATCATCGATTAACTTTATCATTAATGCGCGAAGTTAGTTTCGATATGGCTTTTATGTTTAAATATTCAGAACGCCCTGGAACTCAAGCTGCAAAACATCTAAAGGATAATGTTTCTGAAGAAATAAAACTTCGTCGTTTAGCGGAAATTATTGATTTTCAAAATATTTTATCTAACGAAAGTAATCAGCGTGATGTAGGTAAAATATTTGAGGTTTTAGTTGAAGGATTCTCAAAACGTTCAAAAGAGCAGTTGTATGGACGAACATCTCAAAATAAGGTAGTTATTTTTTCACGCAACGGAAGGCATATCGGTGAAACAATTCGAGTAAGAATTACGAATGCCTCTTCGGCAACTCTTTTCGGAGAGATAGTTCTTTTAAATGCTTGACTATTTATATGATAAAATTTAATAAAGAAATATTTCCTTAATCGCTTGTCGTTTTAAATTCTATGTACTACTTTTGCAGCAAAATTCGAGAATGTTGTCCGTTGTTTTAAATATTTGTAAAACTGAATGTTATATATTTATTATTAAAATTTAACAGAATAATAATTCAATTTCTCGATAATATCGACTACTTTTATGCCTTGTGTTAATTCAAGGAACTAATATTACTAATTTAAACAAAATTCTATGTGGTTAATTGATTCATCCATCGGGCGAAAACTGATTATGAGTATTTCTGGAGTTTTCCTCGTGTTGTTTTTGCTGTTTCACAGTCTAATGAATATTGTGGTGATAATTTCACCGGTGGGATATAACAAGATATGTGAATTTTTAGGAGCGAACTGGTACGCAGTGGTTGGTTCAGGCGTTTTGGCAGCTGGTTTTGTAATTCATATTCTCTATGCTTTATATCTTTCGTTCCTTAATCTAAAGGCACGTGGAAATAAAAGTTACGCCATTAAGAACAATCAAAAGAGTGTAGAATGGGCTTCGCAAAACATGTTGGTGTTAGGAGCCATTGTGATCGGATTCCTAATTCTACATCTTTTTAATTTTTGGTATAAAATGCAATATGCCGAACTTACCGGTGCGGCTGATTCAACAACTGCTGCAAATGGTGTTTATTGGGTTTCAAAGTTATTTAGTAATCCGGTTTATTCCATAATTTATTTAGTCTGGCTTTCTGCACTTTGGTTTCATTTAACACATGGAGTTTGGAGTGCTTTACAAACCTTGGGTATTAATAATAAAACCTGGTTGCCAAGAGTGAAATTAATTTCAAACATCATTTCTACCCTTGTTATTCTGATGTTTATGTCAATTCCTATTTATTTTATCCTGGGATTCCAACCTCAAGTTTAATTCTTCAACATTGAAATTTAAAATTATGGCACAAAAACAAGGATCTACATCAGTAGAATCAAATCAAATAGATGCTAAAATTCCGGAAGGTGCTTTAGCCGAAAAATGGAACAATTATAAAGCACATCAAAAATTAGTAAACCCCTCCAATAAACGCAGACTTGACATAATAGTTGTAGGTACCGGTTTGGCGGGAGCTTCTGCAGCTGCTTCATTAGCTGAAATGGGATTTAATGTGTTAAACTTTTGTATTCAAGACTCGCCTCGAAGGGCGCATTCTATTGCTGCTCAAGGTGGTATTAATGCAGCTAAAAATTACCAAAATGATGGAGACTCTGTCTACCGTTTGTTTTACGACACAATAAAAGGAGGTGACTATCGTGCTCGCGAAGCCAATGTGTATCGTCTGGCTGAAGTATCAAATAATATTATTGATCAATGTGTTGCACAAGGCGTACCATTTGCTCGCGAATATGGAGGACTGTTGGATAACCGTTCGTTCGGAGGTGCACAGGTATCGCGTACATTTTATGCAAAAGGTCAGACCGGACAGCAACTATTATTGGGAGCATATTCTGCTTTAAGCCGTCAGATTGGGAAGGGGCAAGTTAAATTGTTTTCACGTCACGAGATGCTCGATGTGGTCGTTATTGATGGCAGAGCACGTGGAATTATTGCCCGAAATCTGATTACAGGAAAAATTGAACGTTTTTTTGCTCATGCAGTAGTTGTTGGAACAGGAGGTTACGGTAATACTTTCTTTTTATCAACCAATGCTATGGCTTCAAATGGTTCTGCAGCTATGCAAATGTACCGCAAAGGTGCTTATTTTGCAAATCCGGCTTATGTGCAAATTCACCCGACTTGTATTCCTGTGCACGGTGATTATCAGTCTAAATTAACCTTAATGTCTGAATCTCTTCGAAATGATGGACGAATTTGGGTCCCCAAACGCAAGGAAGATGCTGAAGCGATTCGTTCCGGTAAACTTAAACCTACTGATTTATTAGAAGAAGATCGCGATTATTATTTAGAGCGTCGTTATCCTGCCTTTGGAAATCTGGTTCCTCGAGATGTCGCTTCACGTGCTGCAAAGGAACGATGTGATGCTGGATATGGTGTGGGAAATACAGGATTAGCTGTTTATCTTGATTTCTCTGATTCTATAAATCGTTTGGGAGAAAAAGTTGTGCGCGACCGTTATGGAAACCTTTTCCAAATGTACGAAAAAATTGTTGACGATAATCCTTATAAAACACCTATGATGATTTATCCTGCCATTCATTATGCTATGGGAGGTGTTTGGGTTGATTATGAATTACAAACTTCGGTAAAAGGGCTGTTCTGTATTGGTGAAGCCAATTTTTCTGATCACGGAGCCAACCGTTTGGGCGCTTCTGCATTGATGCAGGGACTTGCAGATGGTTATTTTGTTTTGCCTTATACCGTTCAAAATTATCTTGCCGACCAAATTCAAGTGCCACGTATGAGTACGGATTTACAGGAATTTGTTGAAGCTGAAAACGCTGTAAATGACAAAATTAATAAGATTTTAAAGATCAAAGGGAAAAAATCAGTTGATTCTATTCATCGCGAATTGGGTTTAATCATGTGGGACTTTGTTGGAATGGGTCGTAACAAAACTGGTTTGCAACATGCGTTAGAAAAGATCAAAGAAGTTCGCAATGAGTTTTGGACTAATGTATATGTACCGGGACAAGTTGATAATTTAAATAATGAATTGGAAAAGGCGTTGCGTCTATCCGATTTTATTGAAATTGGAGAACTGATCGCTCGTGATGCCCTTTTGCGCGAAGAATCGTGTGGCGGTCATTTCAGAGAAGAATATCAAACTCCCGAAGGTGAGGCTTTACGAAATGATGATGATTTTGCTTTCGTTTCGTGTTGGAAATACACTGGCGAAGGAAATGAACCGGTATTGTTAAAAGAGACATTGAATTACGAATTTGTTCAACGTCAACAACGTAATTATAAATCCTGATTAGTTACTTATAGTCGATATGGAAAAAAATATAAATGTAACGCTCAAAATATGGCGTCAGTCTGGACCAAAAGCCAAAGGTAAATTCGAAACATATAAATTGGATCAAGTATCTACAGACAGTTCATTTCTTGAAATGTTGGATGTCTTGAATGAAAAACTTATAAACGAACATAAAGAACCAATCGCCTTCGACCACGATTGTCGAGAGGGAATTTGTGGTATGTGTAGCTTGTTTATTAACGGGCATCCGCATGGACTTGACCCTGGAACTACGACCTGTCAACTTCACATGCGTCGTTTCAATAATGGTGCTACTATTACTATTGAGCCTTGGCGCTCGGCTGCTTTTCCTGTTATTAAAGATTTAATGGTGGACAGGAGCGCTTTTGATAAAATTATTCAGGCTGGTGGCTTTGTTTCAGTAAATACGGGTGGTGTACCAGATGGAAATGCCCTCCCTATTTCTAAAGTTGATTCTGACGAAGCTATGGATGCGGCTTCATGCATCGGTTGTGGTGCATGTGTTGCTACTTGCAAAAATAGTTCAGCCATGTTATTTGTAGCTGCTAAAGTTAGTCAGTTGGCTTTATTACCACAAGGCAAGGTCGAAGCTGCACATCGTGCAAAAGCTATGGTCGCAAAAATGGATGAGTTAGGATTTGGAAATTGTACTAATACCGGTGCGTGTGAAGCTGAATGTCCAAAAAATGTTTCGATTTCACATATTGCCCGTTTGAATCGTGAATTTTTAAATGCCAAATTTAAAGATTAATTCTTACACATTTTTTAAGTAAATCGGCTGAATTATTTTTGGAAATTCAGCCGATTTAGTGGTAAATTCTTTTCAGAATTTAATCTAAAATAGTTACCCAGCCATGTGTATCTGGTTCATCGCCATATTGTATACCGCGAAGTTTATGATATAATTTTTCACAAACGACTCCCGGTTTGCCATCATCCGAAAAAATATAGGATTTCTTTTCGTCAAAATCGTCAATTCGTTCAATAGGACTGATTACGGCAGCAGTTCCACATGCGCCTGCTTCTTCAAATGTAGCTAATTCTTCAACTGGAACATGACGTTGCTCCACTTTAAAACCAAGATCCATGGCTAACGACATCAAACTTTTGTTTGTGATAGATGGTAAGATTGATGTTGATTTTGGTGTAATGTAAGTGTTATTTTTAATTCCAAAAAAATTAGCGGCACCGCATTCGTCAATATATTTTTTTTCTTTGGCATCTAAATAAAAGATATTTGAATAACCCATTTGGTGCGCCCGTTCTCCGGCTACTAAACTCGCAGCATAGTTACCGCCTACTTTGAATTTTCCCATTCCCAGTGGAGCTGAACGGTCATATTCGCGCATAATGACAAATGGTGTGGTTTGAAATCCGCCTTTAAAATATGGTCCGACAGGTGTTACGAATACGATAAATAGATATTCAGTAGCTGGTTTTACACCGACTTGGGCTCCTGTTCCAAATAAAAACGGGCGAATATATAACGATGCTCCCGATTCATATGGAGGTATAAAACGTTCATTCATTTTTACTGCTTTAATGACTGCTTCTTCAAATTTTTCAACAGGCAATTGAGCCATTAGTGTACCTGCACATGAGTCTTGCATTCGTAACGCATTATCGCGCATCCTAAAGATCCGAATTTTGCCATCTTTCCCTTTAAATGCCTTCAAACCTTCAAACACTTCTTGTCCATAGTGAATACTGGTTGCTGCCATGTGGATGGTCATATATTCAGTGTCGTGAACTTCCAAATCGCCCCAAGCACCGTTGCTATACGCACAGCGAATATTATAGTCGGTTTTCATGTAACCGAATCCCAGATTGCTCCAATCTATTTGTTCCATAAGATTTTGTTTTTTGATATATTTATATTTTGAAGTTGTCAGATGAATGTTATTCAACTTGGCATAGATTAAATTTAAAAACTATTGAAGTTGAAAAATCATCATTGATACATTCAATATGCTGAAATTTTTAAATAAAAATAACGATTTGAATTTTATGAGATAATCGATGAAAAAGAATCTATTTTCAATAAAGTTTCGTTTCCCATGTTAAAAAGTAAATCAATAATACTTATATTTGGCTGAAATCCAAATCGTTGATCAAAAACTTGATAATAAGGCTCAATGTCTATTGATCTATTTATTTTTTTCGGATGAAAATAATCGCGTAAATCTGTTATCGTATCTTCAAACGATTTTTGAAATTTATCTGTAAATTTTATATTTATCTGTAAATCAATTAATTCTAATATTTTTTGTTGGATTTCGAAATTAAAATCCCACAAAAAATTCCATTTTTTTTCGTAAAATGAGATTAAATCGTCAGCATAATATTCAAAAAATGGTGATGAATTGTAAGCCGATTCAATGGTTCGCCAGTGTTGCAATTGCCAAAGGTTGTGAGCAGAGATTCGTACATCGCGGGTTAATTGCTTTTCTCGATCTGATTTTTCAATTGGAATACTCAGCACCATTAGTCCATTAGCCGTTGCTATCTGGCATCGATTTCTGTAAGTTTGTTTTACATAAGTATCGTTGTATTCCAACCACACTGAATTAGCTTTTAACATGGCTGCATAATAATCTACAGGAGCTAAATATGCCGTAGTTAAACAGATACCATTCTTGTTAAAATTTGTATGTTCGTTATCTTTCGGCATTTTTAAAGAATCTGTTGAAACGGATCTTTCCATTAAACCAACCTTTGTCTTTATTTAATGATAACCATACAACTACTGGACGACCAACTATATGATCTTCAGGTACAAAACCCCAATATCGAGAGTCGGCCGAATTATGACGGTTGTCGCCCATCATCCAGTAGTAATCCATTTTGAAAGTGTAGGTTTTTGTAGGTTTATCATTGATGAAAAAAATTCCATTTTTTATTTCAAATTTATTGTGTTCGTAAACAGCAATGCAGCGTTGATAGATCGTATAATTATAGGTATTTAATGCCAGGGTTTTTCCTTTTTGTGGTATCCAGATAGGACCGTAATTATCCCGATTCCAGTTTTTATGGCTACCAAGCGGGAAAACTTCGCCACCTACCCACGAGGGTTCAATCATGATTTTTTTTACCCCTGGAACTAGTAATAATTTATTATAGCTTTCTTGGGTTAACGGGAAATGATAAATTGGGAAGTTACTGTTTAATCCTAATTGCGTAATTTGTTGAGCGTTTTGTGTGTTATCAAGCATTATTCTGTCGTCGTTACTAATGTGCAATTGATCTAATAAATCGGCATTCAGTACTGTACCATCGGTTTGCACATAATAGTTGAACTGTATACCCGGGAATTTTTGCTGTTTTTCACCATTAATATATACCTGATTATCTTTTATTTGCAACCAGTCTCCGGCAATTGCAACGCATCGTTTGACATAATTTTCGCGTCGGTCAACAGGCCTATATACAATGTCGCCGAAAATGTCTTTACGACTGTTTACAACATCCCTGCCATAATAATAACATAGGCTATAGTAATCAGGGTTTTCCATTTTTTCAGCTACTGTATCGCCAGCCGGAAAATTGAAAACTACAATGTCATTACGTTTCACACGATCAAAGCCTTTCAATCGACGATATTCCCATTGGGGATGTTCAAGAAAAGATTTACAATTCAACAAGGGAAAAGTATGTTGAACCAGCGGAAAAGATAAAGGTGTGTTTGGAATGCGGGGTCCGTAGCTAGCTTTACTTACAAACAGAAAATCTCCCACAAGCAGCGTTTTTTCTAATGATGAGCTTGGAATTTGATAATTTTGAAACAAAAATGTGTTGATAAAATAAACGGCAACTAAAGCAAAAACGATGGCATCTACCCAACCCATTACGGCAAGTACTTTTTTATTTTTTGATTTTTTCCACCATGTCCAGGGAATGAAATGAGTTATAAATGCGTCAAAAATAAAAGGCAGAATTAATAACCACCAAAAATTGCCTACCCACACGATAAATAAAATGTAAACGATACACCAAATAATGGCTTTTAACCACTGTTTTACTGGTTGTTGAAAACGGGATGCTTGTTGTTCTATTTCCATTGTGAATTTATAGTGATTAATTAAAATTTAACATATCATTCATACCTAAAAATCCTTTTTTACCGTTAGTAAATTCAGCTGCTAACACTGCACCCAGTGCTAACCCTTCACGACTTTTCGTGTCGTGCGTGATTTCAATTGAATCTACCTCCGATTCATATCGAATGGTATGAATACCAGGTACCTGACCTTCCCGAATTGATTTTATCGCTAAATCGTCATCGGCAAGTTGGGTTTCTTTTACCCAAGTTGTTTTCCGGTCAATGTTTTCTAAAATACCTTCTGCCAACGTAATGGCAGTACCACTTGGGGCATCTAATTTTTGCGTATGATGGATTTCAGTTATTTCAACGTTGTAATTTGGAAATTGATTCATGATTCGGGCTAAATACCGATTTACTGCCATGAAAATATTGACTCCCAAACTGAAATTTGATGACCAGAACAACGTATTTCCATTTGCAATGATTTCTTTTTGCAGTTCTGGAAGTACTGATGTCCAACCTGTTGTGCCACATACTACCGATACTCCAGCAGCAAATGCATTCCTTATATTCGAAAGAGCTACGTGAGGTGTTGTAAATTCAATGGCGATATCCGCACTTTTAAATGCATCTGACTTGAAGTCTTCCGTGTTATCGAGATCAATTATAGACACGATTTCGTGTCCTCGTTCGCGGGCAATTCGCTCGATAGTTTTGCCCATTTTCCCATAGCCGATTAATGCAATTTTCATTTATATATTATTAATAATCAAGATATTATTATTTTTGGTATTTACAGTTAAATTTAAACCGTGAATTCGAAATTATTTTTTTTAATATTGTCCGGTTCCCAGTAAAACCAACGTACACGCTTCTTCTGCTTCAATACCATTTTCTTGAAGCAAAGTTTCAAATTCCGGATTTTCGGTTCCAGGATTGAAAACAACCCGATGCGGTTTCAGCGACAATACATAGTCGTAATAATCAGGTTGTCTTTGTGGTCCGACATACAGTGTAATCGTGTCCAATTCTTTATATGGTTTTCGTTCAGTGTCAATGGTCTGTCCGAAAATTTTGTCGTCTCTAAGCCCCAGTAGTTCAATTTGATGACCGTGAGCCAACAATCGTTCGGCTGCTTTGTAAGCATATCGTTCGGGATTCTTGCTAGCACCTATTATCAATGTGCGTTTCATAAAGTTATCTTGATATTTTCTAAAATGATTTGAAAATTTGAAAATTTAAGTTTTTGTTATTTAATCGAATACTGTCGTTAATCTGTTATAAATCAATATAAAAATCTATTTTTTACAGCTTACAATACCAATCAAAACAGGCGATTATTTCTGCATTTGTAGCAGTATGATCAATTTGAATTTCACCCACGTTTTTCAGTAAAGTAAAATTTATTTTTTTCGATTCGTTTTTCTTATCATGGGTCATTAATTCAATTAAAGTTTGGTAGTCGTCGAGGTTAATGTGGAATAATCCGTAGTATTTTTTTACAAGTTCGGTTAATCTTTTCAGGTCGTTTTCTGGAAACCCAAGTTTGCGATTCGATAAAAATAACTCACAAAGTAAACCCCAAGCCACAGCATAACCATGTAAAACAGGATGACCGATTTTATATGAATAACTTTCGAACGCATGACCAAAAGTATGACCCAAATTTAATGCTTTACGAATTCCTTTTTCATGCGGATCTTCTTTTACAATGCGTTCTTTGATTGAAAAACTTTTTTGAAGAAGCGGATTTAATTCTGTTAGATCGAATTTTTCAAGATCAAAAGTCGTTATATTTTCCCATTCATTACGTGTGTCAATGAGTCCATGTTTAAGCATTTCAGCAAAGCCGGATCGTAAATTTTCAGTATCCAACGTCTTGAAAAAGTCGATATTAATTAAAACTGCATCAGCAGGAGCAAAAACTCCTATTTCATTTTTAAGTCCTCCGAAATTGATACCCGTTTTTCCGCCTGTCGCAGCATCTACAGCGCCAAGCAGGGTGGTTGAAACATTGATATAACGAATGCCGCGCTTAAAAGTTGAAGCAGCGAAACCCCCAATGTCGGAAATCATTCCTCCACCGACATTAATCATCAATGATTTACGGGTGGCGCCATGATTACATAGAAATTCCCAAATTTGAATAGCTGTTTGTATTGTTTTATGCTCATCACCACTTGGAATGGCAATTATTTGACAAGTTGACAGCATTTCAGAAGTTAATACCAGTGGTAAGCAATATAACCGTGTATGGTCATCGACCAGTACAAAAACTGAATCAAAAGATTGATCTCCAATAGCTTGATTAAGTTCAGAAATAAAATTATTGCAAATAGTCGTGTTCGACCGGTTCATTTTTCGAATATTTTTAGCATACAAAGATACTTTTTTCTTTAAAAAATTCGACGAAATTGCATTGAAATCTAACCGAATTTTTGCATCATTGCCCTTTTGATATTTTTTTTATTAAAAAATCAAAAGAAATAATCATAATATGAATATATGTTCATATATTTGCACGAAATTTGAAAACATGAATATGATACTCGATTTATCGATGATGGATGAAGCAGCGTATACACTGAAAGCGATCTCAAACGGTACCCGTTTATGTGTAATTTCTTTATTGTCGGAACATGATGAATTAAATGTTTCGCAATTGGGGGAAAAATTACAATGCGAGCAATCTTTATTATCTCATCACCTAACCGATATGCGAGCAAAAGGTATTTTAAATTTTAGGCGCGATGGGAAAAATTGTTTTTACTCCCTGAAAAATAAACAAATAGTACAGATTATAGATTGTATCCGATCTTGTCAGTGCGTCTAATTTTTTTTAAATAAACACATGAATCCATGTTTATATATACATGCTTTCAAGTGCTGTAGATTATAAACTTTTAAATTCAAAAATAATGACAGACTTTTTTAAAAAACATTTATTGAAGATAATTGGCAGCCTGATAGGTGGACTTGGCGGTTTTTTATACTACCATTTCGTGGGTTGTGCCAGTGGAACTTGTCCAATCACATCAAATCCTTATATTTCTGTAATATATGGAGCTGTATTAGTGTATTTATTATTCGATTTATTTAAAAAGAAAGATAAAAAAGAAAATGGAATCAATTAAAAATTATTTTGGTGGTTGGACAAAATCGAGAATTATTAGGTTGATATTGGCGATCGCATTGGGAATAGGATACATTTCAAGTAAAGAGACTATTTATTTATTTGGAGCAATAATTCTTGGAATTCAAGCGATATTAAATATCAGTTGTCCTGGTGGTTCTTGTGAAACCGGAATTTCAAAAAATAAAGAACCAATCGTAAAAGTAGATAAATTTGAGCCAGGTAAAGAATAAGCTATGTATAGTACTTTTTTAGTAATTGATTCGGAATGTGCGGCTTGCACAAATATTACATTGAAAGATTTAGGCTCTTTACGAGGTGTTTTTGGTGCCGAAGTGGATCGAATTTCCGGTGAAGTGGTTGTTTCACATACTGATGAAATAAATCGGGATGAAATTGAAATGAAGTTGGTTGAATTAGGTTATAAGATTCAAAAAAATAATTTTGAAGATATTTCATACGATGATCCATCAATCTGGGGTTGTGTACTTTAAAATGAAATGACTTTCGTTATTAGAGATAAAAATAATAATCGAGATAAAAATATAGAATTAATAATGATTAATCAAGCAAAATCATGAGAAAAACTATTTTTGCAGGTATTTTACTTGCGTTCACGTTTACTGCATGTGCAGGAAATAATAAAGAAAACAAAACTGAAACAAATAATCCATCAAAAGAAACAGTCATGACACCAATTCACTTAACAAAAGCTGAGTTTTTAACAAAAGTTGCAAATTACGAAACAAATCCCACGGAATGGAAGTATCTGGGCGACAAACCTTGTATTATTGATTTTTATGCTAACTGGTGTGGACCATGTAAAATGATCGCTCCAATTTTGGAGGATTTGGCCAAAGAATATGCCGGACAGATATATATTTACAAAGTTAACACCGAAGAAGAACAAGAATTAGCTGCCGCTTTTGGTATCCGTAGTATTCCTACCTTGCTTTTTTGCCCAATGGGCGAAAACCCGCAAATGGCTCAGGGTGCTTTGCCAAAAGAAACGTTTAAGCAAGCCATTAATGATGTGTTGTTGAAAAAGAAATAATATTTCAAAGACAAAATTTTGCTTCGAATTGATTGGGAGCATATCATTTAATTAATACCTTCTGTTCATTTGTTTGAATAGGAGGTGTTTTTTTTATAGTTTTTTAGTTGAAGAGAGAAGATTAGATTTTTTTGTTTAAATTGAATGTTAAATGAATTGAATTGATGAAGCTGTAAATTAAACTTTTGTACGTTTGCTTTGTCAATCTATTAAAGTTTAAAAATTACTCACTTTTAAAAATTATCGTGTTATGAAAAAAATTGGAATTTTAGGAATAGCAATGATTATGCTATTTGGAATGAGTGCAATGGCACAATCTCAACAGCCCAGAAACGAAAATGGTGAAAATCATCAGGGAGGTCGTCCTCAAATGACAGCTCAACATCGGGCAGAAATGTTGGCAAAAGATTTGAGCTTAACTGACGAACAAAAAGCAAAGGTGCAAGCTTTGTTCGAAAAGAATAATGCCGATTTTGCAAAGCTTCGTACCGAAGTAAAACGCGATGATCCTAATTTTAGAACAAAAATGAAAGAATTTCGCGATTCGCAAGATGCTGATTTAAAATCTATTATTGGTAATGAAAAATTTGATCAATGGCAAAAAATGCGTGAAGAACGGATGTCGAAAATGAGGAATATGAGTCCTGAAAACAAAAATTAAATGATAAAATCTCCGATTGTAATTTGATATAATTTCATTTTTAAGAAACTCTTGCTCTTCATTGGGAAGCAGGAGTTTTTTAATTTGGAGCATTGAATCCACTCTCAAATGCCTGTTTTAATCGAAAATAGTTGATTCTCTATTTGAGTTTTAATGGTAACACGATCAAATCTATTTTATAATTGGAATAAAACTTTGTTTTTGAGTTCTTGCGCTGAATATATCTCTTTTTGAACATACGCTCAATATTGAAATTTGCAATTCTCTTTCGATAGTTTAAATTTTATTCTCAAAAGAGAGTATTCAGTTAAAAAACTAAAAACGAAATGGTTAGATTAAACTTTTGAGCAGTTTTTTGGTCAAAACAACAAAGAATAAAAGTTATTATTTATCGTTTTATTAAAATTTTAAAATTAGAAAGTATGAAAAAGTATGTGTTATTAGTTATGGCTTCTTTCATGATGTTTGGAATCGCTATGGCGCAGCCTCAGACTTCTCCTAAGGGGAAAATGGGAATGAAAAATGAATTTCGTAATGGAAAAATGCCAATGATGTCTCCACAAAGGAGATCTGAGCAAATGGCAAAAGTTTTAGGATTGACCGATGAAGAAAAGGTTAAAGTACAAGCATTGTTCGAAAAACAAGCCGCCGACCAAAAGCAACTACAGGCTGAAGTTAAAAAGACAAGAGCTGAATTTAAAGCCAAATTTGAAAGTCAGCACAAAGCTCAGGATCAGGAACTTCAGAGCATTATCGGTCAGGAGAAATTCAATAAATTGCAATCGTTGCGAATTGAACACATGGGGAAAATGATTAGTAAGATGAAACACAATGGATGTGGAATGATGAATGATTCTACGCATCGTCCTCAAAAATTTCATCGTCAACCGGCCAACAATTAATTAATTGTCGAGCAAACAAAAATACTCCAACCCGTTGAATGGGTTGGAGTATTTTTTTAAAGTGGAAATATTGTCGAAACCCCAAAGGGTTTTATTTAAGCCATTTATCCAACCATGCAAAGAAAGTTCGTTGCCACAAGATTCCATTTTGAGGTTGGAGTACCCAATGATTTTCATCCGGAAAAATAAGCATCTCTGCCGGAACACCACGTAAAACAGCTGCATTGAATGCAGCCATTCCTTGTGAAGCCAAAATGCGATAATCTTTTTCGCCATGAATGATTAAAATAGGTGTATCCCATTTGTCAACAAATAAATGCGGAGAGTTGGCGTAGGAACGTTGAGCAATTGCATTCATTTTATCCCAATATGGACCACCTAAATCCCAGTTTACAAACCACATTTCTTCGGTTTCCAAATATTGTTGCGGAAGGTTGAACATTCCGTCGTGTGCGATAAAAGCTTTGAATCGTTTTTGATGATGACCTGCAAGCCAATAAACCGAGAATCCTCCATAACTTGCACCAACACAACCTAATTTATCCTTATTTACATAAGGTTCTTTTGACAACGCATCGATGGCAGACAGGTAATCTTTCATGTTTTGTCCGCCATAGTCGCCACTGATTTCAGTCAGCCATTTCATGCCAAATCCGGGCAATCCGCGTCGGTTTGGAGCCACAATAATATAATCATTAGCTGCCATCAGTTGGAAATTCCATCGGTATGACCAAAACTGACTCACTGTGGATTGTGGTCCGCCTTCACAGTAAAGCAAAGTAGGATATTTTTTATGAGGATCGAAATCTGGCGGATAAATCACCCAGGTAAGCATTTGTTTGTGGTCGGTTGTTTCAATCCAACGCTCTTCTACGCGTCCCATTTTAAGTTTGGCAAGTAAGTCTTTATTTTCGTACGAAAGCTCGGTTTCGGCACCGGTTATGGAATTTATACTATAAATTTCGTCAGGTTTACTCATTGAATGTTTGACCCCGATAAGTTTTTCATTCGTAGGAATCACTACGCTGTAATCCTGGATGCCTTTTGTAATTTGAGTGATTTTTTTATCTGCTAAATCGGCGCGATAAATTTGGGTTAATGCATGCCAGCAACTTATAAAGTAAATGGATTTGCTATCATGGGACCAAGCCAGGTTATTGGAATTTTGGTCAAAATCAGCGGAAAGATCAGTTTTTTCTCCGGTTTGCATATTCATTACAAATAAACGACTTTTATCAGACTCATAACCATCATGTTGCATGCTTTCCCAAGCCATCCATTTGCCATCAGGCGAGAAAACAGGGTTTTGATCGTAGCCCATCATACCTAAAGTTTTATTTTCAGTTTTTCCAGTGTTCATGTTATAAAAGAAAATGTCAGAGTTTGTAGATAAAGCATAGGCTTTTCCGGTTTTTTTCCGACAAGTGTAAGCAACGATTTTACTATCGGGGCTCCATGCTAATTGTTCGATACCACCAAATGGTTTCATTGGGCTTTCGAATGGTTCATTCTTTAAAATATCTACTTCGTTCTCGATTTTGTTATTTTTAAAATCAGCCACAAAAGGGTGGGGAACTGTTTGCACCCATTCATCCCAATGTTTGTACATTAAATCGTTTACCAATATACCGCTGGCTTTGGGCAGATCGGGATAAATGTCAGCTGTGCGTTTGCCATATTTTACATCTGAAATAAAGAGTAGTTTGGATTCATCAGGAGAAAACAGAAAATCATTGATGTTGTCTTCACGATTGGTGATTTGTGTCCGATCAGAACCGTCGGATTTCATAATCCAAAGTTGCATGGTTCCGGTTTCAGAACTTAAAAAGGCAATATGCTCGTTGTCGTTCATCCATTTCGCAGCTGCTTCGCGGGTTGCGGTGTGTGTAATTTGTTTCTTATCCGTACCATCGGCGTTCATAACAAATATCTCGGAATTTCCTTTATTCTGAGCTATGCTGTAATACGAAACGCTGTAAAGAATTCTCTTTCCATTAGGTGAAACCTGTGTTCCGCCAATGCGACCGAACGACCACAGAATTTCAGGTGTCATACGCCCGTCTTTAATTTCGGGGTTTTGTTTGCCTATTATCGGTGCTTCATCCTTGGTAGCACACGAAGTAGCAGCTAAAACGGCTAATGCCATAAGTGTTGTTTTTATTTTCATTCGTAAATATGTATTAATTATATTTCTGTGTTTTTCTGTATTCTTCGTAAAAATTTATTTTTAATTCTATCCTTTAATGTGGAAGAATTTTTGTTCCGTGAATCAATGAACTGTCAATGCCAAAATTAATGACTTATTAAATTGCAAAAGTAAGATTTTTGTATGAATATTCGGGAATATTTTCAGATTTAATGAACAATGCATTTTAAATCATGTTAGATTTAGAAAATTGTAAATATGAATAAGGATAATTTTGCACACAAAGCATCGGACTGGGATAGTCCTCAAAAGATTGGTATGACTTCTAAGTTTGTTGAAGAAATGAACAAAAACGTTGAACTAAATAAGAGTTTGCGTGTCTTAGAAATTGGTACAGGAACGGGTTTAGTTGGGTTACAAATTTTACCGAAAGTAAAATCGGCTGTGCTTGTCGATACTTCGGAAAGTATGTTAAATATTTTGCGCCAAAAACTTGAAGGTATTGAACCGGTTGAAATTGTACACGGTGAGATATTTGAATATCAGAGAAAGGATATCGACCTGATATTTTCGGCTATGGCTTTCCATCATTTAACGGATATGGATCGTGTTTTAAAACATTTGTACAATATTATGTTGCCGGGGGCACAAATTGTCGTAGGAGACATACGTACTGAAGATGGCTCTTTTCATAATTTTGAACCAATTCCGCACAAAGGATTTGACACTGATGAATTGGGAAAACAATTTACAAATGCTGGCTTTAAAATTAAGTCGTGTTACACGTATAATTTATTGAAAAAGGAACTTATTCCCGGCACAATTAATGAATACGAGCAGTTTATATTGGTAGCTCAAAAAAATATTTAATGAAATGCAGATTTGTAAGTGAGGGTTTCATTCAGAATGAAGTCTTCACTTTTTCTTTTTAGCGGATGCCTCTCAATATTTCCCTTTTACCTGGAGGTCCTTTCAAACGTTCGACCGTAAATCCGGCAGCCTGCATTGCCCTGCGAACAGCTCCTTTAGCACAGTAAGTAGTGATAATTCCTCCCGAGTTGCAATGTTTAAAAATCATTTCAAATCGTTCCTGCGTCCACATAAAGGGTTGCTTTTCAGGTGAAAATGCATCGAAAAATACGACATCAAATTCATCTTCGGGAACATAAAGTGTAAAATCAGTTTCTGTTTTTTTTAATGTAAATAACCCAGTGATTTCAACATCAACATTCCATGGCGAAGTATGAATCAGTTTAAAAAGATTTCGGTTTGCAGGTGAAAGTATTTCCGGATAATTCAGCTGCATTGCCTTTCCTGCTTCTATCGGATACTTTTCGAGCGAAGTGTACCGAATATGTTTACCGCTCTTTTCAGCCTCAATTAAAGCCATAAACGCATTCAAACCCGTTCCAAAACCAATTTCCAACACATGTATTTCATTTTTTTTAGATTGTTTGAGTCCCGCCTCAATAAAAATATGACGCGATTCCTGAATAGCACCATGCGACGAGTGGTAACATTCATCAATTTCGGAAACAAACAATGTGTGTGAACCATCTTCGGTTACCATCAATTCAGTGCTCATATTGCAAAAATACTGAAAAGCGTGAAACAAAACAACCGTTGCACAAATTGAACAACGGTTGTGTTAATCTATTGCCATATTGGCACATTAATAGTTTGTTTTTTCTACTTCGAAGTAAGCTTGAGGATGGGCACAGGTCGGGCAAGCCTTTGGGGCTTCTTTGCCATAATGAATATGACCACATTCGCGACATTGCCAATAAGTTTCTTCTTCGCGAACAAAAACAGTGTTCGTTTCAACACGAGTCTGCAATTTGCGGTAGCGTTTTTCATGTTGTGCTTCTACGGCAGCAATTTTGCGCCAGGTAGCTGCGATGTTTGGAAATCCTTCTGCTTCGGCCACATCGGCAAAATGAGGATATAAATCAGTCCACTCTTCGTTTTCACCATCAGCAGCTGCTTTCAGGTTTTCAGCAGTTGTAGTGATTACTCCGGCTGGATAAGAGGCTGTAATTTCAACCATACCGCCTTCTAAGTAGCTAAAAAACTTTTTAGCATGTTGTTTTTCCTGATCGGCAGTTTCAGTAAAAATTGCTGAGATTTGTTCAAAACCTTCAGTTTTTGCCACTTTGGCAAAATACGTGTAACGCATCCGAGCCTGACTTTCGCCGGCAAACGACTTTAGCAAATTTTTTTCTGTTTCAGTTCCTTTAATGCTTTTCATAATTTTTAATTTTTGATGGTGGTAATTATTTCAATAACTTTCTGTTTGTTGGTTCATCTAAAATTTTCATTAGTCGAACGGCAATTTTATTGTGTCGTATCAGCCTTTCCGGTTGACTTAAATTGATTCTTACAATGCAAATAGAATCGGAATTATTAATCCAAAAAACGTTTAAAGTGCTGTTTTTTTACATTAATTTTAGCCATATCTTTCGTAGATTATCAGTTTCCAAAATTAATAATTTTCATTTTACCATACAACAAAACAACCATTTATTTTGCAAATTGATTCGTGCTTCAAAAAACCGTATCTTTGTCCTTTTATTTTTTTCAATTTTTCAATTTAAATTATGATCAATTACCTGCAAGTAGAAAATCTTACCAAATCGTTTGGCGATAATTTGCTTTTTGAAGATATCTCTTTCGGCATTGCCGACAATCAACGTGTGGCGCTTATTGCTAAAAACGGCACAGGGAAAACCACGTTACTCAACATTATTGCCGGAATTGAAGATTATCAGGGCGGAACTATTTCGTTTAGGCGCGATTTACGCATAGGTTATCTGAATCAGAATCCTGATTTTCCAAAAGAATTATCGGTCATTGATGCTTGTCTGCGTACCGATAACGAGGCCGTTCGGACCATTGCCGCTTATGAGCATTGCCTGATGTCGGAAGATCAGGAAGGATTGGACGAAATCCTGTCGCAAATGGATTTGCACAAAGCGTGGGACTACGAAACACGTATCAAACAAATTTTAGGCAAATTGAAAATTACCAATTTAGAGCAACTTATCGGTGAGCTCTCGGGCGGACAATTGAAACGTGTGGCACTGGCCAATGTGTTGATTTCCGAGCCTGATTTATTGATTCTGGATGAACCCACCAACCACCTCGACCTTGAAATGGTGGAATGGCTCGAAGATTTTTTGAAACGTTCCACTATGGCGTTGCTGATGGTAACGCACGATAGGTATTTTCTCGATCGTGTTTGTACCAATATCATGGAAATTGACCATCAGGGTTTGTTTCAATATTCCGGAAATTATTCTTATTACCTCGAAAAAAGGCAGGAACGTATCGAGAACTGGAATGCCGAAAGCGATCGTACCATCAACTTGTACAAAAAGGAACTGGAATGGATGCGCCGTCAGCCACAAGCTCGTGCCCACAAAGCTAAATCGCGTCAGGAAAGTTTTTACGAAATTGAAGAGCGAGCCAAACAACGCCGCAACAACGACAAAGTACAATTAGACGTAAAAGCAAGTTATCTCGGATCTAAAATTTTTGAAGCGAAATATGTGAGCAAAGCATACGGCGACTTGAAAATTCTCGACAATTTTTACTACAACTTTGCCCGCTACGAAAAAATGGGTATTGTGGGTAAAAATGGAACCGGAAAATCAACCTTTTTGAAAATGCTGCTGGGCGAAGTAAAACCCGACAAGGGTTCATTTGATATTGGCGAAACAGTTGTATTTGGGTATTACAGCCAGGATGGGTTGGCGTTCGACGAACAAATGAAAGTGATTGACGTGGTACAGGACATTGCAGAAGTAGTGGATTTGGGTAACGGCAAGAAGATGACTGCATCACAATTTCTGTTGCATTTCCTTTTCACCCCCGAAACACAATACAACTATGTGTACAAACTAAGCGGTGGCGAAAAACGACGGTTGCACCTTTGCACCGTTCTGATGCGAAATCCTAACTTTCTGGTACTCGATGAGCCCACCAACGACCTCGATATTGTAACGCTAAACATATTGGAAGAATACCTGCAATCGTTCAAAGGATGCGTGATTGTGGTAAGCCACGACCGCTATTTTATGGATAAAGTGGTGGATCATTTAATGGTTTTCAAAGGCGATGCCGAACTGAAAGATTTTCCCGGCAATTACACCGACTACCGCGAATGGAATGAATTGATGGAAGATCAGGAAAAGGAAGAGAAGAAACAAGAATCTAGAACCAAGAACCAAGAGCCCAAACAGCAGTCAGCAGTCAGCAGTCAACAATCAGCAATTAAAAAGAAACTTACTTTCAAAGAAAAACAGGAATTTGAATCATTGGAAGAAGAAATTCTACAACTTGAAAAAGAAAAAACAGATATTGAATCTCAGCTAGCCTCAGGTTCCTTATCCGCTGACGAAATAATAAAAGCCTCACAACGCCACGCTGAAATTATTAATCGGATTGATGATAAAACCATGCGTTGGATGGAGTTGAGTGAAATATAAAATAATAAATTCATAAGAACAAAACTTCTTCTTGCTTCGTTTTTTTGCTTATTCAATTGCAATGAATGAGGACTTCGCTGTATTCAGACGTTTATCTACCATAAACATGGTATATAAAATACCATATCATTGCGATTGTGAAGAATGTGAAAGTCAAATATCTTTGCATCATAAAAACAAACAAACTCATTAATATTTACTGTCATGGCAAAAATTGCAAATGATCTTACCGAACTGATTGGAAATACTCCTCTGGTTCAATTGGCAAATTACAGTAACAAAAAAGGTCTTCTGACCACCATTGTTGCAAAACTGGAATCGTTCAATCCGGCTGGGTGCGTAAAAGAACGTATTGCATTTTCCATGATTGAAGATGCCGAAAAAAGAGGTATTTTAAAACCCGGTATTGAAATTATTGAACCAACCAGTGGAAATACGGGCATAGGGCTGGCAATGGTATCCGCCATCAAAGGATACAAACTTACACTGACAATGCCAGAAACCATGAGTCTGGAACGTCGCAATTTATTAAAAGCTTTTGGTGCCAATATCGTGTTGACTTCTGGTGCTGAAGGTATGAAGGGAGCAATTGCCCGCGCATTGGAACTTCAGTCTGAAATTCCGGGGTCGTTTATTCCCCAACAGTTCGAAAACCCTGCCAATAGTGAGATTCATCGCAAAACAACCGGAGAAGAGATCTGGCGCGATACTGATGGTAAAGTCGATATTTTTGTTGCCGGAGTGGGTACCGGTGGAACTGTGAGCGGTGTGGGTGCATCACTGAAAGCACATAATCCGAACGTTCGGATTGTTGCAGTTGAGCCTGCTGATTCTCCCGTTCTTTCGGGTGGTAAAGCCGGTCCACACAAAATTCAGGGTATTGGTGCCGGATTCATACCTAAAATTTACAATGCCGGCGTGGTTGACGAGGTGATTCAGGTAACTAATGATCAGTCAATTCTTACTTCACGCCAGTTGGCTCAGCAAGAAGGATTGTTGGTGGGAATTTCATCTGGAGCTGCTACTTATGCTGCCACCATTTTGGCTCAACGCCCCGAAAACAAAGGAAAAATCATCGTGGTGTTGCTTCCTGATACAGGTGAAAGGTATTTGTCGACGCAACTTTACGCTTTCGAAGAATATCCGCTTTGACCCACTTATCTTCTAATAAAGGGAAAGTAAATACCAAATAAATATCAAATTATAATCAAATATCCAACAGCCACCCCGCTGTAAACTTACTATCAGTGAAAGTTTGGAGGGGTTTTTTATGACAGACAAAAATTACAGATTTGAAACCTTGCAGGTTCATGCAGGACAGGATGTGGATGTTACCACAAAATCACGGGCAGTTCCTATTTATCAGACCAGTTCGTATGTATTCGATGATGCAGCTTATGGAGCTGATCTTTTTGCTCTTCGGAAATTTGGGAATATTTATACCCGCTTAATGAACCCCACGACCGATGTTTTTGAAAAACGGGTGGCTGCTCTCGAAGGTGGTATTACTGCACTGGCTACTTCATCCGGACAATCTGCTCAATTTTTAGCATTGAATAATATTGTTCAGGTTGGCGATAACTTTGTATCCACTTCACATTTATATGGTGGAACTTACAACCAGTTTAAAAATCAGTTCAAGCGTCTTGGCGTAGAAGTTCGGTTTACTCCGAATGATGAACCGAATGAATTTGAAAAACTGATTGACGATAATACCAAAGCGTTGTATCTTGAAACCATCGGAAATCCCGATTTAAATATTCCCGATTTTGAAGCAATTGCAGCTGTTGCCGATAAATATGGCATTCCGCTTATTGTGGATAATACTTTTGGTGCCGGAGGTGCCATTTTTCGACCATTGGAACACGGAGCATCCATTGTTGTAGAATCGGCTACCAAATGGATAGGCGGACATGGAACTTCGCTGGGTGGTGTAATTGTCGATGGGGGAACATTTAATTGGGGAAACGGTAAATTTCCAACATTTACTGATCCTTCAGACAGCTATCATGGCTTGGTGTTTTGGGATACTTTTGGATTTGATAGTCCTTTCGGGAATATCGCATTTAACATACGGGCCAGAGTTGAAGGACTTCGCGATTGGGGAAATGCCATTTCGCCTTTTAATTCGTTTTTGCTGATCCAAGGATTAGAAACCCTTTCACTTCGCGTAGAACGACATGTGCAAAATGCACTGGCATTAGCTCAATGGCTCGAAAATCATCCGGAAGTGGAATTGGTTAATTATCCGGGTTTGGAAAGCAGTAAATATCATGCCTTGGCTCAAAAATATTTGAAAAGAGGATTCGGCGGTGTGCTTTCTTTCAAACTGAAAGGTGATGCCGACAGGGCTGACAAATTTATCAATAATCTTAAATTGATCAGTCATTTAGCAAATGTCGGAGATGCTAAATCACTGATTATTCATCCGGCAACTACAACGCACGAACAACTTTCAGAAGATGATAAAATTTCGAGTGGCGTTTATCCCGGTTTGTTAAGACTTTCAGTAGGTATTGAGCACCTTGAGGATATTAAGGCTGATATTGAACAAGCTTTAAAAATTTGTTCTTGATTTTTTTGTAGTTATCGAAACTAAACAAGATTATAAAAAAACATCTTCAAGAAATTGAAGATGTTTTTTTGTGTTATCGGTTTGAAATTGGAAATGATTCATTCCTGAATATTCATCTTTTTTGTGTATTTTTGCAAACCAATTGCTAAAAAAAAAGGAAATTACGAATGAATAGAATCCGAAATTTTTGCATTATTGCCCATATTGATCACGGAAAAAGCACCCTGGCTGATCGCTTATTAGAATATACCAATACCGTCGCGGGGAAGGAAATGCAGGCACAAGTCCTTGATAATATGGATCTTGAACGCGAGCGTGGAATTACTATTAAAAGCCATGCAATCCAAATGAGTTATACATTCAAAGGTGAAGAATACGTTTTTAATCTGATTGATACTCCGGGGCACGTCGATTTTTCCTATGAAGTGTCGCGTTCAATAGCTGCATGCGAAGGTGCATTGCTGATTGTCGATGCTACGCAAGGTATTCAGGCACAGACTATTTCAAATTTATATATGGCCATTGAGCACGATTTGGAGATTATTCCGGTGATGAATAAAATGGATATGGATAACGCCATGCCCGAAGAAGTAGAAGATCAAATAGTGGAGTTACTCGGATGCAAGCAAAATGAAATTATCCGTGCCAGTGGGAAAACGGGAATGGGAGTTGCCGAAATTTTACAGGCAATTGTTGAACGTATTCCTGCACCCAAAGGCGATCCCGAAGCCCCGCTTCAGTGTCTGATTTTCGATTCTGTTTTCAACTCTTTCAGAGGAATCATTGCTTATTTCAAAATTGTAAACGGCACAATTAACAAAGGCGACTTTGTAAAATTTGTCAATACTGAAAAAGAATATTTTGCCGACGAAATCGGCATCCTGAAATTAGAGATGTCGCCTACGCAAAGTTTGAGTGCCGGGAATGTGGGCTATATTATATCTGGTATTAAAGCCTCTCGTGAAGTAAAAGTGGGTGATACGATTACGCATGTGAAACGTCCTTGTCTCAAATCGATAGAGGGCTTTCAGGAAGTTAAACCGATGGTTTTTGCCGGTGTTTACCCTATTGAAACCGAAGATTTTGAAGATTTACGTGCTTCTATTGAAAAACTTCAACTGAACGATGCATCCCTTACTTTTGAACCTGAATCGTCAATCGCATTGGGATTTGGTTTTCGTTGTGGCTTTCTGGGCATGTTACACATGGAAATTATCCAAGAACGTTTAGATAGGGAGTTCGATATGAATGTAATTACCACGGTACCCAATGTTTCGTATCGGGTTTTTACTAAAAAAGATGAGTTGATTGAAGTGCACAACCCTGCCGGATTGCCCGATATTGTTACTATCGATCGTATTGAAGAACCTTATATAAGGGCTTCAATTATTACACGAACGGATTATATCGGACAAATAATGACTTTGTGTCTGGGAAAACGGGGTGAATTAGTAAAACAAATTTATATTTCCGGTAACCGGATGGAATTAATTTACGATTTGCCGTTGGGCGAGATCGTATTTGATTTTTACGATAAACTCAAGAGTATTTCAAAAGGGTATGCCTCTTTTGATTATCATCCGCACGGCTTCAGACCATCAAAATTAATCAAACTCGATATTTTGTTAAATGGAGAACCTGTAGATGCGCTTTCGTCGCTTATACATTTTGATAATGCTGTGAATCTGGGTCGCCGTATGTGTGAAAAATTAAAAGAACTTATCCCTCGTCAACAATTCGATATTGCGGTGCAGGCTGCAATTGGCGCTAAAATTATTGCCCGCGAAACAATTAAAGCAGTCAGAAAAGATGTTACAGCTAAATGTTACGGAGGAGATATTTCGAGAAAACGAAAATTGCTTGAAAAGCAAAAAAAAGGAAAAAAACGCATGAAGCAAATTGGGAATGTGGAAGTACCTCAAAAAGCATTTTTAGCCGTTTTAAAATTAGATTAGATTGGGTTTATCTTCTATCTTTTCGGGTGTTAATTAACTTTCAACTCAAGATTTGAGATTAAAATAAATAAAGTAAATCCGCTATGATGATTACTTTGCTTATCATTATTTTTGTGATAGGCTATTCCGCAATTGTAACCGAGCATAACATTAAAATCAATAAAACAGCTTCGGCATTGATTACTGGTGTTTTATGCTGGGTGATTTTTGCTTTGCTGACACCTGATAAAAATTTTGTAAATGAAGAATTGCTGAAACATTTGGGAGATGTTTCCGGCATTTTATTCTTTTTGATGGGAGCAATGACTATCGTTGAATTGATAGATGCTCACGATGGCTTTCAGACAATCACCAAGATAATTAAGCAAACCAATAAGCGAAGTTTAATTTGGATAATAGGTTTACTCGCATTTTTTCTTTCTTCAATTCTTGATAATTTGACAACTACGATTGTAATGGTGTCGCTGCTTCGAAAATTGATAAAGAATCGCGAGGATCGGTTACTTTTTGTTGGGATAACTATTATCGCGGCAAATGCCGGTGGTGCCTGGACACCAATCGGTGATGTAACTACTACCATGCTTTGGATTGGTGGACAAATTTCGAGTGCTAATATCATGATGAAATTATTTATCCCGAGCATGATAAGTCTGTTGATCCCGCTGGTGGCTGTTACGTTTCAGCTTCACGGAAATGCAGAGCGAACATTGGTATCTGAAAATACATCCGACAGACAACATACTGACAGACAACAAGTTGTTGTGTTGGTTCTTGGTATTGTATCGTTAATTTTTGTCCCTATTTTCAAATCATTCACCAATTTACCTCCATTTATGGGTATGATGTTCAGTTTGGGATTTATGTGGATACTTACTGAATTTATGCACCGAAAAGGGGATGTTGAAAAAAAACAGCATTTAACGTTGGTTCATGCGCTTCATAAAATTGATTTGACAAGTATCTTATTTTTTTTGGGAATACTGTTGGCAATCAGTGCTCTTGAATCGGCGAATATTTTAAGTGAAATGGCGAAATGGCTTGCTCAAACAGTAGGCAATCTGAGCGCCATTGTTATGACCATCGGACTTTCGTCAGCAATTATTGATAATGTGCCATTGGTAGCTGCCACGCAGGGTATGTACAGTTTATCCCAATATCCGATTGATAACTATATTTGGGAGTTCTTGGCATATTGTGCGGGTACGGGAGGAAGTATTCTTATTATTGGATCGGCTGCAGGCGTGGCAGCAATGGGAATGGAAAAAATTAATTTCTTTTGGTATATAAAGAAGATCAGCTGGCTGGCATTAATTGGCTTTTTTGGAGGTTCATTTGCTTATATGCTTATCGAAAAATTATTTTATTGAATTTTTAATGTGTTTTGAAAATGAGATGTATTCAACACGAAGACTCTAAATTTAACATACTTGTTCTATAATTAGTTCATTTTGAAAAGGTTATTTTACGGTTAATAATGAAAATCAATGATTTTCTATTAATACTGACTTTTCGGAATAGACTCAATCTTATTTTTTTGAATTTAATTTTGAATCATTTTTTAAAATATTTGAACTCAATTTTACGAATAAGGTTTGAGGCTGTTTGCCATAAATATATTTTTTTTGCATTTCTCGTGGTGTTTATCTAATTTTTAAGTCGTAACTTTGCAACTTAAATCTTGAAAAAAAAATTTTAAATTTTATTTAATAAACGTACAATAAATTATGTCAGAAATCATTGGCCATATAGCACAAATCATTGGTCCGGTAGTAGATGTTTTTTTTGATTTAAAAGAAAGCGAAGAAAATAAATTACCGGCAATTTATGATGCACTCAGTATAAAAAGAGAGAATGGCAAAGAACTGATTTTAGAAGTTCAACAACATATTGGTGAAAATACCGTACGCACTGTTGCAATGGATTCGACCGATGGACTTTCGCGCGGTTTGAAAGTCATATCTTCAGGAAAATCTATTTCTATGCCGATAGGAGAACAAATTAAAGGCCGATTGATGAACGTGATTGGTGATTCGATTGACGGCATGAAATTGTTGGATAAAAGCGGATCGTATCCAATTCATAGAGAACCTCCAAGATTTGAGGACTTGACAACAAGTGAAGCAATTTTGTCAACCGGAATCAAAGTAATTGATTTACTTGAACCTTATGTTAAAGGCGGTAAAATTGGTCTTTTTGGAGGAGCCGGCGTAGGAAAAACGGTATTGATCATGGAACTTATTAATAATATAGCCAAGGGTCATAACGGATTTTCTGTTTTTGCTGGAGTAGGCGAACGTACTCGTGAAGGAAATGAATTATTACGTGATATGATTGAATCGGGTGTAATTCGTTATGGCGATGAATTTAAGAAAAGTATGGATCGGGGTGACTGGGATTTATCCAAAGTTGATTATGAAGAAGTTCAAAAATCTCAAGCAACGTTGGTTTTCGGTCAGATGAATGAACCACCGGGAGCGCGTTCGTCAGTTGCCTTGTCTGGGCTTACCGTTGCCGAAGCATTTCGTGACGGAGGAAACGAAGGTGGACGTGATATTTTATTTTTTATCGATAATATTTTCCGTTTCACGCAAGCTGGTTCTGAAGTTTCAGCATTACTCGGACGCATGCCATCGGCTGTAGGTTATCAACCCACATTGGCCACTGAAATGGGCCGAATGCAGGAACGTATTACCTCTACCAAAAATGGTTCAATTACTTCAGTACAAGCTGTTTATGTACCTGCTGATGATTTAACTGATCCGGCTCCTGCAACAACATTTTCACACTTAGATGCCACTACCGTATTAAGCCGTAAAATTGCTGAATTAGGTATTTTTCCTGCAGTTGATCCGCTCGAATCTACTTCTCGAATATTAAATCCTGAAATAGTTGGGGATGAACATTATGACATTGCTGAACGTGTGAAACAAATTTTGCAACGAAATAAGGAATTACAGGATATCATTTCTATTCTGGGAATGGAAGAACTCTCCGATGAAGATCGATTACTTGTTAATCGTGCTCGAAAAGTTCAACGATTCCTGTCTCAACCGTTTGCAATGGCTGCTCAGTTTACAGGTGTTCCTGGTGTTATGGTGCCACTTGAAGAAACAATACGTGGCTTTAAAATGATACTTAATGGAGACTTGGATGATATGCCAGAAATGGCTTTCCTGAATGTAGGAACAATAGATGATGCAATAAATAAAGGGCAGAAATTGTTAGCTCAGGCTAAAAAGTAATTTGATTTTTTCGCATAAATAATTGCATTCTGAATGCATAGCACTTTGATTCTTCGATTCTTTGTATTGATTTCGGAATTTGAATTTTTAATAGACCGAATAGGTTGATGTTTAATAAACCAACAATGAAATTAGAAATAGTAACACCTGAACAAATATTTTTCAGTGGCGAAGTAAATAGTGTTACTTTACCAGGAAGCTTAGGTTTCTTTTCGATATGGGAACATCATGCATCACTTATTTCAATGCTGAAAACTGGGAAAATTCTTTATCAAATAGATGGTAAAGTACATGAAATGGAAATTGACGGTGGATTTGTTGAGGTTGATAAAAATATTATTACCGTTTGTGTCGAAAATATTTTATCAAAGTAAATTATGAATAGATTGAGGCGTAATTTGATTTTGATTTTATTTTTTGCATTGTTGTTTTCCAGTGGGATCGGATGGTTCGTTTTACAAAGGTATTTTCCTGAACATTATGTATCACATTATCCTTTGATTCCTTTGTTTTTCTTTATTTTGGGTCGGGTTGACATTCAATTGATGGGTAAAGTTAATAATAGAAATCCGCAAAAATCTGTCAATATTTACATGATCATGAAACTTGCCAAGTTTGTATTTTGTTTCTTAGTTTTAGGGCTTTATTATTTGATCTTCGGGAAAGAACATTTCAGAGATTTTGCAATGTTTTTTGCAATTTATTATTTTATTTATCTGTGCTTGGAAACTTATTTTTTCTATCGTACCGAGAAATATATTAAAAATTTGTAAATGAAATATTTATATAAGATATTAATTCTTTTAGCTTTCGCTTTGCTTTCGTCAAATAGTATTTTTGCCGTTGAATCATCGCAGCCGAATGATAAAGCTAAACCTTTAAATGTAAGAGATTTTATTCTCGAACATATTGCCGATTCTTATGAATGGCATATCACTACTTTTAATGATAAGCAAATCGCTATTCCGCTTCCGGTGATTGTTCACAGTTCAATTACTGGTTGGCATGTTTTTCTTTCATCTGAATTGCATCAACAACATCCTTATGGTTTATTTATCCCCTCCGACGGAAAATTTAAAGGTAAAATTGTTGAGAAAGATGCTTCAGGAGTTGAAGTGCGTCCCCTCGATTTATCTGTTACAAAAGTAGCTTTATCATTAATAATTAGCGGTATCTTGCTTATTATTATTATAATGTCGGTTGCCAAGAGTTATCGAAACGGGGTTTATGAATCTAAAAAGGGATTCGTGGGATTCATGGAGTTATTAATTATGAATATTCACGATGACGTAATTAAACCTGCAGTTGGTGAGAAATACCGACATTTTGCACCATATTTACTTACGCTTTTCTTTTTTGTTTTTGTTAATAATTTATTGGGCTTGATTCCGCTTTTTCCAGGAGGTGCAAATGTTACCGGAAATATCGCAATTACCTTTGGATTAGCTGTGATCACTTTTTTATTGGTTAATGTATTTGGGACCAAAGAATATTGGCGTGAAATATTATGGCCGGATGTTCCTCTTTGGTTAAAAGTACCTGTACCTTTAATGCCTTTGATTGAATTAGTAGGTATATTTTCTAAACCTTTTGCTTTGATGATCCGGTTGTTTGCCAATATGTTAGCAGGACATTCTATCGTGCTTGGTCTTACAAGTTTAATATTTGTAACGGTAAGTATGGGCGTTGCTATGAATACGAGTATGACCATAGTTTCTGTTTTATTCAGCGTATTTATCGGGTTTGTTGAAATACTGGTGGCTTATATTCAAGCCTATATTTTTGTCATGCTGTCAGCCGTTTTTATTGGGCTGGCTCAAGTGAAATCTCATCACAATCAATAATACAATTTAAAATTTATATAAACCATTTAAAATAAATTAGTTATGTTACTTTCAATTTTATTACAAGCAGCTGCAGGTGCAGGTCTTGCAAAATTAGGAGCTGGTATTGGCGCAGGATTAGCAGCCATTGGTGCCGGTGTTGGTATCGGAAATATTGGAGGTTCGGCTATGGAAGGTATTGCCCGCCAGCCCGAAGCAGCATCAGATATTCGTATGAACATGATTATTGCCGCCGCTTTGGTAGATGCTGTGGCATTATTTGCCATTGTAGTTTGTGGATTTATTCTTTAATAAATTTATTTTCTTCATTTTTTCATTGATAGTTATCTATCATTTTTTGTTCAGTTTTATTTTTATATAATTCTGTGCAATATATTATAAATCAATCGGTTTTAATTCGTTTCATGCGTTCTTTTTTTTAATGAAATGCATGAGCTTTATTTAATTTTATAATTATGTCATTGCTATTGCCCGAAACCGGATTGTTATTCTGGATGCTTTTAACGTTTGGAATCGTTGTTTTTGTACTCGCAAAATTTGGGTTTCCTATTATTGTTAAAATGGTAGAAGAACGAAAACAATATATTGATGAGTCGCTTTTAGTTGCTCAACAAGCTCACGATGAGTTACAAAACGTGAAAGCAGAAAGCGAGGAAATTGTTAAAAACGCTCGAATTGAACAAGTTAGGCTTATAAATGAAAGTTCTAATGCCCGTAATGCGATGATTCAGGATGCAAAAGACAAAGCGACTCTTGAAGCACGAAAAATAATAGAAGATGCCCGTTTGCAAATTCAGGAAGAGAAAATGGAAGCCATTCGCGACATTCGCCGACAGGTAGCTGAGTTATCTGTTGAAATTGCCGAAAAAGTGCTTCGTGAGAAATTGGATAACAAAAATGAACAAATGGATATGATTAACCGTCTGATCGACGAAATTAATATATCTAAATCGTAAAGTAACTATGAGTTCAGGTTTAGTATCAGTACGTTATGCAAAGGCATTATTTGAGTTTGCCAAGGGAAATGATTCATTGGATCAGGTTTATCATGAATCTAAATTATTGTCAGATGCTTTTATCAGATTAAATGATTTTAGATTGGTACTTGATAACCCTGTTTTGAATGATAATGAAAAAAGAAAATTAATCTTCACCGGTGCCGGTATTAAAGTGAGTGAAACGTTGGAACGTTTTATTGAATTGCTGATTAAAAATAAACGAATCAGTTATTTACAAACTATTGCATTGAATTTTATTTCGTATTATCGGGAATATAAAAATGTGCATTATGGAAAATTAATTACTGCCGATAAAACCGATCTTAAAATCGAGCTTAAATTGATTGATGCTATTGAACGTGAAACCGGAGGAGTCATTGAATTTGAGAAAATGGTCGATCCGACTATTTTGGGAGGATTTATTTTTGAAGTTGATTTTAAACGATGGGATGCAAGTATGAAAGGACAGTTGAATATTATTCGTAATGAATTTATTCAGCGCAATTTAAAAACTATGTAAATAAAAATAATAATGATATTTTATACAGATATTGATTTTAAACGATAGATAATCAATTATAAATTATATCATTAAATTGGATTTTTAATAGAAATATAACAGCAAATTAATTAATAGACATGTCTGATAATATAAAGGTTAGCGAAGTTTCTGACATACTTCGGATGCAATTACAACAAATTGACACCCAAGTCAAATTCGACGAAGTTGGTTCTGTATTACAAGTAAGTGATGGAGTAGTACGTATTTACGGTTTAAAACATGCTGAAGCCAATGAATTATTGGAATTTGAAAATGGTATGAAAGCCATTGTCATGAATTTAGAGGAAGATAATGTAGGAGCTGTATTGCTTGGACCAACGAGCGAAATTAAAGAAGGATTTACGGTAAAACGTACGAAGCGTGTTGCTTCCATCAATGTTTCTGAAAAGATGTTGGGTCGTGTCATTAATCCTTTAGGTGAACCAATAGATGGAAAAGGTAAAATCTCCGGTAATATGGTTGAAATGCCTTTGGAAAGAAAAGCTCCAGGCGTTATTTATCGTCAACCTGTAAATCAACCACTTCAGACAGGCTTGAAATCAATTGATGCCATGATTCCAATTGGACGAGGACAACGGGAATTAATAATCGGCGACCGTCAGACTGGAAAAACAAGTATTGCTATCGATACGATTATTAATCAACGCTCAGAATATGAAGCAGGAAAACCTGTTTATTGCATCTATGTCGCCATTGGACAAAAAGGTTCGACAGTAGCCTCTATCGTCAATACTTTACAAGATCACGGAGCTATGGACTATACCGTTATTGTGGCAGCTAATGCTTCTGATCCTGCAGCTCTGCAATATTATGCTCCTTTTGCTGGTGCATCCATAGGTGAATATTTTCGGGATACAGGTCGCGATGCACTTGTGGTATACGACGATTTATCTAAACAAGCAGTTGCATACCGTGAAGTTTCGCTTATTTTAGGACGTCCTTCGGGAAGGGAAGCTTATCCTGGTGATATTTTTTATTTACATTCTCGTTTATTGGAGCGTGCAGCTCGGGTTATTTCTCAACAGGAAGTGGCTGAACAAATGAATGATTTACCTGAGAGTTTAATTGGAAAAGTTCGTGGTGGCGGTTCTTTGACTGCTTTACCTGTAATCGAGACACAAGCTGGTGATGTTTCGGCATATATTCCTACCAACGTGATTTCTATTACGGATGGTCAGATTTTTCTCGATACTGATTTATTCAACCAGGGAAATCGTCCTGCGATTAATGTTGGAATTTCAGTTTCACGTGTAGGTGGAAATGCTCAAATCAAGGCAATGAAAAAGGTAGCTGGCACTTTAAAAATTGATCAGGCACAATTTCGTGAACTTGAGGCGTTTACTAAATTTGGAAGTGATATGGATGCTGTAACCTCCATGACGATTGACAAAGGACAAAAAAATACACGTTTGCTTGTTCAGTCTTTACACCATCCAATGACAGTTGAGAAACAGGTAGCCGTGCTTTATTGTGGTACTAACGGATTGTTGGCTAAGATTCCGTTGAATAAAGTTCAGGATTTTGAAAAACAGTTTTTAATTAAGTTGGAACAGATTCATCAAGTCGATGTTCTGGATGTTATTAAAAGTGGAGTGATCAACGATCAGGTTTCCAAGATAATAGAAAATGTTGCTGCCGAAATTGCACAGCTTTATATTGCATAATTTCAATTTTACCGTATTTCTTTTTTTCATTACCATAACACACTCACGGCTTTATCTGGGGTGAATTGTAAAGTACAAATTCCAATATATCAATTTTAATTTAATCGTAGTGTCTTCATTAAAAGAAATAAAATCGCGTATTCAATCGGTTAAATCTACGCAAAAGATAACATCGGCAATGAAAATGGTTTCGTCGGCAAAACTACGTAAAGCCGAGAAAGCCGTAAATGGTTATTTGCCTTATCAGCAAGAAATGAACCGTATTTTACGAAGTTATTTGAGCAGTGATATTGAAGTGCCTTCTATTTATGCTCAGATTAGGGATGTGAAACGCGTAGCAGTTGTTGTTTTCGCTTCAAATTCATCTTTGTGTGGAAGTTACAATGCAAACCTGATTAAACGGATGCATCAATCTATTGTTATGCACCGCGATGTTCGTAAAGAAGATGTAGTCGTATTTCCCGTGGGCAAAAAAGTAGCTCAGGCTGCATTAAAAATGGAACTTAAAGTTGCCGGAAATTTTGAACATCTTTCGGCAACTCCTTCTTTCGATCAAGCTCAGGAATTGGCAAATACACTCATGAATATGTTTGTTAATAACGAAATTGATCGCGTAAAAGTTATTTTTTATCATTATGAAAGCAAGGGAAAACAAATCCTTACCGTCGATACGTTCTTGCCGATACAGTTAGAATACAGTCAACCGGGCGAAATGCAAACAGATTATATAATTGAACCATCTCGTGAAGAAATCATTAATACGTTAATTCCTATGGTTTTAAGGTTAAAAATATTTGCTTCTGCACTTGATGCAGCAGCTTCTGAACATGCTGCCCGTACCGTTGCCATGCAAACGGCTACTGAAAATGCTGATGACATACTTCAAACCCTTACACTTCAGTACAACAAAACCCGTCAGCAAAGCATTACTAACGAATTGCTCGATATTGTTGGAGCTTCATTTAAATAATCATTTTTTTCTTATTGGCTCATACAATTTTTGCAGATTTCGAATTGAAGCCGATTTTGGAGTAAATCACTTCGAAATTTATTTGATTTTGTATTGTGCCAAATGTCCGAAAATAATGATGCGTTTAAATTGCCAAAAGAAAATTCTGAACCTTTATCAAAACAGCATGGCAATACTTCGCCCGATGCATTAACGACAGCCCCATTCCAAAGTCGCCAGCAATGATTGGGTTGTTTGGTTTTTACCGTATAAATTCCGTCTTTTTGTTGCTTATACCTTGAATATTTTAAATTTTCAGGAATTAAAGGATGCCCCTTTTCATAATTGTATAATTGAGCGGTTTTGAATCTGAATCGATTTACATGAAGTTTCTTTGCTAATTTTCGCAATTCATTCATTTGGTGTTCGTTGGTTTTCAACACGATAAATTGAATCTCAATTATAGGAGTAAATGATTTTTGCCTTTTTTTCTCATCAACCAATAAACGGATTCCTTCTATTGTTTTTTGTAAATTTCCACCCACTCGATAACTTTCATAAACTGTTTGTGTGGTGCCGTCAATTGAAACGATAAGTTTATCTAAGCCGGATGACACAATTAACTTGGCATTGTTTTTGTTAATTAGTTGTCCGTTCGTCGAAGTTGAAGTGAAAATTTTTCTTTCATGGGCATAACGAACAAAATCAGGCAACTGTTTGTTTATTAAAGGTTCCCCTTGAAAATACAATATAACATGTAGTAGCGTTGGTTTTAATTCGTTTATTATTTTTTTGTATAATTTGAAATCAAATAACTGTTTATCTGTATTTTGAATGTATTTTCCGATACCAACCGGACATTGCGGGCAATGTAAGTTGCAATAATTCGAACTTTCAATTGAAATAAAGAAAGGTAAACTATGCTTTGATAAAACAGGTTTAGATCTTGAAACAACGTACGATAAATATAACAGTAGAAAATTGTTGATTTTTCGGACTGAAAGATATTTTTTGTAATGGAAAATTAATTTCAATTTGTTCATAATGAAAAGTTAATGAATGAATAGAATTTAATGTTTTGAATTTTTTATATCTGGATTTCCTTTATTCAGGTTTGATTAACAAAAAAATGTAAATATCATTGGCAAAGTAATATAAAATTCGTTGAAACATTGTATATTTGCAGCCTAAAAGACTGTTAAAAGCAAAATTAATTATTAATAACAAAAACACAATTTTATGAGAAAGCAATTATTCTTCGCAATTTCGATGGTGCTTGGCTTGATCTTTACTTCTTGTCAAAAGGACATGACGGCTTTAGACCCAAGTCTATTTAAATGTACCCCAAATCCACTTGAAGTTAAAGGTGGAAAAGTGAATGCAACCATAACAGGGACATTTCCTGAAAAGTATTTCACAAAAAATGCAACAGTTACTGTTACTCCAGTAATGAAATTCATGGGTAAAGAAGTTAAAGGTACCCCTTCTGTTTTCCAAGGAGAAAAAGTTATTGGTAATAATCAAACAATTTCTTACAAAACTGGTGGAACTTATACTATGAAAGCTTCGTTTGATTATGTTCCTGACATGGCAAAATCAGAGTTGTATCTTGATTTTAGTATCAGTACAAAAAAGAAAACGTACCAAATTCCTAGCGTCAAAGTAGCTGATGGAGTAGTTGCTACTTCTCAATTGATCACAACAGGATCTGATGAATTGTCTGCTGTGCTGATTCCGGATAAATTCCAACGAGTAATTCAAGAAAAACAAGAGGCTGACATTTTGTTTTTAATTCAACAATCTAATTTGCGCAAATCGGAAACAAACAAAAGCGATATTGTTAGTTTGACAAAGAAAATTAAAGATGTAAAAGAAAGTCAGAATCAGCAAGTTGCCGATTTCGGAGTATCTGCGTATGCATCTCCGGATGGTGGAATGGAGCTGAATACCAATTTAGCTGAAAAGCGAGAAAAAGTTACCGTTAATTTCTTAAACAAACAGTTGAAGAAACTGAAAGCAAGTGTGCCAATTAGTTCAAACTTCACTCCTGAAGATTGGGCTGGGTTCCAGGCTTTAATGGAAAAATCAAATATTCAAGACAAAGATCTGATTTTAAGGGTATTGACAATGTATACCGATCCTGAACAACGCGAACGAGAAATTAAAAATATGTCCGTTGCATTTAAAACGATTGCAGAAGAGATTTTACCACAATTACGTCGTTCAAAATTGAACCTGACTGTAAATGTTACCGGTAAATCAGATGCAGAAATTTCAAATTTAGCACAAAACGATCCTTCTAAACTTTCAATTGAGGAGTTGCTTTATGCAGCTACGTTGACAAATGATTTGGGTCAAAAGGCAGCTATTTATGAAAAAGCTACTCAACTCTTCCCGAATTGCTTCCGTGCTTTCAATAATCTTGGAGTTGTTAATTATCAACAAGGTAACATGGCTGATGCTTCACGTTATTTTGCTAAAGCTTTGGATTTGAATTCTAATTCTGCCGATATTAATTATAATGCTGGTGCTGCTGCTTTAGCAAAAGGTGATGTCGCCTCGGCTGAAATGTATTTTGGAAAAGCTGCCGGTACTTCAGGAGCTGTTGGACAAGGTTTGGGTACAATTGCCATCATGAAGGGCGATTATGCGAAAGCAAAGAACTATTTTGGTTCAAGCGCTTCAAACAATGCTGCTTTATTGCAAATTTTGAATTCTGATTATAGTGGTGCTACAAAAACGTTAGCTTCAATTGCTAAACCCGATGCTACTACTGCATATCTTGCTGCTGTAGTTGGTGCTCGTACAAATGATAAAAATGCTGTTTACAGCAATTTGAAAGATGCTATAAAACAAGATAAATCATTTGCTACTAAAGCATTAAATGATATAGAATTTGCTAAATTTGCAACCGATGACACTTTCTTGTCGATTATCAAATAATCTTTAATATTTTTTTTAAAGAAAATCCGATACAAATTTTGTGTCGGATTTTTTTTCTTTAATTTCAAGGTTAAATTTGATGGATGCAAATTATTGCAATAAATTTTACCCCTATTTTGTTACAATTAAAGTAGTTTATATGAAATTGTTACGAACAAAATTTTAATTTTCGGTCATTAAAGCGTATCTTTGTAGTCATATATTCAAAAATTAAATCATTAAAATATTCGCATGAAGGAAAACGAACAAATTGTTGAACAAATTGTTGAAGGAATACAGGAACGGAAAGGTAAAAATGTTGTTATTGTGGATTTAAATAAGTTGAAAGATGCACCCTGCAGTTTTTTTGTAATATGCGAAGGTGATTCAAATATACATGTGAATTCAATTGCAATTTCTATAAAGGACTGGGTACGCGATCATATACAAGTAAAACCCTATGTAATGGATGGTTTTGAAAATTCCGAATGGATTGCTATTGATTACGGACAAATTATTGTTCATGTTTTTCAACGTCATTCTCGGAAGTTTTATGATTTGGAACATTTGTGGGCAGATGCGGACTTAAAGTTGATTCCCGATATAGATTGAGTATTAAAAATTTTATATAGAATAAATTAATTAGGCATTAGGATAAAACGATCAAAATTAATAGGATGGAAAATAAAACTCCCAAACCAAATCCAATAAAATCTTCTGGCAAAGCGCCAAAGTTTAATATATCGTGGATTTACGGTATTATTATTCTTGTACTTTTAGGATCTTATTTTTTAAGCGACAATGTTCAAAGTAAAGAAGTTCCTTTTTCGACGTTCGAACAGTATGTGAAGGGTAGAATAATTGAGAAAATTACTGTATATTCAGCTCGAAATAGTGTGGAAGCTATTGTGGTTAAAGATTCATTAAAAAAAGTTTTTGGTGATAAATTCGAAAGCTATGCTAAAGATCGGATGATAACGGTTCGGATTCCTTCGGTAGATGAATTTTCGAAATTGATTCAACAAGCAAAAGATCAAAATGCTTTTAATGGAATTGTTGAATATAAGGAAAGTAAAAATTATTTGGATATTTTTTTGTATTCTATTTTTCCCTTTTTATTACTAATCATCTTTTTTGTTATTATGAACCGCCGTATGTCGGGTCAAATGGGTGGCGGTGGCGGAGGAATTTTCAGCGTTGGAAAATCTAAAGCACAATTATTTGATAAAGGCGATGATACCAATAAAATTACATTTAAAGATGTAGCTGGTTTAGCCGAAGCTAAACAAGAGATTGAAGAGATCGTTGCATTTTTGAAGAACCCATCTAAATATACCGAATTAGGTGGAAAAATTCCGAAAGGAGCTTTGCTAGTGGGACCTCCAGGTACCGGTAAAACTTTGCTCGCAAAAGCAGTAGCAGGAGAAGCCGATGTTCCATTTTTTTCTATATCAGGTTCTGATTTTGTTGAGATGTTTGTCGGAGTAGGGGCTTCACGGGTTCGTGATTTATTTCGTCAAGCAAAAGAAAAAGCTCCCTGTATCATTTTTATTGATGAGATTGATGCGGTTGGACGTGCTCGCGGTCGAAACCCAAACATGGGAAGTAATGACGAACGTGAGAATACACTGAATCAGTTATTGACTGAAATGGATGGTTTCGGGTCAAATAGTGGCGTTATTATTTTAGCTGCAACCAATAGAGCTGATATTTTGGATAAAGCTTTATTACGCGCCGGTCGTTTCGATCGTCAAATTCATGTTGATTTACCTGATATTCACGAAAGAAAACAGATTTTCAATGTCCATTTGCGCCCAATAAAAATTAACGAATCAGTAGATGTTAATTTCCTAGCAAAACAAACACCCGGATTTTCTGGCGCCGATATTGCTAATGTTTGTAACGAAGCAGCTCTGATTGCAGCACGTAAAAATAAATCGTTTGTTGAAAAGCAGGATTTCTTAGATGCTGTTGATCGAATTATTGGCGGTTTGGAAAAGAAATCAAAGATTACAACTGTTGCCGAAAAAAAATCAATTGCTTTTCACGAAGCCGGTCATGCAACTATAAGCTGGATGCTTGAACATGCCAGCCCTTTGGTTAAAGTTACGATTGTACCGCGGGGAGAAGCTTTAGGTGCTGCGTGGTATCTGCCAGAAGAACGTCAACTTACAAATCGTGAACATATTTTAGATGAAATGTGTGCCACCTTGGGTGGTCGCGCCGCAGAAGAAGTTTTCATGAATCAAACTTCAACTGGTGCTATAAATGATTTGGAACGCGTTACCAAACGTGCTTATGCTATGGTTGCTTATTTTGGAATGAGCGATAAACTTCCCAATATGAGTTATTATGATTCAACTGGAAATTCGGATTATGGTTTCACAAAGCCCTATAGCGAAAAAACAGCAGAATTAATTGATACCGAAGCAAAAAAAATTGTTGCTGTCGAATTTGAAAGAGCTAAAAAAATTCTACATGATCACGCTCACGGACACAATGAATTGGCTGAACTTTTAATTGATAAAGAAGTGATTTTTGCTGAAGATCTGGAACGAATTTTTGGTAAACGTCCATGGACTTCACGAAATGATGAACTGATGGCTCAGAATGGATTCGGAATTGAAAATGAAGATGGCGAAAAATCCGCTAATATTAATGATTCCGCTGATAAAAGCGAGACTGCTGATAGAACCGATACAACTGATGAAAGTGCTGGTACAATTGATGTTAATGCATAATCTTTATGCCAAATAGTTCTTCTAAAAAACTGATAATTAGTAAACTGACAGCCGCCTCTCAAGGGCGGACTGTTTTTATTGAGCCTTCTCAAGATCAAAATTCTGATATTTATAAGGCAATTCTACCGGACGCAGTCAACTGTTTTAAGTTTGAATTGGAAGCTGTAAACGGACGTTGTTTTTTATGCGACTCTGACGAAGACTTATTACAGCAATTGCATCAATATTTAATTGAACATGGTATATCATCTGTTTATTGTCTCGATAAAAGTATTTCTGAATTTTTGAAATCAGCTGCAATTTTCGTTGATGATGAATCAGCTGCCACTTTTTCAAATATGAAAGCCGGTGTAACATCATGCGAATTTTTAATCGCACGAACCGGTAGTGTGGTAGTATCCTCTCATTTAGCTTCAGGGCGAAAAATGAATGTTTTTCCTCCTGTTCATATTGTGTTAGCTCACGTTTCTCAATTGGTCAATTATGTCGAAGATGCTTATATTGCCATTCAACAAAAATATGTAGGAATTTTGCCTTCTCTAATTTCTACTATTACCGGACCCAGTCGAACAGCTGATATTGAAAAAACCTTGGTTTTAGGAGCACATGGTCCAAAAGAATTAATTGTTTTTCTTCAAAAAAACTAATTTTTTTCTATCTTTGTCTTCCAATTTATTACTGTTACTTTTATTAATACTAACCAAAATCCGAATTATCAATTGTGAATGCCGACTACTTTTTAAATTCAATGAATTTATGGCAAGTTTTTAATTATAAAAATTTTATAACTCAAAGAAGTAAATTATGAAACCTTCAGTACTATTTCTTTCGATCATTTTTTTATCAAGCGTTCTTTTTTCATGTAAACCCATTTATAGATGTGGTGAAGCAAAACCTGTCAAAAAATTATTTGTGCCAAAAATTTTCCAAAATGTAATCAATGAACGAGATTCACTTTGCAGTACATTAAGTCAACGAGATCAGCAAATTTCTGATTTAGTTAAAACTATTGATGTAAATGATTCAAATATTCATTCTTTAAAACAAAAATTTAAGGATTTGACGAATGCTAATATGACACAAAATGAATTATTTAGAATTGAGTTGAATAAAAAATCAGATGAATTAAAACAAAAGTCTGATGAAATTTTAACTAAAGAAAAATTATTGAAAGATCGCGAAAAATCATTATTTAATTTGCAAAAGGAATTAGCTCGTCAGGATTCTATCACAAAGCGATTAAATAGTATTTTGAAAGATGCTTTGTTGAATTTTAAATCTGATGAATTATCAGTTCAGGTTAAAAATGGAAAAGTATATGTATCTATGTCCGATAAGTTGCTGTTTCAATCTGGAAGCGCTACTGTAGAATCTAAAGGATTGGAAGCAATTAAAGTTCTAGCTGATGTGCTTAATAAAAATAAAGATATTGATATTCTGGTAGAGGGACATACTGATAATGTTCCAATTAAAACTCCAATATATAAGGATAACTGGGATTTAAGCGTTGCTCGTGCTACGTCAATTGTCCGTATTTTAACGAATAATTATCGTATTGAACCTACACGATTAACTGCTTCTGGTAGAGGAGAGTTTTCACCTCGCGCTGATAATTCTACTCCTGAAGGAAGAGCATTGAACCGACGAACTGAAATTATTTTATCCCCAAAACTGGATGAAATTATGAAGTTAATCAAGTTAAATTAAATTTTGTTTCTTCCTTACAGCTAATACTATAAATGTATATGAATAACTTTGTGAAACGAACTTTCAGTGGTTTCTTTTTTGTAACATTGATTATTGGTTCTATTCTCCTTAGTAGGTATTATGTTTTTCTATTAGTTTTTTCATTCATTACAGGTTATACGGTACATGAATTTCATAAGCTAACCAATTTGCAGATTGATGTACACGTATCAAAATGGTGGGGTGTAATTGGAGGTGTTTTGTTGTTTGTAACCTCGTATTTTTTTTCTGCAAAAACCTTTGCATATCCTGCCTTTTCAGTTTATGGATTTTATGTATTGATTGTATTGATTGCTGAGTTGTACCGACAGAAATCAAATCCAATTCACAATTGGGCTTATTTTATGTTGGGTCAGATGTTGATAGCCTTGCCTTTTTCACTTTTAAATTTCATACTTTTTATTCATGACTGGCAGCCGTTGATATTAATTGCACTTTTTGTAACTATTTGGGTAAATGACAGTGGCGCTTATTTGGTTGGCGTAACTTTTGGAAAGCATCGTTTGTTTGAACGAATTTCACCCAAAAAATCATGGGAAGGGTTTATTGGAGGTGCTTTTGCAGCATTACTTTCAGGATATATTTTTTCATTGTATATTCCCCATTTGACCTTGTTGCAATGGATGATTTTTTCCGAAATTATTGTGATTTTTGGTACATTTGGTGATTTATCAGAATCCTTACTTAAGCGAACTATTCATGTCAAAGATTCTGGAAAAATGATTCCCGGCCATGGCGGTTTGCTCGATCGATTCGATAGTATGTTAATGGCTGCACCGGTAATATTTATTTATTTAAGTTTTTTGTTTTAACACTGAAAATTTTTAAGATAAGATTTTAAATGCCCGATAGCTATATTTTCTTTTTAAGATGAATGAGCAAAACGTTGCTATTAGTTTGGATGATTAAATGAACGTGATTTTGAAACTACAATTTTAATATATTAAGAATCAATTATATTTATGATAATCGATCAGAATTTTGAGGATATACGATGCTATAACGATGATGAGATCAAGAATGCACTTGAACGCTTGGTTGATGTGAAACCTTTTATGAAAGTGATAAGCACTGTTTATCCACTTTTACCAAAAGAAGTACTTCGCAAACGCTTGACATCTTTTCATTCAAGCTATGAATTTCAGAAGGAAATGGTATATCCGTTTCTTCAATATTTAGAGGCTAATATGACTAAAGGTATAGAATTAAATGGTTTAGAAAAACTCGATCTTTCGAAATCATATCTCTATATTTCCAATCATCGGGATATAATTCTCGATTCTGCATTTTTATGTGGTAAATTTATTGAAAAGGAAATGAATACCGTTGAGATTGCTATTGGTGATAACTTGCTTTTTCTTCCCTGGATAAAGGAATTGGTTCGAGTAAATAAGAGTTTTATTGTTAAACGAGATTTGAGTTCAAGACAAATATTAGAAAGCTCTAAAAAACTTTCATCGTATATAGCCTTTACATTAAAAGAGAAAAATCAATCCGTTTGGATTGCTCAACGTGAAGGCAGAGCAAAAGATTCGAATGACCGAACTCAGGAAAGTCTTCTTAAAATGTTTTCTATGCAAGGTTTGGGTAGTTTTATCGAAAATATTAAAGAATTAAATATTTGTCCGTTAAGTATTTCGTATGAGTATGATCCTTGTGACTTTCTGAAAGCCAAAGAGTTTCAACAAAAACGGGATATCCCCAATTTTAAAAAATCTTCTGAAGACGATTTGCTGAATATGAAAACCGGAGTAATGGGTTATAAAGGTAAAGTTGTTTATCAAATCACAGGAACGATTCATCATGAGCTTGCCGAAATTCAGCGCTCTTCATCCTTGCGTAGTGAACAAATTAGATTAACAGCAGCGTTAATTGATCGTAGAATTCATGCCAACTACCGTATTTATACAAATAATAAAATTGCATATGATGCGTTGAAAAACGAATCACGTTTTAGTGATGAGTATACTGAAGTTGAAAAGTCTGATTTTGAAAAATATTTAAATCATCAAATTGCAAAGATCGATCTCGAAATTAAAGATGAACCATTTCTGCGCACTAAATTGCTTGAAATGTATGCAAATCCTTTAATTAATAATATTGAAGCACTTGCCAAGTAAAGAGATTTTATTGCCGAAATTTTGATTCACATTTAAAAACTCGATTTAAAACATTTAAATCGAGTTTTTAAATGTGAATTTGATATATTATACAAAGCAATTAGTATCCTAAAATTTTCAGCATTGATTTATAACTTTGTTCTTTAGCAAAAAGCTTTGTAAAATATTCGCCATCTTCATCCTTATCGATGATGACCAACTTTGGTGCAGGGATCAGGCAATGCTGAATGCCACCGAATCCACTCAATGATTCCTGATAAGCTCCGGTATGAAAGAAACCGATATATTGTTCTCGATCTTCCTGCATTTTCGGGAGAAAAATAGCATTCGAGTGCACTTCAGCATTGTAAAAATCTTCGCTATCACAAGTCAGTCCTCCTAAATTTACACGTTCATATTCCGAATCCCAATTATTTATAGCCAAAAATACATAGCGTTGGTTAATCGCCCATGTGTCTGGTAAAGTGGTCATAAATGAACTATCGATCATATTCCACAGCTCACGGTCATTTTGTTTTTTTTGATTTACAATAGAATACAACATGGCACCACTTTCACCCACAGTATATGAACCAAATTCAGTGAAAATATGCGGTTCCGGTACTCCGTTTTGAGTACAAATGGTTTTAATCTGAGCTACAATTTCTTCAGCCATGTACTCGTAATCGTAATCCATATCCAGATGCGTTTGAATGGGGAATCCACCCCCAATATTCAAACTATCTAACTCGGGACATTTCTTTTTTAATTCACAGTATAAATTCACCGCTTTGTTTAATTCATTCCAATAATATGAAGTGTCTTTTACTCCGGTATTAATAAAGAAATGCAGCATTTTTAATTCAACTTGTGGATTTCCGGCGATATGTTTTGAATAATAAGGAATAATATCATTATATCGAATTCCCAATCTTGATGTGTAGAAATCAAACTTTGGTTCTTCTTCAGCTGCAATTCGGATTCCAACTTTTAACTTTAGACTAAAATCTTTTAATAGTAAATCTAATTCAAATTTATTATCTAAAATAGGTAATACATTTGTAAATCCCTGATTTATAAGATTTTGAATATTCTCAGCATATTGTGGTCGTTTAAATCCATTGCAAACGATGTACGTATCTTGTTTGAGTAACCCTTGTTCAAACAGCGATTCCATGATGTTGATGTCAAATGCAGATGAAGTTTCTAAATGCACGCCGTTTTTAAGCACTTCTTCCATAACAAACGAAAAATGAGAACTTTTCGTACAGTAACAATAGTTGTAATCTCCTTCATAATCAACTTTTGCCATTGCAACGTTAAACATTCTTCTTGCTTTCTGGATATTCTCGCTGATCTTTGGTAAATATGCAACTCGTAAGGGAGTGCCGTATTGTTTTATTATGTCCATTAAAGGGATTCCGCACCATTCTAACTCATTTTCAATAATATTGAATTCATCATTTGGAAATTCGAGACTTTGTTCGATTAAATCAATATACTTATTTTTCATGTTATACCGAATTATGTTTAATGTAAGTTACTTGGACATACAAAAAATTGATTATCTAACTGATTTGGATTAGATGAAAATATTTAAATTAAGTACAAAAGTAATGCTTTATTTGCCAATTCTGAAGTTTTAATATGATAATTTTAGAACAGTACTACAATTTTAATTCTTGGTTCAAAGGCATTTCATTTGAGAATCTCTTTTTTCAATTTAATCGTTCAATCATTTATTTACTTAGAAGTTAAGGATTAATTTTCGAATTACCCAACATTATTTCTTCTTAAGTGAGGCTATTTGATAATCGTTTAAATTTGGGTCAGTGTTATTTTTAATGATTTTCATATAAATTATTTTCACAAAATCTCTCAATATCAATACAATTAATCTTTTTTTACTTTCAAATTATTTCTCCAATCATAAATAATGCGTACATTTGCACGCAATATTTTTCATAGTAAAGAGTCGTATCTGACGGTTCCAACTACTTAAATTAATTTAAAATAAATTCACTATGTCATTTATTGCCGAAAGAGTTAACATTGAAGGTCTTACGTTTGACGATGTCTTACTCGTACCAGCTTATTCTGATGTTTTACCCCGTAATGTAGAACTTATTACTCGTTTTTCAAGGCACATTGAATTAAATATTCCTATTGTATCAGCTGCAATGGATACTGTTACCGAATCCAAAATGGCTATATCTATAGCGAGAGAAGGTGGAATTGGTGTAATTCATAAGAATATGTCCATTTCTGAACAAGCCAAGCAGGTTGAAATTGTAAAGCGTGCTGAAAATGGGATGATATCAAATCCAATTACTATCCGAAAAGGTGCTAATGTTGGAGATGCGCTTAAATTAATGGCTGAATATAAAATAGGCGGAATTCCGGTAGTTGATGAATCAGGTTATTTGGTGGGGATTGTTACCAATCGAGATTTGCGTTTTCAGCGAGATATGCTTTCTCAAATCGATGAAGTGATGACCAAGGAAAATTTAATCACTACTACTCGATCAACTGATTTAGAGGCAGCTGCTGTTATTTTGCAACAATATAAAATTGAAAAGCTTCCTGTAGTTGACGATAACAACAAACTCGTTGGATTACTTACTTATAAAGATATAACGAAAGCAAAAGATAAACCCATGGCTTCAAAGGACAGCCAGGGACGTTTGCGGGTAGCCGCCGGTGTGGGCGTAACACCAGACGTGTTTGACAGGATGGATGCATTGGTTACTGCAGGTGTGGATGCAATTGTCATTGATACGGCACATGGGCATTCGAAGGGTGTGATTGATACATTGAAGGAAGCTAAGCGCCGATTCCCTGAAATTGATATGGTTGTGGGAAATATTGCAACTGGTGAGGCTGCACTCGATTTGGTTTATGCTGGAGCTGATGCCGTTAAAGTAGGAATTGGTCCTGGTTCAATTTGTACTACCCGGGTGATTGCTGGTGTGGGAATGCCCCAACTTTCTGCTATTTATGAGGTTTCTAAAGCATTGAAAGGTACTGATGTGCCTATTATTGCTGATGGTGGTATTCGGTATTCGGGAGATATCGTTAAAGCTTTGGCAGCAGGAGCTTTTACAGTTATGGCAGGGTCTTTATTTGCCGGAGTTGAAGAATCTCCAGGTGAGACCATTATTTTCAATGGACGTAAATTTAAATCCTATCGTGGCATGGGTTCGCTTGAAGCGATGGAAAAAGGGTCGAAAGATCGTTATTTTCAGGATGAAGAAGAAGATTTAAAAAAGTTAGTCCCCGAAGGTATTTCAGCCCGTGTTCCCTTTAAAGGATCTTTATTTGAAGTTGTATATCAAATGATTGGCGGTTTACGCGCAGGAATGGGATATTGTGGTTCTCACAATATTAATGAATTGCACAATGCTAAATTTACCAGAATAACGTCTGCAGGTGTTACCGAAAGTCATCCGCACGATGTGTCAATTACAAGCGAAGCTCCAAATTACAGTAGAGGCGATTAAAGATTTTATCTGTTGATTTTTATATTTTCAGGCGAATATTTTTTTTCTAAACAACAAAATCGTTTTTTTTTCGTTTACAATTGGCTTTTAAGCTTAAAAGCTATTTGGTCTAGAGTGACTTTGTACAATTGTTATTATAAGGTTTTTTTAATGAATTAATCGTTAAGTATTTATGAAATCAAGCGCATTTGTTTTATCAGCATTATTTGTTTTTTCAAATATTTTATTTTCACAGGTTAGTGACCCTGTTTTGATGACAATCAATGGCAATCCGATTTCGAGATCGGAATTTGAATACATTTACAATAAAAATAACTCGAACAATTCGCTCGATAAGAAGACTTTGGACGAATATGTGGATTTGTTTGTCAACTTTAAATTAAAAGTTGAAGAAGCTAAGACGCAGGGCATTGATACTACAGCTGCTTTTAGAAATGAACTGGCAGGATACAGAACGCAACTGACAAAACCGTATTTAACGGACTCAAAGGTAGATAATCATATTTTACAAGAAGCGTATGACCGCATGAAAGAAGATGTGAATGTAAGCCATATATTAATTCGGGTTGCACAAAATGCCTCTCCGGCTGATACTTTAAAATCTTGGCTCGAAATCGAGCAGATTTACAATAGGCTTAAAAATGGAGCGGATTTTACAAAAGTAGCCAAAGAAGTTTCACAAGATCCCTCAGTTGAAAAAAATGGAGGTCATATTGGTTGGATATCTGCTTTCAGAACCGTTTACCCTTTTGAAACAGCTGCTTACAATACTGCTGTAGGCTCTTTTTCTAAACCGGTACGTACTGCTTTCGGATATCATATCGTAAAAGTAATTGGGCGACGCAAATCATTGGGAGAAGTGTTGGTTTCGCATATTATGATTTTTACTTCACCAGGAGATACTGTTCAGGATAAAAAAGCCAAAATTACAATTGATTCTATTTATCAAAGGATTAAAGCAGGGGATGACTTTGGCAAATTAGCTCAAAAATATTCAATGGATAAAGGTTCAGCTGCGAAAAATGGAGAATTACCTTGGTTCGGAACAGGACGCATGGTACCTGAATTTGAAAATGCTGCTTTTGCACTGAAAAATATCGGTGATATATCTCGTCCAATCGAGTCTCCTTATGGATGGCATATTATCAAATTAATGGATCGTCGTGGGCTTGATAGTTTTGAAAATACAAAAGCTGATATTGAACAAAAGGTAAAACGAGATGAACGTGCTAATATGGGTAGAAATGCCTTTTTGGCAAATTTGCGCAAAATTTACAACGTGAAATCATTTGATGATAATTTACAGGAAATGGCTAAATTGGCCGGTACAAAAATTGTTAGTGATTCGGCTTTTTTGATTGAAGCCATTAAATTGAAAAAGCCTGTTCTTACTTTTGCCGATAAAACTTTTACACAAGGAGATTTTGCTCAATTTTTGAAAAAACAACTTGGTGCCGATAAGTCAAAGTTCACAGATATTATGAATGTTGAATTTAATAATTTTACCGATAATAATTTGATGCGATACGAAGATTCACAGTTGGAAAAGAAATATGATGATTTTAGGAATTTAATGCAAGAATACCACGACGGAATCTTACTTTTTGATATCAGTAATAAAGAAGTTTGGGATAAAGCCTCTCGGGATACTACTGGTTTGGATAATTATTTTAAAGAGCATCGTGCTGTATATACATGGGAAAAACCTCATTATAAAGGACGTGTGATTTATTGTAAAGATAAACCGACATTTAAAATTGCGCAATCTATTGTTAGAATATCCAATGTCGATTCTATTGATAAATATTTACGTACACGGTTAAATGATAGTATCCAATATGTGAAAATTGAAAAAGGACTCTATGTTCAAGGCGATAATAAGGCAGTGGATCATTTCGTTTTTAAAACAAAAGAGAAATATACTCCTTCCAAAGATTACCCATTTGTTTTCGTGAGGGGAAAATTACTTAAAAAATCACCCGAGGATTATACCGATGTTCGCGGTTTGGTAACTGCAGATTATCAGGAGTATCTTGAAAAAGAATGGATAAAATCACTTCGTGCCAAATATCCCGTAGTTATTAATCGGGACGTGCTGAAAACCATTAAGCAAAATTAAATGACTTCTTTTAATGGCGAAAATGAAAGTCGGTCAAATGACTTTTATTTTCGCTTTTTTATTTGAAACGAAAACATGAAAACACTGACTTCAGTACTGATTTTTTCACTATTAATTTTTCTTTCATGTACCCATAATGAAGCTGATAAAAACCGACATCCTTTATTGGAAGTGGATGGAATGTATTTGTATGCTGACGAAGTTCAACAGATTATTCCACCTAATATTGGAAAAGAAGACAGTGTGCAGATTGCCCAAAGCTATATTAAAAAATGGGTTACCGATATTTTACTGTATGATAATGCCAAGCGAAATATCAGTAATCAATCTGAAATTGATGAATTGGTAGATAATTACAGAAAGTCTTTAATGATTCATCAATATCAACAAAAGCTGATTGAGCAACGACTGCCAGCTGAGCCTTCTGAGGAAGAGCTAAAAGCTTTTTACGATAAATATAGTGAACAACTGATTCTTAAAGATAATATTATCAAGGGTTTATTACTGGTTGTTCCTCAAAATGCCCGAAACATTGCCAATGTTAGAAGTTGGGTTCAATCAGGTAATACCAAGTCTTTAGAAAATATTGATAAATACAGCTTGCAAAATGCCATTAGTTACGATTATTTTGGAAATAAATGGATTGTTTTTTCCGAGATTCTTCGTAAAATTCCTTTGCATGTACAGGATCCGGCTGCTTATATTTCCAAAAATCGTTTTGTAGAAGTGTCAGATAGTTTACACCATTATTTTCTTCGCATTGATGCTTTTCGAATTATAGGAGAGGTTGAGCCTTTTGAAATGTCTAAAAGCAGGATTTCAAATATCTTGCAAAATAAACTGAAAGCCGATTTTATTAATCAATTTGAAAAGGATCTATATGATGATGCTGTTGATAATAAAACAGTTAAGTTTTTTCGTAAATAATTTATGCGCTTGTTATTGTTTGGATTATCCACCTTTTCGTTCATATTTTGATGCTTCATTTTTCTCATTCGAATTTTATATTTTTCGTCATTCTTGCAACTGTTTTTCTTGCAGCTTGCGATGATATGCATGATGTTCCAACTCCTGTAAGTTTACCGCGCACACCGGGTGAAAAAGGAATTTTATTTGTACTTTCCGAAGGGCTTTTCAATATGAATAACAGTACATTATGCAATATAAATTTTGATAATAGAACCATTGAAACTGATTTTTTTACAAATATTAATGGACGCGGGTTGGGCGATACAGCAAATGATATGGAATTTTATGACCATCTCTTGTGGATTGTTGTGAACGTTTCTTCTCAAGTTGAAATTGTTGATCCCAACACAGGTACTTCAATTCGTAGGATACCTATTTTCAACCCTGACGGTATGGCTCGCCAACCCCGTTTTATTGCATTTGATAAACAAAAAGCCTATGTTTGTTCATTTGATGGTACCGTTTCACGTATAGATATTTCTTCGCTTAAAGTAGACGCAGTAACTACTTGTGGACGTAACCCTGATGGAATAGCTTTTGCTAATGATAAGTTGTATGTTTCAAATTCCGGTGGGCTCGATCAACCGAACTATGATCATACGATTTCGGTTATTGATATAAATTCATTCGTGGAAATTAAGAAAATAGATGTAGGATTGAATCCATACAAGTTACAAGCTGATTCTCAGGGAGACATTTACGTGATTTCCAGAGGTAACAATGGAAGTATAAAACCAACTTGGAGCAAAATTAACACTAAAACAGACTTAGTTGAGCGTGTATTTACTGATTTACCCGTAACAAACTTTTGTATTCGTAATGATACTGCTTTTATGTATAATTTCGATTATCAAACGAATTTATTCGATCTAAAGACTTTTGATTGTAAAAAAGAACAATTAATTACAGCTCATTTTGTTACTGATTCAACGAAAATTGAGCGACCATATGCAATTTATGCTAATCCCAAGAATGGACATATTTATATTGCTGATGCTCGTAATTACACGGTCAAAGGAAATTTGCTCTGTTTCAATAGTAATGGCAAATTGCTTTATACGTTAAATAGTATTGGTTTGAATCCTAATTCAGTAATTGCATTACCTTAGACGATATTTTTTCTTAGAATAAATTTTGATTTATATTTACTGAGTGAAGATGTGTAAATTATAGATAATAAGATGTATACCTGATTGAAGTATATGAAAATCGTTTTCGCTTTTCGCTATTTTAAAAAAAAATCAGAAAAGCATTTTTGAAAAATAAAAAAAAACCGTATATTTGCACCCGCTAAGCGAAAAAGGTACCATAGCTCAGTTGGTAGAGCAAAGGACTGAAAATCCTTGTGTCCCCGGTTCGATTCCTGGTGGTACCACTTATAAGAAGAAAACGCAATTGATATTCAATCAGTTGCGTTTTCCGCTTTTATCAATTGCACCACATTTGCACCACATGCAAATCATCTTATCGCATTGCATATTATTGATTTAGAATTAAATACTCCCTGTAAAATACAATCCTTTCATTATTTAATTCATCCTCATTTAATCTATGAGCAACAATCACTAAAACGACTCAAACACCCTATTTTTCTCTGATTTACATTGCATTTACTATTTCAAATCTTTCTAATTCAATATAATTTTACACATATAATTCAACGTCGAATTATTGTAAAATTATACTACAATGGCAAAACAGATTGGTGTTGTTAAGTACAAAGGGACGATTGGGGACATCCGTCACTTTAAAATTAAAGGTTTAACTGGCAATTTTGCCGGGTTAAATGGTGGTGCAAGTGCAGAACAGATAAAAAGCGATCCTGTATTCGTCAGAACTCGCGAAAACATGAATGAGTTTGGAGGCTGTGCGGCAGTCGGCAAATCGGTTCGTGTTGGATTAGCTCAACTTATGAAACAGATGAGCGACCCGCAACTTACAGGAAGATTAACGGCAATCATGAAAAAGATTAACCTGGAAGATCAAACTGAAGCTCGTGGTTATCGTGCTATTTTAGTTTCAACTCAATCAAAGTATTTGGTAGGTCTCAATTTCAACCGCAATAGCTGTTTTGAAGGAAAGTTTACAGCTCCTGTAGAAATTGCAACAAGTCCAGAGCGGAACACGGTAATGATGTCTGTTGAGCCATTCAATACACAAAGTCAAGTGAAAACACCTGCCGGAGCCACTCATTTTCGTTTGGTGAATGCAATTTCGGTAATTTCTGATTTTGCATATAATTCATCAACTAAAATCTACGAACCGATAGATTCAGCTTTGAATGAACTTTCGAATGTCACATATTCAGATTATATTGAAGTTGGAACAACTATTTCAGACCCAATTTCAATTATAAGTACTTTACCAGGCAATCCAACACTAACAACCGACGATAGTCTTTTAAGTTGTATTGGAATTGAGTTTTATCAAAAAGCCGGTGCAAATTATTATCTGTTCAATACAGGTAATGCATTGAAGATTCAAACAGTATTTTAATAACTTTACAAGGGTTATTGAACTATGAGAGGGGTATTCCGCAAGGAATGCCCTTTTTTATTGCAACTATCTTGATATACATTTCTTGTAATGGGTGCGCTTATGGTAGGCTTATGGTAGACTTATGGTAGGCTTATCTATGACTTGAACTGGTGAATATTTGCACCCACCACTCGGAAAACGGGAAAAAACTTTTGGGGCCGTCCCACCGAGCCCGAAAAAAGTTTTTCTCGTTTTTCCGCCGGTTGTAACTAAAGCAATTTTGAATATCAGTACTACATTTGAGATTTGCAGCCAACATTCGGGAAGACGGGAAATAACTTTTAATCAACTGAAAAAATAAACACTAAAAGTTATTCTCGGCTTACCGCCAGTTGTAATCCAAATTAAACATTTCTTTTTCCCGCTCTCCCGTAGGGGATTAGACCTATTGGGGCTAACTCGTCGCAGAAATAAATATATACCGTTGGGTTGGCGTTGGAAAAGGGCTTGGGGAAAACGGAATGAATGAGCTTGCGAAATGGAAATGAGTATTTCCCGAAGCCGTGCGGTGCTGAAGTGGGCGTATTTCGCCGACTGCAAGCACATGGATAATCAACACGATATATATTTGTTTTCTGCACAACTATTGGGTGGTGGGGTCATCTGTGGTTTCTTATATTGGCGGTAGCCTAAACACTCACCGATTAGGTGTGATAAACTTACCGCTCTGCCTGAAAGGCGCTTAATGGGGTGGACTCGCCGCAGTATGAAAAATAGACCATTGGAAATGCGTTGGAAAAGGGCATGGGTGGATTAGGCGTGTAATGAAACAGGCGTTGGGGAATGAAATGGAGCTTTACTGGCTGTTTGTGCGTTGATTGATTTGCGAGAGGATTACAGCCGGAAAGCGAAATGGAATGATTGCGTGGATTGTGGAATGGAGCGACTAAGCCACCTATGCTGTGGGGTGCTGAGGTGGGTGAAATGAACTGAACGCAATGTAGTGAAGGGTGGATGCTAAGTGAGGCACGAACAGCGTCCCCCGAAACGAAATGAGAGAAGAGAATGAACCGACCGCAAGCTCATGGAAATAAAACACGACCTATTTTTTCTTACTGCAACCGCTGAAAGGGAGGAGGGGAATTTGTTGGTCTTCGGGCAACGGAGCTGGGCTAAAGCGTTGATTTTGTGGGGCTATTATACATAATTAGGTTATGGGCTTCCCTATTAATTTGCCGTCAGGCAAGGGAATGACCATTAACTACATGTTATGTATAATAGCTTTGAGTTGTTTTTTTTCTGGCGCAAGTGTAGCACGGTGGTGGAGGTTGGAGTGCAAACGTCTTTTTTGCTATTCTGCAAAAAGTGTGACAGAAAAAAACAACAGCAGGGTTGATTGTGCGGAAGCCGACAAAAAGACCGTGCAAGCCCAGAGGTACGAGGGGCGGGGATTTTTGGCGGCTGGGGATTGACCTGCGTAGCTGCCCGTAATTTACTTACAGGCAAAGCCTGACCGCTTTTCATTTGGTATTTATTTAGGATTTTGGGGGAATAGAAGATTTAATAAATTCTTTCACCTCTTACAAAACCTTTATAAATATAAGGTTGTTTAAAATATCCATGCCACAGCACATCTTCAATCATATCATATTCTACTTCCCTTTGGGTGCTATATGATTCAATCAAATGATATTGACCATCCTCCTGTTTTTGAAATTTGAATTTTTTGAGCAAAAAGTTAGACCTGTAAATATAATTCCAGCCATCTTCATAATATACTCCAAAACGCATATCCCAATCAGGACCGTAAGATTTGAGGAATGAACGATAACTTTCTTCGTCAAGCGTTTTATCATCCAACTTGGTTTTTATCCATTTTACCTCACCCCAAACAGTTCTCGAATCATTCTTAGCCCAAAATAGTTTGTTTTTACTTACAATTGTTTGATAAAATTCAGCGACGACCTTTTTTAAATTTTCGGGAAGCCGATTAATTGTTTCTTCTTCAAAATAAATCAGATTATATTCTGAAATAGTAGTTTCGGGAATACTGTTGGACATGCCGTAAAAAGCCTCAGCAATACCACCGGTAATACAAGTGAGTGTATCGCTATCACCACCTAATGACACTGCCAGACGAATTGCTGATTCAAAATCTGAGCTATCCAAAAAGGCAATGATTGCTTCGGGGACAGTTCCCGCACAACTTTCATTAAAACTATAATCAGGTCTAATTTCGTCACAAGTACGTGATAAGTTATATCCGTAATTATTTTCGATATACTCTTTTATTTCCAATTTAGTAGAACAAGTACGTGCCATATAAATGGCTGCTGCTGTAGCTTGTGCTCCTTTTATCCCTTCAGGGTGATTGTGTGTTATCTCGGCTGTGAGTTTCGCAATATTCTCGGTTTCTTCCAATGTATCGAATGCCCATCCCACCGCAGCCACCCGCATAGCTGAACCGTTCCCCCAACTCTTGTAAGGCTCATTATCACTGCTAAATGCCCATTGCTGAAATCGAGAACCATATCCACCCAGGGGATTAGGATATTCTTTTACATATTGCTTTATGATAAATATGAGTCTCTCTTTATTGAGAACACCCATTAATAACCAATCTGCTACAGCAATAGTCAGAATCGAATCATCTGTGAACGTCGACCTTTTACCTATCAACTCAAATTGAGTAGATTTTATGTTGTTGAACTCGAATATTGAGCCAACTATATCACCAAATATAGCTCCTAACATTTACTATGAGGTTTACAATTGAAATTAAAAACTCTTTCACAAAGGTAGAAATAAATTGTTATTAAATTTTTCGAGATAAACAAAACAGACCAATTCTGTTGAAAAGGTCTGTTTAAAAATGAAATCAATATGTTTGTAAACAGCTTGATAAATAATTTGCTTTATTATTTTCATCATTAAGGTGTTATATACCTTGATTAATTTTAAAATTTTATTTCTTCATTATCATAAAAATTTGATTGGATTTCTTCGTTCGATCTGATTTTTTTACTATAATTGGTTCTGGCTTGTTTTTCTTTTACGAACATGGCTTCAATCTCTATGTCATTTTTGCTAAAATGCATTATGTTTGTGATAGAAATTGAAGTTGCGAATTTTTCAACATCATGGTCGGTGCCAATATAGGTGAATGTCCATCCGTTTTGTGTCAAATCCTCTACTATTTTTTTGATACTTACACCCGTAAATTCTTTTGAAGAATTTTCTTCCCCGTCTGTCAGGATTGTTACTAATACATTATAATTGGATTTTGATTCTAACTCTTTTTTCAACTTAGCTAAACCAAAACCCATTGCATCATACAAAGGTGTTGAAGCATCAGGTTGATATTTCTTTTCGTCAATTTGTTCCAGTTTTTCAACCGGTTCGCAGAAATGTAATATTTTATTTCCCAAACCGTTGAATGTTATAAATGAAATAATATGCTCCTGCTCCGGATATTGTTTGGCAATGCCTTTTACAGTTTGAACAATTTCATTAAAGCCTTGTATGATTGAGCTTTTAATCGATTCCATAGAACCGCTTTCATCTAAAATAATAAGGTTGTGAACTTGGTGTTTTGTTTCCATAGTGATTTGATATTTACTGAAAATAAAATACTGGCTTAGAATAGATCATTTAAATCTTCTTTTTTCCCCTTTGCTTTATTGGCATCCTTTTTCTGTTGTAATTTTGTGAGATATTCAGATTGTGGCTTTATTCCGGTGAAAATTGTGTAAGTATAAACCGTATATGACTTATCGATTGAATTTGAGTTTGTTGAATATCTACTTCTTGTCATTGAGCCTTGGGATTGTAGAATAGCTTCGCTCCGAAGTTCAACTTTTAGACTGTCATAAGTAAATCTCTGTATAGTTACTTTACCGGAACTTGAAGTAATTGGTTGAATATTTTTTTCTGCCAACCATGTTTGTATTTCATTGTATGTATCATCACTATAAAAGGTTGCTGTTAGTGAGGATAAGCTATCTAACTGACCGTATTGTAATGTAATTACATAGTCTTTTTTTGAAGGTTGGTACGTTGAGGCCTGACCTGATAATGCAGTTAAAACGTTAAGTGTAACGTTTAAACCATCGGTTTTGGTCAAAACGTATTGATTCTTTTTTTGGTCGAATTTAAATCCTTTTTCTTTTAACTGGTCAACAGAAAGTCCCATCATCTTTGAGTATGGGAGTTGGGCAAATGAAGTAATTACACAAATAAATGCAATAGAAATAATTAGATTAAACTTTTTCATACTGTTACTTTTTAAATGATTTATTAGTTAGATAAATAAAGTAAAAAGTAACAATGGTATTTTGACAACTTATGACAATGAAAATTTATTTTTCATTTTATTTAAAATTTCTGCAATGTGTTGTTCAAATTCTTGTGAATCAATTATTTCAATATCGTCTAACAAACCCATTACAAAGCGACCTACGCCATCGAATGAGCAAACTTCGGTATCTAATAACCATTCATTATTTGGTAATTTTTGGAGGTGTTTTGTGGCAAGTGGGAATTCTTCGATAAGTAAATTGGCGGAACGCAGACCGAGTTTTAGTTTTATTGGTAGCAATTCATCGCTGTTCATGCGAAATATATCAATGTAACCCGGTTTGTGATTTTCCTCTGAGCCCCAATTTTCGGGCAATATCTCCACTGAACCTATGCGAGATACTTTGAATAGTTTGTTTGTTTTTTCGTGGGGGCAATAGCACCATACCTGTACATAGTTGGTTGTGAATGCGTAGGCTTCCACATGGCGGTCACGAATATCGTTGCCGTGTGCTGAAGCGTAATTACGGAGAATTACCGAGCGTTTGTTTTCTATTGCATCAACCAATTGTTGAACATTCTTTCCATTTTTGCCACTTACAATGGTTTCGGCCAGTATGTTGTAGTTGTAAACGGTATAGAGTTTCTTTTTGAGGTTTTGTTTGAGTAAGTTGTTTTCGTCGATATTTTCAATCGCAGATTTGAGAATAAAGGCTTCTTCCTCTGTAAAGTGTATTAGTTGACTTATATCCTTGAAATAAGGCGAAGATTTATCGAGCTTTATGTAATTATCCGTTTTTTTATAACAAAACCAGCTTCCCGAAATGTATCAATATAACGATAAACGGAACGTTGAGAAATTGAGAGCTTTGCTGCAATTTCGTCAACGGTTAATGAATTATTTGCTGTAAGCAATTTCATTAAACGTAGGAGTCGTTCAAGTTTTGGCTGATCCATAAAAAAAATATATTTTTAAAGACTATAATAATACTCCTTAATTTTCTTAGCCATTAGTTTTCTTCTTTCGAGCAAAAACTCCTCATAATGTTTGTAATCCATATCTACAATATTTTCAGGGATACAATTAACAGCTAAGTTATCAAGTAACTTATCTTTATCGTTTATATTTCCATACACCATTACTTTTGTATCACATTGGTTGAATACTGTACCGAAGTATTCACAAGGTGGTCTATTTCCAATTGCAATGTTGGTAGTAGTATCTAAGTAAGTGTAATTTGCAATTTGATTATATTTAGCTTTATCTTTTATCCCATGAGACTCCAAATGGTCTTTTGGGAAAATATGGTGAATATCGCCCATAATAGTGATTAAGTCATATACTTTTGTACCATTCATCAACAATGAATTATCGGCACTATGCACTTGTGCAGCCAGAAAAGTATTAAAATAAGGACTGTTAATAGCTGAAGTTTCTAAATTTTGAACTAACCCAATTGACCAAAACGTTTCAGAAAGTTCGGCTGCTTCCACTTCATTATAGAATTCCACGAAACCTTTTTCTGCAATTCTCCGAATGTCTTTATCCATTACCGTTTCGGGGGAAGATATGTAACGGCTTGTAAGAGTACTTAATACATACCATTTGGAAACATAGTGTTTTATTTGAGTTCTTTCTATATTATTATCTGCATTCAACAATAAATAAAGGGTATATGCGAAGTTAAGCGTCATTTGGGAATTAATAAGCCGACTTGAAATAAAACCTGCTGATTTAAGTGCAAGTATAAAATTTGAAAAAGAGTATTCATTTATAAAATTATAAACACCCTGAGTAAGTTTTGCGAACGATTCTTCTGCAATTTCTTCTTTATAATCGCGAGTTATAAAATCACGCCCACCAAGTAAACTAACTAAATCTTTCATTTTACCTCTGCCAAATTTGTGCATTAATGCAACGCGAAGAATATCTCCATAATCGGGATCGTAAATATCACCTATATCATCTTTAAGCCATTTAATTTTTGGGGCAAAACCAGAATTCATAAAATCTTTATCCTTTGACATTTCTGAATACCAATCAGGCTGAACTGCCAAATGCGAAAAATAATCAATTGCCTTCCGCAATATATTACCTCCATAAATGGTATTTGCCGCAATTTTGGACATTGCAAAGTCAGCCTGATTTAATTTTGCACCCTGACTATTTATACGAATAAAGATTTCAGTAACTTCATCAATAGTCAACTCCTTATCAAGTGTAATAATTCCAATTTGTCTATTCTTTATTCCAATAAGTTCATCTAAAATATCATGAAGTCTGTCAGAGTTCTTGTCCGGGTTGTTTTCACAGTATTTTGATACGAAACTACCTCTTTTGAATTCAGCATTAAAGATTACCGCAATATCCGCAATCCATTTTTTATCTTTAAGAATTGCGTTATCCTGTACCTTAAATCTTTCTTCATCTTCATCAGCAAGGGGATTAAACGCTATTTTTATTCGCTTTTTCTCAAAGTCAGAATTTATGACTTCTTGACCAACAATTGCAGTCATCAATGCAGTTGTGCGTTGTTGACCATCGATCATTATTCTTTTCCCTTCAGAGAGTGAGCCATCTCTCAATCGCATATTAGGACTTTGTGATATAATCAAATAACCCGTTGGATAGCCTGTGTATAACGAATCAATTAAATCCCTTACTTGTTTCGGTTTCCAAACAAACGGACGTTGTATTTCCGGTATAGCAATTTCGTTTGATTTTATCAAATTGAGTATTTGTTCAATACTGACACTGGAGGATTGATATTTTTCAGCCATATTATTTTGTTATTTCAGTATTATGAGATTAAGATTTTGAATCTAAAATATACTCTTTGTATGCTTCGATTTTTAATTGCATTCGGTTTTCAAGGTATTCATTTGTACCGCTTAATTCTTTTAGAATAAGTTTAGCTTCTTTCATGTATTTCTGTTTCTTTTCAGTTGTCCATGACATTGGCGGCTTTTGTAGATTTGTTATTCTGTCGGCGAGTTTAACGGCACGGACTTCAGGCGCACACAATTTTATGCGTGAAAGACTATCGGGCATTTGCTGATCTTTTGGAAGAAACTCTCTTTTGGTCAATGCCAAAACTCCCATTGCTATATTACTACCAAACTCATTTGCCAATTCTTCAAATGTTACATGAGTATCTTCCAATATATCATGCAACAAAGCTACCTGTATAGCAAATTCTGTATCAAAGTCCTTAGTCTGCGAAGCTGCAACCAGTATTTCCATAGCCACATTACTCAAATGAACTGCATACGGAATTATACTGTCGGGTAAAGTCTGTTGTAACTCAGCATGCTTCCCGGCAGCATATCGAATGGTTTTTTGATAAACGGATTGAATATCCATAAATGATTATTTTCTATGCAAATCAACAATTTTACCTAAATGATATACAACATTCCACATTGCACTATCTCCATTTTCGTCGGCTCTAAAACCATCTTTCTTATCCCAGAAAAAACGAACATCTTTCCCATTTTTATCTTTTGCAATCTCAAAAGTAATATCCGTTACTTCTACAGTGGCTGTGTCACGTTCTTTTTCGTAACCTACTGCCAAATAAAGGTAGTTGTACTCAATAGGGATAAAGGGATAAACGCCATTGTTATACATCATAATGTCAAGCTCTTGATCTGGATTGACTTTTTCTTCCTCGAACATAAATCCTTCCTCTCCGTTTTCTTTCCATGTTTCGAGATACTTTTTAAAAGTAGTGTCTTTTATTTCCCTGTATTCTTCTTTTTTTGTGCCTTCAATAATTGCATCGAAATAGATTTGCTTAATGGGCAAATACAAGGTGTTTTCTTTTGTTGGTTCCATAGAGTATTTATTAAGTGGTGTTAAGTCAATAATAAAAAGTTTATAAATTAAAGTATTTCATATCAATCACCTATAGTTTAATGCTTTGCGCCATTTAAAACCTATCATAACAGTAGTAAAGTCAATTTTATTTTACAAATCCAGTCCCAATTCTTTTCTTAAATCATCCACTGTGAAAGTATGCTCCTTTCTTTCTTCCGGAGTCATGTTTTTCAATTCTTCAGATTCTTTATATAGTTTATCCCAATATTGTTGAATAGTTTCTTCGTCAAAACCGGTAAAGGTCATTTCGTACAAACATAATGCAACAATTTTATTCAAATCCAGTTCGTTAGCTGTTTTATCTGAAATTTCCATACCCAACCATTCTTTCCAAGGTACAGGAGTAATATCAAAGTGTTCCAATTCAGTTGAATTTGCTCTCAAAGTGGTATCTGTAGCATAAACACGAGGATAAATTTCATCATCGTCGTCGTAAGTATCAAACTTAATCCATATAAGCATTTCGCTTGGTGCAACTTCTATGTGAAATAAGCTATGATATACTTTCTTGTATTCTTCAATACTTTTTTCGGAAAATACAATATCATTTTCTTTAGCACCATAATACTGAAGTAGATAAGATTTGACTTTGTCCCACTTGCTTTCTTTCAGTAAATCTGATAGTTTCATTGTTTGGTATTTTTGTTAAACATCTATTTTACGCCCCGTATAGATACTTCTGGAAACCAACAAAGGTGTTTTGAGTAATCTGAATGTCGCCCAGTTCACGGATTCCGTCCATAGCTGTTCCGTATTTGAATTTGAGTAATTCGGGCAGGTTTTCGATTGAGAGTTCGTTTACACCGGATTCAATGTATTTGGCCAGAACGAAGTTGATAAATTCCTTTTGCTTCTCGTTTAAGCCAATGTAGCCATGCGCCTGAGCTGTGTTGGCACGTTGAAGCCGTTCAATAGGTTCTTTGGCAAAAGCAATGTATTCCAACACATCGTACAAGTCGCTATTTTCGGCATTAATAATGGTTTGTACTTTCTTCAACACTTCGTCGTCGTAACCTACATCAGCCATTTTCCCCAATAACACTTTGCGGGTGTATGGGTCTGACCATGTTTTGCGGAGTTCTTCTTCATCGCTGAAAAAATCGGGTAACTGACCAAACATTTTTTCCAGAAAGTCTTGTGCTGAAATGGGTTTTCCATCAGCATCCCAAAAGAAATCGGTCTTTATATGTTGTATTTGTCGGGTGCGACCGTCAGAAAGGTTAACTATCAATGATCGTTTTTTCACACATGTACAGGGCAGGTTTCCACATTTCGGACATGGTTCAGTTTGTTTTGGACAAGTGCAAGGGTCTTGACCACACACCGGACACGGTTCAGTAGTAGTTTCGCACACACATGGAATTTCGCCACATTCAGGACATGGATAAGGTTGAGGTTTCTTTTCGCAAGTGCAAGGATCTTCACCACATTTGCTACAAACAGGAAGTCCATCCCAAGCCGGGTCAGCAAACTTCTTGTATGCCTCCACAAAATCGTATATCGTAAAATAAGATTTACCATCAAAGCACCGGGTACCACGTCCAATAATCTGTTTAAACTCAATCATTGAATTGATTGGGCGGAGCAGAACGATATTACGTACATTGAGCGCATCAACTCCTGTTGAGAGTTTTTGTGAGGTGGTGAGTATTGTTGGTATTGTTTTTTCGTTGTCCTGAAATTCTTTGAGATAGTTTTCGCCCTGTTCACCATCGTTAGCGGTTACACGAACACAATACAAAGCGTTATTTACTTTCTTTTGCTGGTTAATCAAATCCCTGATTGCTGCTGCATGGGCTTGTGTATAACAGAATATGAGCGTTTTCTCTGTCTTGCCCATATTCTTCATAAACTCTTTTACCCGAGCTTCATCACGTTGTTTTATTTCAATTTTGCCCTGATAAAAATCAGTTTCAACATAGGTTTTCCCTTTTACGAGTTTTTCTACTTCGTCTATATCGCCATCCACAATGGTGTCGGTGGGTTGATACACGTAATTATCGATATTGCTTTGCAATACCACATGTCGGAAAGGTGTGAGATATCCATCGTTTATGCCTTCTTTGAGTGAATACTCAAACACAGGTTTTCCAAAATAATCATAAGTATCGGCATTTACATCACGTCGGGGTGTGGCGGTTAAGCCCAACTGCACTGCCGGTGAAAAATACTCCATAATTCTGCGCCAACGGCTCTCGTCGCTTGCACCGCCACGGTGACACTCGTCGATAATGATAAAATCGAAAAAGTCCTGCGGGTACTGACCAAAATGAGGTTCGGCATCGCCAGAATCGAATGTTTGGAAAATGGTAAAGAATACACTGGCATTTTTGGGAACTTGTCCGCCTTTCTTTTTGATACTTTTGGGACTTATACGAGTTACGCTGTTTTCGTCCATTTTACTAAAACCACCAAAACCATTGAAAGCCTGATTGGCTAATATATTTCGGTCGGCCAGAAAGAGAATGCGTGGTCGGCGTTCGGATTTGCTGATATTCCATCGGGTTTGATACAGTTTCCATGCAATTTGAAATGCAAGCATGGTTTTTCCTGTTCCGGTAGCAAGTGTAAGTAATATGCGTATTTTTTCGTTGGCTATGGCTTCGAGCACACGATTTACGGCAATTTCCTGATAGTAGCGTAACTTTTTACCTTCGTCAATGTAGAACGGTTCAGCGTAGAATTTATCGCGCCATTCGTTTACGTCTCCGAAAGTACGATTCCACAGTATTTCGGGGCTTGGAAATTCGGTAACGGGTCCTTCTTCGCCCGTTTTCCTATCTATTTCATAAATCTCGTTTCCGTTGGTAGCGTATGCATAGCGAATACGCATCATTTGAGCGTAGAGCTTGGCTTGCATGACTCCCTCACCAACAGGTAATTCATCACTTTTGGCTTCGACAATGGCTAATTTTACGCCCTTGTAGCTCAGAATATAATCGGCTTTCAGTATTTTTTGTTTTTCAGAAATACTGATTTTTCCTTTAGCAATGACGTATTCGGTAATGATACGGCTATCGTCCGTAACGTTCCAACCTGCTTGTTTTAGCTTGGGGTCAATTTTGTCGAGTCGGGTTTGAGATTCATTCATAAGATTAAAGACCTACCCCCAACCCCCTAAAGGGGGCTAAAGTTTGTTATAATTTGAGTTTGTATTTCGTCTATCACATAACCATCACATAAGAATATGCTGTAAATCAGCAATGTGTTTTAAAAATGTGCATTTCTATCACATGACCGTCACATAAGAAATATTATCCTATAAAACCACATCTATCAAATAACCGTCAAATAAGAATTGATAGATTATCAGCTACTTACTAATAAGTGCGGTTAGATTTATCAAATAACCATCAAATAAACTTTACTATTTTCTATAGAGCAAACTATTGAGCATTTATGCGTTTTCTTACAACTTTTGCTTTATAAAAACAAGCTCCAATTAAAGCACAATTAAAGCATTTGGTCGTTTTCTTGCATGTTTTGCTTTAATAATACATTAAAACGTTTTGTTTCTATAGAGCATCTTATAAAGCATTTATCCGTTTTCTTACAAGTTTTGCTCAATAGAATTAATCAAAAGATTCATCACATAACCATCAAATAAGGAAGTGCTGAAAATCAGTTATGTAATTTTAGAATGCCGGTTTCTATCACATGACCGTCACATAAGAATTACTATCGAGAAGAAATCATGCCCAGAATGGAATATATCCAGCATATTTGCGGGATTTATTATCAGGATCAATTTCTTTAATCACACCCTCGTCCATTGCTTCCCGAATGATACGTGAGGCAATGGAATAGTTATGAACCTCAATCTGAAACCGCTCACGTAAACTTTGATTGGTCATTTTTTCATTGGACACATATTTCAGGCAGGCATGTTGATAACAAGCACGCACTCTATCTTTTTTATCCATGTCGTTGAGTGGCATATAGCTATACATGGTTACACTTGTACGGTTATCGCCATTAATAACATTGATTGCAGGAAGCTGAAATAATTCCACATAGAAAATTACTTTATCTAATCCGCTACCTTTTTCCTCACAATAACCCATACGGCGCATCAGGTCAGCTAACTTGTCGTTACGTGAGATATATTCGTCGATAAACCGTTCGGGATTGATAAGTGGGTTTCCGGGATTGGAAATTTCAATACGGTCGGAATAGATTTCAACCATCGGAAAACCTTTTTCGGAAAAGTCCTGGTGAATAATGGCATTTGCAACCAATTCACGAATGGCAATTTCGGGGTACATCCGGGTTTCTTTGCGTAATGCTTTACCTATTTCCTCGTTGGCAGGCAACTGGCTATTAATCCAATCGACCAATCCTTCGAAACCAACTGCATACCCTTTGGTACCAATTTGCTCCCGAATGGTTTCGATTTTATTTTTTCCTTTGTACACTATCACTCTTACCGATTTGCGATAGACCGAATCAAAATCGGTTAGATTTTTAGCAAAGAGTATAGCACCCAGATTTGTTATGTGGTAATTTACTTTGTCTTTTACAATGAGGCCTTCGGAAATAAATTTTTCAATAACGCCCTGTTGGTTTGACGGATAGGGAATTTTAAGCAGATCGAAATAGGTTTGAGTGCTGAGCAGTTGGATTATATCCGCAGCACTTACATTGGTTTTTGCAATTTCTTTCTCGAAAACAGTACCCGAAGCAGTGCGCCAAATTTTTGCTTCTTTCTCGGGGAACTCACTCAATTTGCGTGTAACACTGCCAACACGTATGTAAGAAGTGTTCAGGAAATCGACTGGGCGATTGGTGGCAGCAGGAATGACGAAAAGCGAAATGTGCCTTTCGTGATCATAGTCGAACTCATGAGCCACAAAATCAATGCGGGGACTTAAGCGGTTTATTAGCCAATTCTCCAGGTTTTCGTTACCCCTGGTATGGGTTTTTACTTTGAAAGTAGTACCCGTAATTTCGTGCGTACCATCTTTTACGCCAAAAACCAAATAGCCGTAAGGTTGATTGTGTAAACAAGCACCGTTTGAAAGGGCTGAAATGCGCTCGCCAATTTCTTCGGGCGAGTGGAAATTCTGCTTAAATTCCATCCACTCACATTCAGCTGGCATACGTACCAAATCATTGATTAGTTTTGTGTATTTTTCTGTTTCCATATTATAATTCCCCATTAAATGCTTTTGCCAATACTGCTTTTTTTAGTTCCTCACATTGAACAATCGTTTTTTGATAGTTGGTTTCCAATGATTGACAATTAGAAGATAAAACCTCTAACTTTTGAACTATGGTTTGCTGTTCGATAAGTGATTTAGGAAAAGGAATTGATAAAGAAGAAAGCGAACCTTGATTCAAACTTTTGATTCCAACTCCATTGCCACTATCAACGAGCTCTTTTCTCGTTTTTTGTGTCTTTAAATAATGACATAAATAAATCGGTGAAATAATGGACGAATCTAATCTTATTCTGATTGTAAAACCTGAATGAGAAATATTTCCGTTTACTTTACCAGATAATAGAGTTCTACCAATAAGTGCTGGATTGCCATTAGAGCGTACCGCCAAAATATCATTTTCTTTAAGTAAATCTATTTCATTAAGTTTGCCATCCAACGTTACTGTTTCTAAGGTGTCAAATGGAACCCAAAAACTTTTCTGAAAGTCCTTTACTCCAACTATTTGTATCACGTCACCTTTTCCAGTCCTTGTAAAATTCATACCATTTCTAAAAGTGGCAAGTTCTCCCAATTTTTTTTCTTCCCATCCTTTTCTTGTTTTCAATTCGTCTGTCAATGCACTTTCAAACAGTTCTTTGGCATTTTGTAGATTCCGTTCGGCATTGGCTTTTAATTCGTTAATCTTTTTAAAGGCATTATCTAAAAATTCAACGATTTGTTGCTGTTCAGGAAGAGGTGGAATTGGAATTTCTAAATCTTTAAATTTATTCATTGAAACACCACCAATAATACCTGTTAATTCAACAGCAAAGTGTTTCTGAAATGTTGAACTGAAATAATAATAGTAAACGTAGCGACTATCAACATTCTTATTCGTTGCAAGAGCAAACAACTTATTCCCAAAGCAAACAGTCTGATTTGTAAATCCTATTTTTCTTCCTGCGCTTCCGCCTTCTGCACAAATAAGAACTGTATTCTCCGGTGCAGTTTTAAAAGACGACTTTTCTTCAAATGGGATTTTAACTCCATTATCATAATCAATAACACTTTCATAGCTAATATCTTTTGTTGCTATGAAAGGGAATCCATTATCAATGCCTAAATATTTGTCTTTCTTGACTTTTTCATTAATACTGTTGCCATTAAATACTTTCCCTATTTCAGAAAGTTTTTTTATTTCCCACCCTTTTTTCATTGCAACAGACTTAGAATATCGTTTAATAACAGGGTGTTTTCTTCGTTTATGTCTTGCATTTCGGCAGCTATTTCAGCAGGAGTACGAAGGTCGGTTTCTTCTTTACGGTTTGGGTTTTTGGCTGATAAGTCCAGTGTAGCAGAATCAAGGTCAGCCACATTTATTATCCATGAATTTTCGCTCTCTTCATTTTTATGCTGAAGTGCCACGAATTCGGCTAAATCTTTTTCGTTCAATGGGCTTGTTTTCCCCAAATTGCGGGTTAGTTTGAGTTGGTAATACCAGATATTCTCGGTTGGTTGTCCTTTATCGAAAAATAAAACTACAGTTTTCACACCTGCACCGGTAAACACACCACCAGGAAGGTCGAGCACTGCATACAAGTTGCATTCTTCGAGCAGCTTGCGGCGGAGAGCCACCGAAGCATTGTCGGTGTTGCTCAGGAATGTGTTTTTAATTACAATCCCTGCACGACCGCCAGCCCTGAGGTATTTGATAAAATGCTGCATAAACAAGTAAGCTGTTTCGCCTGTGCGTATTGGGAAATTTTGTTGCACTTCGTCACGCTCCTTACCTCCAAAGGGTGGATTAGCTAATACAATATCGTAACGGTCACGTTCCTGTACGTCGGCTAAGTTCTCAGCTAATGTATTGGTGTGAATAATATTGGGAGCTTCAATGCCATGCAAAATCATGTTCATAATGCCAATAATGTAAGCCAGTCCCTTCTTTTCTTTGCCGTAAAAACTGCGTGATTGAAGTATTTCCATGTCGCCCACGCCTTTGGCACTTTTTTTCATGTGGTTGAATGCCTCGCACAAGAAACCACCACTACCACAAGCAGCATCGTACACCGTGTTGCCAATTTCGGGGTTGATTACTTTTACAATGGTTTTAATGAGTGGACGAGGTGTATAATATTCACCTCCGTTTCGTCCGGCACTACCCATGCGGTGAATGCGGCTTTCGTACAAGTGACTGAGTTCGTGTTTTTCTTTGCTGGTTTGGAACTTCAGTTCGTCCACCATCCACAGAATTTCCCGCAGATTGTACCCACTGGAAATGCGGTTACGCAGTTCGCCAAAAATCTCACCAATTTTATATTCAATGGTAAAGGGTGAAGTTTCTTCGTTCTTGAATTTACGCAAATAGGGAAAGAGTTTTGCGTTTACGAAATCAATCAGGTCGTCGCCCGATTGGGCTGAGTTATGGTCTTGTTTTCCGTCGGCGGTTTTGGGTGCTGCCCACGTACTCCAACTGTAATCTTTGTCAATTATAGGTTGATAGGTTTCGCTTTTAAGCATGGCTTCCAGAGCCCGGGCGGTTTCCAAATCATCCAAGTATTTCAAAAAAAGTATCCACGACGATTGCTCAACATAATCTAATTCACTCCCACATCCTGCATCTTTATGCAATATGTCATCGATATTTTTGAAAGTCTGTTCAAACATAGATTTTTTTGCTTTTTAATAAGTTTCACAAAAATACAAATAACATCTTAATTGACCACACTTTTTTAATATTGAAAATTATTCGGAAGAAACAAAACAAATTTAATTAGAGTATTTCTGTAAGTTGAAGTTTATCTATTAATATTTTCACAGCATTATTTCTATTAATGAAATCGTTAAGGACTTCACTGATTTGATTTTTATTTTCTGTGTCAGACCTTTTAGAACGTAGTTGAGCAATCAGATAATCAGCAACATCGAGCCCCTTCTCTTTTGCTTCAGGTGTTGCAATATCTTCTAAAAGGGTTGAACACCTCACACCTAACCCCTCTCTGACCTCTATCCCCCTTCGGGTACTTTCTCCATTTGGAGAAAGAAAATCGACTTCTTTAGAGTTTGAGGGGAAAAGAGAGTTTAGCATTTGAGCCTTTTCATTCCATTTCTCAAAAGCGTTTAAGTCGGGGAAAAGAATAACCTTTCTGTTTTTAAGTACCTGACATTTTTCAGTAGTTAATCCGTGAATGTTTCCTGCCCCAAGCCATACCAATTCAGGAAAGACAGCACTTGCGATTATGGCTGATTTTTCGCTTTCTACAATTGCCACGGTTTTATTAGGATAGATTTTCAGCAGGTGTTCACCAAAGAAACATTGTTGCAAATTGAAATCATCGGGGAGCTGTCTGGAATTTTTTAATTTGTTGTGAACCCAATCTATAGCTCCGCTTTCGTGCTTCAATCTTCGACCTGTTTCGGGGTTGCATTGCATGATTTTACCTGTTCGGACTTTGCCATTTAAGTCAATCTGCCAAAAGATTACTTCATTTGTTTTGGTAGCTCCTAAGGCATAGTTTTCTCCAATAGAATGTATTTGCTCATCTGTCAATATTTCGCAAAGGAAGCGAACAAAGTTGCTCTGGTAGCTGGCTGAACGTTCAACGAATGAGAAAGGGATTGTACCGGCTGGTTGCGGTGGGGCATCCTTCTTGATATTTTGATTTGATATTTCAGACGTGGCATGCGACCCCACCCAACCTCCCCCAAGGGGAGGAGTAAGAGAAGAAGGATTATCCAAAAAATATTGTTTCGGGGTATAATGATAACCGCATTTTGATTCACGGTTGCATTTGCCAACGGTTTTGTGAATTGGCTCGTTGGTGGTACCATCTAAATAGAGGGTGAAACTTTGCTTTTGACCACATTCCGGGCAGGTGTGCCGGGTTGATATGCCTTTGTATTTTTGGAGGTATGGTTGAGCGTACATAATTAATAATTTGAAATTGAATAATTATAATGCTATGTGAATAGTGAATAATGAATAATAATATAAAGTATTGAATTACAATTTAATACAGTGATTTAGATTATTCATTGAGTTTTTTTAATTTGAATGAGTGAATAATGAAACATACACTATATTTCAGATATACAAGCAATTAAAATGATATTCATTATTCACTATTCAGCGCGACTTCCAATTATTTGTTTCTACTAATGGTTGCTTGAGAGAGTCCAGTAATCCGTGCAGCTTCCAATTGAGTAATGCCTTTTTCTAATAATAGTCTTGCAAACTCTTTCATGTCTTGAGTTTTATTCTCATTATTTGAACCGCCCAACTTTTCGACTTTTAAGCCACAGACAATAAAGTATCGACAAATATCAATTGCATATTGCATAGTTTCTACTGAAATTGTTTTGGAATCATTTAATCCAATTGGATATGAACTAATTAATTCAAGGGTTAGAGCAATTCTTAATACATGCATTCGAAATCGAGAATACAATGCCTGACGGTATTCAATGTCTGTTTTATTCCGTTCATGCGCCATCTCATTGACGAAGTCAATATAACAGGATTTGGCTTCGGCAGAAAGTGTGAGTGTCCCAAAGTCATTATCGTGTAAGTACTCTATCAACTTTTTGTAGCGTAAAGGATATACCGGATTCGGCATAGCATCATTATACATTGGTTGTTTTGCATTGTCAGGGAAAGCATAAAGAAACCTTTGTGCTAACCCATTTTCTCTCATTTGATTTTCATTGAGCGTTGAACCCAATACCAGGGGCTGAATACCTCCAATGATTGAATAATATGGGTCTGAGATTTTAATATGGTCTTTACCTACTCGATTTATTGAAAATGTGCCATTGGTAAAAAGTGACAAGTAACGGGCTACTTCGCCACTTTTAGCATATCTTCCAAAGTCAGCAAACCAACCGCTTAATTCGTCTCTATGCAACGTTAAGCCACCATTTTGTTGTAAACACGGATAAAAACTTTCGGGTGTAGCATCGTCAATAAGAATCATTTTTGGAAATGGTTTTGGAGGAGAAGATTCTTTGGCTTTTTTACAAGTTGCATCAACATTTCTCCATTCAGCCAATTCAAATTCATATCTGCCGTATGCTTCCAAATCATATTCAATTATTGGTTTAAATGCAATTTTCAATGGGGCATCTTTTCCAATGCCCGACGAGCCAATGTACATTATCCACAATTGCGGGTAATTCTTATATTTACCATCGTCTAAAACAGCATGTTTGCGAACAACCGAAGCACATGCAACCAACAGAGTACATGCAAAGTATTCAAGTGGGCTACCATAAACATCTACACTATCATTAATCAGGTCGGCAAGAATTTGAGGCATTCCGGTCATTGGAAAAGGGTTGTCTTTTACTTCGGTTTGCTTTGAAATGGATAGAATATCTGATTGCATCGCTTTGATAAAATCAGTATTTTTGTCTTGCAATATTTCATTTACCCCTGAGGACTTCGGCGAGTCCGAAGGGGTTTGTTTTAGGGTATTCATAGCTATTCAGATTTAGGTGTTTTACGATAGTTATTGTCAAGTAATGCTTTAATATCAGAAGCCCGGTAGTAAATTTTGTTATTTACTTGCGAAAAATTAATGACATTTTGGTCCCTCCATGATTGGGCAGTTTTAAGACTGATTCCCATTAATTTCGTAAACTGGCTGTTAGTAATAATCGGGTCATCAAACTTCACAGAATTCTGTTTCAGTGCTGCGGTTAATTCATCGAGTTGGTTCAAAACCCTGTCGTAGTTCCGTGTGATAACTTTCAATGATTCTTTGATTTCTTCTTCAGTGAAAACTTTGTTGCGAATGTCAGCAACAAGTTTTTCGAGGTGTTCCTGGTAATTCATTTTTTTATCCTCCCACCGTTAAGAATTGCATTTACCTCAGACATCCTGTATCTCCTTTTCCCTCCGACCTCGGCAGGACATAAATAACCACGCTTGTTCCATCTCCATAACGTGCTGGCATCCACATCCAGAATCTCACAAACCCTCTTTGGGCTTGGGTAGGTTTCGGCTTTGTCGGCAATAACTACATCTTCAAGTTCCTTTTTTGTAGATTCGATTATGTCTACAGCAAATTGTTTTAAATCGACTAAAGAAACGGCAATCGTTACGTTACCTGATTCTTGCAAAATTTCCTTCAAATTCATTTTTAGTAGAATTTTAAAATTTTGCCGCTCAGGGGGTAGCCGTAAAACAGCCCCTTTGCAAGCGTATGCAATTATCTCAAACGTTTACGGTCGTATGAATTAAAAGCATGCTGCAAAAGTAGAGGGTAGTGCAATAATACGAAAGGACAAAAAAGAACAGTTCTTTTTTGTCCTTTTTTGTCCCTTTTTATTAGAGTTTCAAGTAGTTGGAGATTTATTAAATCAAATCAATTTCACTGAGGAATTACTTGGTGTGCAAATGCAATCTATTGATTTTGTGATTATGTATTAATTTTGAATTAACTTTTTTGAGGGACATTAAGGCGACTTAATTTTTGAGCTAATAAGGGTATTTTTTGAAAACAAAACGAATACATAAATTTAATTGATTAGGGTAATCTATTAATGTATTCTGCTAATTTGTCTTCATATTGATCCTGTGCAATTTCACCAACCTTTTCAGTAAACTTTGCCCTTGTACCTGCTTCTTTCCCAAATAAACCAACAAATGCATTGTGATATTTAGTTTTATTTATTGTCGAGGCAAGATATCCTTTTTTTTGCAATGCCACTGTAAAAAGGGCAGCACACAAATTTTTAGATTTACTATTTTTTAAGTCGCTTTTAATAATCTCAACAATACTTGAAATAATGGTTTGATTATTTGTCAGCAGAAAACCTGCGAACTCACTTAAAGGTTCTGAAGGAGTATTGTTTTGCAAAGATTTCGGTTGTAGGTTTGCGGAATTTTGTACTAATAATTCTTCTTTGGCGTCATTAACTCCCTGTTCAATTTGTAAAATATCTTGCCAGAAAAGCTCTCGAACATTACTTTGTCCCCATATATCATTGGTAGTTTCGCCTGTTTCCGTCAAAAAGCAAGCATAATCATGATTATTTTCATAACCTCTATTTTGAACAAATTTCTTTTCCTCAGCAATGTAGTGTAAATGGTCTTGTATTCTTTTGTCTGATTGATCTGTAACAACCTCGTCTTCAAACTTTATTCCATGCCCTGACATTACACTTGCAACAACCCAATCATTTTCAGTTAGTCGTTTATTGTATCGTTTTGTAATCTCATTTTTATAGGACTCTAATACATATTGACACCCGGAAAAATAATCAGGAAACTCAACAAAGTTATCACGTTTAGCAATTTGTGCTTCTCTCTTGAAATAGGACTTATAAGTTGTTTTTTGTTCACGGTGTTCGGTGTAGGCGTTTAAAACAATCTGTTTATAGTTCATTGAGTTGTGATTTATATTAATGGTATTGTTGTTTGTTGAGTCTTCAGGTTCTAAACGAGGTAATTCGTCAATATATTTTTGTGATAGCTCCAGACTTCCAATGTAAAAATCTACGTCAGTAATACAACGGTACTGTTTTAGGTATATTCCGCTTTCTTTTTGAAGTCTCATTAAATCAATCCCGTAAATAAGTAAGAGGGCATCTAATCGATTTGCAAACATTACTTGTACGCGGACAAACTGCTCTAAACAATGTTCAACAGATCCTTTTTCATTTACTTGTTGACCTGTTATTTTACAAAATTGACTGTTAATATAATACGCCCGATCAATATCTTTTTTATATCTATCTATAAAGCTATCACATGCTTCTATTTGTTCCTTAGGTGTTCCAGATTGATTTCCAGCCGTATTAAATAGAATTTTATCTGGTGGCAACGCCTCCCAATGTTTCCTGTCACTTTCACAGCCCTGTATATCTTTTTTTCGCCGGTTTACTGTTGCAGTTGGACAATAAATGCTACTTATCTCGGAAAAAGGTTTTAGCAAAGAAAAAATGTATCTTTCCTTTTGTTTGTCTGTTTGACATTCATTTAGATTTCTTTCTATTTCATCAATTAGAGGACTTTCAGTGTAGATTAATACACCATCATCAAATGCTTCTGTTGCCTCTAAAATTAATTTTGGCAATACAACATCATAGTGGTTTTGCCATTTTTCATTTAATTCAGTTTTATTGTTACCCCTGGCATATATCCCAAATCATATTTTTCCCTAATATAATCAATGCAATTATGCACAACTTGGCCAAATTCAAAGGCTTTGAAAAAAGGTGTTTCTATTGATTTATCCATTTAATATTATAACTGTAGTAATAAGGGACGAGATTCATAAAAAAACATTAGCATTGACATGATTTCTACATCAACAAATTGACTAAATGCTTTTTCATATCTTCATCAATTTCACGGTATCTGGCAAATGCCTTGTGACTATTTGTAAAACTCTTTCCATTTAGCTGCCATCATTTCAGCGTGTTCCTCTTGACGTACTTTAATATATTTGAGAAATGATTTTTCAGTTTTATGACCTGATATACTCATTATCATCAATGTAGGCAAACCACGTTTGTACATATTTGTGCAGAAACTTCTACGGCCTGTATGGCTTGTAATAAGGTCGTATTTAGGCATTGTTATAGACTTAAGGACTCCACCTATCGTTTTTGTAATGACTTCTTCTGATTCAATCTTTGCAACTTTAGCGGCATCTTTTATATAGTCGTTGAACTTCTGATTGGTTATTGAATTAGGCATTTCGAAATTATATTTTTCGAGAATCTCTAATACAACCGGATGCAATGGAATAGTTACTTTTGTATTTGTCTTCTGCTGCCGAAAAGTAATAAAGCCATCTTTAATATCTGTACGGGAAATCTTTTCTAAATCACTGAATCTGCATCCTGTCCACGCCAACAATAAAAACCAATCACGAACCCTCTCAAGGTGTGGAGTGCTTTTAAGATCAGCATTTTTCAAAACAAGCAATTCTTTTTCATCGAGATACACATTGTCCACATCCTCATTAAAAACATGGAACTCGTTATATGCTTTTTGCGTATTAATACCGTTCCGTGTAGCTTCATTCAACATCACTTTTAGAGCCCTGATATATTTACCAACAGAATTTTGAGAGAAGTTTTGTTTTGAGAGCTTTGGCGTTTTATCTTCGTTGAATATAAGCTCACCTTTTTCATCCACCGCCTGAATTTCCCGTTGCAAGTATTCAACAAAATTAGTATAAAATTTGTGATCGATTTCAAAAAACTCAAAATCTTTTTTCTTGTTTATTGCTGCAAACTCCTTGAGGTGCTTAGCTGTAGTTACATATTGTTTCTTAGTATTGGGCGAAAGGAAACGGCCCGTTTGCTTATCTTTGCGTAAATGGGCTGTTGATACAAAATTATCAACGAACTCAATTACCTTCTGAGGCTGCTCCTCCTCTGGCTCTTCTGATTTATACTTTATGGGATTTAATTTTCTATCAATGGCATCTTCTAACCATTCAGAGGTCAAAGTATCTTTGATAGGCTGGGCGTTATACAATTCAATAACAAGAGCCTTACGATCATTAATTGATTTATTGAATTCAGCTCGTTTTTGATTGTCGAATAATACCTTAGCTTTGATTGCCTGAGAACTTGAATCCCAATCGGAAGGTTTTACTGTAATTTCGCTTTTGTAGAAAAGTTGCATAGTGCGACCATCTCTTAGCCTAAATCGGACATTTACATCGCTTGATTTTTTTGTAGAAACCCTGATAAATGCTGTAACTGTTGCCATAATTGTATATTATTTCATTAGACCCGTGGTGCAAATATACAAATTTTGCACCACATTTGCACCACATAATGAAATTATTTACAATCAAATGCAATCTTTTTTGACAGCCAAAACGTTGCAAATCAATTTATTTAATTATCAAGCACTTACAAAACAAGGAATACAAGAGAGGTATGATATTGCGCAAAAGTAGTACTGGTGGTACCACTTAAAAAAATAAGCTAACAATCTATTAAACCGATTGTTAGCTTATTTTTTTAAATGATTATCCGTTGTACTACCTAAATTGATTTTTGTATGTAACCGAGGCTATCATAAGCCTATCAAATAAATTTTCTCCAAAATATCTTCGATTGAATTTATAACAGAATTCATTG
>JAJYBB010000028.1 GCA_021779195.1 Bacteroidota bacterium | reverse complement strand
TGTCCATAATCCTTCAGGTGTATAGCTTTTGGTGGTGGTCAACCCGTTACCCAGCAATACCGAAGTTTCCTGACCTAACTCATTCATGCTGTTGGTTTCACTAAACCGATTGCCCGAACTATCTTCTAACCGGTACAAATACCCGTTGGTATTGTATTTATATACCACTGAAGTCAGGTTATTATAATCCAGAAATTTTATGAATAAACCAACGTTCAAAAAAAATCAGAATTATTCCACCAATAAAAAAAATAATTGTAACTATTCTTGAGACTTGTTGATTATATAGTATTGGTTTTTCTTTCTTTACAATATATTCTCCTTTATTTTTATATAAAAATAAAATATACATTATTAATGTTATAATAATCCATTGACAAATATTAAAAATAAGACTTGTTCTTTGACGAAAAATCAATGAAAGAAATATATCAAAAACACTAAAAGTATACACAGAAAATAAAAAACTTAGTGCTAAAACTGTTGTAAAATGAGGATCATCTTCCTTCAATATTCTCTTATAGAAGAGATATGAATTATAATATATTACTTTTAGTATTTTCATCTGTTGTAATTTTCATAAAAATAATACCATAAATCTTCATTAACTTCTGATGGTTTTCCTACTAGATTTTCCCAATGATTATAAAAATAATTAAACCTCATATTTTGATACCATTCGGTATTTGTGATTAATCTACCACCTTCCCATCCAATAGACCAAGCTGCACCATAAATTCCACCAAGTGTTGAATATACATTTGAAGCATTTTCGCTTACATTCGTATAATTAAATTTCCACAGATTCTCATTATTTATTTTGTAAAAATTATATCCACCTAAAACCCACCCTGCAAATTTAAATGCCCTTGAAATTATTCTTCCAGTTTTCATACCTCCAATACGACCACCATGATAATTCCAATTGTATAATTTCATATTCTTGCCAATCCAAAGATCATATTTTTTACTATAAAAAGCTACGTTGCCTGTAGTTGTAGCTAGTCCAGCATAAAATTCAACGCCTGGCATCTTAAAATTTACTCCGCCACCTCTTCTACTTCCTCCACCAGAATACACGCTTGAAGCACCGGTACCTACAGGTTTAGGCAGGTTTATTGGTTTTGAAGCTATAGAACTTGATTTAGGTGAAGTAGGTACAGCCGGTTTATAACTTAACCATGACCCTGATCCTGTACCGGAATTCTGGCTTGAACCATAAATAAGCTCTTGTAAAAACGAAAATAATATACTCCCTGCCGCAGTTGTATTTCCGCTGTAATTACCACCATAACTTCCACCGCTATAACCGGAATAACCGCCACCCTGATAGCCTGAACCCGGACCGGAATATGGATTATAAAGGTGATTGCTTGAATTAATACTTCCCGGGTTAGAATTGTAATCAGGTTGGTATCCCCCTGTTGGATAATTATCACCTCCAAACCACCACCAAGGAAGTCCATCTTCACCATTAATATCCACATACATCATTGGATTATCCGACGCATACATGAACCGGTTGAACCCATTTGTAGTTTCAGGGTTAGCCACTTGTGGATCGGGTGCTAAAAACCTACCCAGCAACGGATCGTACAAGCGGGCATTCATATTAATTAGTCCAAACTGATTCAATTGTTCATGCCCGGTATAACCCCGTCCTCCATAAGGCATAGAATATTGTTGCAATTGACTTTGGGTATAAGGTGTCCAATCCACCGGATTACGCAGGCGCCCCCACGCATCATAACTGTATTCGGCGGCTAAATTAGCATTATTATCTGTAATTTGAGTAATACTTCCCAAATAATCGCGATGCAAATAGTAGGTTTGAGCACCAGCACTTCCGGTTTTCTCCAGTAATACCGAAGCATTGTAAGACGAACCGTCCACGTACAACCGCTGTTTATCAACTCCTCCTACCGTTTCAATCTCGTACTTGCCACCGGCAAAGTAGGTTTTGCTTAGCGTTTCGGTAGTGCCTTGTTTTACCTGCATAGTTGCCCTGTCGTAATCATCGTTATAGCTGAATGCAACCGATAATCCGTTGGCATTACTAATAGAAGTTGGTCGTGACAGCACCGTATAAGTTACATTCAGTTCATTCGCCAAATCTGAACTTGTATTTACCGAGGTCAGTGTATAAGGTTTACTTGCATCGGGATAAGTATATGTACCTACATCGGCTTTATTCTGGATATTCCCGTTCGGGTAATAATCCACGGTTTTTGAACCGTAGTTTTTCAGACGGTATAAATTATCATACGTAAAGCTTTCATTTAAACCATGTACCACATCTGTTCTTGAATTCAATGTACCGGTTACGCGGTTAAAGTCATAATTCATATTCTGAATATTGTTCGTTGTAGTAACATTTGTCCATAATCCTTCAGGTGTATAGCTTTTGGTGGTGGTCAACCCGTTACCCAGCAATACCGAAGTTTCCTGACCTAACTCATTCATGCTGTTGGTTTCACTAAACCGATTGCCCGAATCATCTTCTAACCGGTACAAATACCCGTTGGTATTGTATTTATATACCACAGAGGTCAGGTTAACCAGTGTAGTTCCTGAACCGGTATTGTATGTTATGTTACCTATTCGCGCTTTATCATATCCATACACTTCCTGATAGGTTTTACCGTTTACTGTTTCAGACATACTACTTAAACGCCCAGTTATTGGGTCATAAACCAATCCTTTGGAAGTCCCATTGGTACTGGTGCTGCTTGTTGGTCTTCCGTAAGAATCATACCCATACGAGGTGGTTATATCAGTGTTCACCAAATCATTTGTGATTTTACTTGTTGGCTGTCCATACTGATTTATTACAGTTGTGATATTTTTTCCACTGTTCCATGTTTGCGTTACCTGATGACCGGCATCATTGTAAGCCGTTCCTACCGTTCCGGCACTCGGGTCAATCAGTTTAGTTTGGCGGTTATACGGATCATTATATTCAAAACTGGTAACTACTCCTGCTGCATTTACATTGTCCGGCTGTCCATCTGCCCGGTAGGCGTACGTTACAGATCCTCCGTTATCAGTTGAATTAACGAGCATACCGGTTGCATCAGTGGTTTTGGAAGTAGATATGCCGTCTTTATTTTCGGATACCGTATTGCCACTATAGGCATAAGACCTTGTGCTTCCATTGGGTTGAACCACGCTTATAGGGCGGTCAAATTCGTCATACCTGTAGGTCGTCCACAGTGGAGTAGTTTTATAAGGAGCTGTGCTGCTGAGTAAATGTCCGAAATTATCATATTCCTTATCGGCATACACAAGTGAACCATCAAATCCTACAATCGTTTTACGTGTTTCACGTCCGAAAGCATCGGCATAAGTGGTAGTTTCAGGCTGATTAGTAGTTGCTACCTTTTCCTTTATCAGTCTTTTGGGCTCCGATTCAGCCGTATTCCAGTTTAAATCAATGGTAGTAGTTGAAAAAACTGTTCCGGTTGAATAGGCTGAAGTTTCACTATTCCTGCGCCGCCAATTGTCATAACCAAAAGTAAGCGTATTATTTAAATAATCAGTAACTCCTGTTAAATAACGTTTATCGAAATTATATGAATAAGATGTGCTAATCCCCATTGGATCTGTTTTGGTTTTCAAGGAACATTTATCATTATCCCAGTAGGTGTACGATGTGGTCAAATAATCATTCGTAGGAATATTATGCATTATTTCATCACTTACCGTTCCATAAGAAGTATTATACTTATATTCGGTTTGTGTAATCATATTCGTGCCAACATACTTTCGGGCATACTGCAACCGATTATCGGTAGGATACACATATTCTTCGGTTTGGCTTGAAGTATTCGTTCCACGCACATTGGTGGTAACTCTGTTCGTCAGCAATCCAATCAAATTGACATCACCAATCCGGTTATCGTAAGTATTGGTAACAGTTGATGTTATTCCACCACCAAAATTGGTTACTTCCTTTCCTGCATTTCCATAAATGTCGTATTTATCAATCGGATAACTTACAGATACTGTATTTCCCCTCAGTTTATCTGTTACTGTCTTATTGGTGAGTAACAATTTCATTTTGGTTTTGGTCCATGTACTGAAATCATAAGTGAAACTTGATTCTGCTTCATTAGATGTTTGATGGGTTACAGCTCCGGAATGTACAGGATCAAATTCAGTAGTAACCGTCTTGTTCTTCATCAAGTCAGTTGATACCATGGAGCTAAATCCTAGCAACCCCAAACCCTGATTATGGGCAATGGCTCCGGCATAAGAATAGGTTGCATTACCTATCATTTGTTTATTATACATGGCATTTGTCTGGCTTGTTACCCACATCGAGCCATTATAGTCGGTATACGGGAAAATCGCTGAATTTCCCATTGTGTAATTTGTACCCTGGGATAGCTGGCTGTAATCCGTTTTGTCAGCAACTCCCAAACTATTTACCATTAGTGAAACCATACCGCTGCGTGTATGATTAAATGGGAACTCAAAACTTATCAGATAATTGGAGCCTAACGCTAAAAGAGAAGAATATGAATGTGCTGAATTAATATCATAGTCTAACAGTTCGAATGAGTTGGTCAGAGTTGGATCATAAAAATTCGTTGCTGAATTTTGAAAACTTCTGCTTTTTGTATCAAAAGTGTAGGATGTAAAACCAATGCCGGTCTGAATTATTAAATCAGGTATATCATCGCCATTCAATTCATGAATGGAATATTTATAATTATTTAACCGGGCTATTCCATTGACTGTTTCTGTTTTTACAATCGTGCAACCATTTGTATATTGATATATCCAGTCATTATGACTAATTGGCACTGGGTCTTGTTCAGGAGGAGGAGTATAAGACCAATCACTTTTATTTATTGTTGTTGTAAAAGTCAATAAACCATGAGCAGGATTTGGACAGTATACTTCATCTGACAGAAAAGTTGACAGTTCACTATTATCTTGCCAACAATGCATGGCATCCCAAACAGGTATTGTAAACCTTCGTGTTTTTCCGCAACCAGGACATGCTACTTCATATTCTTTTCCACCACTTAAAATATTCGGATATTGATATCCATCCGGTGTATACCCTGGTGCATAAGGTGATCCCGGATTGTTGTGGTCAATAACCCCGGTACTATTTTTTTCAATATATTTTTTATTATATAATTTACCATCTTCTGCTCCAATAATAGGCGGAATGTGAATATATCCACAAATATCACATGCAACATACGGTTTCCATACTGGCAAACTACTGAACCATGAAGGAGCATACCTTGTAGGAAATACATCCCATTTAGGTTCCTGAGGTCTTGGTGAACGAATAATATCAATATTTCCATCCCCATTTAAATCAGCAAATAGTATTTGTCGTGCATTAGCCTCATTAAAATCAGTTGTCGTTAATGCCCAAGTACCAACAGGTTGAAAACCGGTACCAGCTACAAATTTATATAAATAGGTTTGATCAGCTCTTACATCTACAATCTCAGTCTGTCCGTCTCCATCAATATCCATCGGATAAATCAGCTCGGTTGAATCATTTGTCAAGTTACTTTGTGTAAGGATATTCGTTGCAGTACCATCTAAATATATAAGTAATGCATTGTTTTTTATACTGTTATCTTTCGACAATGCTAATGCTTCCGTTTTCCCATGTCCCGTAAAATTACCGGTGTAAAATTTCCAGGGTGTCACCGCATACGTTCCTAACCCAGAGGATAGTGCCACACCTAACGAATAGTCAATACTATTAAACAACTGTAACTTTTTATTACTATTAACGCTATATATATTAAATGTAAGGTATTCTTTGTAATAATCGTAGAAATTTACATATTTCACATTCACTTTTACAATCTCATCCTGTCCTTTTCCATCCACATTGGCTGCAAATACATTTTCGAATCCAGCACCTGTAGCAAATGGAATTTCGATACCATTATCTATAACCGGACAAGGAACTGAACTACCATCTTTCACATTCTGGTACACATTTATTGCCTCGTTATTCAGATAATTTGTTGTATAAGTTCCATTAGATAGCCTATTATAGGCTTCTTTTTTTGGGTAAACCAATAAGGCATCATTTTGTGGATTTACATCAAATTTTCCACGAATTGCATTAACCTGACTTAAATTAAAATTAGCATTGGTATAAGTATTTTGGGTACTTTTTACTGTTTGACTAACATCTTCGCCATAATATATTTTTATTGGATTTATTCTCTCTCCGTTGGCCGTACTGTTTATTTGAATCAATCTGGAAACATCATTTACATTTAAGGGTGTTTTCGGATCAACACTTGTATAGCCAAGCTGATAACAACGCACAGAGTCGGTATTTACAAAACTTTCAATTTTAGACAAAAGATTCCGAACAATATTTGATTTTGTGGATTGAAATGCGACCATTATATCGGGCCTTGTAGTGAAATACCTGAACTTTATTTTTGCAAAATCAGGTTTATCAGCACATTTACCATAATTTATTTCATCAATATAATAGGATTCATTCGTGCTTCCTGAATTCAAATCCACAGTGTCCAATGTATACGAAAAAGTAATCACGCTTCCATTCAGATCGGTCAGTGATGTAACCGGATAAGAAAGCCTTGAAGTGGTATTGGTATCAAAACCAAAAAGGCCTGTATTCCCGTTCGGATACAAAACTTTAAAGTATTTTACGATATTACCTGTTATATAGGCTGTCACTTTAGTATTCCCTTGTACGGTTTCAAAGCTCATTTGTGTGCTTGTCCGGGTGTTAGGAGTTTCAATTAAACGCATCCCATCCAGTGCAAATGCATCCTCAATGGTTAAAGCAGGAATATCGTTTTTTCCATCAAAGAACACTGTTTTATTTACCCGTTCAATCGACGATAGCCCACTGATACTCCAACCCATCCCGACTACGCCGTTTCCGGCCTGGCTGTTGTAGGAGAGCGATATATTGGGTTGGAAGCCCATTCGTCCCGGAACTGTTTCGATAGGCACATTGTAGCATTTGGCCCCCGATGGACTTACCGAAGAAGAAATTGGTATCTGTCCAACTGCTTTGCTTTTATCTATAGCTGTTACATCATCGGATGTTCCTCCGATTGGAGGAATGGCAATAGCCACAAAGTTATTGGCATCAGTAGTTGACACGGCGCTTTGTACTTTCGCATGCATGGTTTTGCCATGTTCTGTTGCGGAGAAATGATAACCCGGCAGTAACCTGACGTAATCCCTGCCCACGTAGGTATGATTATCAGTTGCTGCATCAGTATCTTTCAACATGTAGTTTTGAAACTGGGCATTTGCTATGCCCGCAATCATAAACAGACATATCAATATATGTTTGATTCTCATAATAATTACAATTTATTGTTTAATTACTTTCCAGCGGGAAACTTTGTCACCCAAAATAATATCCAGCAAATAGGTTCCCGAAGGGAATTGAGAAATATCCACCCCTGTCATAGTATCGGACAACTCGCCATAGATTAACCGGCTGCCAGTAGTTGAAAATATAGTATAAAAGTTTTTTGCTTTGAAATCAAGTCTTGTAATGTTGATTTGAAATTGTCCTTTAGTTGGATTGGGATAAATAATTACTTTTTGATTGCCTAACTCATCGGTTACCTGAACCTGAACGGAATCAGTTTGCGTATGGTGCGATTTTACCTGAGCAGGTACTGAAATTACCAATCGTTGTTTGACATTTCCATCGTCATCATATTGAAAACTAACGCTGCCCGTTTGGGCACTTATGCCCATGCAAACGAACATAAACAGGATGAAAGAATATATTGATTTCATTGGAGTTGATTTTTATAAAGTTATTGTAGGTCTACTATTACTTTTAATCATCCCTCCCCTTCAAGGAGGTTAGGTGGTGCTTTTTATTTCCCTCCTTTGGAGGGATTAAGGGAGGCTTTCAATTCCTCAATCTGTTTCTGCTGTTCAATCACATACAATGTCAACTCTTCAATCTTCTGCAGCAGTTTGTTTTGCATTTCGCCCACGCTCAACCCCTTTTTAGTAATCTCGTCAGCCGAAGGAATTTCAGGCAAATGGCTGTTGGTCTTTACATATTGTTCTACCTGATGGAGCGGCATCAGTTTGTATGTGGGTTTGAATACATAATCGGCAGGAATATCAACAGTTACATTTACTTCTTTGGCATGAATGGTGCCATTAACTGTAAGGAGGGCATCAGGATTTAAAGTACCGATACCAACTTTGCCATCGTGATCTATAACCATTCTGGCAGTTCCCGTTGTGAAGAATTTTACTCCACCATAACCACTCATCCATAAAGCCAGACCATAACTGCTGCACCAGGAATCATTAAACCAACCCAAAGAATAATGCCCCATTGTTTTACTATCATAACTGAATGATTGATTGGGATCACTAAGATACATTCCCAGCCTTCCGGTCAATGATATTTCTCCAGCCACATCAAGCTTTGACTGTGGTGTTGTAGTTCCTATTCCCACATTGCCACTTCCGTTAATTGTCATTCTGGTTCCATTTACCCCGCCAAAAGTATAGCCGTTGTATCCGCTCTGATCACCATAAAAAGTCAGAAATCCAGTACTGCCGTTTCGACCAATATTATATCCTTGTCCACTTGTATTTCCCAACCGCAACTGATAATCATAATTTTTCTCAATATCTAATAGCTGAGTAGGCGATGTTGTGCCGATTCCTATATTACCGGCAGTACTAATTGCAAATTTATCTGATCCATTGATTGCAATCCGGTAATCTCTCACGGTTGTTCCAATATTCAACTTATAACCTGTATTGTCAATGGTTTGAGCTACTTCATAACCCGAGGTACAATTGGCCGCAGAGAATGAAAACCGTCCCCCTACGCCTTCGAGTATTTCTAATTTTTTTGTTGGGGTAGTAGTGCCTATTCCTAAATTGCCTGCGACCAGTTCATTTCCGTTTGTCTGAGTATTTCCCGAAACATGAAGATTAGTGTTCACTACGTAGTCATTGTCCACGGCAAAAGTGATATTTAAACCTGAGTAAAGGCTTGGATTGCTGGCATAACATACGCTGCCATCGGAAGTAAAAGTGATTTGGGCTTTTCCGGTTGGGAGCATGGTCGATATCACACCGCTTTTTGTACCACTAAGCGTAATCAGTGTAGTGGCTACTCCTAAAGCATCAACACTTTTAATAGTTACAAAATCATAATTTAATTCTGTGCCTGTATAATAAGTGATTTTAATCGGTTTGTCTGTGACGGAACTTGTTATATTCCATGTTTCGTTGCAGTTATCCACATATTCCGTAGTCCATAATATGCTACCTGTTTCAGTAATTTCATGAGTTCCTGCTTTTACTACGAATGAAAAGATGGAAATAAAAATAAGAAGGAGAGTGTATTTTGTTTTCATATGATTTTTGATTTATTTATTAAAGGGTAAAAGTTATTTTTGTAATTTATTTAATATTCCCTTTTCTCGTTCACTGTTTTTGGTTTTCAGCTTGCTCTTCTGGTTGGTTGTCAACAGGCTATCAATTGAAGCCACGTAATCCTGCGATATTTTTTCTTTTGATTTGAACTTCGATTCGGAAGAACTTATTGAGTCTGCACTTTCCATATTAATTATGTATCTTTTCGTACACTCCTTAATGACGATTTTCTGACTATCTGTCAATTGAACATCTATTCCCAATTTATCCACCAGCATGGTAGCCAGGTTTTCGGTTGTTTCCTTTTTCGGATTTACTGCAAATACAAAATTCAGACATACGAACGCAGCTACTACTGCTGTGATTAATTTAAGTCGCTTCATAAGATTTTATTTGTTGAATTGTTATTTATACTTTGTTTATTATGTGTTATTTAATTCATTATCAATTATTCATTATCAATTATTCGCTCGGCTCTGCCGCTTGGCTTGACAAGAATTATCCATTATCCATTGTTAACTGTCAACTGTCCATTAGTTTTTAATGACTTTGAATTCCTTTATTTTATCTCCCGCCTGTACCCGGAGGATATAATAAGCCGCCGCATACCGAGCTATATCAAGGGTAGTTGTGCCTGCTTCCACGGCTCTGTTCATTAATTGTTGTCCCTGTGCGTTATAGATAGTAATCCGCATTTCAGAAGCTTGGTCGGTTAGCGGTTTGTTAGTTCCGTTTGTAATTTCAAGTTGCATAATCCCTTTGGTGGGATTCGGATAAATGGTAATGGTTCGTCCGCCTAACTGGTCTACAACCGGAGCAGGGTCATCGCTTTTCTTTGCATGGGATGGATTACTCCCCATATCAACTATTTTCCGTGAAATACGGTTTCCGGCATAGTCGTAGGCATAACTCACCATTTGCTGAGCACTAACTGTCATTAAAGTGCCAATAATGAACAGTACGATGTAAATAGGAATTTTTTGTTTCATGTCGATTTGAATTAATTTTGTTGATTTCTTTATTTACTAGTGTTATGTTAAGCTAATTATGGCGTATTGAACTAATCATAAATCATTGATTTATTCCATTTTAAAATTTTCAAATTGATTCATTCTTCAAATTAACTTAGCACTAGTCTTCTTGTTCCCTCGTTTCCTCATCTCCCTCGCTTTCCATCTTATTTATAAATTGTCCAAAATTAAATACATTGATTACCACATCTTTAATAGCAAAAACAGCGTATAAAAAAAAGAATAACAACACAAAAAGTGATAACGCGTTCAGTATATTCGTGTAACGAGTTAGGCTATCCAATATTGTCAAATTGGCTTTTACCATATAATTCGCCACAAACCCCACCAGCAATGTAGTGCATAAGGTCAGCAGAACCATTGCAAAAGTGGAATTTACGATTTGATACAAGGTTACCTTTTTATTTGGCAAGGGTTTAACCATTAATTTCAGGTATTTGCTTTCCGTTACACTCACTATTACTGTATATCCGGTTAATATAAACCCCAGGATGTTAGGGACTACCGCCATGATTGTTTCAGTCAAAAATCGAATTTGAGTATAAATATCGCCTTTGAGTATGATAAATAGGCTAAGTAAGCCCGTATCAATAAGTAATGGATACCTCATTGATTTCCATAAATTCTTTCGGGGATAAATGGAAAATAGTCCCGATAAGCCCATAAGCGTTGGCCAGAACATAGGCATTAAATGGGTGCGTTAAATATTTCTTTGACTTTTTCCAATATACTTCGAGTGATATCGTTGATAAACGTAATTTTCTCTACACGTGGGTGATCGTTGGTGTTAATATGTACTATTTTATTTTCCTCCATTATATTGGCTTCGGCATATCCGTTCGATTGGCTTAAAATAACATTTCCCTTAATCGATCTGGTTTTGCTTATATCAAACAAATTGTTTTTATCGGCTTTGTAAATTGCCTCTATCTTTTTTACTCCATTATCGCGATATTCACCATCCAGGGCAGCTGCCCAGTCATCGTTGTTATCGTTGTTCGAATACGATAAACTCACTTTTAAGTATTGCGCCTCCGAATTAATAATACGTTCAATCGATTCCGATGATTTTTCCACGGTTATATCCACTTCTTCATCAACGTTTAGTACTTCGTTCAGGGAGTTTTCTAAAAATTTAATTATCTGGTTGATCGATATTTTGCTGTTAGTTAAAACAATAAATTTATGAAATTCAGGCACAAAATAATAGGCACATGTTTTTGCATTTGGCCCTATTTTGGTATCGTAGGCAATCATGCATAGTTCATTATTTTGTGTGTCATATGCCGGCAATTCGGGATTTAGCACCGTAAAATTTACCAATTCACCATGTGCGATTTCCGTTCCCTTGCCATAAAACGACTGAATCCGAGTATATTTATCCGAATAGGTATTCACGGATATTTTCCGCTGAAAAATAAAATCCAACAATTCAATATATCTTTCGGGGAGCTGACTTTCCTTCGGACGCAATTTGATATTGATAAATTGTATCCTTATATGGTTTTCTTTTGGATTATTCATTTGGGTAATTCTTGTTTGTAAATAAAAATTTATTTCCAACTTTTCCAAAGTTCGAGACTTTGGAAAAGTTGGAAATTCCCCCTTTAGGGGGGGGGAGGGGGCATTTAGCTATTCACCTCTTTCATCGTACTGTTATTCGGTAAATCCCAAACGCTCACCGTTATTTTATCACCCGCCGGATTGGCATTTTCCTGAGTAACCGCATACAGCCAGTTTAAACCATCAGCCTGTAACATGGCTTCACCTTCTTCTACCAGCGTACCATCCACACCTGCAATTTTCACATGTACATGGGCTACCTTAAAGTCATCAATCGCTTTTATCTTAATCGTACTGCCTGCCTGTCCGGTATAAGCACTCAGGTCAACTTCTTTAATGTCGGGGGCACTGAAATAATCGGCAACCGCCACATTGTAAGCTGACTGACCAACGGCTGCTTTTTCTCCGTAAAGAGCTTTCTTGTCAGGGTCGGCAATTACCGATTTACCGTAAATTACCGCTTCCTGAAACCGACTGTTAACTTGCTGTTGCGCTTCACTGGGTACGCCTTGCCGAGCTGAAGGATGTACCGATACAAACACTTTTCCATCTCCCTTTCGGCGACGGAATACTAAATTTCCTACTTGGCCACTGAGACCTTCGGTGGCGAGATTGTTTTTAGATTCTCCCATGTTTTTTTAATTTTAAAAATTTATATTCATAATTATATGCAAAAAATATTTGATACTTTTTATAAAAAGCTATTTTTTTGGACTGCTCATCTACCGTCCGTCTACCGTCCATCCTCCGTCCATTGACCGATAAAAATCAGCAGAAAAATATCCTTTTTTGATACTCAAAAACGAGTTATAAAATCAATCACATTTATACATTTTAATTAAATAAAGTCCAAAATGAACGTTATGAAAATTGATGAATTCATTCGTCTTTTCTAATGGTTAACCTTAAGAATACTTTTTATTTAATTCTAATTCAGCCGAAACAGAAAGAATTCAACATGTTATTAATATGTATTTAGCCTTGATCCCTGTCACTTTTAAAAAAACCGGAATGTTTAATACTGTTTACATTAATCTTTTAAAAAAGCGGCACAGCTTCACAGAATTCGTATTTAGTTTTGGTCAAAAACAGATTCACTATCAATTTTTCTTTTCCGTTTGACCGTACCGCTTTTCATTTTTTTATTGTAAATTGAATGTTCCCGTTGCTCCGGTAGTACCGTATGTAATCGTTAATGAATAATTACCAGCTCCCCAAACGTCAGAAGGGATTGAAACTGTATTTAAGTTATAGGTATCAACAGTTTCCGTGGCAACAATATTATTGAATTCATCATATACAGTGATAGTAGCATTTCCTACCGTTGATTCGAAGTAGACCATTAACTGTATATTATCAATTGTTGCAGAAACCGGAAGTTGGGTGCTGGGAGTATTCGGTGTTGGTGGTGGAGGTGGTATTTTAGTTAAATCGATGTCTGTTGAAGCAAATGCAATTAAAGGCAGATTCAAAAACAGAACAACTAAAATACTGAATAATTTTGAATGTTTCATAATACTCATTTTTTAAAGTTAGAATAATTTGATTACTTTTGCATTCAAAGTTAAAGTTCACTTTTATCATTTCCAAAAATAAAAATTGTACGAATCTTAAATTCATTTTTTACAACTTACTAAATATCATGCATTTATATATTAAAATTAATAATTATTTGTACGGGTGATTTTACAGGCTTTGAAAGCACTCATTTTAACTAACCCGTTTGGTTCAGCCGAAGAAAAAGCGGGAGATTTCTTTTTCAGTTTCCACAGCAAAGTCCTGTCGTAAAAAAATGCGAACTTTATAAAACAACTTCTGTTTATGAAAAAAAACTTTATACTTATACTGTTCGCTGTTACCCTTGCTTCGTGTGAGCATCCTTATACCCACAACGAAACCATTCTTCGTGCCGAAAAACTGTTGGACAACCGTCCCGACAGTGCTTTCCGGCTGCTAAACGCAATTCCACACCCCGAAAAACTGCCCGCTGCCGATTATGCCGCCTGGTGCCTGCATTACACCCGGGTGCTGATTAAATTAAATGTACCGGTTGCTTCAGACAGCCTGATTCGTATTTCGCTAAACTATTATGCTCAGAGTAATCTGTATACATACAAGGGTTTGTCGTATTATGTGTCAGGAACTATACACAGGTTAAAGAATCAGCCCAAAGAAGCGTTGACTGATTATAAAATAGCGGATGACTTATTCAGCCATACCGGGGACGAAAAGTTGAAAGGGTTGGTGGATTTTTATATCGGGTATCTGAGCATGCAGGATGAATTGTATAAACCGGCCCTGGATTATTTTAAAAAATCGGTACAACACTTTCTTTCCGCGAATGAAACAAAATACCTGGCATATTCGTACCGCGAAATTTCGGATATGTACAACCAGCTCGATTATCCCACCGACAGCGTGATGCATTATTCCGACCTGGCATTAAAACTTTCGCGGCAATCGGGCGACACCATTAATTATCGGAGCATCCTGCTGCGACAAGGTGAACTCTTGTACAAAAAAGATTTGTTACGGTCCAAAGAATCAATTCTGAAAGCGTTGAGGCTAACCCGCAAACCGGAATCTTATTATGTTTCCATTTTGTCGTATGTGTATTCGAAGTTAAATCGAACGGATTCGGCTCAATTTTACCTGAATCTGGCTTTTAAAGATTCGCTGAACGAAAATTCGGATTATATCCGGTACGTGGCAGGTGCATATATATCCAAAGCTCACCATAATTATAAACAGGCGTTTAATCACCTGGAATCCGCGTACATACTGAGGGACTCTCTTTTTCAGAAAAAAATCAGCAGCCAGCTCTATCGCATCGATGTTCAGTATGATTTAGCAGGGAAAGACAGGGAAAATGCCCGGTTGAAAATACAAAACCAAAACAACATGATACTTATTGCTGTGCTTATCATCGCGGCGTTGGTTATTTTCATTGTTTTACTTTTAGCAAGTGCCCAATTTAAAAAGAAAAGAAACATGCAGGATTTGGAAAATCAGAAAATCCGGACTGAAATGGAAAAGAAAGAACTTGAAAATAGTCAAAACAAGAAACTGCTCTTGTCTAAACTGCAAAATAAAATTGAAAATACGCTCCGGTTCAACAAGCTGCAAATGGGATTAAAAAAGCAGGATAAGTTCGATACCTTTCTGGCCGAAATCACCAAACAATCCATCATCTCGGATGTGGAGTGGAGTCATTATATTGATGAAGCGCGGCGGATTTTCGGAAATAACTTTTCTGACCTGCAAATGAATCATCCCAACCTCACGTATGCTGATTTAAAAGTAATTGCACTTATCAGTTTCGAAGTAGATATTGCCGACAGTTCGAGTTTGCTCGGTTTGACCAAACATGCTCTTTACCATCGGCGGAATATAATAAAAAACCGGTTGGGATTGGATGATGCCACTGATTTGGACGAATGGATTAAGAAAAATGTGGTTCATGATTCAACATACGGCAAGTAGGATATGCTGATCTGATTTAATCTCTTTTCCCCTCTTTTTCGTGTATTTCTGTAACAACATACTAAAAATGCTTTAGTCTCAAAATCAATCAGTTTTTGTGTTGATTAAACAAGTATTTTTTTGTAGTTTTGCATCCCATAAATAAACGCAAAAACGGAAGATGGAAAAGAAATCAATTAAAAGAGCCTTAGTATCTGTTTATCACAAAGATAAATTAGACATTATCATACAAAAACTGCACGCCGAAGGGGTTGAATTTATCTCTACCGGAGGCACACAAGCGTTTATCGAATCGCTGGGAATTCCCTGTAATTCGGTTGAAGATCTGACCGGTTATCCTTCTATTTTGGGTGGAAGAGTTAAAACCCTGCATCCAAAAGTTTTTGGTGGCATTCTGAACCGCCGCGATTTACCACAAGATCAATCACAAATTGAAGAATACGAAATTCCCGAAATTGATTTGGTAATCGTCGATTTATATCCCTTCGAAGCAACTGTAGCCGCAGGAGCTGATGAACCCACCACGATCGAAAAAATAGATATCGGAGGCATTTCGCTGATTCGCGCAGCAGCCAAAAACTACAAAGATGTAGTTATCATCGCATCTCAAGGTCAATACGAACAGTTATTAGAAATTATAACGGCAAATGGAGCACAAACTTCGGTTGAAGAACGGCGATGGTTTGCCAAAGAAGCTTTTGCCGTTTCGTCGCATTACGATTCAGCCATTTTCAATTACTTTGATGGCGATGAAAAATCGGCATTCCGCCATAGCGAAAATGGCTCAAAAGTGCTTCGTTACGGAGAAAATCCGCATCAACGTGGTGTATACTTCGGACAATTTGACGACATGTTCGAACAATTGCAAGGCAAAGAAATTTCATATAACAATCTGCTCGACATTGATGCCGCCGTAAATCTGATTAACGACTTTGAAGAAATAACCTTTGCAATCCTTAAGCATAACAATGCCTGCGGTATTGCCTCGCGCGAAAAACTCGTTGAAGCATGGAAAGATGCTTTAGCCGGCGATCCAGTGTCCGCTTTTGGTGGCGTATTAATTACCAATGCCATCATTGATCGTACTACAGCTGAAGAAATGAACAAAATATTTTTCGAGGTGGTGATTGCCCCTGATTATGATTTGGAAGCATTGGAAATACTCAGCGCAAAGAAAAATAGAATCATCTTGATTCTGAAAAGTCCAAAAGTCAGAAACATGCAGTTCCGCTCATTGCTTAACGGTGTATTGATTCAAGATAAAGATATGCACACTGAAACAGTCGAAAATCTGAACACTGTTACTGAAAAAGCACCCACAAATGAAGAAATTGAAGATTTGCTCTTTGCAAACAAAATAGTGAAACACAGTAAATCAAATGCGATTGTGCTGGCAAAAAACAAACAACTTATTGCAAGTGGTGTAGGACAAACCTCACGGGTTGATGCGTTGGTTCATGCCATCGAAAAAGCAGAATCATTTAAGTTTGATTTGAAAGGAGTCGTAATGGCTTCAGATGCATTTTTCCCATTTCCTGACAGCGTACAAATTGCAGCTGAAGCTGGGATTACAGCCGTTATTCAGCCGGGAGGTTCAATAAACGATAAACTTTCGATTGAAAATTGTAATCAAAACGGATTGTCAATGGTAACAACCGGATTCCGTCATTTTAAACATTAATTTTTCGCAATGTACAAAAATTCAAATAATATAGCTTGTTATCAATCGATTGTAAACGATAAAACGATACATAAAACAACCTGAAATAAATTAAGAAGATGGGACTATTTTCATTTACTCAAGAAATAGCTATTGACCTTGGAACGGCCAATACAATTATAATTCACAATGATAAAATCGTGGTGGACGAGCCATCAGTTGTAGCACTTGACAGGCGTTCAGATAAATTAATAGCAATTGGCGAAAAAGCCCGCCAAATGCAAGGGAAAGAAAATGAGGGTATTCGCACAGTTCGTCCACTTCGCGATGGAGTTATTGCCGACTTTTATGCCGCTGAATTGATGATACGGGGAATGATTAAAATGATCCCAACAAAAAATCGTCTCTTCTCCCCTACTCTTAAAATGGTAGTTTGCATTCCATCAGGAAGCACCGAAGTCGAAATCCGTGCAGTTCGCGACTCATCGGAACATGCCGGAGGACGCGAAGTGTATATGATTTACGAACCTATGGCCGCAGCTATTGGGATTGGAATCGATGTAGAAGCTCCAAATGGCTGCATGATTGTAGATATCGGCGGAGGCACTACCGAAATTGCCGTCATCTCCCTTGGTGGAATTGTTTCCAATAAATCCATCCGTATTGCCGGCGACGATTTGACTTTAGATATCGTGGAATATATGGGACGTATGCATAACATTAAAGTGGGGGAACGCACAGCCGAGCTGATTAAAATCAATGTGGGTGCAGCTTTAACTGACTTAGAAGATGCTCCTGAAGATTATATCGTTCGTGGGCCAAACCGTATGACCGCTCTCCCGATGGAAGTGCCAGTTTCATATCAAGAAATCGCACATTGTTTGGAAAAATCAATTTCTAAAATTGAAGCAGCTATTTTGAGCGCACTCGAACAAACTCCGCCCGAATTATATTCCGACATTGTAGAACATGGCGTTTATCTTGCCGGTGGTGGAGCTTTGTTGCGCGGGTTGGACAAACGGTTAACCGACAAGATCAATATTCAGTTCCATATTGCCGAAGATCCGCTTCGCGCTGTGGCAAGAGGCACAGGAATTGCGTTGAAAAATGTAGACAAATTCTCATTCCTCATTCGATAAACTGGTTTCGGTACGTATTGCTGTTGACATTCCAAGCCATACGTACCCAAAATTCTTTTTTAATACCTTTCAAGGGTTTTGAATTTTATTCGTTATGAAGAATCTGATTAATTTTTTGATTCGTTACAGTGTTGTATTCTTATTTCTGATTTTAGAAATAATCGCTTTCAGCATGGTCATAAAGAATGAAAATTATCAACGGAGTATTTTCCTTACATCTGGTAATGAGGTGGTTTCAACTTTATATGATTGGGACAATTCTTTTTTCGAATTTCTGAATCTGAAAACTGCCAACAAAAATCTTTCCGAAGAAAATACGACACTTAAAAATCAGGTTATCAAACTTAAAAATGAATTGGCAGTTCTCCATCCTATCCGGAGAGACTCGATAGATTTTCGTATACCACCCGAAATGCAATACCGGTTTATCTCTGCTAAAGTGATAAATTGCAGTACCAACAAACTTCAAAACTATATAACCATTGATAGAGGTTCGAAAGATGGTATTAAACCCGACATGGGCGTGGTGAACAACGATGGCGTAGTAGGCATAGTAAAAAATGTGTCGGACAATTTCGCTGTTGTTATTCCAATTCTCAATCCTAAACTCGAAATCAGTTGCCGATTGAAGCGAAACAATTACATTGGTGCCTTAATGTGGAACGGCGAAGATACTCGCTATGCAAATCTCACCGACATAGCCCGCCATGTCGAATTATCCTTAGGTGACACGCTGATAACAAGCGGGTTAACACCTTCGTTCCCCGAAGGAATTCCGGTGGGAAGAGTGGAAGATTTTAAGCTGAACCAAAGTGATGCCTACTATTCAATCAAAGTGGAATTAGCGGTTGATTTCAAGACAATTTCGTATGTAAAAATTATTAATTATTTGAATTTCAAAGAACAACGCGACTTAGAAAAAGTATCCGAAGAGCCTAATTAAAATTACTCAATAAATAATGCCCATAGTACTTCAGAACATATTCCGATTTATAGTGCTTTTATTTTTACAAGTATTGGTACTCAATAATATTCAATTTATGGGATATATCAATCCCTATATTTATGTTTTGTTTATTATTTCCTTGCCGGTACTTACTCCTCGATGGTTGTCATTATTGCTGGCATTTGCGTTAGGGCTTTCTATCGACATTTTTTCTAATTCCCCGGGCGTGAATACTTTTGCAACAGTATTAGTTGCCTTTCTGCGCAACGGTATTATCAAACTATTTACAGCCTTGGATGAGGGAAATAACCCCACACCTTCGTTTTACAGTTTTGGGATTAGCGCCTACACTAAATATTTGATAGTAATGGTGTTCATTCATCAAATTGCTTTGTTTTTTCTCGAAGCATTCACTTTTACCCATATTTTCTGGTTTACAATTTTGAAAGTACTCCTTAGCGCAACGGTTACTATTCTGATTATTCTCGGTTATGAATCGCTTATCAGGAAGAAAAGATGATCAATGATGCCCTTCAAAACAGAAGAACAATAATAGCCATCATTTTTTCAGCTGTAATTGTTTTGTTTATCATCCGACTTTTTACCATTCAAGTCATTGAAACGAAATATAAAGAAGGCGCTGATAGCAATGCCTTTCTTAGAAAGACCATTTATCCACCCAGAGGGCTAATTTTTGACCGCAATCATACGTTATTAGTATTTAATAAACCGGCTTATGATATTAATCTTATCATTCGCGAAATCCACGATTTGGATACCCTTGCTTTTTGTCAAGCGCTAAATATTGATAAAGCCTTTTTTATAAATAGAATGGCAGAGATAAGAGACCGGCACCGCAACCCTGGTTATTCTACCTATACGCCTCAAGTTTTCATGACTCAATTAAGCAGCGAAGACATTGCCACCATACAGCAATCGATGTATAAATTTCCGGGATTTTATATTCAAAACCGAACCCTTCGTGAATATACCTACGCTTCGGCAGCACATGAACTTGGAAGTATCGGCGAAGTTTCACAATCGCGTATTGATTCAGATGATTATTACATACCGGGTGATTATGCTGGACGCGATGGAATTGAATCAACCTATGAAGAACAACTTCGGGGGGAAAAGGGTGTCGAAATTTTGTTGCGCGATGCCAAGGGACGTATTAAAGGAAGATATGATAACGGGAAAGAAGACATTGCTCCAAAAGCAGGCAAAAATCTGACTTTAACGCTTGATATCCGCTTACAATTATTGGCAGAAAAACTGCTCAATGGTAAAATGGGAAGTGTTGTTGCCATTGAGCCTAAAACAGGTGAAATTTTAGCCATGGCATCTAATCCATCATACGATCCTTCCGTGATGGTTGGCAGTCAGCGTTCAAAGAACTATATCCAACTCATGAAAGATCCTACCAAGCCATTGCTTAACAGAGCTACACAAGCTCAATATTCACCAGGATCATCCTTTAAGCCGGTTCAAGCACTGGTACTTCAGCAAATGGGTGGCATTACATCACACAGCATGTTTGCTTGTAATGGACCCGAGTCCTACCCAATAAAATGTACTCACCATCACGGTTCACCCGTAAGTTTACTTGATGCTATTGAACAAAGTTGTAATCCATATTTCTGGAATGCGTTTAAAACAACATTAGAAAAAGATGGTTATGGTGAGAAAAATGCCATTTTCCGTAAAAATTTTAACGAATGGGAAGATCGGGTTAAAAGTTTCGGGTTGGGTCGAAAGTTTACCGATTCAGATATTTACGATCAATCACGTGGATTTATTCCCTCGGAGAAGTTTTACAATCGCGTGTACCGCAGTAAAACAGGATGGCGTGCCATCACCATTCGATCTTTATCCATAGGACAGGGAGAAGTATTGGTAACACCTTTACAATTAGCAAATACGCAAGCTATTATTGCCAATCAGGGATTTTATATCACCCCTCATTTGAATAAATCCGACTCAATGCTCAAACATATCCATTGGGTAAAAGTAGATCCAAAATATTTTCCTATCGTGAACGAAGGTATGTGGCGTGTTTTTGAGTATGGAACTGGCAGTGCATATAAAATTTCCAATATCAGCATGTGTGGGAAAACAGGAACGGTTCAGAATAGTCATGGGAAAGATCATTCCATTTTCGTTGGTTTTGCACCACGCGAAAATCCTCAAATTGCTGTTGCTGTTGTCATTGAAAATGCAGGTTTCGGGGCTACCTGGGCAGCTCCTATTGCCAGCTTAATGATGGAACAATTTATCAAGGGGAAAATTGAACGAACAGATTTATTAAACCGCATTTCAACTTCAGTTACCAACTATCATGTCAAGGAACGTTAGTATAAAATATGCTTTAGATTGGACAACGATAGCACTCTACGTTATATTGATTGTGATTGGCTGGCTCAATATTTATGGAGCTAGTTATAATTTCGATCAATCAACTATTTTTGATTTCGACCAGCGTGCAGGTAAGCAATTTATCTGGATTTTGACGGCATTCGGGCTGGGGGGCATGTTGCTACTAATTGATGCGAAAATGTACAGCATATTTGCCTATTTCATTTATGCCGCTACTATTTTGTTGCTTATTGCCACCATATTTCTGGCACCCGACATCAAAGGTTCGCGTTCTTGGCTGGTTTTTGGTCCAATCAGTTTTCAACCTGCCGAAATAGCGAAAATGGCAACTGCTTTAGCTTTAGCAAAGTACATGAGTTCGTACAACTATAAACTAAAACACTGGAAAGATCTTATTCCCCCCGGTCTTTTAATTTTCATTCCGTTTGCACTGATCGTTTTGCAACAGGAAACAGGCTCCGCGTTGGTATTCATAGCGTTTTTATTTATGTTATATCGCGAGGGGATGAAAGGGATAGTGCTGGTGCTGGTTTCATTCGCAATCGTACTTTTCATTGTCATTATCCGTTTCAGTATAGTACCACTCGGTGATAATCAAGGAACATTGGGTATGGTTATCGCCATGTCTCTGATTTTACTCATACAGTTTTTTTACGCTTTTATTTATATGCGAGATCACAAGGAAGCGTTGATCTTACTTGGGGGAATCGCTTTTATTGCGTTGATTTCATATATTCTGAATTCCTGGTATATTATTAATTATAATTACGTTGGCATTGGAACGGCAATAGCTTCATCATTTTATTGGTTTATTATTGAGCTGATAAAACGATTCAAACGATATTGGTTTATTATTTTCCTGTCAATTGGTTCAGTCATTTTTTCATTTTCGGCAGATTACCTTTTTCAAAAAGTATTGGAACCACATCAACAAGTCCGGATTAAAGTAGTGCTGAATATGGAAGATGCCCGGCTCGGAGCGGGTTATAATGTGAATCAATCGAAAATTGCCATCGGTTCCGGGGGATTTTGGGGAAAAGGATACCTGAATGGTACACAGACGAAATTGAAATATGTGCCTGAACAAGATACAGATTTTATATTTTGTACAGTTGGTGAAGAACACGGATTTGTGGGATCAACCGCAGTGTTGCTTTTGTATTGGTTTCTATTAATGCGTTTGCTTCGAATTGCCGAAAGACAACGGGAGTCATTTAACCGTATTTACGCATATTGTGTGTCCTCTATCATCTTCTTCCATTTAATGATTAATGTGGGAATGGTATTGGGTATCATGCCCGTCATTGGGATTCCCTTGCCATTTTTCAGCTATGGAGGTTCGTCGCTATGGGGATTCACTATTTTATTATTCATCCTCCTTCGCCTTGATGCTTCAAGGTTAGAACATGCATGGTAAAAAACCCTACCGATAAATTTTCTTAATTCGTATGTTTTTCGACTAAAATAGTTGTTATCAATTTATTGCAATTTCGAACAGCACTGAACGTACAAGTTGGTTAAATAATTAATTTAATTCAACATCTTACCATGAAGTTACATCAATCTCCAGAAGGAAATCGTCAGACAACGTTTTTTGCATTGATTGAACTTTTTTTTATTCAAAAAAAATAATATCTTGAAATAAAATTGATTGCCCTAATAGGGCGTTTTTTTATTTTCATTTATCCACCTAATGCCTCACTTCGTTTTGCATTGGGTACGTATATACCGGGTTTGTTGCCAAAAAGCTTTTTCAATTCGAAAGAAAAAATTAATTGAACTATACTTTTGAAATAGCCACATTACAATTGACTATTTGGAATGGATTCGATTAAAAAAAAAAATTCTGATCATATTTTACCACTCACAACACATTCGATTTAAATATGTTCTAAAACACGCTTCCTATTTTCTTAATTCGAGATTTTTTCGCTTAATTTGCAATCCATTTGAATAAACGTACATTTCACAATTAATTTACATCATTATGACCGTTCAAGAATTAAAATCAGCTTTTGAAACAGCTTACGGCACTACTGCCGAAGCTGTTTATTTTTCTCCGGGTCGCGTTAACCTGATCGGCGAACATACCGATTACAACGGCGGTTCGGTTTTCCCTTGCGCTTTAAGTTTTGGTACCTACCTGCTTTTATCAAAAAACGACAAGAAAGAAATTAATTTCAAATCGTTAAACCAACCTGAATCAAAAACTCTTTCTTTCGATCAACTTACTACTCGATTAGATAACTCTTGGGTAAATTATCCGCTTGGAGTCATTGCTCAATTTGTTAAACGAGGAATTAAAATAAATCAAGGTTACGACATATTGATTTGGGGAAATGTTCCCAATGGTGCAGGACTCTCATCATCGGCATCACTCGAAGTAGTTACTGCTTTTGCATTCAACGACCAACTCAATACAGGTTTCAACCGCACAGTGTTGGCACAAATCGGACAAAAAGCTGAACATGAGTTCGCATTAGTAAATTGTGGCATCATGGATCAGTTTGCTTCAGCTAACGGTGCCAAAGATAGCGCTATTCACCTCAACTGCGATACATTAGGATTTGAATTGGTTCCGGTAAAATTGGAAGGGATCAAAATCCTGATTTCAAATACTCACAGTCCTCATAAATTAGATTCAGGAGCTTACAATCAACGGGTTGCTGAATGTAAATTAGCTGTCGAACAACTTAATACAGTTCGCCCATTAAAATATTTAGCCGAACTGACAGAAGCTGAATTCAAATCAATTGAATCCGCAATTACCGATCCCATTGCTAAAAAACGTGCCCGCCACGTGGTTGGTGAAGTTCAACGGACAAGCGATGCCGTTAAAGCATTGAAAGCAGGAGACATTACTCTATTCGGCAAACTTATGAATGCCTCACACGTGTCATTGCGCGACGATTATGAAGTAACAGGTCCCGAATTGGATTGTATGGCAGAAGAAGCCTGGAAAATTAATGGTGTGATTGGTTCGCGCATGACAGGAGGCGGTTTTGGCGGTTGCACCGTTTCTTTGGTGAAAGACGAAGCAATCGATACTTTTATCAAAGAAGTTGGAGCCGCTTATGAAGCAAAAATTGGCATCAAACCCGAGTTTTACATTGCCGAAATTGGCGACGGCGCTTGCAAGATTTAATTCATGATTCACACCTCATAATTTCGTATTTAACAGGCACGTAATTAAGATTTTAATTACTGATTTTAAATTATAAATTATGCATAAATATAAAAAATGAAAACTGTAAAAGAATTAGAATCAGATCTAAATGGTAAACCGGTGTCACTTTACACTTTGTTTAATAAAAATGGCATGTCGATGGATATAACCAATTATGGTGCGAAAATTATTCGACTGATTGCACCCGATAAAAATAATAAATTCGACGACGTAGTTCTCGGATTTGACACGCTTGAAGAAGTAATAAATAAAGAAATTTATTACGGTGCTGTTTGTGGGCGCTTTGCCAACAGGATTAAAGATGGTAAATTTACACTCGAAGGAGTGGAATATACTTTGCCTGTAAATAATGGAACGAACTCCCTTCATGGTGGCATTCATGGCTTTAATGAAAAAGTGTGGACTATGAAATCGGCAACTCAGCAAGAATTGGTGCTCGAACTTTTTTCACCCAACGGAGAGGAAGGCTACCCTGGGAATTTAACTGTAACCTGCTCTTATATTCTTTCGGACGAAAACGAAGTGAAAATTCATTACGAAGCCACTTCCGACACATCAACGATTATTGGACTTACAAACCATTCTTATTTCAATTTGAAGGGAGCAGGAAACGGATCAATTAAAAACCACGTTTTACAAATTAATGCTGATTTTTATACCGTTCTTGACGAATCCTTTGCTCTTACGGGCGAAATTCGACCAGTAGTCAATACTCCTTTCGACTTCCGAACGCCAACGGTTATTGGAGATCGTATTGATGATGAAGCTTATGTACCAGGCAGGGGAATAGATAACAATTGGTGCTTACGCAAATCGCAAGCTGGTGATTTATCATTAGCCGGAACGGTTTATGAGCCCGTGACTGGAAGAAAACTTGAAATTTTCACAACTCAGCCCGGTATGCAAATTTATACCGGCAACTGGATTGAAAAACAAACCGGTAAAGAGAATAAGATCTACGACCGTCAAGATGCCGTTTGCTTCGAGACCCAGGGATTTCCTAATTCACCGAATATCCCCTTTTTCCCAAGTCCCGTGCTGCGCCCTGGACAAAAATACGATGAATGGTGCATTTATAAATTTTCGGCAGAATAACAAATCAGTTTATAAATAATTATAGTTAGAATCCACTTCAATTTGAAATTTAAAAAAATTGAAGTGGATTTTTTAAAAAAATATAACTTGTTGATAATAAAGATTATATTACCTTCCGCTTCTTTACGTAATTCACTTGCAACAGTGATTAACTTCGTAAATCCGTTTGCATTTTATTAGTAAAGTTTTTGAATCAAACACCGTGTTTGAAACCTCAACCAAGTCTCGTACCGATATATATTTCAATTCTAAATATTCCCCTTATTGCAATTAGATTATAAATTAAATACGATTATTTGTCATAAATTTAAATAATCGACAGAAGCTAGATGTTTGTAAGCACACATTCGAATATTGATATAAAAAATATTGAATCTATCAAATACTTGTCCATACGATTTACAGTTACAATTTAATCAATGCAACGTTTTTAATCGAAATTCCGTCTAAAGTATGATGAGGACAAGTACGCAAAAAATGGTATAATTTTTGACTGAAATTTAACTAAATATACTGATAGATTTCCATTCCTCTTACAAATATAATGACCATAATTTAAAAATATTAGCATTATGAGAAAACTTATACTAAGTATACTGACACTGTTGCTATTAGTGTCATGCAACAGAGATGAAAATCAGTATCTGCCACCAAACAGCTTTATGAGTATCGCAACTGTTGAAAATCCAACCCAAAGTTCGGGATTTTATTTCAGGTTAGACAACAACGATCGAATGTGGGTTACAACAACTAATTTCCCTTACTACAGACCTGCCGATGGGCAACGAATTATTGCAAGCTACAGCATTTTATCTGTAAACGGGGAAAATAACTTGTACAACCACAAAGTAAGTTTAAATGATGTGTATGAAGTGCTTACTAAAAAGATATTTAAAATTACAACAGCCACACAAGACAGCATCGGCAATGACGCGATTAACATAAATGACATGTGGGTAGGCAGCAATTATTTGAATGTAGAGTTTAATTATCAGGGTCAAAATAAAATACATTATATCAACTTAGTCTCCGACAGTACGAAAACATATACCGACGGCAAAGTTCATTTAGAATTTCGGCACAATGCCAATAACGATAATCCGTTGTTCTGGAAATGGGGAATCGTTTCGTTCAATTTGAAATCACTCCAGCCTTTAGCCGTTGGTGATTCTGTAAATATGGTTATTCACACCAAAGAATTTGGTACTAATGTTGATAAAAGTTATAATTTAACCTACAAATTTGGCACCGCAGCTGCCATTCAACAAGTCAAGAAAGTATTCATCCCTACTGATTCAAACTCAGTTCAATAATCTAAATCTCTATAATTTTGCTACGTCCGATTTTCGAGAGAAAGTCGGACTTTTTATTTAAGCCATGCTAAAATATTTTGGGAAAACCTTAAAAAAGTTCAGAATGAAAACCCCTATTCGGTAAAGAAAAGCGTAATAAATTAGTGTTAATTCTGAATTATAAGCGACATATGAGCGACATAAAGCAAACCCTTTACTATAAACTGTCATCAGCAGTTTATAGTAAAGGGCATCGGATACCAATGAATAAAATTTCCATTTCTCAACCATATATTTCGGCCAAAGAATTCTCATGAAAACTTAAACGTAGGACTATAAAGTTGAAAAATAGGAAAAATGACTGGATAATAATGACGTATATATTTGTATATCAATATATAATATACCAATTCATAATCAATTAGAACGAATTAGCACAACTGCAATATGGTCATATTCATGTAATCCATCTTTAGACAATAATCAAACTTTCTTATAGTAAACAGAAGGTTACAAAGCATAATCTTCAGCAATATTAACCAATAAGTCCTCGTAAATTTATAACTTTGCAGCCCAAAACATTATGCAGATATCGATTGTTTTAAAGAGCTTTCGTTAGAAATGATAAATAGAAAATGACTAAATAGAAAATAGAAAAATGAATTTTCAATACGATATAATAGTTATTGGTGCTGGTCATGCAGGAAACGAAGCTGCAGCTGCAGCCGCCAACATGGGTTCCAAAACACTTCTCATCACCATGGATATGAACAAAATTGGACAGATGAGTTGCAACCCAGCTGTGGGTGGAATTGCAAAAGGACAAATTGTGCGCGAAATCGATGCCCTTGGAGGTCAAATGGGGCTAGTTACCGACAGTTCAGCCCTCCAATTTCGCATGCTCAACCGATCCAAAGGACCAGCCATGTGGAGTCCCCGTTCTCAAAGCGATCGTCGCCAATTTATAAATGGATGGATTCATACCCTTTCAAACACGCCAAATCTTTACATTTGGCAGGATACTGTCAAACAACTGACTACTGAAAACGGTGCAGTTACAGGCGTAATAACCGCATTGGGCATTGAAATGAAAGCCAAATGCGTTATTCTCACAGCCGGAACTTTTTTAGGAGGTCTGCTGCATATTGGGAAAACGCAAATAGCAGGTGGACGAATTTCGGAATCAGCTTCATTCGGTATTACAGAACAGTTAAAATCAATCGGCTTTACGACCGACAGGATGAAAACCGGTACACCATGTCGCATAGATGGTCGGACGATTGACTTTAGTAAAATGACTGAACAAATCGGAGAAAATGATTTTCACAAGTTCTCATTCATGAACGAATCGAAAAGAGAACTAAAACAAATGAGCTGTTGGATTACCTATACAAATGAAATAACCCACGAAAGACTACGAGAAGGACTTCCATTCTCACCTCTTTTTAACGGGCAAATTCAAAGCATCGGACCACGATATTGTCCAAGTATTGAAACAAAAATAGTTACTTTTGCCGAAAAAGTTTCTCACCAATTATTTCTAGAACCCGAAGGAGTCGATTCAAATGAATTCTATCTGAACGGTTTTTCTTCCTCCCTCCCTCTTCAGATTCAAATCGACGCTATTCACACAATTCAAGGTCTCGAAAACGCACAATTATTTAGACCGGGATATGCTATTGAATACGATTTCTTTGATCCTACTCAACTTAAACATACGTTGGAAACGAAACTAATAAACAATCTGTTTTTTGCTGGACAGGTAAATGGAACAACTGGATACGAAGAAGCGGGTGGTCAGGGGTTGATTGCAGGGATTAATGCACATATCAATTGCCATGGAGGTAGCGAATTTACACTCATGCGTAATGAGGCATATATTGGCGTGCTCATCGATGATTTAGTAACAAAAGGAGTTGATGAACCTTATCGAATGTTCACATCTCGGGCAGAATATAGATTAATACTTCGGCAAGATGATGCAGACATGCGCCTTACCGAAAAAGGTTATTCGATTGGACTGGCTAAAAATGATCGATTTGTTCAGCTCCAATCAAAAAAAGAATCACAAAAAAAGCTTCGGTATTTTTTAGAAAATTACACTATAAGTCCGGAACAAATAAATGGGTTTCTTATTTCAAAAGGATCATCTGAATTAAAACATGGATGTAAACTTAGGAATTTGATTCTTCGACCTCAAATTGAAATAGCCGATTTGACTGAAGTTATTCCTGCATTACAACAAAAGACAAATGAAATTCCCGATAGAAAAGAAGAAATCATGGAAGCTACTGAAGTGATGCTAAAATACGAAGGCTACATTTTACGAGAACAATTAATTGCGGAAAAGCTTCAGAGACTGGAACACATCAATATTCGTGGTAGAATTGACTACAATTCCTTACAATCACTTTCCACTGAAGCACGACAGAAACTTTCAAGAATCGATCCTGAAACAATTGGCCAAGCAAGTAGAATTCCAGGTATTTCGCCAAGCGATATAAATATATTATTAGTATTATTGGGCAGATAAAAATAGGTACTCGTGATAACCAGAAAAGATTTCTGCTTTTTTAAATTGAGAAATATAAGTTCCACGTGAAACAAAAAGAAATTGATAAAAATTTGTTCCACGTGAAACAAAAAAAAATTTAACAAAATGCACCCTCCAGAAACTTTAGAAAACCAGATTAATACTCTTCCAGACAAGCCAGGAGTTTATCAGTACTTTAATGCAAACAACGAAATTATTTACGTAGGAAAAGCAAAAAATTTAAAAAAAAGAGTAAGTTCATATTTCAACAAAATTCATGATTCGATCAAAACAAACATTCTTATAAAAAACATTTACTCACTAAAGTATATAGTGGTTGGATCCGAGGAAGATGCTCTCCTATTAGAAAACAACTTGATTAAACAATACCAGCCTCGTTACAATGTATTACTTAAAGATGGAAAAACTTACCCTAGTATTTGTATTACAAATGAACCATTCCCAAGAATATTCAAAACTCGAAACATAATTAAGAATGGTTCACAATATTTTGGACCTTACAGCTCAAACTTTACAATAAATTCAATATTAGACATTATTCATCAATTATTCCCGATTCGTACCTGCCGTTTCCCTCTAACAAATGAAACCATAAATGCAGGCAAGTATAAAGTTTGCCTACAATATCATATTCATAAATGTAAAGGCGCTTGCGAAGGAAAAGAAAGCGAAACAGATTATAAAAGAACAATTGAACAAATACGCCAAATTATTCTGGGAAATGCAAACGAAATTAGCAAAACGCTTTATGAACAAATGAAACAGCTTGCTTCTGAATATAAATTTGAAGAAGCTCACCTTTTAAAACAGAAATATGAACTAATCGAAAACTACAAATCTAAATCCATTATTGCAAACTCGATTGTAGAAAATACTGATGTCTTCGCTTATGATGAAAATGAAAATTCAGCATTTGTAAATATTCTTAGGATTTATAAAGGAGCAATTATTCAGGGTTATACCATTGAATATAAAAAGCGTATGGATGAAGCTAAAGATGAAATACTGTCTTTGGCAATTATTGAATTAAGGGAAAGATTACACAGCAATTCAAAAGAAATAGTCGTTCCTTTCAAACTTGAGTATCAATTTAAAGATACTACTTTGGTAATTCCTCAACGGGGCGACCGAAAGAAGCTTCTCGATTTGTCGATGCAAAACGTTCGACAGTATAAACTTGACAAACTCAAACAATCGGAAAAACTTAATCCTGACCAGCATTCCATCCAATTATTAAAAAAACTACAGGAGGTATTGCACTTGAAAAAACTACCTTTAACAATAGAATGCTTTGATAATTCAAATATATCGGGGACGGATGCTGTTGCAGCTTGTGTAGTTTTCAAAAAAGCAAAACCAGCGAAAAAAGAATATCGCAAATATACAATTAAAACGGTTGTTGGACCGAATGATTACGCTTCCATGAAAGAAGTAGTTCGTCGTCGTTACACACGTATGATAAACGAAGAAACACCGCTCCCCGATTTAATTATATCAGATGGAGGAATTGGGCAAATGGAAGTAATTCGCCAAGTGTTAGAAGAGGAACTTCAAATTAACATTCCAATTGCAGGATTATCAAAAGACAACAAACATCAAACACGCGAGTTACTTTTCGGATTCCCACCCAAAGTGATTGGATTAAAACCGTCAGACCAATTATTTAAATTCTTAGCCTCAGTTCAAAACGAGGTACATCGATTTGCAATTGCCTTCCACCTCGAAAAGCGAAGTAAAACTCAGATAAATTCCGAACTGGATTCAATACATGGAATTGGCGAAAAGACGAAAAATGATTTAATTAAGCACTTCAAGAGTATAAAACGGATTAAAAGCGCTCAGTTACAAACATTAGTTGAAGTGGTCGGAAGTAAAAGAGCATCAATAATTTACGAATATTTTAAAACGGATTTGAAGCCATGAGAATTGAATATATTTTTCAATACTGACAATTACGCGGAAATACGGCAATATAAAAAGACGAAAAAATATAAAATAGAAACAGAATGCAAATTACACAAAAATGAAATTTTAAAAAATTGTATATTTGCAGAAAAAAATTGTCAAATCAACATCTAAACATTTTTTACTAATTAAACGGGGGAAAAAAATTGTAAGCAAAAGATAATATCTGATTTTTATCTTACTTCTGATTTTTTCTTGACTTTTGAAATTAAAAGATAAAAAATTTTGCTTAGTTACTATTTTACTTCACAAAAAGACAAAAGAGCTCGAAGGGATACAAATCAACATACGACATTATTTAAGTCGATTTTCGTAAAGCTTTTAAACAAATGAGACAAACGTATTAAAAAAATGGAATTAAAAATTGAATCGTTAGAAAAGATTGGAACTGTTGCCAGCCAATTTATTGAACAAATGAATAACAGAACCATTTTTGCTTTTAACGGTAAAATGGGCGCAGGCAAAACTACTTTCATCAAAGCTATTTGTGAAACAATGGGCGTAAAAGAAACCGTGAACTCCCCTACCTTCTCAATAGTAAATGAATATGAAGCAGCCGATGGAAGAACAATTTATCATTTCGATTGTTACCGGATAAATAAAATTCAAGAAGCACTTGATCTAGGAGCAGAAGAATATTTGTACAGCGGAAATCTTTGCTTTATCGAATGGTCAGAAAATATAGCTCCACTCCTACCTTACTCAATCGTGAATGTAGATATTGAAGAAATAGAAAATGAGATAAGAATTATAACTATAAATGATTAAAACAACATTACATTGACATAAAATATATACTTTAGATTAAAGAGATTCATATCCCTTTGTGTTCGATTAGTCCTTTGGAAAAACAATAAACCCCGAATACTTATTTTTATGAAACAAAAAAAAGAGCAATCTATTATCGATCAAGTTAAATCATCGAGAAAGCAAAGTCGAAACGAAGAAATTAAAGCTCATGGTAAACCAATTCATTATCACAAGATAATAATAAGCAAGAAGCAATATAACCGCAAAAAAAATAAGGCAGACGATGAGGTTCTGCCTTATTTTTTTATATTCTATCTCCACAAAAAGAGAAAATTAAAGGGTGAAGCTACCAAATACTTACCCGCTTTGCAACGGGAACAAACATAGGATCTCCTGCTTTAACATCAAACGCATCGTACCAGGCTTGAATTTGAGGCAGCGCACCATCAACGCGCCATTTACCTAAAGAATGAGGATCCATTTTTGTACGTTTCAAAATTTCTTCAGGACGAATATTTCCTGCCCAAACATTTGCAAAAGCAAGGAAAAAACGTTGCTCTGGAGTGAAACCATCCTTCACGCCCAGAGGTGATTTTGCAGTTGCATTCTTAAATGCTTGGAATGAAATTTGAAGACCACCGTAATCGGCAATATTTTCACCCAAGGTAAACTCGCCATTTCCATGAACTCCTGGGGCTACAACGATTGAATCAAAAAATTGGGCCATCACTTTTGCCCGAGCATCAAAATTCTTTTTATCAGAAGCTGTCCACCAGTTTTTAAGATTGCCATTTTTGTCATATTGTGAACCCTGATCATCAAATCCATGCGTCATTTCATGACCAATTACCACTCCAATGGCACCATAATTAAAAGCGTCATCGGCTGATTGATCAAAGAATGGATATTGCAGAATTCCTGCAGGGAAACAAATTTCGTTAGTGGTAGGCTCATAATAAGCATTAACTGTTTGTGGAGTCATTTGCCATTCCGATTTATCAACTTTTTTTCCTGCCTTGGCATAACGATAAGCATTTTCAAACTGATTTGCACGCTTGATATTTGCATAATATGAGTCTTTCTCAATATTTAATTTAGAATAATCTCTCCATTTATCGGGATAGCCGATTTTGATATAAAAGGCATTTAATTTATCAATAGCTTTGAGTTTAGTGGAATCTCCCATCCAAGTTAAAGCTTTAATACGTTGAGTAAAAGCAGCCTGAAGATTATGCACTAACTTTAACATACGTTCTTTTGCTTCGGCAGGAAAATATTTTTTTACGTACATCTGACCCACTGCTTCACCAAGAACTCCGTCAACAGTTCCTACAGCACGTTTCCAGCGTGGCGATTGATCTTTCTTACCCGAAAGAATTTTACCATAAAAGTCAAAATTCTCTGCATAAATAGGATCACTCAGATAAGTAGCCGATGCATCTATTAATTTCCATTGCAAATATGCAATATGTGAAGAAACAGGCTCTGAAATAAGAATCTTACCAACTTCAATCAAAGATTCCTTTTGAGATACACTTATGTCTTTCACATTATTTAATCCCAGTGAAGAAAGAAAATTAGTCCAGTTAAGTTCAGGGACTAATTTCTGAAGATCTGCCAACGTCATTTTGTGGTAATTCGAACGCGGATCACGTAATTTAACATTATCAAAAGCTGCTTTAGCCAGACGAGTTTCAATAACCATGACAGCCTCCATATCCTTTTTAGCTACATCGGAAGACGTGCCAATTAATTCAAACATTTTTACAATATGTTCTTTATATTTATCCCTAATTGCTTTTGTATGTGCATCATTTTCAATATAATAATCTCGTTGACCCAGACTAATTCCGCTTTGATAAGTCTGAACAAGCTCCATATTACTGTTCATGGGGTCGGCTGCCACAAAAACAGAAAAATAAGGATCGAAACCAGATAAGGAAAGAATTGGAATAAGGTTGATAATATCGGAAACGGTCTTCGATTCGGCAATACGGTTAAGATCTGCCTGAATAGGTTTATAACCTTCTGCATTGAGTTTGGTACTGTCCATTGCGAGATTATACATGTCGCCAATTTTCTGCTGCACGGTACCGTTTTCGTTCTTTTTAGCAGCGATTTCTTCAATCAAACCGCGAAGCTGTTTACGGTTATTTTCAGCTAACATGTCAAAACTTCCAAAGCGGGAATATTCGCCTGTAAGTGGATGATTCTTCATCCAACCTCCACAAGCAAATTGGTAAAAATCAACTTTTGGAGATACCGTGGTATCAAGATTAGCCAATTTGATGCCAGCATTGAGATTGGCATCTTTCTTAAAATTGCAAGCTGTCGTCATAAGCAAAATTGCAATAAATGGTAAAACGAATTTTTTCATAAATTGAAACTTAAAAATTTATAAAATTGAAAATAATAAAATCAAAACCGCAATTGAGATTCAGAAACTAAATCAATTATCCCGAAAAGTTCATTCAGAGTATTGGCACGAAGCATGGCGATGCGGGTTTCTTTAAAATTCGGAATTCCCTTGAAAACCGGCGATGCAGCTAAATGCCTTCGACTATGAATAATTCCTTTCAAATATTGATTGCTAACGCTTTCTAGCTCGATATTTTTATCAATATCAAGCCATTGTACAGCAGCAATAATATATTCCTTTAAAATAGATTTTTGTTCATCGAATGAAAGCAAAGGTATATTTTCTCCCTGTTTGAAATATTGCTTCATTTCTCCAAAAATCCAAGGCCTTCCAATAGCAGCTCGACCAACCATAATAGCATCAACACCATAACGATCAAAGCATTCGGCAGCACGCTCAGGAGTTGTAATATCTCCATTTCCAATAATTGGGATATGAATGCGGTGATTATTTTTAACCTCTCCAATTAAAGTCCAATCAGCATCGCCTTTATACATTTGCGAACGAGTTCGTCCATGAATAGCTAAGGCAGCAATACCGCAATCCTGAAGTTGTTCTGATAAATTAACAATAACTTTATGCTCATCATCCCACCCTAAACGAGTTTTTACCGTTACCGGAACGTTCACTGCATTCACCACCGCTTTGGTAATTTCAAGCATGGTGGGAATATTAAGAAGAAGCCCCGCTCCTGCCCCTTTGCCTGCAACTTTCTTTACCGGACAGCCAAAATTTAAATCAATGATATCAGGTTGTGCCTGAGCTGCAATACGGGCAGCTTCAGCCATAGCTTCAGGCTCTCGTCCATAAAGTTGAATTGCCACAGGCCGCTCCTCTTGATAAATTGTTAACTTCTGTTCGGTACGTTTCACACTTCGAATCAATGCATCGGCCGAAATAAATTCTGTGTAAACCATATCTGAACCAAAACGCTTACAAAGCATTCGGAATGCAGGATCGGTAACATCCTCCATGGGTGCAAGAAACAGTGGTTTATCGGTAAATTCTATGTTTGAAATTTTCATATTTATACAAAACAGAAATGCAAAGTTAGGAAATATTTTTAAGTAAGAAATTTTGAATACAATTATCTATCTTTGCAATGAAAAATGTATTCAAAAAAAAATGAAAAAAATAATTATAATTTTTCTGTTAATGCCTTGCTTTCAAAGCATTTACGCTCAACATCCCCCGTATAATCCCTCCAATTACGACTATTCAAGTGCTTGGTTTGGACCCAATGCAAATCCTGTACCTGAATTTACAGATGCAACCATTCCTTCTAAAACAACGCTAAGTTTGATGACCGATTATTACATTGGACAAGGTGATAAAACCGAAAACGGATATTTCAAAATTGAAGTACCACTCCTACCGAAACGTGTTTCACTCAAAATTTGGTCAACCATTTTAGAACATTATCAGGTTACTGATCAATTAAGTGCAACACGCGACATGAGTGGAAACACTTCGGGCACAGCTAATGGAGATATTTATGTGCAAACAAGAATTCTGCTTTTAAAGGAAAGTAAAATAGCTCCGAGTTTTATTTTGAATAGTACGTTAAAAACAGCTTCGGGAACTCATGAGGAATTCAGACGATATTTCAATACCGCAGGATATTATTTTGATGTTGAAATTGGAAAATCCATTTATACGAAAAGCAGGTTTATCCATGAAATAAGAGGCGTAGCCAATGCCGGATTTATGTGCTGGGATACAGAAAGGTTAAGTACTCAAGATGATGCACCCATGTATGGAGGAAAAATTATTGTGCTTAATCCGAATTGGAAATTTGAAAACACCCTTTCGGGCTATTGGGGCTGGATGCATACCAGCCGATTTTTTGGAGCTGATTATGGTGATGCCCCAATAGTATATACTTCAAAATTTACGATTATGACTAAAAAAATAGATTATTTTGCTCAATATCAGTATGGAATTCACGATTTTCCCTATCAACAAGTTCGGCTTGGAGTGAGTTTTACCTTCGATAAGTTGACACCAAAATTCTAATCGAATGAATAGAAAAGACATAGAAATAATGGCGCCCGCCGGTTCGTGGGAAAGTCTTTCAGCAGCTATTAAAGCTGGTGCCAATTCGGTATATTTTGGTATTGAAAAATTAAACATGCGGAGTAAATCGAGCAGTAATTTTACAACGAATGATTTACGCAAAATAGTAAGCATTTGCAACGAAAATAACGTAAAAAGCTACTTGACTGTCAACACGATATTGTACGACAACGACCTGACCCTGATGCGCGAAATCATCGATGTGGCTAAGGAAGTGCAGGTTTCGGCTATCATTGCTTCGGATGTGGCCGCTTTGATGTATGCCAACACGGTAGGAGTAGAGGTTCATTTATCTACCCAATTGAATATTTCAAATGTTGAATCGTTGAAGTTTTACGCGCAATTTGCCGACGTGGTGGTGCTGGCACGGGAACTGAATATGGTGCAGGTTTCTGAAATCTATCAGACCATTGAAAAAGAAAATATTCGAGGGAAAAATGGTAACCCTATCCGTATCGAAATGTTCTGCCACGGCGCACTTTGCATGGCGGTTTCGGGGAAATGCTACCTGAGTCTGCACGAAAAAAACCTTTCGGCAAACCGCGGTGCCTGCAATCAGATTTGCCGGCGCGGCTATATCGTTCAGGATAAGGATTCGGAAATTGAACTGGAAATTGATAACGAATACATTATGTCGCCCAAAGACCTGAAAACCATCGGCTTTGTCGACGAAATGCTGAAAGCCGGTGTAAGGGTTTTCAAAATTGAAGGCCGGGCGCGTGGAGCTGAATACGTGAAAACGGTTGTTTCGTGTTACAAAGAAGGCATTGAATCGGTTCTAAACGGGACGTTTTCGGACACCAAAGTAGCCGAATGGGATGAACGGCTCAGCCGGGTGTTTAATCGTGGATTCTGGAATGGCTATTACCTCGGACAACGGCTTGGTGAGTGGAGCAACAATTACGGTTCCGAAGCCACGCACAAAAAGATTTACGTGGGCAAATGCACCAACTTCTTCAACAAACTCGGCGTAGCTGAATTTCTGCTGGAAGCACAATACCTTTCGGTAGGTGACGAAATACTGATTACCGGCGAAACAACCGGCGCGTATGAAGATGTGGTCAAAGAAATCCGTGTGAAACTGGAACCGGTGGATAAAGTGGAAAAAGGAACTTATTTCTCTCTGAAAACCAATGAATTAATTCGTAGAAATGACAAATTATTCAAGATAGTTCCAACTGAACATACAAAGAAAAAAGCAGAATCATAAGGTTCTGCTTTCTTTTGTTATAAAATCTACAGCCATTTCAATGGCCTGCTTCGCTTCCGGAATCGGAAAAACCACCCAATCGTGTTGCATATCAGCAAATTCCTGAAATGTAAAATTTCTATAGTCTTGCGTTAATTGCTTTAGCCTTTTACAATCGGGATAAAACAACTCATGCGTACCGTAAAAAACATGTGTTTCGCCCAATCCTTCCAGCTTTCCATTGATGGGTGACAGCAAATAATTATGAATATCATCGCCACCCGAATATTGTATACCTGCATGAATCAGTCCTTGCAACGGAAGGATTTTATCAACTAATTCCTGCTTTTTAATTTCGGGATGTTGCATGGAAAGATCGAGCCAAGGAGAAAATAAAATGATTTTAATGGGTTGAATTACTGCAATTTCTATACGTAATTTCTGAGCAAAAGCCAGTGCCAATCCCCCACCCGCCGAATCGCCCATCAGCATAAATTTATCGGTAGGATAATCATTCGTGAGCTTCTCATAGCTTTGCTGAACCATTTCAAACGTCTGTGTATATGTATTTTCAGGCGCTAACGGATAATCGATATAACTCACACGGCAACGGGCTTTGGAGGCTATTGTTTCCACAATTTTCCAGTGCATGGTACTTCCTTCGAGCAGATAAGCTCCACCGTGAAAAAACAGAATATGCGTATAAGTGGTTGTTGATGCGGGTTGAACGGTTACAACCGATTTATTCGAAATCAGAATTTCATCTACCTTAAAATTTCTGCTTATGTGCTTTGGGACGATAAGTTTTCGGGATCTTGGCGGATGAAAAAATGACCGCTCCACCAACTTTTTGGCATTGGATAATTCAAAAATAAACGTGAAGATGGAGTTGGAGGTAGACATAAAAATTAAATATTAAATAAAATGATTATCCGATATTTCACCTAAAATGATTATCTTTGTAAGAACTAATCAGAAAAGGTATGAATTTACTAAATTTTGTTGCCCAATATCCTGACGAAGCAAGTTGTAGAGTCAAATTTA
>JAJYBB010000005.1 GCA_021779195.1 Bacteroidota bacterium | reverse complement strand
TTATACCTTTACACTGGTTGTCAATGATGGAACGGTTGATGCACCTGTTGATCAGGTGGTCATTACCGTGAAGCAAGTGAACAAAGCTCCGGTAGCCAATGCAGGAACAGATCAGAGTGTCAACGAAGGCACGGTAGTTACCTTGGATGGTTCGGCTTCTTCTGACCCTGACCATGATGCACTGACGTATAAATGGACTGCCCCCGCAGGCATTACCCTGAGTTCAACCACAGAAGCCAAACCGACTTTTACGGCACCCGAAGTCTCCGTGAATACGAATTATACCTTTACACTGGTTGTCAATGATGGAACGGTTGATTCTCCGGCAGATCAGGTGGTCATTACCGTGAATTTAGTTACTGGATTGAATTCGCTCATTGATAAAAACGCTATTCAGATTTATCCAAATCCAACAGCCGATAGTTTTCGAGTCAATGGGTTCGTCGGAAATGCCTTATTGAAATTAATAGATAGTAGTGGAAAAGAAATATTTGCTAAATGTGTAACGAATAATGAAACAATTTCAATATTTAAACTTCCCAAAGCAGTTTATATTGTTAGAATAATAATCGAAAAAAATTCTTTAGAACGAAAATTGATAAAGAAGTAGAAGTAATATTGAAGCCTATAACTCTGAATAAGAGCATAAAAACTAGTCATAACAGTGGAAATATCTTTTTAATAATTAAAAAGAATCAGTGATATTCAATAAATTTAAATATCATTATGTATCCAGATTTTAATAATGTGCTTTATTATATTCGCATGGACTAAAAATAAGCTTCTCCATACTGTTTGATGGAAATGCCCATATCTCTTTTATGAAGAATATTAACGATTCGATCTATTCAGTTGTTTCGGCAAGTTAGTTTAATGCTTTCACATTCTTCAGATTTAATTCTAATGCTTCTTCAGCTAATCGAATTTTTTCTGAAGACTTACTTTTTAATTGATTTTTAACAATAAATTATCTGATAATTCAATTTTTATATTCTTCCTCATTTTGGAAAAAGAACTTCTTCATTCTTTTACGATTAACATAAACTTAAAGAAATCGATTAATATTTATATCAACAGACATTTTAAAAGTGGAAAAAATTACTAATTATTTTTTATGGTTTTTGCCAAACTCTTTTTATTTGTTATTTGTATTTTCTATCCACTTTTTCGCATTTACAAACGCTTCCACCCACGGGGTAATTTGGTCATTGGCTTTGCGGCTTGAAGGATAATGGGCCCACTGCCAAGGGAAGATAGCTCGCTCGGGATGTGGCATCATGGCTAAATGACGACCATCAACCGAACAAATACCAGCCACATCATAATCTGAGCCATTTGGGTTTGCAGGATATCCCGAATAAGTATACTTGGCAATGATATTATAATCGCTTTCAGCATTCGGAAGGTAAAATTTACCTTCACCATGAGCTACCCAAACACCAAGTTTGCTGCCACTTAATGAGCTCAACATTACCGAATTATTTTCGGGAATAGTTAAACTTATAAATCCTGATTCAAATTTATGAGAATCATTGTGCAACATGCGTGGTTTCAAACCGTGCTCGGTAGTAATCAGTCCGAGTTCAATCATTAACTGACAACCGTTGCAGACTCCTAAACTCAACGTATCCGGACGTTTGTAAAAATTATCTAAGGAAAGTTTGGCTTTCTCGTTAAACAAAAATCCACCGGCCCAGCCTTTAGCCGAACCAAGCACATCGGAATTTGAAAATCCACCGCAAAATACAATCATATTCAAATCTTCAAGTGTTTCACGTCCTGTGGCAAGGTCAGTCATGTGAACATCCTTTACATCGAAACCGGCAAGATAAAGAGCATAAGCCATTTCGCGATCACCATTTGTTCCTTTATCACGAATGATTGCAGCACGGATGCCACTCGGTTGATGACGTTGTGAAATACCAAATTGCGAAAATTTACCCTTGAAACTTTCGTTGAATGAAAATTCGAGTGGTTGGTTTTTGTAGTTTTGAAATCGTAACCGAGCCGATACTTCCCCACTTTGTTTGCGATCGAGTAAATAGGAACTTCGGTACCATAAATCTCGTAATTCGCTGATTGAAAATAAATAAGCTTCTTTTTTGCGTGAAATTTCAAGTCGACGTTCGGCAATCGGGGTGGCAATGCGTGCATAACCCACACCATTTGCATCAAATATCTTTTCGACGGCTTTGCGATCTTTAACCTGAATCAACACACCCGGATTTTCAGCAAAAAGCATAGTTACCAACGAATGTTCGGCGATACTATCTACATTCACTGTCAGTCCGCCTTCTACATTTGCAAAACACATTTCCAACAATGCAGTAATCATTCCTCCTTCGGAAATATCGTGTCCGGCAAGTATCAAGTTTTTGATAATCAGCTCCTGAATGCTCTCAAATGCAGCTTTGAAATATTCAGCATCTTGAACGGTTGGAACTTCTTCCCCAATTTTATTCAGGGTCTGGGCTAAAACCGAACCGCCAAGTTTGTGTTTATCGAATGAAAAATCAACATAATAAACTGCTGTTTTCGGATCGTTAACTAACACGGGTGAAACGGTTTTCTTTACATCAGAAACTTCTGCGGCAGCCGAAATAATGACTGTACCAGGCGAAAATACTTTTTCATCATCGTATTTTTGAGTCATCGAAAGGCTGTCTTTTCCCGTCGGGATATTAATACCCAAGGCACACGCAAAATCGCTGCAAGCTTCTACAGCTTTATATAAACGGGCATCCTCCCCTGGATTTTTAGAAGGCCACATCCAGTTTGCACTGAGCGAAACACTTTCTAACCCCTCCTTGAGTGGAGCCCAAACAATATTGGTCAGAGCTTCGGCAATGGATAGTACCGAACCGGCTGCCGGGTTTGATAATGCAGCCAACGGTGCATGACCAATAGAAGTGGCAATCCCTGAAGTGCCTGAATAATCCAATGCAACAACACCTAAATCATTGAGAGGCAATTGAATTTCGCCGGCACATTGTTGACGGGCAATTTTTCCGGTAATGGAACGGTCAACTTTATTTGTCAACCAGTCTTTGCAAGCAACCGATTCCATTTGCAACACATGTTCAATATACGATTGTAATTTTTCTTCCGAAATTTCGGCTGATTCAAAATGCTCATCAATCGTATTATCAATAATAACCGTTCGGGGTGGTTTCCCAAACATATCTTCAAGTTTCAGATCGATAGGCTTCTGACCATCAGCCTGTTCAAAAACAAACCGCATATCGCCTGTAGTTTCGCCTACCACATACATGGGAGCGCGTTCGCGATCGGCAATGCGATGAACCTGATCAATATCTTCTTCACGAATCACCATTCCCATTCGTTCCTGGCTTTCGTTCCCCACAATTTCTTTAGCACTTAATGTAGGATCACCTACCGGAAGTGCCGAAACATCAATTTTTCCGCCAGTAGTTTCAACCAATTCAGATAAGCAATTCAAATGACCGCCGGCACCATGATCGTGAATAGAAACTATAGGATTTACATCTGCTTCTGACAAGGTTCTGATAACATTTGCAACCCGCTTTTGCATTTCAGGGTTTGCACGTTGAACTGCATTCAGCTCAATAGCATTGGCATATTGACCGGTTTCGACCGACGAAACGGCACCTCCTCCCATACCAATACGATAATTATCTCCACCCATCACAACAACTTTTTCTCCTGAACTTACATTGCCTTTCAATGCATCCCGTTTCGTACCAAAACCTACTCCACCGGCTAACATAATCACTTTATCATATCCATACGTTTTGTTATTTTCTTGATGTTCAAAAGTAAGCAATGATCCACAAATCAATGGCTGACCAAATTTATTTCCAAAATCGGAAGCTCCGTTTGATGCCTTTATCAAAATTTGTTCAGGAGTTTGGTACAACCATTTTCGTGGAGAAATTGCACTTTCCCAATGATGTGAATTATCGTTGCGCGGATATGAAGTCATGTAAACAGCCGTACCGGCAATAGGCAAACTGGCTTTACCCCCACCCAATCGGTCGCGAATCTCACCGCCAGTTCCGGTTGCAGCACCATTGAAAGGTTCAACGGTTGTTGGAAAGTTATGAGTTTCGGCTTTCAATGATATAACAGACTCAATTTCAGTGGTTTTAAAAAAATCCGGTTTATCACCACTTGCGGGTGCAAATTGTTCGATTTTGGGTCCTAAATTGAATGCCACATTGTCTTTGTAAGCCGATACAAGATTATTTGGATTTTCCTCTGAGGTTTTCCGAATTAATTTAAATAGCGATAATTCTTTTTCTTCACCATCAATAATATACTGTCCATTAAAAATTTTGTGACGACAATGCTCAGAATTAACCTGCGAAAATCCAAAAACCTCACTATCAGTAAGTTTACGACCAATTTTACGACTCACTTCATTCAAATATTCAATTTCATCAGCACTTAAAGCCAATCCTTCCTTCATGTTATAAGTAGAAATGTCGTCGATATATATGATCGGATCAGGTTGTTTATTTATCGTGAAAATTTCCTGATTTAATCCCGTGTAAATACGTTCGAGCATGGGGTCGAAAGCTAAACCTCCCTGAACCGATGGAGTATGAGGCATTAAGCGGAATTCTTCGATACGAAAAATGCCGCGGATTCCCATGTTTTGAGTAATTTCAACAGCATTTGTACTCCAGGGAGTAATCATTTCACGGCGCGGTCCAACATAATTGCCTTCGACCGTAGGTTGTGTTAATAATTTAGCCATGCTGAATAACCATTCTAACTTTCTGACATCTTCGGTCGTTAGATTTTCGGCAGATTGTACCGCGTATACATATTGAGCGGAAGTAAGGAAAAAATGAATCATTGATTAAGAAGTTATTGAAGTTATTGAAGTTAAAATGAATGCTTCAATCGGATTGCAAAGATACGTTTTTTTTCAGTATCTCGAAAATTGCATATTGGGGTTTTAGTTAACCAAGACCCGAAATTTCGACTTAGTTATATACAATCAGTTATTCAAGTTAATATGATTTTGAAGAAATATTATCGAAACGGGCATTCGGTACTAATGGAATCTCGGATTTTTCAGATTTATTTATTATTGGCATTTAAAAAAAAGGAATTTGAGTTTCAAATTCCTTTCAATTATTGTTAAAACTATGTTGAATATTAAATAATTTGTTGTGCATGGTTTTTTGTATTCACATCTTTTGGTAATATAATACGCTCAATAACACCATTTTCATCAATAATAAAAGTAGTTCGGAACATCCCCATGTATTTTTTACAGTACATGGATTTCTCGCCCCAGACACCAAATTGCTCCGATAGTTTTTTGTCAGTATCAGCTATTAAATTAAAAGGTAGATTTTGTTTAGAAATAAATTTTTGGTGTGAAGATGCCGGATCAGTGCTCACTCCAACTACTTCATAACCCGCAACACGTAAATCGGTATATCCATCGCGTAAACTGCATGCTTGGGCTGTACAACCGGGTGTATTATCTTTTGGATAAAAATATAAAACCAATTTTTTACCTGCAAAATCTGAAAGTTTAATATTTATCCCGTTTTGATTTATACCAAGGGTTTCGGGAGCCCTATCGCCTACTATTAACGCCATAATTATCAAATTAATAATGAATTATTCAAAATAATGTGAAGATAAATTCTCAATTAATATTTAATTTTACATTATAACAATCTGCACTTAAAAGAGTTTTGAATAGATTTAATAATCGATCAATTATTATTGTAATTAATTCATTTATAAATTATTAAACAATAAATCATTCGTTCTTAAACAACCGTCCCTGCCAGGTATTTCTTGTTTCCAAACGTTTTTCAAGTTTGGCGGTAAATTCAAAATTTTTTAAACCCCATCCAGGTTCAATTAACAATTCCTTTGGAGACTGAGAAACAAAACGTTCGATAGCAATTGCCGGATTTAATCGTTCCAAAAAATCAATCACCAAATCGATATAAGCATCAGCAGTATAGAATTGGAACCATTCGGGATGGTGTTCAAACTCTTGAGCCATTCGGGTACCTTTTATCAATTGCAATTGATGCAATTTCAGCATCGTGAGTGGAATTTTTGAAATTAGATCGGCATGAGAAAGTATGGTTTCACGGTCTTCTTGAGGTAACCCAAGAATCAAATGCGCTCCTGTTCGTAAACCTCTTGCAGCTGTTGCACGAATAATATTTTCAGCACAGGAAAAATCATGTCCTCGATTGATAAATTTTAAAGTTAAATCATTGGTCGACTCGATCCCATATTCAATCATTATATAATATCTTTTTGCCATCGTCATAAAATAATCAAGCAACTCGTCACTCACGCAATCAGGACGTGTGCCAATTACAATTCCTTTAATCAGTGGATGCGACAGCGCTTCCTCATAAATTGACTTTAACTTATCGATAGAATCGTATGTATTTGTATACGACTGAAAATAAGCAAAGTAATTTTGGTTTTGATATTTGTTCCGAAAAAAATGAATCCCCTCTTCTATCTGACGGTTAACCGTTTTTACTGGTTGACAATATTCGGGACTGAACGATTGGTTATTGCAATAGGTACATCCACCAATGCCTTTGCTTCCATCTCGGTTGGGACAGGTAAAGCCAGCATTTATAGAAATTTTTTGAATACGCTCTGAAAATTCAGATTTAAGTTTCTGATTATAATTTAGATAACGAATTTTCATAATCTCAGTTTTGTGAATACAAAGTTATACATTCCATGGTTACAAACAAAAATGATTGCATAACTTCGAATTGAAAATTGTTTATTTGACCATTTTTTATTATTTTTGCTAATCGAAAATTAACATAATAATATAGCCCTTAATGCATCATGTATTGGTCCAATTATCATAGTCATAGCATTTTTTGCGATGGAAGAAGCCCCATGGAAGATTTTGTTAAATTTGCTATTGCCAAAGGCTTTAAAAAATTTGGATTTTCATCACATGCGCCCTTACCTTTCGACACTTTCTGGAATATGAAACGCCAGGATGAAGCTGATTACTTACAAGAATTTGATCGATTAAAATCAAAATATAGGATGCAAATTGAACTTTTTATTGGTCTTGAAGTTGATTATATTGATGGAATAACAAATTTTGACAATGCCCTGTTTTCTGCTGAAAAATTTGATTATCTAATTGGTTCAGTTCATTTTATGGATAGATTAAGTGAGGATAAATTATGGTGTGTCGATGGGAATTTTAATGATTTTGAACAAGGGTTGCAACAGCTTTTCGATGGAGATATTCATGCGGCAATTGAACGTTATTTTCAACTATACTCAGAAATGATTCATAAACACAAAGGTGAATTCCAACTGCTTGGGCATATTGATAAAATTGCTTTAAACGCTATTCATTGTAATGAATTTAATAAAAATGACAAATGGTACACAAATCTGGTAGGTGAAGTCATGACAAAAATTAAAGCTGCCGGCTTAATCCTTGAGATAAACACGAAATCAGTTCAAAGTGAAGGCATTACATATCCTGATGAACAATTTTTTGGGTTAATCAAAGCACTTAATATACCAATCACCGTTAATTCCGATTGTCATTATCCTTATCTTGTTGCCGATGGATTTCAGTCAACCTATCAGAAATTATATCACGAAGGATTTAGATTTCTTCATCAAATAATTAACAATCAATGGGAACCTGTTGAATTTAACAAAAACGGCTTGCTTGAGTGATGTATGAAATTAGAAAATAAATTTTGGGTCTGCTTTCTGGATGAGAATAAGTTGGATCAAAAACTTCCATTCCAAATCATTTGATATGATTGAAAAAGTTTGTTGAAGAAACCCTACTTAAATTCTATAGTCTCCTAAAAAAAATTCCTTCAATCTTAAAATGGCGTCTCTTCCCTTGATCCATCCCTAATAAAGGGATTTGCAGGAGATGGATTCGATACAGATCCGGAACCGTAAAAATCTGTTCCAGCATCATTTAATTTAGATGAAATAACCTGATAATCTGATGAAAACGGATTAGAATCTTTATCAAAATCATCTTTGTTCATAAATTTGGCAAAAGTATTTTTGAATTTGAGCTGAATATCTCCCGTTGCACCATTTCGATGTTTAGCAACGATGATTTCAGCTATTCCCACCAATGAATTTCCATGATTATCTTCTGTAAGATGATAATACTCAGGGCGATGAATAAAACAAACCATATCAGCATCTTGTTCAATGGCACCCGACTCACGCAAATCTGAAAGTTGTGGACGTTTCCCTTCTAAACCGGTTCGACCTTCCACGCCTCGATTTAACTGTGATAGTGCAATAATAGGAATATCGAGCTCTTTAGCCAATCCTTTTAGCGATCTTGAAATAATACTTACTTCTTGCTCACGACTACCAAAATTCATTCCGCTTGCATTCATTAATTGCAAATAATCAATGATAATACATTGTATTTTATGTTCTTTGACTAAACGTCGGCATTTACTTCGAAGCTCGAAAATGGATAAACTCGGGGTATCATCGATAAAAATAGGCGCATCGATTAACTCGATAATATCTTTGTCGAATTTAGCCCATTCAGGTGGATCTAATTGCCCGTTTTTAATCTTCTCTCCATCCAATTCGCAAACATTCATAATCAAACGATTAACCAATTGCACATTTGACATTTCGAGTGAGAAAATGGCAACAGGAGAATTGTAATCCACCCCCATATTCTTTGCCATCGATAATACGAATGCTGTTTTACCCATTGCAGGACGGGCAGCAATAATAATCAAATCAGATTTTTGCCACCCAGAAGTAATTTTATCCAAACTATGAAAACCGGTTGGAACACCACTTGCACCTTGCTTGGTTGCTGCCAGCTGCATACGGTGAATTGCCTCGTCAATCACCGGTTTGATTTGGGTAACATCCTTTTTCAAATTTCGCTGAGTAACTTCAAACAGCATTCCTTCGGCTTCCTGCATTAAATCATCTACATCCGATTTGTCATCAAACGCTTTGTTTTGTATTTCGGTAGAAATTCGAATCAATTCACGCGCTAAAAACTTTTGAACAATTATGCGTGAATGATATTCTAAATGCGCAGCTGACGAAACTTTTGCCGTTAGCAAAGTGATATAATAGGGTCCTCCTACTTCATCAATAGTTCCAGCTTTTCGCAATTGTTCTGTAACTGTGTGCATATCAATCGGTTCCTGCAGCATTGCTAAAGTCATAATGGCTTCAAAAATTCGTTGATGTGCAATTTTATAAAAGCATTCAGGTTTTAAAATTTCAGAAATTAATGAATAAGCATCTTTTTCAATCATGATGGCACCCAACACTGCTTCTTCCAATTCGGGAGCCTGAGGAGGTAGTTTTCCGTATTCGTTTGCAGGTATTGGACCCGAAACTGATGGTTTTTTGTTAAAAGAACGTTTTTCTGCCATTATACTTGTATTAATTTGTCCTGAGTTTTTCGTTAAACGGATTCAAAAGTACAAAACTTTTTTCAATGTTTCATCCTGAATTTTTCAACAAGCTGTTGATAACTTATGGGTTGGTGTAATTAATAAATTTTCAGCTATGCCATGAAATTTGCAATAAAATCGAAACTATTTTTTTTAAAAAATATTGATATTCAACTATTTAATAAAACAATAATCATTAGAATCTCGGTATGGGTTTGAACCCTGAAAACTAACTCAATCATTTGTTTATGTTTAGGCAAAAAATTTATACCTTTGAACTTTCAAATAAATAATCATTATGATATTATATCCGAATGCTAAAATTAACCTGGGTTTACACGTTACAGAACGACGACTCGATGGTTATCATAATATTGAAACTGTCTTCTATCCAATTGGTTTGCACGATGTTTTGAGCATTGAACCTTCCGAAACTTGCAGCGATTACAGCTTTTCTTCATCAGGTATTTCTATTCAAGGCGATCCCGAAGAAAATCTAATTATTAAAGCATATCGTTTGTTAAGATCAACCTGTCAGTTCCCACCTGTTGATATCAGTCTTATCAAACAAATTCCATTTGGAGCCGGCTTGGGAGGTGGTTCTTCGGATGCAGCATTCACTTTAAAAGCAATTAATGAATTATTTGATTTAAAAATTTCTATCAAACAATTAGAAACATTAGCTGCAAAACTGGGAGCTGATTGTCCTGTTTTTATCAAAAACAAACCTGTTTTTGCCACCGGAATTGGAAATCGATTCACTCCCATTAGTTTATCTCTTAAAGGATATTCGGTTTTATTAATTAAACCCGATATACATATTTCGACTCCGGAAGCATATTCGAAAATTGTACCTCAAAAACCAGCTTCGTCCTTGGTTGAATTAATTCAACGACCAGTTATAGAATGGAAAAACTGTATTGTTAATGATTTTGAGCCGTCAGTTTTTAGTATTTATCCTGAAATTGAACAAATTAAAAACAAGCTTTATCAAGGTGGAGCAATTTTTGCATCTCTGTCGGGTTCCGGATCATCGGTATATGGAATTTTTGAATCGAGACTCCCAAAATTTGAAGAATATAATAATAATTTTGTGGTTGGAGGATGGTTTGAATAATATTATAGGTCTTACATTCAAAAAATACGATCGGTTTTTAATTTATTTTTTAGGAGTATCCGTTTTGATACCCAATTTATTTTTCACAACACTTGCAAACGACCGACCTCGTACGGTGAGCCGAAAAATGGAGACCAGTAGGCGTAGAAAACCTTTTGTTTGAGTCTCGACGAATTCCGACGAGATAAGTTTTAAAGTTTTCAACCTACAAACGACTCATTTTTAGAGTGAAGCGGGCAAACACTTTTTCCGGCTGTTCCCTCTCCATTTGGAGAAGGTAACCGAAGGAGAGGTGAGGTACCTTGAACATTTTTGCTTCGTTTTTTGGTTCAAGCCAATTGGAGCGAAGCGGAAATTGCCGACGCCAACTAAGCAAAATTTGTTGGAGACAAAACTTGAAGTGGGGTATTAAGGGCGAAGTACCAGTTATTCATTTTTATATTGCCATAGGTAATTGATCAGATAATCATTATTGTTAAATATAAAATAACTGAAAGTTATAACTTATTGATTATCAAAAAAAATTCAAAAATGAGAAATGCCTATTCAAAGATATAAAACTGACTTACATTTTATTAGACACTAATTTTTTCAAACTTTTTACGAATTCATATACATCATCTTCGGTTGTATCGAACGAACACATCCATCGTTGTTCGTGCGTTTGAGCATCCCATTCATAAAATGGATATAAAGCCCTCAAAGGAACGAGAACCTGTTCTGGTACAATTACGAAAAGCGAATTTGCATCAACTTGTTGGGTAATTTTCACTTCGGGAATTTTTACGACTTCTGAAGCCAATAATTTTGCCATTTTGTTTGAATGATCAGCCATTCGTAACCATAAGTCATTATTTAACAATGCCTCGAATTGAACTGCAATGAAGCGGTTCTTTGAAAAAAGTTGTGCCGTTTGTTTATGAAAATAAGGAGCATTTGCTTTAAGTTCATCGTTAAAAATAAGTACAGCCTCGCCAATCATAAGACCATTCTTAGTTCCCCCAAAACTCATTATATCAACCCCACAATCCACTGTTGCTTGTTTAAGTCCAATTCCCAGCGATGCCACCGCATTCGAAATTCGGGCACCATCCATGTGAACATACAAGTCATTTTCATGTGCAAAAGCACATAATTTGGTCAACTCGCTGAGAGAATAAACAGTGCCTAATTCGGTAGTTTGACTGATCGAAATCACTTTAGGCTGAGTATTGTGAACGTTTCCCACGCGATTTAGCAAAGGCTTCACCATTTCCGGAGTCAATTTGCCGTCAGGCGTTTTAATGGGAAGCAGCGTACATCCGATACTTTGTGTAGGAGCGCCACATTCATCCACCAAAATATGCGCATGTTCAGAGCAAACAGCCGATTGAAAAGGTAAAGTACAGCATTTTAAGCAAGTTACATTGGCACCTGTACCATTAAATGTGTACAAAACCATCACATCACCGAATATTTTCTGAAAATTCCGGTTTACTTTTTCGGTATAATCATCGTCACCATAGGAAATTTGATGATCACGATTTGCCCCGATAATAGCCTGTAAAATCTCGGGATGAATACCTGAATAATTGTCACTTGCAAATGATTTCATTTTTATAGTTGATAATATTATCAAGAACCAAAAGCCAGAACTACGTATATTTAGTTCTGGTTCTTGATCCGAAGTTCTTGGATTTTGATTTAAATATTTTATTAGAATTTAAATTTATCAAAAAAACTTTTCGATTTTAACTCCTCTACTACCTGGGATTCATCAGCCTCATCATTCACTTCAGGTATATCTGATTTATATATTCGTTGAGGAGCATCACCTTGTTCCTGTTTGATAAATTTTACCACGTCTTCAATCCCCTCTATAAATTTATCGAAATCTTCTTTATAAAGAAAAATTTTGTGTTTTTCGTAGGTTACTTGAGCATCTTCGTCAAATCCAACCACTTTCTTTTTACTCTCGGTAATTGCCAAAAACAAATCGTCGTTTCGGCTTTTCTTCACATCTAAATAATAAATTCGCTTGCCAGCTTTAATAGCTTTTGAATAAATAATTTCGTTGTCTTTTTTTTCAATTTCAAATTTTTTCTTTTCTCCGTCCATAACGTCACTGATTTTTTCAAATTGATAATTTAGCGTTCTGATTTGATGTATCACACCAAAAAGCCCTCAAATTTCTGTATTTTTTTTGAATCTATCAAATAAAAAATGGTTTTTTATAACATTTGCATCTATATTTGTCAGATTACATACAAAACACTGTCAATTCAACGAAAAAATCGACAGACTTAAAATTTGAAATAATAAGATATATATCTGTATATCTTATATTTATCCTAATCAACCAAATATTTCATCCGAATTTAAACCTTTTTAGAATTAAATTCAGTCAAATGTTTAAATATAATTGCTATTTTTGTCCGTATTTCTTTACCGATTTTTTTTGAAGTGATCATTCATATATCAATTATAATTATATAAAGTAAACATAAAACATACACTTATGGAATCTACTCTAAAGCTTTATTCTTTCAAATTTGTAAATGCAAAGGCATATCTTTTTGCCTCATTATTTGCTGCCGGAAATTTAGTTTTTCCTCAGTTAGCCCATTTGATACCTATGGGTGGACTAATTTGGTTGCCCATTTATTTTTTCACTTTAATAGCAGCATATAAATTTGGAATTGTAACCGGTTTATTAACTGCTATAGCATCACCCTTAATAAATTATTTCATTTTTAGTATGCCCGGAGCCGAAATGCTACCTGTAATTCTGATAAAATCGACTTTAATGGCAGTTGCCGCCGGATATTTGGCACAACGTACTCGTCAAATCAGTTTAATGAATTTGGCAGGTATTATTTTATTTTATCAAGGCATTGGAATGATAGCTGAATTGGCAATTTCAGGAAGTTTTATGGCTGCCATACAGGACATTCGTATTGGCTATCCAGGTATACTATTGCAACTTTTCGGCGGTTATATTGCACTGAAAGCATTAGCAAAATGGTAATTCAAATTTTAATATTCAGAAAATAGAATATATAAATCACAACTGAATTTTTTTCAGCTTGTGATTTTTTTTAAATTTAAATACAATATGGAAAGAAAACCTTTCGATGAAATGTTGGAACGAATCAGACAAATTGATATTCCTGAAACATTTGATTTAGTAGTAGCCATTGCTAACGGTGGTATTATTCCTGCTGCATTAATCAATCAACGATTGGGATGCGAGTTTCATTTACTGAAGATAAATTTGCGCGATGCCATGCAAAATAAACTTTATGATAAGCCAAAGTTACTTGCCGAAATTGACTTTGATTTCAAAGGTAAAAAAATTTTATTAGTCGACGACCGCGTTAAAACTGGCACAACATTAGAATTTGCTAAAACATTACTTTCAGAAGCTGCCACTGTAAAAACACTTTCGGCTAATGGACCGGCTGATTACTGTCTTTACAATGAAACTTGCTTCCGTTTCCCCTGGTTAGTATAATGATGTTTTGTTATTATCTCCCGAATTTTTAAACATATAATTTTAACTTGAAAGGTGTTTCCTTTATTGATGATCGTGAATTACATTACTTCGTACATGAATGCAAAACTAAACTTTCGGAATACTGAAAAATATATTATCTTTGCAACGAAATAAAAGCGTTCACGGAATTTTATGATTAACCGAACATTATTGCGTATCAAGATTGTACAAATCTTATATGCTTATTACAAAAGTGATGGCAAATCGTTGCCACAAGCCGAAAAAGAATTGTTTCACAGCATCGAAAAAACTTACGATCTGTATTTTCATCTACTTCAATTATCTGTTGAAATAACTCAGTTTGCTGCCCAGAAGATTGAAATAAAGCGAAATAAACTACGTCCCACCGATGAAGATTTAAATCCAAACACTCGATTTATTGATAATCAATTTATTGCTCAATTAACAAAAAGCTACTCCTTTAACGATTATTTAAAACACCATAAACTCTCGTGGGTAAACGATGCTGAAATAATTAAAATCTTGTACGAGACTATAATTACTTCGGATTTTTACAACCTTTACATGCAAGCACCTGTTGCCGATTATACCAGCGACAAAGATATTTGGCGAAAGATATTTAAAAAGATCATTTTGCAAAGCGAAGCATTAGACGAGTCGATACAAGACCAAAACATATACTGGACAGACGATGTTGAAATGGTGGTAAGTTTTATAATTAAAACGATTAAACGATTCGATTTAAACAATGGACCAACTCAGCCGGTTTTACCCATGTTTAAAGATGAAGAAGATGCGGAATATGCTCGCAAGTTGTTGCGAAATGTTTTAACAAATGAGATTGAATATCGTCAAATGATTGATAATCACACTAAAAATTGGGATTTAGATCGAATAGCCTTCATGGATATTGTCATAATGCAAGTTGCATTAGCGGAATTATCTCATTTCCCCACTATCCCGGTAAGTGTTACGTTAAACGAGTATATTGAAATTGCCAAAACTTACAGTACCGATAAAAGTGGAACCTTTATCAATGGTGTACTCGATAATATTGTGGGTGAATTGAAAAAACAAAATAAACTCACTAAAGTGGTGTTGATAAACGATATTACGAAATAAAACAGTATATTTGCAACAGAAATTTTTAAAACAATACAAATATGAATCTTTTAAGTATTTTATTACAAACCGGTTCAGCAACCGGTTCAGCAACTGGAAATTATACCGGTATTTTAATGATGGTTTTAATTTTTGTGGTGTTTTATTTCTTCATGATTCGCCCCCAAAGCAAACGTCAAAAAGAAATTAAAAAACAACGGGAAGCTATGAAAACAGGAGACTCTGTTGTAACTTCGGGTGGAATTTACGGGAAGGTAAAAGATATTAAAGAAACAACCGTAACAATCGAAATTGCTGAAAATGTTCGTATTAAAGTAGACAAAAATTCCGTTTTTGCAACTGCTGAAGATATTCAGAATCAGGCAAAATAAACGAGTTTATGGCTGAACACTTCGGCATAAAATTATTCAGGTATTACTTGCAAAAGATTAAATCATTCTTTTTATCAAAAGATATTTTAATCTTTTTGCTTTTTTTTGCCCTATCTGCAGGATTTTGGTTTGTTCATGCTTTAGGGAAAGAACGAGAAACCACCATTTCCGTACCGCTTCGTTATGTAGGTGTACCTCCCAATATTGACATCACCAATAATCCTCCTGCAGTTATTTCGCTGAGTGTTCACGATCAGGGACTGCAATTGCTCGGATATTCAAGAAATGGGTTACATCCGATGAGCATAGATTTGAGTCGTACATTTTATCAAAAAGGTGATATTGTTATTACTGCCGATCAACTTGCCGGTCGATTGAAGCGTTATTTAAAACCCACAACATCCATTCTCGAAGTACATCCTGATTCTATTTTAATTCAATATGAAAAATTAAGTACCACAGTTTTACCCATCAAGTTGAATGCGAAAATTGAACCAGCTCATCAGCATATTATCAACGGAGATATTCTGCTTGATCCTTCACTGGTAACTGTTTTTGGACCTAAAAAATTGATTGAATCTTTAAAATCTATTTCAACAGAGTTCATCGATCTTAGCAATATTACCGATACGGCAACTTATGTTTTCAAATTAAAACCGATAAAATCTGTTCGGTATTCATCAAAAAATATTAAAGTTACTATTTGTGCTGAACAATTTACCGAAAAAAAGATTCAAATTCCAATTCAGGTATTGCATTGTCCAGTAAACTTCAAATTGCGCACATTCCCTCCTGTTGTTGAAGCTACCTTTACTGTTGGTTTAAGTCATTTTAATTCCTTTAATCCAACTGATATTCAGGTGTATTTAGATTATAATGATATTCAGAAAGTTAATGTTACAAAACAAAAACTGAATATCATCAATGGCTCAAAATATATTTCGAATCTTCGAATTTCGCCACAGGAAGTTGAATTTATTTTAGAACCAACACATTAAAAATGAATAACATACAAATGGTTGACTTAAAAAGTCAATATCAAAAGATAAAATCTGAAATCGATACAGGCATTCAGGAAGTTATTGACAACACCACATTCATTAAAGGAGGAAAGGTAACTGAATTTCAGCATCATTTGGAGTTGTATTTGGGCGTTAAACACGTTATTCCCGTTGGGAATGGAACCGACGCCTTACAAATCGCACTAATGGCATTAGGGTTGAAACCCGGGGATGAAGTAATAACCCCCACATTCACATTTATAGCCACAGCAGAAGTGGTGGCATTGCTTGGATTGACGCCGGTAGTGGTTGATGTAGATTTCGATACATTCAACATTTCACTTGAATCAATAAAGCAATCCATTACTCCCAAAACAAAAGCCATTGTTCCGGTTCACCTTTTCGGTCAAAATGCTAATATGGAAGAAATTATGGCTATTGCAAAAAAACACAATTTATTTGTGATTGAGGACGCTTGTCAATCTATCGGTTCAAAGTACACTTTCTCAGACGGACATCAATCATTTTCTGGATGTATCGGGGATATTGGGTGTACCTCGTTTTTCCCTTCGAAAAACCTTGGATGTTTTGGCGATGGTGGAGCCATTTTCACAAATAACGACGAATATGCAGAGCAAATCAGATCAATTGCTAATCATGGAATGAAAACCAGGTATTATCACGACAGAATCGGAGTTAACTCACGATTGGACAGTATTCAGGCAGCAGTGCTTGATGTGAAACTCAAATACCTTAATGAATATTGCTTTGCCCGCCAAACGGCTGCACAATTTTATGACAGCGCTTTTGCAGACAATAAAAATTTAATTCTTCCCAAACGTTCTGAATTTTCGACTCATGTCTTTCATCAATACACTTTAAAATTAGCAGATCTTGATCGAAAGGAAATGATAAAATATCTTGCCGATAAAGGTATTCCGGCCATGATTTATTATCCTGTTCCACTTCATTTGCAAAAAGCATATCAAGATCCACGTTATAAAAAAGGCGATTTTCCTGTTGCTGAAAAATTATGTGAATGCGTTTTATCTTTGCCGATGCATACTGAACTAAACGAAGAAGAATTGAAATATATTTCTCAATCTGTTTTAAATTTCATTGGATAAATATTAAATTAATTCCATTTCAACATATTCCCAAATAGATATTTAATTCCATTCACTAAATCATGAAATATTTTGCACACGAAACTTCGATAATTGACCTGGATTGCGAAATTGGAGACAATACAAAAATATGGCATTTTTCTCATATCATGTCTGGTTGTAAAATCGGATTTTCTTGCAATATCGGTCAAAATGTAGTAATTTCGCCATTGGTGGAATTAGGTAAAAATGTGAAAATTCAAAACAATGTTTCAGTTTATACCGGAGTAATTTGTGAAGATGACGTATTTTTGGGTCCCTCAATGGTTTTTACAAATGTGATCAATCCACGAAGCCATGTGAACCGAAAAAACGAATATTTGCAGACTTTAGTGCGAAAAGGTGCAAGTATCGGAGCCAATGCTACGATTGTATGCGGCAATGAGATTGGTACCTATGCTATGATTGGTGCTGGTGCAGTCATTACAAAACCTGTGAAACCTTACGCATTAGTTGTTGGAAATCCGGCAAAACAAATTGGCTGGGTAAGCGAGAACGGACATAAATTAGAATTTAATGAGTATGGAATTGCGTTTTGTCCTGAAACCAGACAAGAATATAAATTAACAGATGGAAAAGTACAACGAATAAAATAAAAATACGAAGATGATTAAATTTGCAGTAATTGGACTTGGGCATATCGGAAAACGACATGCCGAAATGATTAGACGAAATCCGGATGCCGAATTGATAGCGGTTTGTGATGTTTTACCCAAAGAAGAAGTTGGATTAGCCGATATTAAAGAATTGTATTTCAATAATTTTGACGAATTATTAGCCTCCGATTTAGGTATCGATGTGATTAATATTTGTACCCCAAATGGTTTTCATGCAATTTATGCCATTAAAGCATTAGCAGCAAAAAAGCATGTGGTAATCGAAAAACCCATTGCATTAAGCAAATCCGATGCTGAACAAATCCTGTTCAAATCGCTCGAAATGTCAAAACATGTTTTCAGTGTGATGCAAAACCGATATTCACCTCCTTCAGCATGGCTTAAAGAATTGATTGACAACAAAATACTAGGCGATATTTTCATGGTTAAGTTAGATTGCTACTGGAATCGTGATGATCGGTACTACAAAAAAGGGAATTGGCATGGAGATGCCAAATTGGATGGAGGAACCCTGTTTACTCAATTTTCACATTTTATCGATATCATGTATTGGCTTTTTGGCGATATTACGAACATAAGCGGTAATTTTGCAGATTTCAATCATCATGATTTAACTGATTTTGAAGATAGCGGTGTAGTTACTTTTAATTTTATTAACGGTGGTATGGGCAGCTTAAATTATTCAACCTCAGTGTGGGATACAAACTTGGAAAGCAGCATAACCATTATTGGATCAAAAGGTACCGTGAAAGTCGCCGGACAGTACATGAACGAAGTAACTTACTGTCATATAAAAGATTACGATATGCCTAAATTAGCACCATCTAATCCGCCCAATGATTATGGATTATATAAAGGATCGGCTCAAAACCACCATTACGTGATTCAAAACGTAATTGAAAAATTGACTGACAAAGGAACAATTACAACCAATGTACTTGAAGGATTGAAAGTAATTGAAATTATTGAAAGAATTTATGCTGTCAGAGATACCCAATGGAAAAAAAACAAATAATTTAGATTCAAAACTCATAACTTACAGTAATAAAAAACTTAAAAACAAAATGATACAACGCATACAGACCGTATATTTATCGGCCATAGTAATTTTGATGGCGATTACAATTTTTAACCCGATCGTAAGTTTTGTCAATGAAAAGGATAGTTTATTTTATATGCTTGATTTTAAAGGAATTTCTCAAATTAAAAATAACGTAAGCGTAATTGAATCAACTACATGGGGCTTAACTTCAGTCTCAGTTGTCATTTCTATATTAACACTTATTACGATATTTTCATTCAAAAACAGGTTAAAACAAATTCGACTATCGGTAATAAATTTATTTCTTACTCTGATTTATTATTTACTATTGATATTTTATATTTGGACAGCTTGTACTCGCCTAAATACCGATTGGCACTTACATTTAGTTTCGCTTTTCCCGCTCTTATGCTCAATTTTAATCTATTTGGCAATCGGAGCAATTGGTAAAGATGAAAAATTGGTAAAATCGTTAAACAGACTTCGATAAATTGTTAACTTATTGATAATATTGAGATTACCTTCTTTTTCAAAATTTGAATGAATTATTTTATAAATGAACTTAAGTAGAATTGAAATGTTATTCTTAATTACATTTTTAAGAATAATATGAACGCAAAAATAATCATTCAAATTCTGACTCTATTCCTACTGATCAGTCAGAATGCATGCAGTCAGCAAATCAAAGAAAATAAAATGAAATACAATCAGTTAACACCCGAAGAACAAGCCGTAATTTTACACAAAGCCACTGAACGGCCATTTACAGGAAAATATTTAAATACTACAGCGAAAGGGACATATATTTGCAGACAATGTAATACCCCGTTGTATCGTTCCGAAGATAAATTTAAATCAGATTGTGGCTGGCCCAGTTTTGATGATGAAATTCATGGAGCTGTAAAACGGATTCCCGATGCCGATGGACAACGAATCGAAATTATTTGTGCCAATTGTGGAGCACATCTTGGACATGTATTTACAGGTGAGGGATTTACACCTAAAAACACACGATATTGCGTAAATTCAATCTCAATGAAGTTTATTCCAGATAAAAATGAAAATTTAGAAACAGCATATTTTGCTTCAGGCTGTTTTTGGGGTACCCAATATCATTTTATGAAAGCAAAAGGGGTAATTGAAACTACGGTTGGATATATGGGTGGACATACACAACATCCAACTTATCAAGAAGTTTGCACCGGACTTACCGGTCATGCAGAAACAACGAAAGTGGTTTTTGATAATTCAAAGACATCTTATGATGAAATGGTAAAACTCTTTTTCGAAACGCATGATTTCACACAAATTGGTGGGCAAGGTCCAGATATCGGAGATCAATATCGATCGGTAATTTTTTACAATTCAGATAAGCAGAAAGAAACAGCTGAAAAATACATCAAAATTTTAAAGGAAAAAGGATATACAGTAGCCACAAAACTACAACCTACATCTGAATTTTGGAAAGCTGAAGATTATCATCAAGAATATTACGAAAAAAAACAGGGTTCACCCTATTGTCATATTTATCGCAAAATATTTTGAATAAATTAAAAGTTTCAATTTTTCGCAATTTACTGCTTATTAGCAGAATATTGAAAAATTGAAACTTTTCATTTTCGTTCAGGGCTTACCCGATAACCTTCATCTTCCAAAAGCTTAATTAAACCCTTATCTCCGGGTAAATGCAAAGCTCCCACTGCAATAAAGCAAGGCGAATTCTGCATTAAATAAGGCAACCTTTTAACCCAATCGGCATTTCTATCGTCTACTAATTTGGCATATTCATCATCTGTCATATCAATAACATTTCCTTTACGATTAGACAGCATCCATAATTCCTTTAAATCCCCTTTTTTATATAAATTATTGACATGGATTATCTCTTGCAATACACTTTCATTTTGATGCAAAGTTTCAACTAAAACTTGCACTTGCCGTTTCAATGTACCATTGCCAAACAAAATGGAGATTTGCTGATCAATGTTTTCCAAACCGATGACTTTCTTTCCTTTTTGAGCAGCTACCAACTGAAAAAACGAGTCAGATTGCTTATTATCAGTATATCCGGTGGCTTTTTTATATAGTTCCAATTCATACATTGTTAATATCATTGTCGGATTAAGTGTTGACAAATCTTTTAAACCCATTTTTAAAACGCGCTTCAATTCTCTATCAACAAATTGATATTGAATAGAATCTGTTATTAAATTACTAATTTTAGTATGATTTGGCATGATGGCTGCTTGTTGAATTTTTGATGAAGCATCAATATTATCCATAACCATCTCACTTACAACGACATCACATGAATTAAAAGCTTTGTATAAATTTGGTACAGAATCTAAAAATGATATGGGAATTAAATGGTGAGTACCAAAAAGATATGAAGGCTTTTTAAGTCCCTTTCCTGTAATTTTCCAAAGTAATTGGGCGGGAAGAAACAGTATGCCCAACGAGGAAAAAATTAAAATCAGCCAATATTTTTTCATAAATGTCATGTTTCGTTTGTACTACAAAGATAAACAAGCATTTCAATTCAAATTACACATTATTCATAATTATGTTTAAGGTGAACCTAAAAAATGCAGTAAAATAATTTAATCAATTGAAATAAAACAACTTAGCATCAAGCTCAAAAATTTAGGTTTATGTCTGTCTCTTTGTTTTTTTAAAATTTCAGGAAATCACTTTTTTAATAATTATGTTAGCATCAAAACAGAATAACTCAATTAATATTACGTAAATAATTATTATCTTTGCATAGATTTAAACTATGAAATAATGACACTGCAACAATTGGAATATATTTTGGCATTGGAAAAAACGCACCACTTTGTAAGGGCAGCTGAAATGTGTGGCGTGACTCAGCCAACATTAAGTGCAATGATTATAAAACTTGAGGATGAATTAGACTGTAAAATTTTTGATCGAACGCGACAACCTATCGAAATTACTGAAATTGGGAAAAAAATTATCAAGCAAGCTCAATTAATTGTTTATCAAGCAAATCAATTAAAAGAAAGTGTAAACTCAGAAAAAAATTCAATGAGTGGCTCATTAAATTTAGCCGTTATTCCGACTATTGCACCCTATTTATTACCTCAATTTATCTCCTCATTTAGGAATCAATATCCTGAAATTAAACTAAAAATTATCGAATTACATACTGAAACAATTATTGAAAAATTGCGTGTTGCCGAAATAGATATGGCAATTCTTTCGACACCATTAGAAGATTCGAAAATTTTAGAAGTTCCGCTTTATTACGAGAAGTTTGTGGCTTATATTTCGCCGTCTGATGCAATTTACAATCGCACCGAATTATCTGCAGTCGATATGCCATTGGATAGAATTTGGGTACTTGAAGAAGGACATTGCCTTCGGAATCAAGTATTTAATTTTTGTAACGAAAAACCACAACATGGCTCTACTTATGAAGCCGGTAGTATTGACACGTTAGTGAAAATTGTAGATTTTAACGGAGGCTATACCATAATTCCTGAACTACATATCGATTTATTAAGCAACGAGCAAAAGAAAAATTTACGAAAGATTGTAAAACCCGAAGCTACACGTGAAATATCGGTAGTCATTCGGCACGATTTTGTTAGAGAAGCGGTAATAAATGCTGTGGCAAATTGTGTGAAAGAAATTATACCATTGCACATGTTAGATGCAAGGCTGAAAAAATTTGCAATCAAGCTCTGAAAATTTCAAATTGACATCTAACTACCGGTTCTTATCATGTTTTCTTAAACCGTTGAATTAAATTGTACGATGTATAGATTCCTAACTCACCTGCCTTACTCAAATCGGCTAATCCTTTTGCATCCTCACCTATAAAAAGATAAGTCAAGCCCCTGTTAAAATAAGCTTCTGCAAATTCAGGGTCAATTTGAATGGCTTGTGTATAATTTAAAATTGCAGTGTGAAAATTTTTTTGTGTACAAAGAATATTCGCTTTATTAAAATATGCAAAGCTAAAATCGGGATTCAAACTAATAACTTTATCGTAATCACTCATTATCAATTCAACATTGAAAAGTGATTCTTTGTCGGATGCAATCAAATCCTGAGATTTATTCAGTTGATTATCTACGTTTGCATTCATCGAAATAACATTCTTCTGAACAGCATTATTCTTATTATATTCCACCAATTTATCCCTTACGTTTGCACGACAAAAATAAGCCAACATAAAATCAGGTCGTTCCTCAATGGCTTTGTTCAAGTCATCAATTGCACTTTTAAAATCCTGTACCATAACGAATTCCATAGCCCGAATAAAATACACGTCAGCATCATTGGAATGATTATTCAATAGAGCAGACAATTCATTTATGCGCTCAAAATGCGAATTGATCAGTTGAGCGGTAAGAGGCAATTCGTTGTTCGTAATCTTAAGTGCCGAACTGAGTTTATTTTTTTTATTATATTCCTCTAATATAGGATAATACAAATTTGTTCGACGAATTTCATCGGTTTTGGCATAGTATGTCAATACAAAATTTCGTTCGTTAATCACATCAGCATAACGATCTTGAACTTGCCCGCGCATTTGATCTGAATATTTCGATGGGTTTTGTGAAGTTTCTCCGTTCTGATCAATAAACCGATCAAATAAATTCGTATTTTTATTAGACGAATTTTGTTGAGATGTTGACATTTTATTGTCGGTCTTAATCTCTTCTTTTAATTTTCGATTAATGACATCTTTGTTTTTTTCAATATTATCAGCCAACTGTCGATAACGAAAAGCATTTTTTTCATGGCCTAACCCTTGTTCAGCATCCGCAACTCCCAAAAATGCCGGAATAAAATAGGGATGTCGCTGAATAATAACTTTATAATCAATAATTGCATTCTGATAATCACGTAATGTAATTTCTAACATAGCTTTACGCAATAATGCTTCTGAGTTTACCGAGTCCAATTTTAATACCATATTTAAGTCGCTAAGGGCATTATTATAATCGCCTAAACTGGCTCTGAGCAATCCACGGTTATAATATGATAAAGGTTCGTCTCCCTTCATTTTAATGGCCTGATTATAATCGCTCAATGCCTGATTAAAATTTTTTGTACGAACATTCAGAATTCCACGATTAATAAAATCACCTGGGAAAGTAGTATTTCGTTGAACGGCTTGATTATAATCGGAAAGAGCAGCTTTAATATTATTATTTTGCATTTCCAACAATCCTCTGGCACTCCAGCCAATAAATTTGGTACTATCCGCCATAATAAGCCGATCAAAACATTTCTCAGCAGCTATAGTATCTTTCATTGCCAAATCGAGCCTTCCCTCATCAAATAATATATCTGTGGCTTTTGGGTTGATTTTCAAATATAGTTCTAAATCCTGCTTTGCACCAGTATAATCTTTATTGAGTTCACGTGTATTCATTCGGTTAAGAATCAAATACAAACTATTTGGACTAAATTCAAGAGCTTTGCTGAAATCTTCAATGGCTTCGGGGTATAAATATAAACTTCGGCGGGCAAAACCACGGGCATAGTAGGCTTGGGTAAGGAAAGGATTACGTTCAATGGCTTGCGTACAATCATCGTCGGCACCACGAAAATCTCCAAGTTCGATTTTGGCAATTGCACGATACACATATGGTTCAGCCAAATATGGTTTTATCTTGATTACCTGATTAAAATACTGAATGGAAAGCACATAATCTTCGAAATACAATGCATTTTGACCAATTGCCAAAATACGGTCTGTATTCAGTTGAGCTACTGCAACCAACTGAAAAATAAGACCAAGAAGTATCAAAAAATATTTTTTCAAATTATAAATCTCTTATTGAAAATCAAAATTACACAAAGATAAACAGGATGTAAATTAGAACCGAAAAGTTTAACGAAAGTTAGAACCATAAAAGAATAATGCAGAAAAAATCGCCTCAAAATGTATCTGATTTATTATTCAGTAACATCAACAGAACAACCAGCATTACCATTATATGAAGAAGGAATATCAAACTGTTCGGTAGAAGAATATCCCAATTCATGATCAGCTAGTACTTTCTTCATGTACAATGCCCATATAGGCAATGCCATGCTGGCACCTTGCCCTTCAGCCATACTGTCGAAATGAATGGAGCGATCTTCGCCACCTACCCATACCCCAGAAACCAAAGAGGGCGTATAACCCATAAACCAACCATCGGAATTGTTTTGAGTGGTACCGGTTTTTCCACCCATGGGCATTGTTAAACCGTATCTTGAGCGAATGCGGCTACCTGTTCCTCCGTCAACAACGGCTTGCATCATATAAATCATTTTATAGGCGGTAGTCTCATTAAATATTTCATGCATTTGAGGTGTAAAATTACCGATAACATTTCCATTTGCATCTTCAATGCGGGTTACGTACAAGGGATCGACGCGAATACCTTTGTTTGGGAATGCTGTATAAGCATCAACCATCTCTGCAACTGAAATTTCACAGGGACCTAGTGCTAACGAAACGACAGGATCCAATTGCCCTCGAATACCAAATGAACGCATCAGTTTTACCAAAGCATTTGGTGTAAATATACTCATTAAATAAGCTGATACCCAGTTGTTTGAATTTGCCAATCCCCAACGAAGCGTTACCATCTCCCCTAAGTGAGCTTTTGAAGCATTTTTTGGAGTCCAGGGTTTTCCGTTTCCATCAATCAGGGTGATAGGCTTAAGCAAGGTTTGATCGCAGGGCGACATACCTTCCTCCATTGCCAGCGTATATAAATATGGCTTCACAGTCGATCCTACCTGACGACGACCTAAATTCACCATGTCATATTGAAAATGAGCAAAATCAGGGCCTCCAACATAAGCTTTTACATTCCCGTTATGCGGATCCATTGACATAAATCCACATCTTAAAAAATATTTGTAATAACGAATTGAGTCTAAAGGAGATATGATCGTATCTTTCTCTCCATCGTAAGAAAACAACTGCATCTCAATAGGTTTACGGAATGAAGCCTCTATTTCGCCCTCACTCATTCCGGCTGCCACCATGCGTTGATAACGATCGGATTGTTTCATTGATCGGTTTAAAATTACATTTATATCTTCCGAATTCATATTTCGGGCAAAAGGCGCATAACTTCTACCTTTTTTTTCTTTAAAAAAAGATTTTTGTAATGATTGCATGTGTTCCTCAACCGCTTCTTCAGCATATTGTTGCATTCGTGAATCGATGGTGGTATAAATTTTTAGTCCGTCAGTGTAAATATTATACGGCGAACCATCAGGCTTCTTATTTTTATTGCAAAAACCATAAAGTGGATTATTATCCCACAACCAGCGATCATCATCGTATTTCTGCTGTTGCCACGAAGCATAATCACTTCGATGTGGTTCTTTGGCAGTAAGCATCATACGTAAATATTCTCTGAAATAGGCTGCTAATCCGGATTTGTGATCGACTTTTTGATAATGTAAAACAAGAGGAAGGGCTTTTAATGAATCAAATTGGGCATCAGTAATGTAATCGGCTTTCCGCATTTGATTCAGAACAACATTTCGACGTTCACGCGTTCGTTCATTAAAACGAACCGGATTATAATAAGAAGGATTTTTACACATGCCTACCAACGTAGCAGCTTGTTCAATTTTAAGCTGAGAAGGAGAAATATTAAAGTAAATTTGAGCTGCTGATTTTATTCCGACTGCATTATTTAGAAAATCGAACTGATTTAAATACATTGCAAGAATTTCCTGCTTGGTATATAGCTTTTCTAATTTAACTGAAATCACCCATTCAATTGGTTTTTGTAAAGCTCTTTGAATAATATTGTCGGCTTGAGGCGAATATAGTTGTTTTGCTAATTGTTGAGTTAAGGTGCTGCCCCCACCAGAATTTCTTCGATGAAAAATACCTGTCATAATCGCCACGCGTGCCAAGGCTCTTCCATCAATACCCGAATGATCATAAAACCGAACATCTTCTGTTGCCACCAAAGCATTAACTACATTCGGCGAAATCTGATCATACCGAACTCCAACTCGATTTTCTTTATTATAATAATATCGACCTAATAACTGTAAATCAGATGAATAAACTTCAGTCGCATATTTATTTCGAGGATTTTGGAGTTCATCAAGAGGTGGAAGATAACCAATCCATCCCAAACTGATAAATACAAAAATTAATACACTCGTGAAAATACCTGCCACAAATAGCCACCAAAATATTCGTTTAAATTTCGATCGCAGTTCTTTTGGATCTGAAGTCTTTGCCATAATTTACATAACTGAATTCAAAATGCAAAAGTAGCATTTTTTCAGCATTATACTTTCATTAATTCTGTCAAAATCTGATTTGAAATTAATATTCCATCTCTTGTCAAGCAAAACATTCCATCTTTAATTTCCACTTTTCCGCTTTTTATGAATGGTTTTATGTTTTTTATGAAATGACTAGTCAATTCATCACCTACGGTTAGATTTAATTCGGTTAAATTAACGCCTTCAGAAGTTCGAAGAGCAACCAATACAAAATCGTTAAATTTCTCATTATTTGTCAAAATTTCCCTTTCGTAAAAACCACTTCCAGTAGCTATGTGCTGCGTATATTCACGGATAGATGCCACGTTCCATTGTCTGGATTGGACATCGAAGGAGTGTGCCGATGGACCAATTCCAATATAAGAAATTTGTTTCCAATATGCTGAATTATGCCGCGAACGGAAACCGTCAATTGCAAAATTAGAAATCTCATAAGCAACAAAATGATGTAGAGCAGTTAAATCCAAGAGTTTAAAATACATCTGATTCATAATTTCTTCATCAACTTGCTTAATTTTCCCTATTTCACGTTGTTTCCAAATTGCAGTTCCTTTTTCAAATGTTAATCCATACGCAGAGATATGTTGAATACCTAAACTAAAAGCTTTTATTAATTCTTGTTCCCAATCCTTTAAAGTTTGGTTCGGAAGTCCGAAAATTAAATCAATACTAATGTTTTTGAACCCAGCATTATGGGCATTTTTAATAGCCTGAATTGCTTGCAAAGCTGTATGTCGGCGATTAATTTGTACCAATTGCTCATCAACAAAAGATTGGATTCCAATACTTATTCGATTAAAAGGTAAATGAGATATATCAGAAAAAAAAAATTCAGTTAAATCATCAGGATTTGCTTCAAAAGTAATTTCTGCATTCGAATCCACATGAAAAGTTGAATAGATTGCTTTGAAAATAATCTCAAAATCATCAGGTTTCAACACACTTGGAGTTCCTCCACCAAAATAAATTGTATCAATATGTTTATCCAGCAAATAATCTTTACGAATAAATATTTCGCCAACCATTGCATTTATAACATCTGGAATAAGGGTTGGAGCTACCTCCGAATAAAAATCACAATAAGAACAACGTGTTTTACAAAATGGAATATGAATATATATACCGGACATATTACTTAAGAACAATAAAATGAAATGAATACCCCAAAGACAAAATCTGTATTGGGCAAAAATACAATAAAAAGTTTGTAAAGTCAAAAAAAGAGTGTATCTTTGCACTCGCTTTTAAGAAATGACCTGCACGGGTGTAGCACAATCTGGTTAAATACTGGATTTTTCAAAAAAATCTCCGCGCAAATAATAATGAAATTTCGGGGTGTAGCGCAGTCCGGTTAGCGCACCTGCTTTGGGAGCAGGGGGTCGTGGGTTCGAATCCCGCTACCCCGACTTAAAAATCAGCCACTTACAGTAAAATGTATGTGGCTGATTTTTATATGTACACAAAAATGTACAGAAATAGATAATGCAAAATATTAATTGGCTGACTGTCGCTGGGATGCTGTTTTTAGAAAGTCCCATAGGCACGAAAGTATGTATTTTAAGTCATATAGAGACTATAAAATGTCAAACCTTTTGCAAAGTACAGTTTTCAAAAAGTTTATATTAAAGTTTATCAGATCCCAATAAATTAAACTCTATTATTAAACATCAAAACTCAAAATTAATATATTTTTAAATTTATAAAGTATTGTCAACTAATATCAAACATTTAAAATGGGTGGCATTCTATACAAGAAAATCATTGCGTGTTGGACTAAAAGTATCAATCAATACTCCTTCCTCAATACATTTAACACCATGTAAAACATGAGGCTCAATAAAAAGCCCATCACCGGATTTAACAATTTTGACTATCTCTCCGATCTGAAATTCAAACACACCACTGACAACGAACGAGCATTGACAATGTAAATGATGATGCTCATATCCGATGCCACCCTTTTTAAATTCAACTTTCACCATCATCAGTTGATCATCATATCCAAGTATCTGGCGGCGCATTCCTTCATTTACCTGAAACCATTCGGTTTTTTCGCCAACGATGAAATTTTCGCTTTTCATATTATGTTATCTATTAATTGACAATGGCTAATCGTTAAGATAGTCTCTTCCTTCATAAAAATTAATAAATGCTTGATTCACCAATCTATTACCCCCTGGAGTAGGATAATTTCCAGTAAAATACCAATCGCCTGTATGATTTGGGCAAGCCAAATGTAAACCATCGATGGTTTGATAAACCAATTCGACAGGGCAATCAACTTCAGGCGGAGTAAGCATTTGTGCAATTTTACGTGAAACCTCATCCTGAGTAAATTGCTCATATATTTCGGTAACGTAATTAATTACTTTTTCCTTTGAATAATGCTCTTGAGCTTTTGATTTACGATAAACTTCATCAATAACTGATTGACGACCGGTTTCTTTCAATAAAGCAATCGCAGCCCTGAAAGCACAAAACTCATTCATGCGAGACATATCAATGCCATAGTAATCGGGATATCGAACTTGGGGTGAAGATGATACAATGACAATTTTTTTTGGTTCTAACCGATAAAGAATTTTCAAAATACTCTGTTTTAATGTCGTGCCACGCACAATCGAGTCGTCTATTGCTACCAAATTGTCAACTTTACCCCGTCGAATTGAGCCATAAGTTATATCATAAACGTGGGTTGCTAAATCATCACGTTCAGAATTAGTTGAAATAAAAGTGCGTAATTTAATGTCTTTAATCAATACTTTTTCCACGCGAATAGATTGATTATTCAATGCCTTAATGCCATCTTTCATTCCATAAAATGCCACTTCTGCCGTATTCGGAATAAATGAAAAGACAGTATTATCTATCTCATTATCAATAGCTTTAATTATCTGAGTCGATAATGACTCTCCCAATTTCTTCCTTTCACGATATATATCCACATCACTTCCACGTGAAAAATAAATTCGCTCAAACGAACATTGCGATAACTTTGGTGCAGCTGTACGAATGAGATCGAACTTGATTTGACCATTTTTTTTAATAATCATAATCCCTCCGGGGTTCAATTCATGTACATGTTCCTCTTTCACGTTCATTGCAGTTTGAATAACAGCACGTTCAGAAGCCACTACAACAATTTCGTCATCGGCATAATAAAAACCGGGACGTATGCCATTTGGATCACGAAAAACGAATGCATCGCCATGTCCTAACATTCCACAAATGGTATAGCCGCCATCCCACATTTTTTCTGATTTTCGGATAAAGGAAGCTATATCTAAATTTTCTTCTATTTTTTGAGTAATTATTAAATCGTTGCTGTAACGTTTTTTTATTGTGTCATATTCACGTTGAACTTCTTTATCAAGTTGAAATCCAAGTGATTCGAGCATTAAAAAAGTATCGCCTTTATCACGCGGATGTTGACCTTTTAGTGTTAAATAATCGAACATCTCATCCACATTGGTCAAGTTAAAATTTCCAGCAAGCACCATTGAACGGTTTTTCCAGTTGTGACGTCTCAAAAAAGGATGAATATTTGATAAACCGCTTCTTCCGGTGGTACTATACCGGAGATGACCCAAATAAAGTTCGCCTGCGAAATCGAATTTCATTTTGGATTGTTGACAATCAGCAACGATCTCAGTTGGTTGGTTTTCAACTTTTTGATGTATTGAAGTGAAAATTTCTTGAATTGCATTTTTTCCTTCAACCCGCTCTCTCCAAATATATTCTTCACCGGATGGCATATCCAACTTGACAGTCGCCAATCCGGCTCCTTCTTGTCCGCGGTTATGCTGTTTTTCCATTAATAAATACATTTTTTGCAAACCGTATTGCCAAGAACCATATTTTTCCTGATAATAATCTAATGGCTTCAGCAGCCTAATCATTGCAATTCCGCACATAAAATTTTCAATTTATTTTATTTTTATTTTTGTCCAAAAGAAAAAATTAATTAAACAGCCCCGCCGATAAAACGAAGGGGCTGATTAATTTTATTCTACTGTAACTGATTTTGCTAAATTTCGTGGTTGATCGACATCACAGCCTTTTGCCACAGCGATATGATATGCTAAAAGTTGAAGCGGAATAACAGCTAATAAAGGCACCAAACATTCCTCTGTATCAGGAATACTAATTGAATAGTCAGACATGTTTTTAACTACGGAATCACCTTCTGTAACAATCGAAATAATTCTTCCTTTACGCGCTTTAATTTCTTGAATATTGCTCACTACTTTTTCGTACATACCTGCACTGGAAGCGATCACAACGACCGGCATTTCTTGACTTATTAAAGCAATTGGGCCATGTTTCATTTCCGCAGCCGGATAACCTTCGGCATGAATGTAGGAAATCTCCTTTAACTTCAACGCACCTTCCAAAGCTACCGGAAAATTATAACCACGCCCGAGATAAATGAAATTTTGCGCATAGGTGTAGGTCTTGGCAAACTGGGCGATATGATCATTTTGTTTGAGAATCTCCGAAATTTTATCAGGTATTCGAGCCAATTCATGAACGATTTTCAAATAACGATCTTGAGAAAGAAACCCTTTTTCTTTACCCAACATCATTGCCAGCATAGTGAGTACTGTAACTTGTGCAGTAAATGCTTTTGTGGAAGCAACTCCAATCTCAGGTCCGGCATGTGTATAACATCCTGAATGAGTGTTACGTGGGATAGATGAACCAACCACATTACATATACCAAATATAAACGCCCCTTTTGATTTGGCTAATTCAACTGCAGCCAATGTATCGGCTGTTTCTCCAGATTGTGAAATGGCAATTACGATATCTTCCTGATTGATTACAGGCTTGCGATATCGAAATTCAGATGAATATTCAACCTCCACCGGAACACGCGCAAACTCTTCAATTGCGTATTTACCGATTAAGGCTGAATGCCACGATGTTCCACATGCAGTTATGATGATGCGTTTAGCATTCATAAATTTTTCTCGATTATCAATAAATCCGGACAATGTGATATTGTTTTCTTCAATATTTACCCTGCCACGCATACTATCACTTAATGTTTTAGGTTGTTCAAAAATTTCTTTTAACATGAAATGTGGAAAACCGCCTTTTTCAAGCTGACTCAGTGTAAGTTCTAATTTTTTAACATCAGGCGTTTTTTCAACATTAGCTATTGTTTTTATTTTCAATTGTTTATCACGTCTTAGAGCGACTATTTCCTCTTCTCCGATATAAACAACTTTGTCGGTATATTCAATAATTGGGGTTGCATCTGAAGCTAAGAAATACTCATCCTCTCCAATACCAACGACCAAGGGGCTTCCTTTGCGGGCTGCTACAATAATATCGGGTTGATTTCTTTCGATAATTGCGATAGCATAAGCACCAACTACTTGATTTAATGCTAATTGAACCGCCGTAAATAAATCAACATTATTTGTTTTTTTAAAAAATTCAATAAGTTGTACCAATACTTCAGTGTCAGTTTCACTTTTGAAAGAATATCCATGTTCTTTTAATCCTTGTTTCAGCACTGAATAGTTTTCAATAATTCCATTATGAATCAATGCTAACTCTTCGGATTCAGAATAATGTGGATGCGCATTTACTTGATTTGGTTCACCATGGGTCGCCCAACGAGTATGTGCAATTCCCACGGTTCCATGCACATCTTGTTGTTCCGCAAATCTTTTTAAATCGGATACTTTACCTTTTGTTTTATAGATATTTAATTTATCTCCATTTAACAATGCAATACCGGCACTGTCATATCCCCTGTATTCTAATCTCTGAAGCCCTTTAATAAGTATCGGATAGGCTTGTTTATTTCCGATATAACCTACAATTCCACACATAGCATTTTTGTTAAATTATTCATATATTATAAAGTAAATCAAGATCAGATTTATTAAAAAATAATTAGGTGAAAAGACTCAAAAACTTCCATTTCGAATTCTTTTCATGGCTTCTTCAGTTGCTTCGCGAGAGCTAAAACCTGTAAAGCGCATATATCCTTCGCCCGACATTCCAAAAGCAACTCCCGGAGTAGCAACAATATGATTTTCGTATAATAATTGCTGAAAATATTTCCAAGATGGCTGATGTTCAGGGGTTCCAATCCAAATATAAGGAGAATTTATACCGCCGTAAACCTCAAAACCCAATCCACTAAGTTCGTTTCTGATTATTGATGCATTGATTAAATAGTAATTTACCAATTCTGAAGTTTCAGCTTTCCCTTTTCGTGAATAAGTCGCCTCGGCAGCTTTTTGAACAATATAGGAAACACCATTTGTATAATTAAATTTACGTCGACTCCATAATTTCGTTAATTGTACTTGTTCTCCCATTTTTGTAAACACCATCAATTCAGGAGGAAACACAGTATAACCACATCGAAGCCCAGTAAATCCGGCAGATTTTGAATAAGTTCGGATTTCAATTGCTACTTTTTTTGCTCCTTTAATTTCATAAATACTTTGCGGTATATCTGGTTCGGTAATATAAGTATGGTATGCACCATCGTACACAATTATACTCCGATGCTCAATAGCATAATCTACCCAATGTTTTAATTCAACGCGATTTAAAACGGTTCCGGTTGGATTATTCGGATTGCAAAGATATATTACATCTACCTTTTCATTTGGCAATTGAGGCAAAAAATTTGTTTCGGATGAACAGCGAAGATACACAATATTACTCCACTTTTGATCTTCCTCATTTAGAAAACCCGCCCTTCCGCTCATAATTGTTGCATTCTCGTAAACTGGATAAACAGGATCAGTAATTGCAATAATATTATCACGTCCGAGCACATGACCTATATTTCCAATCTCAGATTTAGCTCCATGACTAATAAAAATACTTTCTTTATCCAATGTAACGCCAATTGATCGATACTCCTTCAGAATCTTGTCAATTAAAAAATCATAACCTTTTGGGGGTCCGTAACCTTTAAACGTTTCCACATCGGCTTGTTCATTTACAGCGTCATGCAATGCTTTCAGTACCTCGTTTGGTAATGGACGCGTAACATCACCAACTCCCAACCGAATAAGTTTGGCATTTGGATGTATTGTTTTAAAAGCATTGACACGTTTTTCTATTTCGTCGAAATAGGAAATTTCAGGAGTTTTAAGGTAATTCTCGTTCGCTAATGCCATGAGAGGAAGAAAATTATGAAATAAAATTGTTTTACTCCAAACAGAGTACAAAATTGCACATTTATTTTTGATTTAAAAAACCATTTGAACGAAAATCTAATTTTGAGTCAATAATGATTTCGTATTTCTAAAAAGTGTCGACCCAACAAATGAATATAAACATTTGTATTTTAATCAATTAAATTTACAACGGTTCGTCCTTTCAGCTGTCCATTTAAAATTTTCAAAATGGCATCCGGCAGTTCATCTAAACGAATTTCATTCAACAATTCGTTTAAATTATAAGGTTTTAAATCGTTAGAAAACCGCTGCCACAAATCTTTTCGCATGGACATTGGGTAATTTTGTGCCGAAATCCCGATCAAACTGATTCCGCGTAAAATAAACGGAAATACAGATAAATTGAGTTGAGAAGACGACACACTTCCGCAAGTTGTAACTACGCCAAGTGGTTTTAAAGTTTTAATCATATTTTCTAAAATTGGTCCTCCAACTGAATCGATTCCCCCTGCATAAATGCCCGACAAAATGGGACGTTTATCCACTTTTTCAAATTCGGACCTAGTAATAATTTCATTAGCACCCAATTGTTTTAAAAATTTGGTTTCAGTTGCTTTTCCCGAGACAGCCACCGATGCATAACCCAATTTATGAAGCAATGAAAGAGCCATTGACCCAACTCCACCGGTAGCTCCTGAAACGATGATTTTGCCATCGTCAGGCTTTACCAGCTGACTTAATCGCATAATCGAAATTCCGGCTGTAAAACCGGCTGTACCAATAATCATAGCTTCCTTAAGAGATAAGCCTTCGGGAAGCTTTACTACCCAGGCTGAAGGAACGCGTATATATTGTCCGAATCCTCCTGCCGTGTTCATTCCTAAATCATAACCTGATACAATTACTTTTTCGCCTTTTGAAAACTGAGCAACAGATGAATATTTCACTTCTCCGGCAGCATCAATTCCAGGCGTATGAGGATATGATTTTGTTACGCCTTTATTGCCAATTGCCGATAATGCATCCTTATAATTCAAAGATGAGTAAAAAACCTGTATTAGCACATCTCCTGCCGGTAATAAATCGGTATCACATGTTTGAACAGATGAACTGAATTGTCCTTCATTTTCTTTGACAACCAATGCTTTGTATTTCATTTCAGCGTAATTTTAATATTAAATTTGAACTCCTCCATAATTCATAAATAATTATATTTTTTTCGAAACAAAGAAAAACAAAAACGTTGAGATAACAACAGTTACATCAACGCAGTTTAAAAAGGAACAATTTTTCATATAAAATTACTTATTCATCGGGTTTAAAATCGGTACTGCGCATTGAACAAGTACCATTAAAAATAGCATTGGGTTCGACCATTAAAATTTTGGTTCGTACATCTCCTGTTATAAAAGCTGAAGCACGAAGCGATAACATTTCGGTAACATGTATATCGCCTTCAACGGTCCCGATTACTTCGGCACTCACACATGAAATCGATCCTTTTAAAAATCCTTTTTGTCCAATAACGACTTTCCCTTTACAAAGAATGTCCCCTTCAACCTCTCCATCAATGCGAAAATCACTGTCGGCCAATATTTTCCCAACTATTTTACTCCCATTTGTCAATGCATTGTACATCGCGCCGGCATTTGCAACAACTTCTTTTGCCATAATAATTTGAAATCTTTATTTTGAAAATTCAAAATTACAGTAATAATTTTGAATAAACAAATTATCTATTAAAATTTGCTTCATTATTCTTGCATTATGCTTGTATTTTTCATCAAAATCATGTACTTTTGTTTAATTATTTTTCAAACCCCTTAACATGGAACTTTTACATTTGCGAAATAATGAAATCGACTTCGAACGTTGGGATACCGCTATCTCAAATGCTTATAACAGTATAGCTTATGCCTTCAGCTGGTATTTAGATGTTGTTTCACCCAATTGGGAAGCGTTAGTTACAAGCGATTATAAATATGTAATGCCACTTCCCGTAAAAACTAAATATAAAATACCATATTTAGTTCAACCAGCACTAACGCAACAATTGGGGGTGTTTTCCGATAATAAGATTTCAAGGGAAACAATTGATATTTTTATCAAAGAAATTCCATATTACAGCTATGAAATCAATTTAAATGCTGAAAATTATTCAGATAAAGCTACTGCATTTCCAAATTTAATGCTTGATTTACAGGATATATACGATGACATTAGAAATCATTATTCAAAAAACACAATCAGGAATATTGAAAAAGCTGAAAAGTTAAATCTTCAGATTCAGTTTGGAATACCGAAAAAAAAATTTATCGAACTGTATAATGAAACAAAAAAAAATTATCACGTTGTAAAAACAGAGCTTTTAGAAACACTCATCGAAATTGGTATTGAAAATAAACAAATTGAAATAGCTGGAGTATATTCCAATGAAAATAAACTAATTGCTGCTGGCTGTTTTCTAATTTCAGGGGAAAGGATAATCAATTTATTACCAGTATCAAACAACGAAGGTAAATCTTCATCGGCCATGTTCTTACTAATCAATACTTTGATTCAGCGAAATTGCAATCAACAAAAATGGCTCGATTTTGAAGGCTCACGCATTGAAGGAGTTTTACGGTTTTACCGTGGATTTGGCGCTGAAAATCAACCATATTATGTACTTAAACGACTGCGTCCTTCGTTTATTATCAACAAAATGCAAACAAAATGATTTCAAAAATCTTATTTCTTTGTACCGGTCATTTATCTAAAGATGATCGTGTATTTTATCATCAAGCTACAGCTTTGGTGAAATCAGGATTTGAAATTGAAATTATATCAACCAAAGAGTTTAGAGAAGAAATTGCAGATCAAATACTTATTCGGTCATTTGACGACAAGGCAATGACAATACATGAAAAATTGCAGACAATATTAAAACGATTGAATATCTCGCACCCTCAACTTATCATTGCCGATATGCCAATAGCTGTAATTGCAGCACATCTGTATAAAAAAAAGAATCCTGTAAAAATTATTTACGATATAACTGAATGGATTCCTTCAAAAAAAAATATGGCGTTCATTTCCGGCTTTCGTAAATACACAAAGTTTATATCATTGATTTTCATAAATTTATATGCCGGACTAATTTGTTCAGGATTTATATTTGGTGAATATTTTAAATCATTCCCATTTCGGATTTTATATTTTTGGAAACCATCTCTTTTATTGCCATATTATCCCAATTTAAAATATATAAAAAATTATCCGATAGATAAATTTAAAACCGATATACATCTTACTTTCAGTGGGTTATTAAATAAAGACAAAGGAATCGATGCTGTTATTAAAGCGATATCAATAGCCGCCGGCATACGAATCGGACAGAAGTTTAAATTACGGCTTATCGGTGAATTTCCAACTTCCAACGACCAATACTTCTTTGAAACATTAACTATTGGTTTACCGCAAAACTTCCAAATTGAACACATTCATTTTCTCGATTTTAGAGATTATTGCAGCATAATTGGCAACACGCATATATTTTTAGACCTTCGAATTAAAGATTTGGAAAATAGGTTGTGCCTCCCCATTAAATTATTTTATTATGCGGCTTGCGGTAGACCTCTGATTTACACAGATTTAACATCAATCCACAAGTCAATACCTGATTTTAATTTTGGATTTTTAGTTCAACCGAACGATTATGAAAAAATTGCACAACAAATTATGAATTATATCGATGACGAATTTTTATATAAAACTCAATGTAACAATGCATTGAATATTTCAAGAAAGATTTTCAATTGGAATAATATTGAATCCAAGTTTTTGTCATTTATTCAATCTATGTCGTCAACTATCAAACCATGAATTCAATTTGGCAATTTGAACTCAATTTTTTGAAAAATGTCCGTCAAAAAGGATTTTTTCACCTGTTATCGGCTAACATGCTGATTCAGTTGGTATCCTTTGCATCCCAACTTTTTGTTGCAGGCATTCTCTCACCCGATGATATTGGCAGAATCAAGATAGTACAAACTTACCTTTCGATCATACTCATTTTTGCCGGAATGGGGTTCAATAGTTCAACGCTAAAACTTTGTTCTGAAAATAGAACGAATGTAGAAAAACAACATTTGTTTCGTTCGGCATTATTATTTACATTAATTTCAACGATATCTTTATATTGCATAGTTTTGATATTAAATTATTTAAGATTTTTTTCTTCCGATGTTATCATTCGAAATCTGATTCCATTGGGATTATTTCCCATTATCACCAATTCTCTTTTTATGGTTTTTGTTTCTTACTTTCAAGCCATCAAAAAAATGAAACTCATTTCGAAACTGACCATATCCAATAAATTGATATCAATTCTTTTAATAGTTATTATTACCTATTTTATAGGTATTAAAGGTTATTACCTTGCCTACAACATTAGCTTTGCAGTAATGTTGGTGATATGTATAAAATTAGTAGGAAAATTTGAACATAAAGAAATTTTTTCGTTCCAACATTTTAAATTATTCAATATTCATTGGCAATTTGCACGAAATGCAATGGCAGCATATTTCCTGTCTGAATTATCAGCTTATGTAGATATATTGTTAATTAGCTATTTAACTTCCGATATGCATAAAATCGGATTTTACAGTTTTGCACTTACACTCACTGTTGTATTTAGATTCTTTCCAAGCACAGTACAACAAATCACGATTCCCTATTTCTCAGCTTTAAACAATCAAAAAGCTGATTTTCACATGGCTTTTAAACGTTATAATTTTTTGCTTTATACCGGGGTTTTTGCAACCTTAGGTGCTGTTCTATTGGTATTTCCACCCTTAATAAATTTTATTTTTAGTGGCAAGTACAACGAATCGTTCCAATATTTTCCCTTGCTTGCTATTGGATGGAGTTTACGACAATTGGTTCAGCTTCAGAATGGTGCAATTTTTAGTCTGGGTAAAATCCAATATAACGTGTATATCAGCCTAATTACTTTAATATTTAATCTTCTTTCAATTGGAATACTTGTTCATTTCTTTGGAATTATTGGAGCGTGTTATGCATCTGTTTTTGGCGGATTGGTATTTATGATCAGCTCTCGACTTTATTATCAAAAGGCTTATAACGAAATAGAATAATTTCCATAGCCATTTATAGTCTGAACGTAAAAAGAGAGATACTGAAAATAAATCAATATCTCTCTTTTTGCATAAATGCAAATCACTCTTAAAAAAGAGCGGAAGACGGGACTCAAACCCGCGACCCTCAGCTTGGAAGGCTAATGCTCTATCGACTGAGCTACTTCCGCAATTTAGTTGACAGCTGATAATTGATAGTTGACAGCGAACTGACACCTGATAACTCTGAACTGCGAACTGGTAATGTGGGCAGTGAAGGATTCGAACCTCCGAAGTCGAAAGACAGCTGAGTTACAGTCAGCCCCAGTTGGCCACTTTGGTAACTGCCCCAAAAGTTTTCTTAAAAAGCGATGCAAAGATAAATTAAAAAAATGAATTTACCAAACAAAATTTGCCATTTTTACGGCAGTTGTAGCTGCTTCTACGCCCTTATTTCCATGTACGCCTCCTGCCCTGTCTAAGGCTTGTTGCAGAGTATTGGTAGTGAGCACGCCAAATATGACAGGGCATGAATTTTCACTTAAATTCAGGGATGTAATACCTGTTGTAACACTTTGGCAAACATAGGTAAAATGAGGTGTATCTCCCTGAATTACGCATCCAATGACTATAATGGAATTAAATTTTTCCATTTGAATCAGCTTTTTGGCAGCGAAAGTTAATTCAATGGTGCCAGGAACATGAACAACGGTAATATTCTCAGATTTTACCCCAACCAATTGTAGAGTGTCAATCGCTCCCTGTAACATAGTATGCGTAATTTGAGGATTCCAGTCTGCTACAGCAATGGCATAAAGTTGTCCACTAACTATTTCTTTATCAGGCATCAATTCAGCATTGTATTCCGAAAGATTTTGGTATCGTGTTGCCATATTGGTATAATTTAAAATTTATTTGTTGAGCCGAAAAATGAATGAAAAGATTAAGAATTTCCGAAACAAAAAAGCTACTTCCCGTCATGAGCAAGCAGCCTTTATGTTCAGAGAAAGGATATGTTTATTTTTGTACACGTGCCAGATACTTGTCAATATCTGTAGCTTCTGTACTTTTAGGATAATTATCTTTTATCAATTGATATTCCATTTCAGCATTAGTAGGCTGTTTTAATAATTCATAAACCAAACCGGCTTTCTTTATATAAATTGGGCTCAACACACTATTTTTCATATCTGCAGCTTTCTTAAAGCAACTCAATGCTTTATTGTTTTCGCCTAAATTGACATATGCATCACCAGTAAGTCCAATAACCGTTGTTTTAAAGTAATTATCATCGCCATCATATTGAGTTAAAAATTTGATTGCATCTTCATATTGCCCTAATTTATAATAACATATACCTGCATAAGCAGCTGCAAGTTTACCCGAAGAAGTCAAACTGTATTCCGAAGCAATTTCTTTAAATCCTATCGTTTGATCAAACTTACCATCTAATGCAATTTTAAATGAATCGGCAGCAAAAAACGCCTGCGCTTTGTACATTTCGTTTTCAGCAGCTATTTCGCGGGGTTGTAAGTAAAAATTGCGGAATGACAATACAGATAGGACAATTAAAACTATGATCCCTACGGTAATTAAAATTTGCTTTTGATATTTTTCAATAAATAGCTCGGAAGCTGATAATGCGTGTTCAACATTTTCTAACTCGTCGTGTTTTTGATTTGGTTTTTTCGACATAAAATAGGGTGTTATAAATTCAATTTTGTAAATTAATTTCTTACAGTGTTGCAAAAGTAGATATTTTCTTTTAATTGCGAAAATTTTATCCAAGTTTTTTAGAAAACTGATTACGGAAAAATAAAATGAACAAATCCCTGTAATTAGTTAATATTGAAATTTTGTTTTTATTTGTCATTCAACGTCTTAATCTTATATTAAAATATTGATTGCATCAAAAATTACAAAAAAACAATGATTTAACTAATAATTTCATTGATAACTGAATTTAAATTGAAAAATAGCAGTATATTTGCATCAGTTAAGAAACGAACCGCATTGTACTGAGATTGGAAAACTCAACATTAAAAAATTAACGAGGAAAGTTCGGTTTTCAATGGCGGGCTGCACCCTTAGGGGTATCCCTTGTGGACGGCAGATTACAAAGAAAGCAAACCCCTCAAATCCTATTTATAGGAGTTTTCTCAACTAATGACAATGCGGTTTTTTCATTTTTTTCACTCTCCATGGTAATTCAAAAACCTACCTTTCAATTTCTTTAAAAATTTCAAATGCTTTTTCAATTGATTGTACATCATTGAATATCACTGAACGGCGATGGTTTTGATCCCGAAGTTGACATCGACGCGGATGAGTTGTCATAAATCGCAGAACTTTTCCGAAGGTTTCTGACTGATAATATATGGACTGTGGATTTGAAACTAAAAATGCCGTCATTCGTTCATTTTTCAACACTAACTTTTCAACACCAAAGCGCATTGCAAGCCAGCGAAGACGAACAACCAAAATAAGGCTTTGAGCTTGAGAAGGAATTTTTCCAAAACGATCTTCTAAGCGCTCCACAAATGCAACTAATTCAGCTTCAGTTTCAATATTATCTAACTCTCTGTACAAACTGATTCGTTCTGAAACATTTTCAATGTACTCAGCCGAAAACATAATTTCCAAATCAGTATCAACCTGACAATCAGTAACAAAAGCTTTTGAATCAGATTTTTCATCCCGTTGATCAGCATATAAATCAGCAAATTCCTCATCCTTCAATTCATGCACTGCTTCGTTCAGAATTTTCTGATAAGTTTCGTAGCCCAAATCTGCAATGAAACCACTTTGTTCGGACCCGAGAAGATTCCCTGCACCACGAATATCCAAATCCTGCATTGAAATATTAAATCCGCTGCCAAGTTCCGAAAATGTTTCTATGGCTTGTAATCGACGCCGCGCATCCGAAGTCAATAAGCTTAATTCCGGAGCCAGCAAATAACAATATGCTTTACGGTTACTTCGACCAACCCTACCGCGCAATTGATGTAAATCGCTTAAACCGAAGTTATGTGAACTATTTACAATAATCGTATTTACATTCGGAATATCTATCCCTGATTCAATAATGGTTGTAGCTACGAGCACGTCGTATTCATAATTGATAAAATCAACAATCACTTCCTCCAACTTTTCAGCCGGCATTTGCCCGTGTCCAACCACTACACGACAACCCGGTACCAATCGCCTGATTAAATTTTCGATAGAGTAAATATTCTGAATCCGATTATTTACAAAAAACACTTGTCCGTTCCGATTCATTTCTAACTGAATAGCTTCGCGGATTACATCTTCATCAAATGTATGAATTTCCGTTTGAACAGGATAACGATTTGGTGGCGGCGTATTAATAATCGATAAATCACGGGCACCCAATAATGAAAATTGAAGGGTGCGTGGAATTGGTGTAGCTGTCAGTGTTAATGTGTCGACATTGATTTTCAGCTGTTTTAATCTTTCTTTGACCGAAACTCCAAATTTTTGCTCCTCATCGATAATAAGCAATCCTAAATCATGAAACTTCACATTTTTTCCTACCAGTTTGTGAGTGCCGATCACAATATCAATCTTTCCTTCTGTAAGTCGTTGAAGTAAATCACCTATTTGCTTCGTGCTTCGTGCTCTGCTGAGATATTCCACCGTACAGGGAAAATCTTTTAATCTTTCCCTGAATGTATTATAATGTTGTAATGCTAAAACGGTTGTAGGTACAAGCACCGCCACTTGTTTTCCATCAGTAACTGCTTTAAATGCAGCCCGAATAGCAACTTCGGTTTTGCCAAAACCCACGTCACCACATATCAACCGGTCCATCGGAAGCGTCGATTCCATATCTTTTTTTAAATCTGCCGTCGCTTTTATTTGATCTGGAGTATCCTCATAAACAAACGATGCTTCCAATTCTTGCTGCAAATAGCTGTCGGGCGAGTAACTAAAACCGGATTCCGCTTTGCGTTTGGCATAAAGTTTAATCAGCTCACGGGCAATATCTTTCACTTTGGTTTTCGTTCGCTCCTTCAATCGTTCCCAAGCACCGGAGCCTAATTTATTGATCTTAGGTGGCTCACCTTCTTTTCCTTTGTATTTTGATATACGATGTAAAGAATGAATACTGACAAAGATAATATCATCATCTCTATAGACTAATTTCACCATTTCCTGCATTTTACCATTCACGTTGGTTCTGACTAATCCACCGAAAATTCCTACACCATGATCAACATGTACCAGATAATCGCCAATTTGAAATTGATTTAACTCCTTTAAAGTCATTACAACTTTTCCTAATCTAGCACGATCATTTCGAAGTTGATATTTGTGAAAACGATCAAAAATTTGATGATCCGTATAACATAATATCGATAAATCGTGGTCAATAAATCCTTCATGCAAGGTGTTTTTTATCGGTTGAAATTCAATATTATCATTGCGATCGGCAAATATTGCCGTAATACGGTCAGTTTGTTTCACACTATCACTCATAATGTACAAATGATAACCCTGTGCGGACATTTGTTTGAAATTATCGGCTATCAAATCAAAATTTTTATGAAAAATTGATTGCGGCGATGTATTAAACTGTACAACTGTGTTATTTTTAAGAAAAGATTTTTCGCACCATTCAAGAATCCGAAATGAAGCTAAAACATTGTTTATGTCTGTTCCAGTAATCAGCATATGATGCAAAGTTGGTGTTCTTACTTCCGATTCGTTGGCTTTAATCAAAGCCTCATCATATAATTGATTGATACGAAGTTGAACAAATCCAAGATTCATAAAACTGATCCAGCAATTTTTGGGCAAATATTCCCAAAATGGCACATGAGAAGACAAATTATCCAACTGAAAATCAGGAATAATAATAATCTCCGTTTGCTTATCTCTTGAAAGTTGCGACTCAATATCAAATAATCGAATTGTTTCTACTTCATCCCCGAAAAAGTCGCAACGATACGGCATTTCATTTGCAAACGAAAAGATATCAACAATGCTTCCACGAATAGCATATTGTCCTGGTTCATAAACAAAATCAACCCGCTCAAAATGATAGGATTGTAATACCTCAACCACAAAATCGATACCCAAATTATCACCCACTTGCATGCGCAGCATTTGCGATTGCATTTGCTTGGCCGAAACTACCTTTTGCATCAACGATTCAGGATAAGTAACAATTATACAAGGTTTTGGTGTATTCACCAAGCGATTGAGCACTTCAGTCCGTAAAATCTCGTTTGCAGTATCTAACTGTGAAAGTTTGATGGCTTTTTTAAACGATGAAGGAAAGAAAAATACATCATCAGTTGAAAGCAATTGCTTTAAATCATGATACAAATAAGCAGCTTCATCAACTTCGTTTAAAACGAATAAATGTGTGTGAACTAATTTTTTGAATGCAGTTGCTGCTACTAAAGATAATGAAGATCCACTTAAACCGGAAATTTGTAGATTTGGTTCATGTGTAGAAGCCCAACTTACAAGTGCTTCAACTTGAGGATGTAAGGCGTAAAGTTGTTGAAAGTCAGAAAGATTCAATATATCGAAACTATGTTAATACTGTTAATGGTTAATATTAATCGGGAAAATGAGTAAACAAAAGTAATTAAATTATTCAGAACATCCAACATCGGTTATTCTGCTAAAATATATATACAGTCAAACAAAATTCATCGATATTGATGTGTTATCATACTCACATTAATGGACATTCGCATATTTTAAATAACAAATTAAAATTGAATTGAGGTTTAAAATAATGATTTAGAAATAAAACACGAACATTATATTAAATTTATCATTATCTAATCAACAATAAAAAATCATTTTTAGAAATCAGCCAAAAAATATTAATGAAATTGTTGATAAGTTTATCGAAATTGAAATATAATTGAAACAATCATATGTTATATTTGCATCAATTTTGAATAAAATATCATTCTTTACAAATTGGAAAATTTCAACCTATTCATTTACAAACTATTGTCAAAAAAATCTATAAATATTCATCAAAGCGATGATTATTCATCAAAGAAAATTATTATTTTTGATCCCATTATATTAAAAAAAATGAATTCTACGTTTAATTAATTCTTAAAAATAAGAAATCTAAAGCAACGTATGAAACTTAAATATGATTCAATATTAAATTCAGCATATATATTATTAACACCATTATTAACGAAAAACAACAATTTTATGATTAGAAAATTAAAGTATGTAGTTTTTGCATTACTATTGTCAATTACTTCAATTTTAAATGCACAAGTTACCACTTCGGCAATCAGTGGTAAAGTTTTTACAGATGGAGAGGCTGTTTTGGGCGCAACCATTATTGCCACACATATTCCTTCGGGAACTACTTATGGAGCAGTTACAAACGTAAAAGGACGTTATTTTATACAAGGTATGCGCGTAGGTGGTCCGTACAAGATTGTAATTTCTTATATTGGTTACAACAAAGTTGAATTTACTGATGTTCAACTTGCACTTGGTGAAACATCTACCTTTGATGCATTATTAAAAGAATCTGCAAAACAATTAAATGAAGTGGTTGTAAGTGCCAATGTAGGAGTTAAAAATGCTGCCGGTGGTGCTGCTAGCAACTTTAATGCTCAACAAATTGCCAATACTCCAACAGTCGATCGCAACATTTATGACATTGCAAAACTTTCGCCCTTGGTATCCTCTCCCAAAATCGGAGGTATATCCATAGCCGGGTCCAACAACCGTTACAACTCGTTCCAGATTGATGGGGTGGTAAGTAATGACGTATTCGGACTGGCAAGTTCGGGAACCAATGGTGGACAAACGGGTGCCAACCCCATTTCATTAGATGCCATTCAGGAAATTCAGGTGGTTGTTTCTCCGTTCGACGTTCGTCAGAGTGGATTTACCGGTGGAGGCATCAACGCCATTACCAAATCGGGGACCAATAAGTTTAAAGGTTCGGCTTACGGTTATTATACCGACCAAAACATGTACAGCAACTGGAGCCAGGTGAAAGATACCATCTCAAGACTCACGCAGGAATCGACTCAAACAGCCGGATTCACTTTCGGAGGCCCGATTATCAAAGATAAATTATTCTTCTTTGCCAGCGTGGAATACAAATACGATTCTTACCCCTCGAGCTACTATCCCGGCTATATCCCCGCTTATATTTCGACAGCGGAAGCAAAGGCTGTAGCTGACAGATATGCTTCATTAACAGGTTTCACCGATACCTATGGAAAAAGAAATCTGAACACCCAGGGATTATCTGCATTGGGACGCATCGACTGGAACATTGACCAGAACAATAAATTTGCTTTCCGCTATCAACTGAACAGCTCCTATAAAGATATTAATGGCTCTGGTGCAAAAAGCTACTATTTTAATAATAGTGGATACAGAATCACTGACCTGACCAATTCATTTGTGGCTGAGTTGAACTCACACATCAGCAATTTGTTGTACAACGAAGCACGTGCCGGAGTTACTTTTGTGCGCGACAATCGTAATGTTGCTTATCAGGGACCAAATATTTTTATTAAAAATCTTGGCGGAACCTTTAATACCACAACTAACAAATGGAGCACCGGAAGTGTCAACGTTAATATTGGTACGGAATATTACTCAGGTGCAAATCGTTTGGATCAGGATATTTATACGATTGAAGACAATCTTTCATGGTATATGGGTGACCATTCGCTGACATTTGGAACACACAATGAAATATATCGAATGTATAACCTGTTTATTCCGGCAAGTAACGGAGCATATTCCTACAATTCATTGAACGATTTCCTGAATGACAAAGCGTATCAGTTCGCGTATCAATTTTCAGATTATAACTTGACGGGTTCATACAAATGGGCGGCAACAGTGAATGCCGCCGAATTTGGCGTTTATGCGCAGGATAAATGGAATGTTTCGAATAATTTTAACCTGAATTACGGCATTCGTTTCGATATGCCAATGTCCTTCGGTTCACCAACAGTTAATCCCGAATTCAATGCCAGTATCTACTCAACTACCTATGGCGTGAAAGTTGGCGATGCACCTTCTCCAAAAGTCATGGTATCACCCCGCGTTGGATTTCGCTGGTATACCGACGATAGCCACAAAACGTTGGTTCGTGGTGGTACAGGACTTTTCACAGGACGTGTGCCTTTTGTCTGGTTATCAAATATTTGGAGCAATACAGGGGTAGAAATGAAAGGTACAACTATTTCGAGTAATGTACCCTCATTTGCCACGTATAAAAACGATCCAGTTGCTGCAATGAACTCAGCCTCAGGTACAGCATCGAAACCTACTATCAATACGATATCCAAAGACTTCAAATATCCGCAGGTATTCCGTTCAAATTTGGCTCTGGAACAAGTATTACCTGGTAATGTTAAAATGACGCTCGAAGGATTGTTCTCCAAAACAATGAATAATGTTTTGTTCCAAAACCTTGCCCTGACTGATAACGGTAAAAAAGTGTATGCTGTAAGTACAGACGATGCCAACTCGGCAACTACCTATTTTTCGAGAAATCCGGGCAGCTATTTTGCAATTATTAATTTAAAAAATACCGACAAAGGGTACACTTATGCTTTAAGTGCCAAATTGGAAAAGAGCTTTAATTTCGGTCTTGACCTGATGGCAAGTTATACGTTTGGACACGCTTATTCTGTGAATGATGGAACAAGCTCGATTGCTTCCTCCAACTGGAAGTACAATTATTCCATCAACCCGAATGATCCGAATGAACTCTCTTATTCAATATTTGATGTTCCAAACCGGGTATTGGCTTCGGCTACCTACACTACTCCGAAATATGCCAACGGACGTTTAGCAACAGTTGTTTCGTTGATTTACAACGGAGCAAACGGAATGCGTTACTGTTTAACCATGAATGAATCGTCCGATTTCAACAATGACGGACAGTATGGTAACTCGGAATTATACATCCCAACAACAGCTGAATTGGATAAAATGACATTTGCAAACGCCAGCGACAAAACAAATTTTGCCAACTGGATTGCTGGTGATTCATATGCCAAAAATCATCGCGGAATGTATGCACCCCGTTATTCCAACAGCGCTCCGTGGGAAAATCATTTCGATCTTCATTTGGCCGAAGATTTTTTCTATCTGAAGAACAAGGGTGAAAAAATCTCGTTGACATTTGATGTAATGAATGTAGGAAATTTGATTAACCACAACTGGGGAACTGTATATTCAAGCGCCTATAATGTGTCTCCGCTGAAAGTAACTAAACTAACAGCTGATGCAAATGGAAATCAGGTTCCAACCTATTCCTATCAGGGTGGACAAGTGTACGTAAGCGATTTCTTAAGCCGCTGGCACGGTCAGATCGGTTTGAGAGTAACGTTCTAAAGATAATTCAAATATTTTATATGTAAAGGAGAATGTCAAATGGCATTCTCCTTTTTTGAAGTGAACTGAGCTTGGAGGACACATTTGATTTTCTCCATAATAAGATTTGTTTTAAAATTTGCAAACATAAAAAAACAGGCTAATTATCAATTTGTTTCATTAATTTTAATTCGAACAGAATATTACCAAGATGTAGAAAGACTGCTTCCCATACCACCAATCAAGACACCTGTTCCAATAAGATTCTCAATTCCTAAATTATAAGGATACAATGGCTGGTTTATCACATACCGATTTCAATATGTTGATCAAGGAAGATATGAATATGTCAACCGAACCAACTGGAAATAATCGATCAGTCATCCCTCAATTTCACCATTTTCTTTACAAAAGTCTATTAATTAATTTTTTTACAATCGATTCCCAAATTCTTAAAAAAATTCTTAGAATTGCATACCAACTGTTTCTGAATTTTCTGAAAATTAAAAAACCTGAATCTTATTTCAATCTTTAAAAAAGGGGGGAGTAACTTTTTCATAAAAATTATTTACTTTTGTGCTGTTACACAAATGGTTTGACTATCTAAAATTTTGAATCATTAATCCTATTTCTTGTTCAGATTTTCAACAGGTTGGAAACTGGCATTCGATTGCTTGAGGACAACTGTAATCAATAATCCAGATTTACATGAGGGTATCCACCCATATATTGATTCAGTATCGTTGGTTACTTCTTTGGAGTTTCCTAATTCTGCTTTTCGGTTGCAGCACTACGCGGCGCATTAAAATTAATCAGTCCACAGAAATCTATAAAACCTTGGGTCTGAAAATGGAGAGAAAAGATAATGAGGCCCTTTTCAGAGAAGCAGCATGGTGGTTGCACGTCCCGCATGTGGATGGCGGTACTACCCATGACGGAACGGATTGTTCGTATTTGGTATATTTTCTATATAAAACCGTTTATCATAAAATTATTGAACGCAATTCAGCAAGTATATTGCATAAAAATTGTATAAGAATAGGCAGGTTGAGGTTAAAGGAAGGAGATTTGGTTTTTTTTAATACCATGGGTAGATCCATATCAAATCCGGATATCAACCATGTGGGTATTTATCTGAAAGATAATAAATTTTTGCACACATCTACTTCAAAAGGAGTGATTGTAAGTGATTTAGATGAGAAGTATTACCGCAAAGTCTGGGTTTGCGGTGGCAGGGTCAAATGATGAGGACGTGTGTTTCTAAACTTTAGGATTTTAGCGATTTATAATAAGTTTTTTTATCAGGTTCTCTTCATTATCAGTCAACTTAAGCATGTAGATTCCGGCTGGTAAACTTGAAACATTTAGTTCAATATCATTCGTATATTTAATTTCTTTACGCAAAACCAATCTACCGTTCATATCATGCACCGAAATCATCACTAAATTCGTGTTGTTTTCCGTAGAATAATTTACATGTAAAATATTATTTGCCGGTATGGGTGATAAAGATAAACTGCATTTGCTATATCCTACATCTTTCACACCTGAAATTAAGCCTGAAATTTGAGCGATTTCCTGGGCAGACAATGCATAGTTGTACACTCTGAAATCGTCAATAATACCATTGAACAATGGATCAGAGAATTGACTGCGACCAATATAATTTAAAACAGGTTTAAAATCCATCGGACTTATGGTAATAGCATTAGATTGAACCGATAAAGCACCATTAACATATATACACACTCCGGTTGCGCTTAAGGTTACCGCCACATGTGTCCATTTAAAATAGGGTAGTGCTATTGTACTCAATGTTTGCTCTGCACCACCATTTTTGATGGCAAATCGCAGTTGGCCGGTACTTGTTCTGGGGGTTAGAAACATATATTGTGTTTGGTCATTTCCAAAATCGAAAATACGTTGCCAAGAGGAGATACCGTTCCAGTATACCCATGTAGCTATGGTAATTTCTTTGTGGTTTGCCACGTTGGCTGGAAGTTGAACGAAAGCGTTTGTTCCATTCAATGCAATTGCCTGAGCATCAACTTTACCCGCAACGTATGAAGTTCCACCAAATGTAGCACCGTGATTTAGATTTATTGTGCTGTCCAGTGAGTTTCCATTAAATTGGAGATGGGCAACAAGGTCGTTATTGCCACTGGCTGTAGCCGAAACTTCATTTGAATACACAGAGCGGTTTAAAGATTTATCCACAGCTTTAATTGCATAAAAATAGGGTACACCGGCGATGGTAGTGTTGTCAATAAACGAGGTTGATGTTACGTTTCGTGCAATTGTATTGAATGACCCTCCAACCGAGTCTGAACGAAAAATGCTGTATCCTGCAACGTCAGTCTCGGGGCTGGCAGTCCAGTCCAACCGGATAGATGACGCATTCGGTGAAGCAACTAAATTGCTCGGGGCACTTGGTGGAACAAACTCCACTGCTGCACCGACTGGAAGAAAGCGCCATTGTTGATTCGAACCGCCATCTTTGTCCCATTGTTGAATATTTGCTCCTGAGGCAGTACTGGCATTAGCAACTTCTAAGCATTTTGCGCTGTATCGGCTGCGAATATAAAACCATCCGTCTTGAGCATAATCGAGATACCATTGCTGATTTGCACCTTTTACGTCATCCCACGCATCAATATTGCCTCCATTCAGCAATGACCAATTAAAAACATCCGCTGATTTGCCACTGTAAGCTGCCGTAAGGGTAAAGTAACTAAAATCACCGCCTATTCGCGAATCCACCGGAGTAACATTCCATTGTTGGTAGCTCACGCCGGTACTTGTACCTTGCTGAATATTTGCTCCAGCAACTGTTGATCCGCCTGCAACTTCCATAACTTTGCCGCTATTACGGTTTACCAATACATAACGTCCATTGATAGCAGGTTGAATGTCGTCACCCCATGTGATATTCACTACTCTTTCGGCATTCGTCTGCCCTGTCTGGTAACCAGTTCCGCCCGGCAGCACCATGGTATATTCGCGTTGCGGTCCGTAACCATCGTAAAACACATCTTTATCTTTTGAAACAAAACGATAGGTAGTGGTAACGGCTTGTCGTTCAGACGTACCGCCAAAGGCTTGAATCTTACCTTCAGGACTGTGATAGACCGATGCTGCAGTCCAGTTGGGGCGATCTTCGGCATATCCAAGACGTTTGCCGTGACTTGCTTTCACAAACTCGCCCCGTGCCAGTTCAGCAGTACCCCACCATATCGCTGTTTGCATTCCATATTCAACGCCAACCATTGGCTCTATTACATTGTGACATTCATCATCCGTTGCATGTTTGCCATCAGCTTTAACGGTTTGAAAAAAAGTTGCGTAGTTATCAAAACTACCTGCAAGCTGATGGGTGTTTCCTTCGTCTAATTTAGATTTTAAAGAGTTGTACCATGTTAAGGCTTGATCACAGTTAAGTGTATTGCCACCACAAATTCGAATGCTATCGAAGCGTGGATTGGTTCTCAACATACTGGCGATATTATAAAAATCAGTTGTAGTTCCTTGTTTTGGAGCATAAGAATTATCCGGTTCGTTAAAAGGTGCAATTGAGACAACTTTACGTCCGTGTTGCTGAACACGTCTCGTCGTAACGTCCATCAATTGCGCCCAATGCGAGGCATTGCCAGTGTACCAAGAAGCAACAGTGGGATCATCGTCATTGAGCATCACTACTGTATTTATTCCAAATAAATCCATCAAAGCCAATCGCTGATTGAGTATATTGAGTTGTGCAGAAGTAAGATCACCGTTGACTAACGAATCAGTTGGTGTAAACGAAGATCTCACCACATCTACCAGATTGGATCCCATGAAAGCAATGCCACGCCGGATATTTGCCTCACTGATCCAAGCCATGTCTAATCCCCAGGTAATCGGTTTGGAGATACCTGCATCCGTTACGGAAAATAATAATGTTCGATCAGGAATAGGTTGGGCAACCAGATTATTACTTGCACTAGTTGTTTGCGCGCTCATTTGCGGCATTTCAAATCCGAGCAACAGCAGGATTATAACAGAGTAATTTTTTATTTTCATTTATTTGATGCTTAGCTTTAGCAAAGATAAATATTCTAACAGGACTTTTAGCCCACAAATTAGTCAAAAATAATAAAGAAACTCGTCAAATGACGTAAATAAGAATCAGTTTCGAACAATTACTTAAAGAAAATTTAGTAGAACTACATTCCATAACAATGAAAATTTTGGTACTCATAATAATCAATTTATTCGTCGACGATATCGTTTGCCGTTCATAAATCCATTAAAAGGTACAATTTTCTATTTGTTTACTTTCAATTTTATTATTTCTTTGCCCATTATATTAAACTCAAAAATTTGAATACGTGAAACAATTAGTCAACAATTTTTTTTTCCTTCTAATCCTTACTTTTACGGTAGTATTTTCAGGAAATTTATCAGCACAGCGGAAAGTTGAAAAGCTTGGACGCGGTATTATAGCTACTAATCTTGGAAATGGCAATATTTACCTAAGCTGGCGATTTTTTGCCCAAGATCCGGATGATATCGGTTTTAATGTTTATCGATCGATGGGCGGTGGTGCGTTTGTAAAACGAAACACTGAAGTAGTTAAAAATGTTACAAATTATACTGATACCGGAGCGAGCACCGCTCAACCCAATTCATATTATGTAACTCCAGTTATAAATGGGATTGAAGGGGCACCATGCAAACCATTTACCATTCCAGGAAGTGTAGCTGCAAAAAGTTATTTTAGCATACCGCTGAATAATTCGTTTTTAGCTCCATTGGGGTTAACCCCTGCCGATTATATGGTGGAGCATATTTATGTAGGTGACCTTGATGGTGATGGTGAATACGATTATGTAGTGGAACGATTGCCAATTAATCCTGTAAATAACGTTATGCTAGAAGCTTACAAGAATGATGGCACTTTTATGTGGCGGGTGGATTTGGGTAAAAATGTTGAACAAGGTGCTCCAACCCATAATCCTTTTGTATTGGTTTACGATTTTGATAGTGATGGAAAAGCGGAAGTGTTAACTCGGTCGGGAGTAGGGACTAAATTTGCTGATGGCTACACCATTCCACCCAACAGTAGTGGAATTACCGATTACCGCACGCTTCCAGCTATTTCGCTTGGCTATATGTTGAATAGCGATAATGTTCCTGAATACATTTCAATGATTGATGGAATGACCGGAAAAGAAATAACCCGTACAGATAATATACCTCGTGGCCCAAAGGCAAATTGGACTGCCCTTTGGGGTGACAGCTATGGACATCGAATGAACATGAGCTATGCTGCCATTGCCTATTTGGATGGTGTACATCCAAGTATTGTAACTTCACGCGGACACGAAAATCTTAGCGATTTTATGGCGTTAGATTACGTCAATAAAAAATTTATTGTTCGTTGGAAATGGTCACCACGCAATAATCCGAATACCCCTGCCGGTTATCATTGGTCCGATTTTCATAATATCCGTGTTGCCGATGTAGATGGAGATGGGAAAGACGAAATTTGCTACGGCGTAAATACGTTAGATGACAATGGAACACCCTTATATTGGGCTAAAAATGATACCGGACATGGTGATCGTTTTGTTGTTGCCGATATTGATCCTGACCGTCCGGGTCTTGAATGTTATGCCATCCAGCAAGCTACTAATGTTCTTGCCATTTATTATGATGCTAAAACTGGAGAACGTTTAAAAACATGGGCTTCAGCAACTCCTTTTGATGTGTCTCGGGGTGATGTGGCTGATATTGACCCGCGTTACAATGGAATGGAAATGTGGTCGTATGCCCATGAAGCAATGCTCGACGATAAAGGGAATATGATTCCAAACTCATCATTTCCTCACCCTGCACTCTCCATTTGGTGGGATGGCGATTTGCTTCGCGAAGGGCTCGATGCTGCCGATGGAAATGGGTACAATCCAATAATTACCAAATGGAATCCTTCAACCCAGACCAATGACAGGCTGCTGAGTTTGTATAATGAAGGTGGACAATATTCCACAAAAACTCCTTATGCCGGTAGGGCAGCATTATATGGAGATATATTGGGTGATTGGCGCGAAGAAGTATTTTGCGAAAACGATGCTCGTACCGAAATCAGAATATTCTCATCCACAACTCCCAATACAAACCGGATTTATTGTTTAATGCAAGACCCAGAATACCGCCTGACAATTCCTCTAAAAGGATATTTGCCTTCAACTGAAGTCGATTATTATTTGGGCGTAGGGATGTCGACACCGCCAATGCCTCCGATTTTAGACATAAAACGTGCGTGGAAAGGTGGATCAAATAATAACACATGGGATACAAGTACAGGCAACTGGACAACAAACGATTCTACCAGTAATTTTGTAAGTGGTGACAGCGTGATGTTTGACCTTCGAGGTAATCAAAATACCTCGATACAATTATCGGGTTCATTAACTCCTGGATATGTGGTGGTAAATTCACCCAATGATTATACCTTGGGTGGCAGTGGTTCAATTGATGGTACTACGAACTTATTAAAATCCGGACAAAGTACGCTAACATTAGCCACCAAATGTTCTTATACAGGTATTACCAAGATTGATCAAGGTGTATTTTATGTAAATGCAAAACTTTCGGGAAGTCCTGTTATTGTAAATTTCAATGCTTACATAGGTGGTAAAGATACAATTGTACAGCCGGTTACATTAGAAAATGGTGCAAAAATTGCTCCCGGAACAATTTCTACGGTTGGAGACCTTAAGTTTGGCAGCACCCTTAAACTTACAGGAAAAAATACTTGTTATTTTGATATTACGGACGATTCAACCGGTATTGTCAAACCAAGTGACAAAATGGAAGTTACAGGTAATCTTATTTTTAACGGAACGAATTATTTTGTATTTAACAAACTGAACGGTGTAGTTAAACCTGGCAATTATCCACTTATAAAATACACCGGAACTTTTAACGGAACTTTGAGTTCAGTAGCTTTATCAGGACTTTTCGGACAAAAATATGCTTTGAAGGATACCTTGAATACAATTTGGTTAGTGGTAAAAGCCACACGTTGCTCTTCTTCAGTTATATGGTCGGGAATAAGTGCCAATTGGGATTTCCTTACCACTTCAAACTGGTTAAAATCAGGCGCTTCAGATGTATTTGCATTGGGCGATTCTGTTACCTTTAATAGTCAGGGTAATGCACAAAAGATTGTAAATTTAGTTGGTGATCTGCCAATCGGACAAATGACCGTAGAAACTGCAACGAATGATTATTCATTCACTGGTTCTGGGAGTATTGCTGGTGCAGGAGGTATCACTAAAAATGGTACAGGAGTTCTAAAAATGTTGAATGCGTCTAATACCTATACAGGAAAAACAATTATCAATGGTGGAACCATAGAAATAAGCGGATTGGCTTTGGCAGGTGAAAATAGCTCAATTGGGGCTGCTACGATTACTAATCCGTCGTACATTACATTAACAAACTCTAAACTAAGTTACAAGGGAATATATAATTCATTGACTGATAGAGGGATTACAATTTCAGGACAAGATACACTTGATATGGTTACATCGGGCAAAACTGTTACCTTGTCAGGTACGATAGCCGGTACAGGTCAACTGGTAAAAACAGGAGTTGGTAACCTGGCTCTAATGGGCAGTAACACTTACTCAGGCGGTACGGTTGTGAAAATTGGAAATATCGATTTAGGAGCTGGCAGTTCCTTTGGTAGCGGTACGGTTAAATTTATGGGTGGAAGTGTAAATGTTGCAGGTAATTACCCAAATTCGAGTTGGAATATAAATGTTCCACAAGGGTATACTGGTTCAATTATCGCACCTAATTATTGCAATTTCTCTGGTTCATTAACCGGCGGTGGAACGTTGAGCATAATGGTTCCATTCGTTCGTGAAGAATTTAGTGGCAACTGGTCTGCATTTACGGGAACAATTAATGTTACAACCGATGCCGATGGCGGTGAATTGCGATTAAATAATGCGAATGGTTATGCCAATATTACATTCAATCTGGCACAAGCGGGTGTTCATATGTTTTTCAATCCGGCTTCAAGTTCAAACAATGGAGCACAAACGGTCAATATCGGAGCACTTTCAGGTGTTGCGAAAACTGCGCTGTACGATGAAAATTGGGTGATCGGTTCAAAAAATACAGATGCAACATTTAGTGGAAAAATTTATAGTAATTCATTAACTAAAGTGGGAACTGGTACTTTCATGCTTACCGATACCTGCTTTTATACAAATTCCACAACTGTTAATGGTGGAGTTCTTTCACTGGGTCCGGTTGCTTGTCTTAATGGCTCTTTAATTGTAAATAATGGTGGAACAATTATTGGAAACGGAGTTATTAAAGGGGTTGGAACAATTTCGGGCATGATGGCTCCGGGTTTAAATTCGATCGGAAAGTTGACATTCAACAATAACATAACTTTTGGTGGAACAAGCTCTACTTTAATTGAAGTAAAAAAACTCCCTATAGCTAATGATGTTGTTTCTTCGACTGGAACCATAACCTTCAATGGAACATTGAACATTACCAATATTGGAACAACAGCCTTTGCCAACGGAGATTCGATTCAGATATTTAAAGCTGCAAAATACGCAGGAACATTCACAAGTATAGTTCCTGCAACTCCGGGAGCCGGTTTGGTTTGGGATCTTTCCGATTTAAATACTAAAGGAATTATTCGCATTGCTAATCTCCTTTCGGTGAAAACATTGGAGGATTTAGGTATTTCTTTGATGCCGAATCCAGTAAAAGATAACCTTCGAATTACATTTAAAAACGAAGATGCAGATACATATGTTGGTATTTACGCATTAAACGGAACCCTTTTATACAACCAAAAAGTTGCGGACACACAGTTGATTGTTCCAATGAGTAAATTCAGGGCAGGTGCTTATATTGTAAAAGTAATGACCTCAACAGATATGGCTATTCGTAGAATTATCAAACAATAGTGCAATTCTGAACTGAGAATATAGGTAATATTTGATTCGACAAACCATTGATCCTAAATTATATTGGGATGTATGGTTTGTCGAATCTTCTATTTCATGGATTTACATTTGCAGTCTATAGTCGAAATTTTGCATATGAGGAAAATTAAACTGATTGAATTAATGTTCGTTTAATTAGCACATATATTTAATGCTTAAACTAAAAATTGTTATAAATTTGTCGGAAAAATTGGGTTACAAATAAATAGATAATTATTTTGTACTTTCCCAAATTTGAAATATTGTATTAACAGACAAGATTTCAGGTAGGATATTATTTTATTGTTTTTTTATCCAATAAAATCTTTAAATTCTGTCTCATATAGCTATTTAATATTATATTATAATGTAGAATAATATACGACCGATATATCAAATGAAACTTAAAAAAAGAGCCAAACGATTAGTAGTCTTCATATTAACAGGAATAATTTTCATGATATATTCTTCGTTGGAAGCAAGATGGATTAAAATTACAAACGTTACGATTGAATCGCAGGATATACCAAAATCATTTGATGGTAAACGTATTGTATTTGTATCCGATATTCATCACGGTGCAGCTTTGTCTATAGAACGCGTTAAAAAACTTGTGCAGCGCATCAACGATTTGCATCCTGATATCATTATATTGGGTGGAGATTATATTTCTTTGGAAGAGAAATACATAGAACCTGTATTTGACGAATTGAGAAACCTGAAATGTAACTATGGAGTTTACGGCGTTTTGGGCAATCATGATTGGTATGTGAATGGTAATTTAACTAAAAAAATGATGGCAAGAAACAAGTTCAATGATTGCGATAATAAATCCTACTGGTTGAAAATAAACCGGGATAGCATAAAAATTGGAGGAGTTGTTGATCCGGATGGAGGTAAACCAGAATCAGAGAGCACTGTTTATGATGTTCACAAGAAAGATTTTTGCATTTTAATTTCGCACAGACCTGATTATATAAAGCAATTGAACAATGATTTAGTTGACTTAACACTTTCGGGACACACGCATGGAGGACAAATAACATTTTTTGGATTATGGGCTCCCATTCTTCCTACCGAAAATGGTTTATGGGCATCTTTATCGCTTTCAGAAAAAAGTCAAAAATACCGTTACGGACTTATTCATTTCAAACCGAACATGCAATCGTATATCACATCCGGAATTGGTACCCGATTTCCAAATCTCCGTTTTTTTTGTCGGCCGGAAATTGCAGTTTTGATACTAAAGAAAAAGTGAATTATCTTCCATCACATGCAACCCTGCAAATGGAGAATATGACTAACAATGTTTGATGTTGCTTTATTTATACATTCATTTAATTTATCTTACTATTTAGTTTTAAATTTGAAAAAATCATTACAAATGAACAGATTATTTTTACTCCTATATTCCATGTTGTTTTACGGACTGGTTTCCTGCAGCAGTTACGGTAAGTCAAACGATACGATTAAAGCAATTGAAAAAACTGACAGTTGCACATCGGAATCGAAAAATTCATACGAGGTCTATGTTCCCCGTAGAAGAAACGCTGTTGAAAAGTTACCCCTACTTGTGATTATCGATGCACATGGAAATGGTAAGTATGCACTGAATAAATTCAAACAAGGAGCCATAGGGTATCCAGTTGTGCTTGTTGCTTCCAATCTCATTAAAAATGGTTTTGCAGGATACGAAGAAGCCATCCGAACCTTAATCGCAGATGTACGCCAAAAATATCCGGTAGATAAAACGGTTTTTCTGTCTGGTTTTTCGGGTGGAGCACGAATGGCATTAGGGTTTGGAATTTCTAATCAGCTTAACGGATTAATTCTGTGTGGGGCATTGGCTAATTCCGATCAGATTAAAGCACTTCGTTGTCCGGTTATTTCAATTTCTGGAATGGACGATTTTAATTTTATGGAAACTGCACAATACCTGTTTCAGGAACAATTAACACCCGGTAATCTGAAAATTGAATTGACAAATGCCTCTCACAGCTGGCCTGATAGTATGATGTTGTCAAATGCGTTGGGTTTCCTTTGCTTGTCGAATCAGGTTTCAGCTAAATTTACGCCTACTGACTCTCAAGTTAAGCTGTATTGTCAACTTCAGTACGCAAGAATCGATTCGTTGAAACAGCTGGGAGCTTTTCTTAACGCAGCATTAGTTGCACACAACATGGCTTCCACTGAACCCTTCAATGGAGATAAGCGTTTTTCAGTTATTTATAACAAATTAAAAAATAATCCAGGATATATCAGCCAGCTGAATCGACTGGGACAGTGTCTTCAATTTGAAATCAATGTGCGTCAATCTTATATAGATGATTTTCAATCAAAAGATACACTGTGGTGGAAAAAAGAGATCATTTCAATGGATGAAAAAATAAAAACTGCACAAGATTCCTACACAAAGGATATGTATCTTAGAATAAAAAGTTTTCTGGGAATTGCCGTTTACACCTTTTGTAAACAAGCTATCAGCCAAGAAAATGCTGAAAAACTAAATAAAATGCTGTCAATTTATCGCAGATTAGAACCCGGAAACCCCGATTTATTATACTTTTCTTCTTTTCCTTATTTCTGGAAAGGCAATAATGTAGCCACACTTTCGATGCTTAAAAAAGCCTTGAAAGCAGGTTTTTCAGATCGAGATCAGCTCAGAAAAGATTTTCCAGAAATTATCTCTTCAAAACTTTTTTAGTAATAAATATTGAGCTACGATACTATGCAGATTAAAGTATCAACCTCGATTTCATTTGCCACAAACTTGTTTTCGAATGTATGTATCTCGTGAAAGATAGGTGATAATTTGAAAAAAATTCAAGCTTTAATTGCAATTTGTTTCAGTCTTGAAAATTTAATTCCTATTTTCCAACTGTTAAGAGACTCAATCATCAAAACCTATAAAACATTTAATTTTTACATAATCTTATATGACTTTACACTTTATACGTATAAAATTATAAGATTGCTAATTATTTTACTATTTTTGCACGAATTTCGTTTTATGCGCAATAAATTACGAATTAATTAATTTTGAAATCATTTTTTATGAATGAAAAATTAGTCCTCATCATTTCAGCTTCTGCAATTTTAAATTTATCGTTAATAGCCATTTTAAGTTGGGTAAAGTCGAAAGAAAACCCAGCTAATTTTTGGTTGGGTTGGATGTTTTTCGCGGCAAGTGTTGCTATTTTAGATAATACATTTATTTTTGCAGATCGGGGAACTATCCTGCTTTATCATTTAGGAGTATTTTCAAACCTGTCTTTTGGTGGATTGCTAATTACTTTTGTCGATAGTTTTCTTCATTACGACAGAAAAACAATAAAATTTAATTGGAAATTATTTATTCCAACCTTTACCTACCTACCGTTTATTTTATTGTGTATCGTTCAACCACATTGGGCAACAGATACTATTCGTGCTTCGGAAACGGGTAAAATGACGATTTTCGCTACGATTTACAACCTGATAATTTGTGGTTATTCAATTGGAGCAAACGTTTTTTTGCTTTGGAAATACAATCAAATCAGGCTGAAACCTGAAACAAAAAATAAACGAATTAAACTGATTAATGAATTTCTGTGGACTATTATGATTCTACAATCCATGGCCTTTATCCCGTTTTTATTAAAATTAGATATTGATTATATCATCTTATACATGCCAATAATGGGTCAATTGTTTTTTATTTATGTCTTTTTCAAAATGACATATTCAATGAAATTGTTTGAAAATCAAATGAATGCTCAGATTACGACCGAGAACCCTGTAAAATATGCAGCTCTAAAATTAGACGATCAAAAAATTGAAGAAATTCGCTTAAGTATTATTGAGTTAATGGAAAAGAAAAAATCATATTTAAATATGGATTATACCCTGTCCGACATGTCCAAGGAATTAAAGATCTTACCCAACTTACTTTCCATGGTGATTAACAGTAAATTAAATTGCTGCTTCAATGAATATATTAACACATTGCGAATAAAAACAGCTATAGAATTACTAAAGAAAGCCGGTAAAAACAACCTGACCATTGAAGCCATTGCTTATGAATCGGGATTTAATAATCGCACCAGTTTTTATAAAGCATTTAAAAAACAAACCGGAAAATTACCAAAAGAATACCTGAAAAAAGAAAAGGAAATGAAAGAGGTTGTTTGATTAACAACCGCCTTCATTTGCCTAAAGTTACAGATGTTTTCAGGTTAAAGTTGAATGAGTTAATAAATTAAAGTGCGCAAATTAAAGTGTTCTTTTCCCGGAAACAACTATCTTGCTGTCACCAATCAATGTTCCACTAACTGTTGCATCATCGATATCGAGTATATCAGCATCTATGGTCAACTTATTTCCGCTAATTGTTCCTTCAAATTCACCCGAACCATCTGTTCCTTTGTGATACCCGATTACAAATCCATTCTTTGTAATGAAATTAAACGTGCCGTCGTATTTTTTTACATTGGTTTTCAGATCATACGTACTATAAGTTCCTTCGTATCCTTTAACTAAACTGGTCGATGTTTCTTTTATTACTGAAACAACCACTGTATGGCCGGGAATTGAAAATTCAACAGACGTATTTGAACCGTCCGCACCACAGCTTAAATAAACAACCACATCAGTTGTTCCAACTTTTCCGGTAAATTTAGCTCTGTTTATGGCTTGTCCGGGAATCCAACTCTGAAAATCGGTTGATATCAAGGTGCCGGTGTTACCATCAAATGTTACTTTGCAATATATACTGTCATTCCCATTTTTAATTGAGAATTTGAAATTACCAGTTGAGCCTACCAGAATACCTTTAATAATTCCAGCACTACTGGCATCGTAGGCTACTATTGCTTCGGGAGATGTTGGCAATTTAACTGCCGGATCGTTTGTTGTACACGATATAAACACTAAAGAAATTAAGATGATTGCAACTAAAGTTTTGTTTTTTAAATTCTGTTTCATGATCTGTTTTTTGATTGATATTATTATAACTTTTGTGCGATTAGCACAAAGAATTTTGAATGCGTAAATACTATAATTTCATCGTTTCAACATATTCATTCCTAATTTAATGTCTTCTTTTGGAGTTTCATTAAACACGATTATTCTTGCCAACGATTTATTTATTTATTTATTTATGACCATCACTTTGTTGGCTTCGTTGATGAATACCAAAGCATTATCCAACAATGCCATATCTACTATAACTGCGTCTACATCAATAGTCTTAACTAACTTTCCTGTTGCGGCATCGAGCACAGTTATATTCTGAACGAAATCTTTTTTGACTTTTTTACCACCGGCAATATAGACCGCATTCTCATCGGCACAAAGAAAATTGCCATTTGAGGTTTTAACTCCCATTAATCCGCTATATCTCACTCCACGAAGCAATGGAAGTCCAATATCTTTTTTATTTTCCCAAACTTTTTTCCCTTTGATTGTAAATGCCATTACATCAAAATTAGTTGCAACGAATAATGTACTGTTATTGTGTGTCAACGAGCTGGCACCACTGCCTGAATTTCCATTGGCATCTACGAATTCGTCCCAATCTTTATCTAAATTTTCTTTAATACTAAAAAGTCGTGCAACACCATCCTTTTGACCACGTTGTCCAACCGGACAATTGGCTAAAAATATCTGATTTTGGAATAAAATAGGGGCAACAGTCATTATAGGCAATTGAGAAAAAATGCCATACATGTCTTTTTGTTTTAAAATTTTACCGTTTAAATCTATTTTTGAAAATTTAAAAGGAGAAGCTGTGTAAATGGCGTTATTGGCAATAAGCGGCTGGTTGGGTGTGGCGTGGTCCTTAACCGATTTTCCTACTAAAAATTTCATGCTATTATAAGTCTTAGATTGAAGTGCACCACTTGCTAAATCAAATATGTAAAGTGAATCGTTGCTCATTACAGTTACGATACCATCTCCAATGGCAGGGAAAGAAATTTTAGAAGCGCCGTTGAACGTTGAACTCCATTTTTCATTGCCATTTATATCGAGTACCCCCAACATATCATCGGTATATGTAACCTTATCCCATAAGGAACTAAAGCTACTGAAAAGTTGACCCTTTCTGCCTTGATACACATAATTACTGTAAGCAATTAATCCATCTTTCGCTTCTATTAATCGAATAGAAGTCTCCGGAAGCTGTTTCTCCCAAAGAACGGTCAAGTCAGGTTTCAGAGCGGCTATACCACTTTGACCAGCTACATAAATAATACCTTTATCGACTTTCAACGAAGTGAAATTACCGATTGTTAAGCTCTGAGAATTTGCCGAAATTGCAACAACTAAAATTGCAACTAAAGTAAAGCATTTTGATAGTTTCGTTTTCATTTTGATAATTATTAATTGTGAATATTTTGAAGCAAAAATATACTAAAATAAACCCTCTGATGTTAATATACATAAATGTTGACAAAATAAAAATCGAATTAAATGGCTTTCGGTAATTAATAATTTACAGAAAGCCGAACAAATTGGGCTTTTAATCAGTTAATTATTACGGCTTTGATTATTTATGTTAATATATGATTTATGATTTTTAATAATAATGAAGATTTAAAGCGAGGATGAAGAATTTTTTTCATCGAATCTCTTTGAAGAAAGTTATCAAAATCAATAGAAAAAACATTATTTTAATAAGAAAATAAATTGTAATTTTGTTGTCTGTATTTAGCATAGAGATTGCGGGAGTATAATTTTAAGTTGTATTTTCGCTTTTTCCCAAAATACAATTCACATTAAAAAAACACACTCATGAAAACATTTCGAACAGTTTCTCAGTTTTTATTTATTTTCTTATGCATAGCCGTTCCTTATTTTAATACCCTCAAAGCCCAAACGGTTTATGTTGCACCAACACTTCCCTCCATTCCGGCTAAAACATTTAATATTCAGCATTATGGTGCAGTTGGTGATAATGCAACCGACAATACCAAAGCAATTCAGGGTGCAATTGATGCTGCCGTAAATGCAGGTGGTGGAGAGGTTGTTGTTCCTGTCGGTGTTTATTTATGCGGTCCATTGCGGTTTGCAAGTAACTTGAATTTGCATATCGACTCTGCCGCGATTCTCAAAATGTTACCAATGGATAAATATCCGGGTGGAACAAAGGAAGGAATTGCTTTTATCAGTGGCTCAAAACTTCACGATGTTGTCATAAGTGGTAAAGGAACGATTGATGGACAAGGAAGTCCCTGGTGGCCTTATGCTAAAACGCAAGGTGTAAGGCGTCCCCGAATGATTGCCCTGAATACCTGCGAAAGAGTTTTGATTGAACAAGTAAGATTGATGAATTCGCCCATGTTTCATATTGCCATTGGAGGAAAAAACGTTGACGTAACAGTACGCGACGTTATTATTCGTGCCCCGGCATCAACCGATCCGGTGAATCCAAGTCATAATACCGATGCATGTGATGTAAGTGGAACAAATATTTTGATTCAACATTGTGACGTGAGTGTGGGGGATGATAACTTTACATGTGCTGGAGGAACATCGAATGTACTTATTACCGGTTGTACTTATGGCAATGGACATGGCGTTTCGATAGGTAGTCCAACAAGAGGTGGAGTATCGAATTTTACTGTTGAAAATTGCACCTTCACAAATACGGATTGTGGTATTCGCATCAAATCGGATCGTGACCGTGGTGGAATACTTCAAAACATAACTTACCGGAACCTGCGTATGACCAATGTAGGAATTCCCATATTAATCTACGCCACTTATATGGCAAAGGAGCGACAATATCGTGATTTGCAGAAGATAACGCCTGAGATTGCTGAAACTTATCCTTCGGCTCCTGTTACGGAATTAACGCCAACCTATCGTAATATCACTTTCGAGAATATTACTGCAACCGCTGCCAAGGGAAAACGCGCCGGTTTAATTTGGGGATTACCAGAAGCACCCATTTCCAATGTACTCTTTCAAAATGTCAATATTATTGCCGATAATCCTTTCGGAATTTTCTTTGCAAATGATGTCAAACTACTGAATTGCAAGATAATGACAAATTGGGGTAAAAACAGGTTAGCGCTTACCCATACGACCATGACCATAGATGGTAAAAAATAAAAATGAAGAGATTTAAAAATGAATCTTCTCCTAAAAATATTTTGGAGAAGATTCATTTTTTTGTAAGAATAGAAATAAATTGAGCTTTAATTAAAATGAAATGTTTCTACTATTTTCTTTTTAATCACTTTGTAATGGTTTTCCTGCAAGGATAAAAATTTTAATAAAAAATGCTCTACTCGTAGTAGCAGTTCGCCGGTAACTTTAAGTCGGAATAAGCCTTACGCCAAAATTACTATTATAAAAGGTGAAAGTAGTTATTATTTCAAGCCTATTACTTTTCGAAAATTGGTTCAATGTAATTGAAAATAAAACTATTGCAGATGCTATTCTCTGCAGAATTATTCATACGGATTATTGAATTGGAAGATGAAAGTTTAAGAAAAATCGATGATTTTGACAGTCGGTTTTGTTTAGGGATTCACGATCTAAGGGATAGATATCACCGAAATGAGAATGGTCAGTATTGACGAATAGACTATAAAATAACAGGTTCTGATCAATTCTTGTCAACTACTAAAAAATAGATAAATAAAAATTTATATTTTGAAAAAAGTTGCACCTTTTTCAAAATAACTCCCCGATACGCTGAAGTGTATCGGGGAGTTAAGATTTTTTCTTTTGTATCAGAATTTATTTCGCCATTTCGATAGCCACAGCCACTTGTACCGTAGCTCCAACCATCGGGTTGTTACCCATTCCAAGGAATCCCATCATTTCCACGTGAGCTGGAACAGATGAAGAACCTGCAAACTGAGCATCGCCGTGCATACGTCCCATCGTATCGGTCATACCGTACGAAGCTGGGCCTGCACCCATGTTGTCGGGGTGAAGTGTACGACCTGTACCACCACCCGATGCCACTGAGAAGTATTTTTTACCTTGTTCAAGGCATTCCTTTTTATAAGTTCCGGCTACCGGATGTTGGAAACGGGTCGGGTTGGTTGAGTTACCTGTAATCGATACATCAACACCTTCCGAAGCCATAATAGCCACACCTTCGCGAACATCATCGGCACCATAGCATTTCACAGCAGCACGAGGGCCGTCGGAATATGCTTTAGTACGAACCACTTTCAATTCGCCTGTGTAGTAATCAAATTCAGTTTGAACATAGGTAAAACCGTTTATACGGGAAATGATCATAGCTGCATCTTTTCCTAATCCGTTCAGGATAACACGTAAAGGTTCATTGCGAACTTTGTTAGCCGATAATGCAATACCAATTGCACCTTCAGCAGCTGCAAATGATTCGTGTCCTGCAAGGAATGCAAAACATTTAGTTTCGTTGCGAAGCAACATGGCAGCTAAGTTTCCGTGTCCAAGACCTACTTTACGGTCTTCGGCAACTGAACCTGGGATACAGAATGCCTGTAAGCCAATTCCAATCGCTTCGGCAGCATCAGCAGCTGATGTAGCTCCTTTTTTGATAGCAATGGCGGTACCTACCACGTAAGCCCATTTTGCGTTTTCGAACGCGATATTTTGGATAGATTCACAAATTTTATAGGGATCGATGCCTTTAGCATCACAAATTGCTTTGGCTTCGTCGATATCTTTGATACCATATGTATTTAGTGCCGCATTGACTTTGCTGATGCGACGGTCGTAACTTTCAAATAGTGGCATAATATTTAATTGATAATTGATAATTGATAATTGATAATTGATAATTGATAATTGATAATTGATAATTGATAATTGATAATTGATAATTGATAATTGATAATTGATAATCGATAATTGATAATTGATAATTGATAATTGATAATTGATAATTGATAATTGATAATTGATAATTGATAATTGATAATTGATAATTAAACTTGTATCTGAATTATTCTTTCGATTGTTTGATAATTGCAGTCAGGAGTTTGATTAATTCAACACAATCATTATTAATACTAATAAATTGATTTTCGTCTAAATAATCTGTTTCGTGTAATAAATCAAGCCAATATTCTGTTTCGCTGGCTTCTTTGAGTGAAATTTGCATTTTGGCTGTAAAGTCTTTTTTACTCTGACCCTGTATAGCCTCTTTTACATTTGCACCAATACTTGTTCCTGAGCGCAATAACTGTTTTGAAAGAATATATTCCTTTTTTTCGGATAAAAGATATTGATATAAACGAATAATCCTGATAGCAAACAACTTGCTTTTATTGGCAATAATATTCTCTTTCATAATTATTCATTATTCATTATCAATTATTCATTATTCGTGACGTGGATCGATATATTTAGCTGCATTGTCGAAACGACCGTATTTGCTGGTCGATTTTTTCAATGCTTCGTTAGCATCTACCCCTTTTTTTATTAAGTCCAACATTGGACCTACGCGTACGAATTCGTATCCGCAAGCTTCACCATCTTCGTCCAAAGCCATGCGGCTAATGTAGCCTTCGGCTAATTCCAGGTAACGAACACCTTTTAGCTTTGTACCAAATGTTGTCCCCACCTGCGAGCGCAAACCTTTACCCAAATCTTCCAAACCTGCACCAATTGGCAGTCCGCCTTCAGAGAAAGCCGATTGTGTACGTCCGTAAACAATCTGAAGAAACAATTCACGCATGGCCACGTTGATAGCGTCACACACCAAGTCGGTGTTCAATGCTTCCAAGATAGTTTTTCCGGGAAGAATTTCGGCAGCCATAGCGGCCGAGTGAGTCATGCCCGAGCAACCGATTGTTTCAACCAAAGCTTCTTCGATAATACCTTCTTTTACGTTCAATGTCAATTTACATGCACCTTGTTGGGGAGCACACCAACCCACACCGTGAGTCAAACCTGAAATGTCTTTTATTTCTTTCGATTTTACCCATTTACCTTCTTCAGGTATGGGTGCAGGACCGTGGTTTGGCCCTTTTTTTACAACACACATGTGTTCTACTTCGTGCGAATAAATCATACTTTTGTTATTTAGTTATTATAAAATTTAGTTTGATTATCAAAAGGAGCACAAAAGTACAAATTTTTGTCGGCTTTGCCAACGGTTTGCCTAACTTTACATGATTTCGGCAAACAATATATTATGTAAATTTGTTATCATTTTTTTCACTTTTGGGCTTATAAAAGTTTGTATTATTCATTCATGATCGCATTTAACATCATGTTAAGTTTTTATCGGATTGGCAACTCAAAAGATATTCATTTTGAAGATTTATTCAATCTTTACAGGAATGCATTTCCATTTGCAGAAAGGAGAAGCAGAGACGGATTGATCCAGATTTTAGAAACCGAAGATCGGTTTTGTGCTTATGCTTTAATTCAAAATCATAATTTCGCAGGTTTATTCCATTTCTGGACTTTTGAAACATTCTATTATATCGAACATTTAGCTGTCGTACCCCATTTACGAAATCAAAAAATTGGAACTCAGGCTATGAAATTTTTTATGGAACAAATTCAACTTCCCGTCGTTTTGGAAGTTGAGCTACCAACCAGTCAAAAAAAACGCAAACGTATTGAATTTTATCAACATCAAGGATTCGAACCGCTTGCACAATTCTATGAACAACCGCCTTACGAAAATCAAAAAAAATTTACACCCTTAAAACTTATGAGCTCTAATCCCGAATTTACCGATACACATTTTGAGTTTATACGCGATACGCTTTACCGCAAAGTGTACCAATCCTACTGAAATTTCACTTACCAGATAGTCGATTATGTCAAATTTTCAATTCGTATTAAATCGAAAACCATATTTGCAGAATAATATGAAAATGCACCGAAATAATTTTTTGAATTGAATAAATTGCATGTCAAAATTTTGAGTAAATTTGTAGACAAAAAAAATGCAGTTATATGCCTCCATTAGCCGAACGACTTCGACCAAAAACATTAGATGATTATATCGGGCAAAAACATTTAGTTGGTGAAAATGCCATTTTGCGTCAGATGATTGAATCGGGACGGGTCGCTTCGTTTATTCTCTGGGGACCTCCTGGAGTCGGGAAAACTACACTTGCTAAAATAATTGCCAACAAACTTGACCGTCCATTTTACACCTTGAGTGCTGTTACATCAGGTGTAAAGGATGTGCGGGAAGTGATTGATAAAGCAAAATCAAATCGCATTTTTACACAAGGTGGAAATCCGATCTTATTTATCGATGAAATTCACCGTTTCAGTAAATCTCAACAAGATTCGTTACTTGGTGCCGTTGAAAATGGCACCGTAACTTTGATTGGTGCTACAACTGAAAATCCATCCTTCGAAGTCATTACTCCGCTCCTTTCCCGTTGTCAAGTATATGTATTGAAACCGTTGGAAAATACTGATTTATTGGAACTTGCACAGCGAGCCATTTGCACCGACACTGAACTCAAAAACAGGGAAATTGAGTTAAAAGAAACTGAATCCTTATTGCGTTTTTCGGGTGGAGATGCCCGAAAACTGTTGAATATTTTAGAATTAGTAGTTGCGGCTCAACCTGAAGGAAAGATTATTTTCAACAACGAAATTGTAACGGAGCGTTTACAACAAAACCCAATGGCATACGACAAGGATGGAGAAATGCATTACGACATTATTTCGGCTTTCATAAAATCCATTCGCGGAAGCGATCCAGATGCAGCCGTTTATTGGCTTGCTCGTATGGTAGCTGGTGGCGAAGATCCTAAATTTATTGCCCGAAGGTTGGTGATTTCGGCTGCCGAAGATATCGGGCTGGCTAATCCCAATGCTTTACTGCTTGCCAATACTTGTTTTGACGCATTGCAAAAAATTGGTTGGCCTGAAGGACGAATTATTTTGGCGGAAACGACAGTATATTTAGCCTCTTCACCCAAAAGTAACTCGGCTTATTTAGCCATCGACGATGCGATGGCTTTGGTAGAACGAACCGGAAACCTTCCAGTTCCTTTACATTTACGAAATTCGCCAACTAAACTCATGAAAGATTTGAATTACGGCAAAAATTACAAATACGCTCATGATTTCCCGAATCATTTCGTCGACCAGCAATTTATGCCCGACGAATTGATCAATGAACGAATTTGGAAAGTGCAAAACAATTCGGCTGAAAACAAATTAGGCGAATGGTTACGTTATTTATGGAAAGGAAGATTTTAAAATGATTGTTAAATGAACGTTTGAGAAAATTATGTATAGATTCATTTTTAACTCATCGTGCAATAATCAATCTTTTTTCCCGTTTGTAAAAGTAGTTTTTATAAATTGGCATCAGTATGCCTAACATACAAAATAAATATTTCAGATTTGAAAATACAACAATCATAAGCATTTATAATATAATATTTTATGTCAACCTATCGTTTAAAAATAACTGTAATACTTGTTTTTTTGTTTGTTTCCCGATTTTTTAGTTCAGCTCAAGAAGGCGGAAATTTACCTTATGTTGATTATAAGTTCTTGCATTTCGGTTTTTCATTGGGTATAAACTTTATGGATTATGGAATTGGAACTTCAGGCGATTCAATAAATGGAAAAGTTTACGATGCCCGCGTTTCTTTTTTAAATCCAGGGTTCTCAGTTGGTATGATTAGCGACATGCGATTATCCCGCTATTTGAATCTGCGCTTTACGCCAACACTTCAACTCGGACAACGACAATTAAACTTTTCCGCTGCGGGCTTCAGCGATTCCATTATCAACACTTCCATTCCAATATGCCTTCCCATTTATTTAAAATATAGTGCTGAACGCAAAGGAAATTATCGTCCTTATTTAATTTGGGGTGGCGGCATGTATCTCGATTTGGGAAGAAAAACAACCGAGGATATGGTATTACTGAAACCACTTGATTTTTATACCGAATTTGGGGTGGGTTGCGATATTTATTATTCATTTTTTAAGTTAGCTCCTGAGTTGAAATTTGCGTTGGGATTCAACAATATGCTTACTCCGGTTGACCAGCGAGATGCCGGATTTATAACACCGGCCAATAATTTTTATACCCGGGCACTTACAAAATTGACTTCCCGCGTGCTTACGCTTACTTTTAATTTTGAATAAACAATTTTATCTCCCGCTAAAAAACAAAAAAAACCGCACAAATGGTATCGTGCGGTTTTTTTTTATAAAGGATTCTTGTTTTGAATCAGTATTATTTAACTACTTTAAGCGTCGAATTATTGACTTCAATCAGATATACACCTGATTCTAAAACAATAGGTGTTATATCAGAATTTGCATTTACTTGCTTGATCATTTGCCCGCTTACGCTGAACACCTTAATTTTATCACCTCCCTTTGTTCCGTGAATATTCACAAATTGACCCGAAACAGTAGCAAACAATCTAGATGATTTAGGATTTTCCAGCGCTGTTATTCCATCAGAAAGATTCAAATTGCCTATGGCTGCCAAAATAGTGGCTTTACTTTGTATAGTGAAATAATATAAGCCTGATGTAACTGGATTGAATGTTAATTTAAAATTATGCATATCCATCAAATCAGTTGACTGTACCACTGAATCAGCAGTTGCAATTATTGTTCCAGTACTATCAGCAGCAGTGTTGATCCCAAATGATAATGTATCGGCAGTAACTCCAGAAGGAATTACTGAATTCCATGCAAATTTTCCTGTGAGGATATAGTTCTTACCTGCTTGAAGTACAACAGGGTATCTGTATACACCTTTAACACCGATATTTCCATCCCAACGTATATACATGACACGACCCTTGTAAGGAATTGTATCGGTCATCATTCCGGTATGAAGGGTATCGCCCAAGCTGTAGTAATGAGCAGGATTATCGATGTAACGAACAGTACCAATTGCCGTTGAATTTGCAGAAACCCAATTTGCATTTGCACACTTCCATCCCCATTGACTTGGAATTGAACGTGAAGCATTGGTTTCGCCACGTGCAGCCCAATCACTAAAACCTAATTGAACATAATTGAAAGTATAATTGGTAGTACTTGAATTATCCCCCGAAACGCAGTTGATGATTGCAGGAGTATCCTTGGTGAGTTGAGCTCCATTGTTGTTGATAAATGCAGCTTTCGAAGATGAAATTCCGGTAACCGTGATTGCGGTCAAATCAGCTGGAGCCAAAACATTATAAGTTGTCTTTGTCGAAACAAATGAACTGTCTAACAAACCGCCACTTAAAGATACACCCGATAAGGTTGAAATTGTAGGACTATTTATCACTTCAGAATTTTCTAATATCCATTCAGAAAATGGTTTAGAAGTTGCATCAACAACAAAAGCTTTATCATCATACAGTCGGCTATCAACAATCGTATCATCTGTTCCAAGATACTTACCGGTAAGAAAGTTTGATATGGACCATGTGCCATTTGTTTGCGGAACAATTTTCCATATTGATTCATCTGCAGCCTGTCCATATTCTGTATCCCAACCACTCGTGGCCGATTTTTTCAACATTAAATAATCACCATCTTGTTCAATATAAAATAAACTGTCGCTGACAGCAGGATGTACCGGACGAAGAATAAAATATTGTGTTACATCTCCTATATTTGAGGTTAGAGCAGGATAAGATGAAGAAGATTGAGTCCCTATCACTAATCCACTTGCTTTATGGCTTATAAAATAGCGCGGATAAGTAGCAACGGCTGTTACCGGAATAGAATCTAATTTATACACTACACCCGATCGTGTGTATGAAAATACGACTTTGCCCGTATCGCCAATATTAGCTGTTGTTGCTGAAATATAAATTTTTAATTTTCCTGAACCAGCAGTAAAATCAGCTGGAGTATATGAAGTTTTTTCAGTCCAAAACCCTGTTGAAGGAGTTACATCTATATTGTAAGTCTGTCCCTTTGCTACTACGAAAATCGGACATGGTTGCAAATCTTTTTCTATTTCAAGTGGAATACTTTTACCCAAAATCATGAATGTAGGTTTGTTATCGATTGTAGCAATCTGTAATTTGTAAGCTCCATTCACGTTATCAACTGCTTTATCGCAGTACAGTGAAGAACCGCTTGTAATATTATCCGAAGCAAGATATTTGGAATTTGCTACCAATTGCAATCTGACATTGCTTGGATCGGTACCCGAAATAACCCATTCAGAACTCGTTCCCACTGTATCAGGTTGAAAAATAACACTCCAATAATCCCAACTAACACCTGTAACTTTATTTAAGTAGTTTCCTTCACCGTTGCGAATAAAATAAGTATCGGTTGCACCCTGGACAGCAATAAATTCGAATGCCTGGGAATTGAGATTAGCAAGAGTTGCCACCACAGGTTGTGTTGTTGATAACCCACCAGAAACTGCCGGACAAACTACCATATTGGAGCTGGTTTGAACAATATTATAAAACACACCTGCAGTAGGTACGAAATTTTGGGCAGTTAGTGTCGTTGCAGCCCATAAAATACTCAAAAAGAATAGAATTTTTTTCATGACAAAAATTTTAGAGATGAATAAAATTTTGAATGACAATTAATTTGTTGATGCAAATATACATTGGGATAAAAATTTATTGGGATAAAATATGGTCAAAATAGAGAACAAACAAGTAGTATACTTGAAATAAGCACGCATAAGTTGGATTTTTCAATTCAGTTACTCCTATTTATTTAAAATTGCTTCCTATTCTACTTTGCAAAATAAGAATAAACAGATTCTCGAGTCGGAATTCAAAAGATACACAGCTCTAAGATGAATGAATATTTTTCTTGTCAATTTAAAAGCATGTTGAAACTTTAAATCCACCCGCACATTGTCCTATCAAATTTGCAACATAATGCAGAATCAAAAAATTATGGCGACAAATCATCGCACAATCAACACCGGGCATTGTTGCAAATAATATTTACTTGATTTTGAAAGATCTATCAATATTGGATCAAGGGACTAAAATTATCATATAATGTCCAGCCATAAAGATATAACCAAAGAAAAGGTTCCTTTTGAATTATCATTCTCGTTTAATAAACGGCATTTTGAAAAGCTATAATTAAATAAAAGCCCTTCGCTCTGTTGAGCGAAGGGCTTTTTAAAGTGAAAAAGTGATTTTTTATACAACATAGGTTGTAGAAGCAGTATCTCCACCACGTCCTGTCCAGTTAGTATGGAAAAATTCGCCACGCGGACGGTCTATGCGTTCGTAAGTATGTGCTCCAAAGTAATCACGTTGAGCTTGCAACAAGTTGGCAGGCAAATGTTCAGTGCGCAATCCGTCGAAATAGCAAAGTGCCGAAGTCAACGCTGGAACCGGAATTCCATTGGTAAGTGCAGTGGCACAAACCCTGCGCCATCCAGCTTGCGCTTTTTCAACTATTTCTTTGAAATGTGGATCGAGCAACAAGTTCTCTAATCCGGGATTAGTATCAAAAGCTTTTTTAATATCACCCAAAAATACAGAACGGATAATACATCCACCACGCCACATCAAAGCAATGCCACCATAGTTAAGATTCCATTTGTATTCTTTGGCAGCTTCCATCATTAAGTTGTAACCTTGTGCATACGAAATAATTTTAGCACCAAAAAGAGCATCTTTAATATCGGAAATCATTTGTGCCTTGTCGCCGGTGAAATTCACTTTTGGTCCCTGAATAGCTTTCGAAGCCAATACACGCATATCTTTCTGAGCAGACAGACAACGTGCAAAAACAGATTCGCCAATCAGTGTCAATGGAATACCAAAATCGAGAGCCGAAACAGCAGTCCATTTACCTGTTCCTTTTTGTCCAGCAGCATCAAGAATTTTTTCAACTAAAGGTTCACCCTTTTCGTCTTTAAATCCAAGAATATCGCGGGTAATTTCAATCAGATATGAATCCAAATCACCTTCATTATAGGCTTTGAAAACATCGTGCATTTCGTCGGCACTCAAGCCAAGTAAGTCTTTCATAACCTGATAAGCTTCAGTAATAATCTGCATGTCGCCATACTCGATACCGTTGTGAACCATTTTTACAAAGTGTCCGGCACCGCCTTCGCCCACCCAGTCGCAGCAAGGTGTTCCATCTTCCACTTTGGCTGAAACAGCCTGAAAAATATCTTTTACAGCCGGCCAGGCAGCAGGTGAACCACCCGGCATCATTGATGGACCGAGTAAAGCACCTTCTTCGCCACCCGAAACACCAGTTCCAACATAAAGCAACCCTTTGCTTTCAACATATTTGGTACGACGAATGGTATCGGGATAGTGTGAATTGCCTCCATCGATAATTATATCACCCGATTCAAGATGAGGAATAATCAGATCGATAAAATCGTCGACCGGCTTTCCTGCTTTTACCAGCATCATTACTTTGCGTGGCTTTTCCAACGAATCGCAAAGTTGTTCGATTGAATGTGTTCCAATGAATTTTTTTCCGGCACCACGACCGTTAATGAACTGATCTACTTTTTCAACCGTACGATTGTAAACTGCAACGGTGTACCCTTTACTTTCCATGTTCAATACCAGGTTTTCGCCCATTACGGCTAACCCGATTAGTCCGATATCTGCTTTTTGTTTCATAAATAAGACCCCTTAATCCCCTAAAGGGGAAATTTTAGTTAGTATTAATTGTTTATTTCTTAAATAGTAAATGAGTCAATTGGAAATCAATTAAATCCCATTTGCTTTAATTTTTTCTGTATTTTTTCATCCATGTTCTTTGCCTGAATGGTAAATGCAGGAAATTCCCTCCGAGTTGGATAATCACCCCGTAACTGCTCAAAAAGAACAACGTTTTTTCTGAAGCTGTCATCATCATTCCTAATATCATAGGTATGCAATATCGCTTTAGAAATAATTTCCTGTTCTGTCATTCCTTCACCATCAATTTCAATTGTAGGATTAGTCGGTAATTCAACCCCTGAGGGCTGCCACTTGTTCATTCCGAGTCCAAAAAAATTGCTGATAGCCTGCACGCTCATTGTGGTTCCGGTGGCTTTTCCATCTTTGGAATATCCTGCAATATGCGGAGTAGCAATTTCGGTTAATCCGAGTAATTCTAAATCAATATTAGGTTCATTCTCCCAACAATCACACACAAAACCGGAGATTTTTTCTGCTTTGAGAGCTGCTTTAACAGCATTTGTTTCAACCACTTCACCCCTGCACGAATTTATCAGAATAGGTTTTTTGTTTAATGAATCAAAGAACAATTCATTTCCCATGTGAAAAGTGGCATCTTCACCTTTTATATTCAGTGGAACATGCAACGTGATAATATCGGCCTCTTCCATAACCTGTTGTAAGCATACAAACTTTTCAGAACCTTCAACCCTTTCACGCGGTGGGTCATTAAGCAGCACTTTCATCCCGAGCATCTCGCAAATGCGGGCTACTTTACTGCCCACATTGCCCACCCCTACTACACCGATGCATTTTTCGTTCAATGCCCAGCTTTTACGTTCGGCGAGTACAAACAAGGTAGATGCAATGTATTGCTCCACCGATTTGGAATTGCAACCCGGTGCATTTGTCCACTTTATACCCGATTTTTGGCAATAATCGGTATCGATATGATCAAAACCGATGGTAGCTGTAGCAATAAATTTAACCGAAGAACCGGCAAGTAATTTCTCGTTACAAATAGTACGGGTACGAGTAACAATGGCATCAGCATCTTTCACTACTTCAGGTGTTGTTTTGGAACCAGGCAGGTAAATAACCTCAGCCACATTTTCAAATGCTCCCCGAATGTATGGAATTTTATCGTCAATAATTAATTTCATATTTGAACCACATAGGCACACAGGCCATATATTATTTTATTTTTTGAACCATATAGACACGTCGAAATCATAGTTTTCAATGTCTATATAGTTAAAAATCAGTATTCAAATCTATCTTTAAATGCCCACAAACCCAAGGCAGGATTTGATATATAAAAGATTTCTTCTCCATTGGGCAGCGTATTATATCCTTCTTTCAGACTATCGAAATTATATTTTGCTTTCATCTCGTCAATGTCGGCATATTTAAAACCAACACTTTCAATTTCCTGCTGTGAAAGATTTGCGATTCCTTTTCCTGGACAATAGGTAATGCTGAATCTTCCTTCGGATGAACCGTGAATCAAGTGTGCCGCAGCACTCAGATTATTACGTAATTCCTCATTTTCGTCACATGCTTTAAGGGTATGAGGTGTTCCGAAATAACCATATTTACGAATAAGGCGGTCAATTTCTTTATCTTCGCCAAACTCTTTCAGAGCAGGTGCCAATACAATTAATTCTCCACCATCATCAATAGCCATGCGGGTACGATAAATCGATTTATTACCAAGCCAAGTACTTTTAAATTCAGTTGGATCGAGATAAACCAACACTTTATTTAACGGTTTGTCCAACATTTCAAAGTTTACCAACAAAGCCAATTTGGCTGCTTTGTCGAACACCTCAAAATCATCACCAATAAACAAACCACGACACTTAATTTTCCCATCTATTTTATCCAAACCAACCACCGTTTGCACATAAACAATTGGCAAATTATTGGTAAAATGTTCTGAGGCATAATTAAATATCCGACGAACCGGTGTATCAGCATGACCCATCATGCGTTCCATTCCATAAGCCGCACCCACAAAATGGCTTTTATTTATTCCTTCCACACCGCCCGTACCTACAAAAATATTTTTATTATAATTGGCCATCCCCACAACTTCGTGAGGAACAACCTGACCAATGGATAATATTAAATCAAAATTACCTTCCAAAAGTAGTTTATTCACTTGAGCCGGCCAAGGAAATTCAACTGCACCATCCGAAACTTCCTTCACAAATTCTGCCGGTACAATTCCAACTGTTACCACATCATTGCGCCAATCGTGTTCGCGAATAAGTGAAGCCGGCATTGTACCAAACATGTGTGAAATTTGATGATCGGTCATAGGCGAATGTGTGCCCAAAGCAGGTAGCACATCTGTTAAAGCTTTGCCATAATACTGCCATGTAAACTCAGTCAGTTCACCGGCACGACTTGGTAAGCGTGTATAATCGGGAGGAATGGCAAGCACTTTGTGCTTCTTTCCCATTTTCTCAAATGCTTCGTAAAGCCCTTTTTTTAGGTCTTCGGCATTAAGTTCAAGATTTTTAGAACCAATTGAATAATACATCATATATTTACAATTTAAACATTTTCCATTTACTATTTAAAATATTGACTTCATATTATCTGAATTAAGTTTCCTCTTCATTGTGGATATTGAACTAACAATTATTTTCAACAATTTGTGATTCTCTTTCATTAAACCATCAAGTAGATTTGCTTTTACTTAACCTGATTCAACAATTAATTCCAGCCAATAAAGTGTTTCATCTAATTCTTTTTCAACTATTTTCAATTTATTCAGAAAATCTTTATCCGATTTTCCTAAACAGGCAGACCGATAGTTTGCACTGGGCGATGTTCCTGAACGAATAATCTGATTACCTGATGTTTTTCCTGTTATATTGTTAGGCAGATTTTCAGATAGTTTTATAATTTTCAGTGCAAATATTTTGAATCTTTTTTTTAATTCATCTGTCGTCGTACCCAGAATGGTAAATAGTAAAAAATAAATGGTAACTGAGTTTACCTCTTCACCCTCGCATTTCCACCCCAAATACTCCAAATCTGGTCCTCGTCAGCAGGTTGTGCATAGTCGGTCAGGAATGTAGTTGCCAGTGCACCCGATGCCCAGCCAAATTGTGCCCATTTTTCTGATTCCCAACCTTTTAAAATGGCATAAAGCATACCACCAACAAAGCCATCGCCACCACCGATTCGGTCGAGCACATTGATTTTTCGTGGTTCAATAACATTCCAAGTTTGACCATCAAGCATAATTGCACCCCAAAGATGTTCGTTGGTACTGATTACCTGACGAAGTGTAGTTGCATAAACCGAAGCATTAGGGAAAGCTTGTTTTACACGTCCGATCATTCCTTTGAATCCTTCAATTTGAGCGTCAATACCTTTTCCTCCGGCTTCAGGTCCTTCAATACCCAAACAAAGTTGGAAGTCTTCCTCATTTCCAATTAAAATATCGGACACAGAAGCTATTTCGGTAAAAATGTCGCGCAATTCCTTGTCACGACCTTTCCAGAAAGAAGCACGATAGTTTAAATCGAACGAAATACGTGTTCCTGTTTTTTTAGCGTAACGGGCCAATTGTAAACAGAATTCACTTGTTTCTGCTGATAAAGCACCAATTAATCCGGATAGATGCAAAATCTGAACACCTTCTTTTTCAAAGATACGACCTAAGTCAAAATCTTTTACATTCAATGTTCGACCTACTTCACCGGCACGGTCGTTCAATACCCGCGGTCCTCTTGAACCGAAACCGCTATCGGCTATATTAAATTGATGACGATAGCCCCAGGGATCGCCCTGAACTACTTCGGGTCCTTCGTAATCCATATGGCGGCTTTTCAGATCACTTTTTATCAGTTGTGCAATCGGGCTATCCTTTACGAAAGTAGTGAGCACTTTCACCGGTAGTCCTAAAAATGAGGAAATACTGGCAACATTTGTTTCGGCACTTGTTGCCTGCATTTCAAATAATTTACTGCTGTGAACCGGTTGTCCATTCACAGGAGTTATCCGAACACCCATACTGGTAGCAACCATTAATGAGTATTTAAAATCTTTTTTTAGTGTTATCATGATATATTGATTGAAAATTCCAACATTCGAAGAAGGAACAAAGTATGCATGTTCTATTAACCTTAAATATTAAAGTTATAAAACATTCCCAGATTGATTCTTCTAAAATGAGGAGTAATTTAACTTATTAAATACTATACACATCAAACCCACCATCGATAACAGTCAACGTACCGGTAACAAATTTCGATGCATCACTGGCTAACCATTGAAGCGTTCCGAACAATTCATCAGGTGAACCAAATCGACCAAACGGAGTATGAGCAATAATAGCATTTCCCCTTGCAGTAAGCGAACCGTCAGGATTGGTCATCAAGGTACGATTTTGTTCCGTTAGGAAAAATCCAGGAGCCATAGCATTCACGCGCAATCCTTCGCCAAATTTAATAGCAAGTTCGGATGCAAGATATTGTGTAAAGTTGGTTACGGCAGCTTTCGATGCTCCATATCCTACAACACGGGTCAACGGTCTGAGAGCTGATTCGGAAGATATATTTATAATACTCCCCTTTTTCTGTTCCACCATCACTTTAGCAAAAACCATAGTGGGCATTACAGTTCCAAATAGATTCAAATCCACAACTTTTTTGAAGGAATCAATTTGTAAATCGAAAATTGTTTGGTTTGGACCTACTGTAGCTCCAGGCATATTTCCACCGGCAGCATTTACCAATACATCAATTCTACCATATTTGGCTACAATATCTTTTGAATTTTGTTCCAGTACTTCATTATCCAGTACATCACAATATAAAAACATTGAATCATATCCCTTTGCCAACAATTCGTTAACAAGTTTATTTCCTGCTTCTTCACTACGATCAAGAATTACAACTTTTGAACCTTGACTACACATATATTCAGCCATACCACGGCCTAAAATACCGCCACCACCAGTGATTACGACTACTTTACCATCTACGCTAAAAAGATTATTCATAATAATATATTTTAAAAATTAAAATTACATTTATAAAACAAATTCCTTGAAATTATGTTTCTTACAACTATAATTTCAAGGATTATAATTTCTATAAGTTAAACAAACGTTTCAAATGACGTTCATAGATATTTTCTTCGACACAAGATCCAACCACATCAGCATATTTTTCTAACAATCCTGTATATGTATCACCCATTTCGGCAGCCACCTTGTAAGCCACATGAATTAATTGACGGAAATTCGAGTTATAATCTTTATTTCCTTGAATATGACGCAACGTATCAGCATATTTTTGGCTGCTCCAGTTATTAACTTCTTCAACCGATGGCAATTGCAAAACATCGATATCAATTACATCGGCATACGGAGCGCACAATTCATCTTTTCGATTGTAAGAATTAGCATAAATCTTTTTAGCCAAATCAAGTCCCTCGCCACCGGCAACAGCCAATCCGATTACTTCTTCGAGCCAGGTTGTTCCGGCTGTTTTCAAGTGTAAACCTTTGTCGTATTTCTTAATTACATCCGCCATAATCGGATAAATGGAAAACTTATCACTACCTGAATGCACACTTAATTTAATTTCGGTTGGTAAACCGAATTCTTTTACAGCAAAATCGAGAACCAGTACATCTTCTTCAAATTCTTTGGCAAATTGATTTATATCACCTCGATAATCGACACCTTTGTTGAAGCGTCCAGTAAATTTTGGTGCTATAGTTTGTACGGGAACACTTTTATTTGCAAGCATTTTCAGAATAAAAAGCAGTTCAAGAGGTGTTTGGGGTGTTTCCACTTCGTCCATCGAAACTTCCGTAACAAAATTTCCTTCGCCTTTTGAAGTTTTCAGAAATTGATAAATTTCTGATGCTTGTTGCGTGGCAGCTAAAAACTTAGATGCAATTTCTTCTAATAATGCATTTGTAATATGAAAGGGTGTATTGATACCTGGTAAAGTAAATTCGCCCTTATATTTTGAACAGCTTTCAACAAATGCTTTCACGTCGGCAGAGGCACTGGGTTTACCGATAAACGAAGCAACATCAAGCGTAAAAAAATCGGCTGTTTCAACAAAAGGTGCTACTGTTGTCAGGTTAATATGGTCGGCATCCACAAAGTATTTTCCTGTAAAACCCAATGCAGCAACTGCGGCGTCAGCCTCCTTACGTACATCGGCAGGATGCGTGTGAACATAAATGTGTTCACGATTGGATTTATTCCAAACAGGGCTAATGTCTAAACCCGTTTGATTGGCTTTCATAATGGCTCTTAATTGAGCTTCTCCCTGGTGGGCAAATCTATCGCCCACTCCAATGCTGTATTTCCCTAATCTCATGATATTCAATTTTTTAAATAAATAATTATTAAATTTAAGTATTAAAAATCTATATTATTCTCTGATATTTTATAATATTTAATTTGTTGATGCCCATTTTTATTCTACAAAATCCATATAATCATCAATATTCTCTTTAAACAACACATCAATAGGAACATAGTTTATCTTCTTGATCTCCTGCTTGAATATCAATTGTTTACACATATCACGAACACTAAAATAAGCTTGTTTTTCGGGTCGTTGCGCGATTAAACAATTGATTATTCCCTGCCTGAGATAATGAACATTTTGATTTAAAAGATCGTAACCTATTAAACGAATATTGCATTTTTTCAATGCTTCCAAATGCAAAGCCAATCGATAAACCTTAGAATTAAAAGTAATTGCGGCACTGATATTATTGTAATTTAAAAACACTTGTTGAAGAACAAGTTGATTCGAACTTTCATCGTTATTGATAAACTCGACATTGATCAATTCAAAAACATCTTGAAGATGATTATCTTCAATAAATTTCATAAAACCCTGATAACGTGAAATAGTTTGATTTGAAACTGAGCCTTTTCGTTGCGTACGAATAATAATGACCTGAGATTTTTTTGGTAACAATTCCAAGAGTAGTTTTGCGGTCAGATATCCACTCTGAAATGAATGCTGGCCGTAATAAGTCAGGAAATCTGCTTCCGGTATCATCGAATCAATAAACGAGAAAGGTATATTTTTCAGTTTCAGAATCTGAGTAAAAGCCAATGTTTCATTCTTAAAAATTGGGGCAAGAATAATACCATCAAATTCAGTTTCAAGTATTTGTTGCTTCACTTCTACAAACGAGCGAACTTCAAACTGATTAAAATAATATTTTTCAATTGTAACATTATAATGCTCATAATCAGCTAAAACATCATCAAAACCCTTATCCACACTTTCCCAATATTCCTCTGGTGAATAATATGGAATTAAACTTACAAAGCGGTATTTCTTTTTTGAAGCTAACGAACGTGCCAATAAATTTGGACTATAATTCATCTCTTTCAGCACTTTCGAAACAGCTTCTTTACTTTTTTCAGATACATCGCCCCTATCGTGCAACACACGGTCGACAGTGCCTTCAGAAACACCTGCTAACTCGGCGATATCTTTGATTCGAATTTTTTGATTTTTTTCTGCCATATTGTAGAAAACCATGTTTCCGTGTCCGCACACAGATAATTGCTGGACAAAAGTAATATATATTTTGAAATAAAGAAATCATTTCGCTTGCGTGTGCGAACACGGATAGATAACTGCACAGCATACAATTTATATATTACACTTATTTACAGTCAAATATAAAATAATAAATGAGTAAAGATTGAAAATAATTTAAGAGTTTTTTTTAAGCAGTCGAAATAATTTAACGCTTTATTGTATTTGCACCTTCAATTTTGGAGTATAAATGGCTTATATAAGCAAAACGATGTGTTTGTATTCGATACAAAAACAACAACCATTAATTTAATTGAGTCAATGTCAGAGTAATCGACGACAATCAAAAACAGGCTTTCTGATTTCCAGAAAGCCTGTTTAGCTATGCATTTCAAGTTATGAAAGCTTTTCAATTTCTTCTTTTAGGTCAATTTCATTTCCTTTTTTATCATAAAACTTATATTGTAAAAACCCGAGCTGTTGAGAGGCGATTACTTTACAACCTTTACCAAATTTACGTTTCCATTGCCATTTCAATGATAAAAAGCCTTTAGAGATATAGGCATCTACGAAAGGATGAATGTGCAAGGTAAATTCTTTAATTTTTAATTTGTTTACTAAATAATCAATTTTACTTTCCAATTGGTCAGTAAATAAAATTGAAGGTTTAATTTTTCCATTTCCAAAACACGTAGGACAAGTTTCTTCAGTATCGAAATGAATAACCGGACGAACACGTTGTCGGGTCATTTGCAATAAACCAAATTTACTTAACGGTAGAATATTGTGTTTGGCTCTGTCATTTGCCATATTTTCACGCATTCGGTCGTAAAGTTTTTGTCGGTTATCGGTTTCGTGCATGTCAATAAAATCAACCACGATAATTCCGCCCATATCGCGCAATCTCACTTGACGGGCAATTTCATCGGCAGCTGCCAGATTTACATCTAAAGCATTGTCTTCTTGTCCGTTGCCAGCTTTTGAACGATTTCCACTATTCACATCAATTACATGTAAGGCTTCAGTATGTTCAATGATCAGGTAAGCACCATTTTTAAACGAAACTGTTTTACCAAATGACGATTTAATCTGCTTTGTAATGCCAAAACTGTCATAAATTGGAATTTCACCTTCATATAAAATTACAATGTCTTTGCGTTCGGGAGCGATTAACTCAATATAATCGCGAACCTCGTTAAAGACATTCGGGTCGTTGACATGAATATGTTTAAAACTTGGGCTGAATAAATCTCTAATTATTCCGACCGTGCGACCTAATTCTTCCATAATCAGCGTAACTCCTTTTGCTTGTTGAATTTTACTGATCGCTTCTTCCCAGCGTTTAACCAGTATTTTCAACTCGCTGTCGAGTTCTGCAACTTTTTTGTCCTCGGCAACCGTGCGAACAATAACGCCAAATCCTTTGGGTTTAATGCTCTGAATAAGCTGTTTGAGACGATGGCGTTCTTCTTCAGTTTTAATTTTTTGTGAAACCGACACTTTGTCGGCAAACGGAATCAGAACTAAAAATCGTCCGGCAATCGAAATTTCAGCAGTCAAACGAGGACCTTTGGTGGAGATTGGCTCTTTGGTAACTTGTACCAAAATGTCTTGTCCGGTTTTTAAAAGATCATTGATTGAACCATTTTTTTCAATTTCTGGTTGCAGTTTGATTTTTTGAACCGCAGGTGTTTTTTTTCGGTCGCTCAACACCTGCGTTGTAAATTGTGTAAGGGTATTGAAATTGTTCCCTAAATCAAGATAATGTAGAAAAGCGTCTTTTTCGTAACCAACATCCACAAAGGCTGCATTCAAACCGGGCATTATTTTTTTTACCCTTCCCAAGTAGACATTCCCCACGGCAAACTGTTCTTCACGTCCTTCCTGGTTTAATTCTACAAGTCTTTTGTCTTCGAGCAGCGCAATTGAAATTTCAGATGGTTTTACATCTACTACTAATTCGCTATTCACTTTAAAATATGATTTTGGTTTGTTTAAAAAAAAACAAACTTAAAGCCAAGATCTTCGCTTATAAGTTTGTTTCTTAGTTTTCATTGCTAAAAACCTTAAGACTTATTTCTTTTTGTGCCTATTCTTTCTTAGTCTTTTTTTACGCTTGTGTGTCGACATTTTATGTCGTTTCCTTTTTTTACCGCTTGGCATTTTTTGATTAAAAATTAGTTATTATAAAAAAATTATTTTACTACACTCACAAATGTTTTTGCCGGTTTGAACGAAGGGATATTGTGAGCTGGAATAATAATGGTCGTGTTTTTAGAGATATTACGAGCTGTTTTTTCAGCACGTTCTTTGATTACAAAGCTACCAAAACCTCTTAAATACACGTTTTCATTTTTCGATAGTGAATCTTTTACAGCTTCCATAAAAGCTTCAACAGTTGTCAATACAGTTGCTTTGTCAATACCTGTACTTTTTGCAATTTCGTTTACAATGTCTGCCTTAGTCATTTTAGTATTTTTTATTTGTTAGTTAATAAATAATGATTTCCTTGTTCTAAATCGGAGTGCAAATATATTGCTTTTATTCTGATTAAAAAACATTTGCACGACTTTTTTCAAAAAAAAATAATTTTTTTTCTTTTGAGCTTTATTTTTTCGTCAGAATTTGTTCAATTTCTTCTGCATTCAGATTCCTTCCAACTATTTTTCCGCTTTTATCAATCAAAACTGAACTTGGGATTGAATTAACTGCGTAAAGTCGTGCAGCTTGACATTTCCATCCTTTCAAATCTGAAACATGTTTCCAGTTGAGATTTTTCCCGATCACAATATTTTTCCAGGAAGTTTTATCTTCGTCGAGTGAAACTCCCAACACTTGCAATTTTACACCCTTATATTTATTGTATAATTTCTCCAATCCGGGTAAAGAACGCATACATGGTCCGCACCATGATGCCCAAAAATCAATCAATACATAATCTGTTTTCCCGACCAAATCCGAAAGCGACAATGAATCTCCAGATAATGTGGGTAAACGGAAATCGGTAAATGTTTTTCCTACAGCTACTCGTTTTTCAATTTCAGTATCAACCATGATTTGTTTCACCCGATCATTTTGTTTGGCAGTAGCTCCCATTCGGTTTAAAATTTCTTCTTTTTGAGCTGTTGACATGTTATAAAATGAATTGGTAAAAATAAAGGTGCCAACAATCGTTTTTATATTTGAAAGACAGTAATTCATATCAATTGCCACTTCTTCCCTATTTAAAAGATTGATTTGTGCATCCAACTGGACTTGTTGATCCGGTGTGTTTAGGGAATCTTCAGCAGCCTGATAAACTTTTTCGGCTCGTTTATAAAAATCAAATTTTGCCTGCTGATACTGTTGTAATGAATCATTATGTATCGTTCCACCAATAACCATAAAACCTGCCGTATCGATCTGTACAGAAATTTTCCCGTTTTCGAGAATCAAAGCCTGATGAAATTTGCTTTTTGGCGAATTTTCCACACTTAAATATACAATTTTAGCAGTATCGCTCTTCCCTTTAAAACTAAATTCATTGTTTTTAATTACAACACTGTCCATCGAAATCCAAACCCTGTTTAATCGTTGTTTCAAAAAAACGGTAGCTCCGTTTAATCCTGAATTGTCGACAATGCCTTTAATTTTATATGTCGATGGTACACATGAAAATAAGCAATTTGCTATGATTAAGATAATTAGTACTTTTTTCATTTTTCTATTTGTAAATTTAATGGCAACTTTTTTGCTGCTTGTATTTTTGATTTTACCTTTGCGCGCAAAGATGCAATTTTTTTTATTAATCAACAAGAATTTATTGATGTTATATGCTAGAATTTTCAAAATTTCCATATAAAAACGATTTTTTCCAAAAAATTTTAGTCAAATGGTATGAACAAAACAAACGCGATTTACCATGGAGAGATATCACCGACCCATATAAAATATGGATTTCCGAAATTATCCTGCAACAAACCCGTGTCAATCAAGGATTAAATTATTACTTACGATTCATTAACCGGTTTCCGACAGTCGAAATATTAGCCAATGCATCTGAAGATGAAGTATTGAAATATTGGCAAGGATTAGGTTATTATTCCCGAGCCCGAAATTTACACAAGACAGCCCATCAAATCAGGACCGATTTCCAAGGAGTTTTTCCTTCCGATTTTTCAAAATTATTGCAGTTGTCCGGTATCGGTGAATATACGGCAGCGGCAATTGCATCTTTTGCCTTTAATCAGTTTCATGCAGTTGTCGATGGCAATGTATATAGGGTAATTTCACGATTGTTTGGCATTGATACTCCGATTGATAGTGGAATTGGTAAAAAACAAATTGCTTTATTAGCAAAACAATTATTACCTGAAATTGATCCCGGAATTTATAATCAAGCCATAATGGAATTTGGAGCTTTACAATGCGTGCCAGTTTCGCCCGATTGCATGGTTTGTCCTTTACAACCTTATTGTAAGGCTTATGCATCAGATTTAGTTAACATACTTCCAATAAAAAATTAAAAACAAATGTTAAAAATCGATATTTCAATTACTTGTGTATCGATTTTGAAGACAAAACATTTTTACAAAAACGTGAGGCGAAGGATATTTGGCAAAATTTGTATGAATTTCCACTGATTGAATCTGAAAAGTTATTGTCAACCGAGGAATTGATCAAAAACGAAAACTATCGTCAATTATTTAAAGGTATTTTAGATGTGGAAATTACACAAAAAACAAACCCGATGAAGCATATTTTGTCTCATCAGGTCTTGTTTGCTCAATTTGTTCGAATTCGGATTAATGAAACAAACGAAAAACTCAATAAACTGACTCTTGTAGCATGGCAGAATATTGATCAATTCGCAGTTTCAAGACTCATGGAACTTTATTTCGAAAAATCAGCGAAATGAAAAATTTTATTTTCTAAAAAAATAACCCTTTACCATCTTTTCCAATTCATCGTATTCCCGATATCCCAACTCAGATTTATAAGAAGTAGCATTCGGTATAAATACGATAGTTGGCATTGCTTGTACATTAAAACGCTGAGCCAATTCCGGTTGTTGATCTACATCAATTCTATATACAATCAATTTTCCTTTGAATTTGTTTTGAATGGTCTGCAAATGAGGAGCCAACATTTTACACGGGCGACACCAAGTCGCAAAAAAATCAAGGATAATAGGAAGATTTCCAACCCGTTTAAAACTTTTATTTTGGTCGTAATTCCAGACTTTTTGTTTAAAAGTTTGTGCGGTTAATTCGGTAATGGGTACGTTAACCGGCTTTTGTGCGAAGATTAAGGTGTTCGCAAACACTAAAAAAAATAGGAACGGAAGCATTTTTTTCATTTTCATTTTGTCTTTAGTTGATAAAAATTTATGGGTAAAACAACTTGTACTGGTGCTTTTGTTTAAATAAATTACTTTTTTAACTTTTCTTGATTTATTCTGTCGATTTTTAATTGGGCTTGCTTAATTTGATTTTGTAATTGAGTAATGTCTTTTCTTACAATCCACAAATTATACGTTGCTGCGATTGCTTGTTTATCTAAGGGATCAAGCCAATATATAAAATCATGTTTCCCTTTCAATGTAACTTTTATTTTTTCAGTTTTGTTTTGCGCAATGAAAGCCACGATTCCATTATCTTCTTCGTTTTTATAAGTCAATGTTTCCCAATGCGTTCCACTATCGTTAAAACTGAAATATATCGGACTATCAACATTTACTGCAGCCGTTTCAACAAAAATATCGCCAACTGAAACTTTTACAGCATTTTGTTCAATTTTTGGTCCACAATAATTACTTACTAAATACAAGTTTGCTTTTTCATTCACGTATGCTTTCAGATATGTACGGGTAGCATTATTTTCTGTTCGTTGCGTTTTATAAACCCAGTTTCCGGCATCCTGATAAACGGTGTCTTTTTCGAAACGAAATTTTTTTTGAATTGAATCGGCAACGTGAAGTTTAATTGGAAGTATGCTATCACAATAAACCAAATTACGGGCACTTTCACGACGAACAATAGTATCCTGAAGAGCTGCGGCAATTTTTCGTTTATCAATCAAGCGTGGAAAAAGCCTATGAATACTGTCGATCTCTAATTTTGCCGCATTATAATTTTGCTGATCAATAAATTGCTCAACAAGTTTCAACCGGTTATCTGCATCCCGTTCAAGTGCATGTCGCGGATTACAAGCAGAAAAAATAAATAGTCCAAGTAAAAATAACAGGTAATGTAATTTCATGATATATAATAGTTTACGGGAACATATTTCGTCAATAACGTTAATATCAACTCGATAGGTTGATATTGCAAATGTAACAGAAAATTTTTATTTTAAGTTCAGGGATTACGCTAACTTGTAATAAAAGCAATTATAAAATCTGAACGAATTACTTTAAACTTAAAATTTTAAGGATTGCAAAAGATGTATCTTTCATGATTTCAACAATATAACTGAATAATTTGTCAGTTGACCGCTTTTTTTAAAAATGCAACTTGAATTTTACATATTTTTTCTATCTTTGCTTCAAATATTGAAATAAAAAATATCAATGCCAAATACAATTTTTCGATTAATATTCATTTTTTTTTCGGCTTTTATAATTTCGTCGTGTATAACCACACATCAAACAAACTATTTACAGCCGGCTAAAAACTTTATCCCAGCCTATAAGGATACGGTTTCTTATGAAGATTATAAATTGAAAACAGGCGATCGGCTTTTCGTTCAAGTATATTCAATGGACGAAAAAACGAATACATTATTTAATGGGACAAACAATGTCAATTCACAAAATTTATCGAATTCAGGAGACAACTCCGACTTGTATTCGTATATTATTCAACAAGATGGCACGATTCATTTCCCTATTGTAGGCGACATAAAAGTCGCCGGTAAAACGCTTCGACAAACAAAATTTGCCATTGAAGATGCCATACGTCCCATTTTGAAAATTAATTCAGTCGATGTACGTATGGAGGGTCGTTCTTTCAGCATTATCGGAGCAGGAAAGTCGGGCAAATTCAGCTTCCCGAATGAGAAATTAAATATTTTTCAAGCACTGGCTATGGCAGGCGATTTGGGTTTATATGCCGATAGAAGCAAGATCAAAATTCTTCGCGAAACGGCGAATGGAACCGAAATTAAAATATTTGATCTTCGAAGTGTGGATATCATCAATTCTGAATATTATTATTTACAACCAAACGATGTAATATTTATTCAACCAATGAACCAACAATTTTTCGGTGTAACCACGCTTTGGTCGGCAATCTCAGCCATTATCACCTCGGTTTCGTTTGGTGTTGGAGTTTATTATTTATTTTTCCCTAAACCAACTGTTAAATAATAATCTATGTCCAAACACGTTAAAATATTGTCATTTTTAATCACAATCATTTCATTGTCTTCGTGTTATAATTATCGTAATATGCGTTTATTACAAGAAAACAACCGCTCACTGCCAAAATATACTCCAACGACTTATTCGGATTATAAAATTCAGGTGAACGATGAAATAATTTATCGATTGATTACTACTGACGAAACTATTTCCAAATTAATTTCACCTCAAAATTCATCCAGCTCACAAAATCAAATATCGTACAGAGTTTATACTGATGGAACAATTGATATCCCATTCATTTCGAGCATTCATGTTGAAGGGCTGACTCTTACAGAAGCTGCTTTAGCTATTGAAAAGAAATTTAAAGAAATTTTGCCTGATGCGGTTGTAAAATTAAGTTTGGCAAATAAAACATTTACGATCTTCGGGGATGCCGGTTCCGGAATTTATCCGATATATAAAGACCGGCTCACTATATTTCAGGCACTTGCCATGTCGGGGGATTTTAATGAAGCAAGCGACAGAAAACATGTCCGGATTATTCGCAATTCAGAAAAAGGAACTCAAATCCTCGAATTTGATATCCGTCCCAAAAGCCTTATTGATTCAAAATATTATTACATTTATCCAAACGATATTATTTATGTGCAACGGGAGTTTTCAAGTTTTTATAAAGTTAACAGTTATTTTTCGTTGCTAAATGTAGTTTCCGTTTCTTTATCATTGTTATTCAGCGTATTGACTTACACGAAATAATTTATGGCATAAAATATCCAATAACAAAATAACCAACAAAATTTATGGAACAAAATAACGCAATTAAACCTTTTAACGATGACGAAGAGTCAAACTTTGACATCATCGAATGGTTATGGCATTTTCTTCATAGGTGGTATTTTTTTGTAGCAGGAATTATCATTGCTTTGAGTTTGGCGTTTTTGCAAAATCGTTCCTGGAAAGCTCAATATCAAACTGCAGGAACAATTTTAATCGACGAAAGTCGTGCTGGAGTAAATAGTTCTCAAGCTTTAATGCAGGGCTTTAGCATTCAACAGGGATACAGAAATACGACGAATCAGGTCATCATGCTTGGTTCATACGACTTGATTTCGCGTGTAGTCGACAGCCTTCCATTCATACAGGTTGATTATTTATCGAAAGGAAATTTTAAAACCCGGAATCTCTACAATACTTCCCCCATAAATATTGATCCTACTTATATTTCGCCGGAAGCTTACAACATGTTGTTTAAAATAAAATTGCGAACAAATGGGAGTTTCGAAATTACCATTGAAAACAATAAAATTTTCAACGACTATAAAATTGACGGCAAATTAGGTCAGCCACTTCAAAATAATTTATTTTTTATAACCGTAAATAATAACAGTGATAACTGGACAAATACCGAGTTGTATTTTCAATTTCGAACAAAAGAATCGTTGGTATCAGATTTTTCATCGCGATTAACCTTCGGGTTTGTAAATGAAAGCTCTTCGGTATTACAAATTTCATTGGTGAGCGAGACTCCGGATCGCGATATTGATTTTATCAACAAATTATGTGAAACTTTCTTGGCTGAAAATTTAGAACGCAAAAACGATGCTGCCAACAAAACCATTAAATTCATAAACGAACAATTGGCATCCGTATCAGATTCGCTCAAAGTATCAGAAAGTGAGATGACGAATTTCAGACAAAAAAACAAAATTGTTGACGCATCCAATTTAGGCAGCGATTTAATTAGCAAAGCCAATAAGTTTGATGATGAACAAGCCAGCTTGAAATTGAAAGAAACCTATTTAAATTACCTGACAAAATACTTGAAAACAAATTTGGCTGATGGCAACATTATAGCTCCAGCAAGCCTGGGATTGAATGAGCCAATGTTAATGGCTTTGATTCAACAAATTAATGACTTATACCTTCAAAGAAGTAACGTAACCGAAAAAAATATGTATTATGCCAAATACAGTAAAGAAATTGGTTCGATTCAATCAACCATTATGGAAGTCATTAAAAATATGCGTGCTTCACTCGAAATTGAGAAATCAGATTTCAAAAAAAGGATGGACGCTGTTAATAATGAAATCACAAGCCTGCCGAATAAAGAATTGGCTATGAGCTCTATAGATCGGGATTACAAAATGAATGATAATTATTATACATTTTTCCTTCAAAAGCGTGCTGAATCAGAGATCCTGAAAGCTTCCAACACACCCGACAACAATATTTTAGATCATGCCCGCATAAAAACAATTACAAATGCCGATAAAAAATCGAAAACGAATTTGATTTATTTGCTTCTTGGAATTCTGATTCCGGCTCTTATTGTAATTCTTATCGAATTACTGAACAATACCATTCGAACAACCAAAGATATTGAAAAAAATTCTACATTCCCGTTAATCGGTGTAGTGCGTCATTCAAAAACTGATGATCCCATGGTTGTTGCAAAACATCCCCGTTCGGCATTCACTGAAATGTTTCGTGTCATTCGAACCCGAATTGAATTTATTGTTCAACGAAAAACCAATATCACCGTCATGATCACTTCCACCGAACCGGGCGATGGTAAAACCTATTTCTCTATTAATATGGCTGCCATCTACGCCATGGCAAGTAAAAAAACAGTTTTAGTCGATCTGGATATTCGTAAACCGGATATAAACAAACGATTTAATATTGTTCAATCAAACGGAGTTACCAATTATCTTGTGAATCAATGTTCGATCGATGAAATGATTCTACATTTACCTAAAATCGATTTTGATATTATTACTGCCGGGTCGATCCCTCCCAATCCCGGAGAATTAATCCGTTCGGAAAAATTACTTGATTTATTTGCTGAATTGAAAAAAAGATATGATTTTATTATAGTTGATACGAGTCCGGTAGGAATTGTTACAGATGCTTACGCCGTAGTCGATATTTCAGATGTAAATTTGTTTCTTGCCCGAAATAATAAGACAAATAAATCCCTCTTTAAAAAGTTATCTGCTCAATTAAAAATGGATAATATACCTAAGTTATACACAGTAATTAACGATGTATCGGACGATGGCACCAAATACTCAAAATATAAATTGTACAAATACTCTTATATATATGGAAATAATTATGGCTACACCTCATCCGGGAAAAAATCTAACGATCAAAAATACTTCCATTATTACGAGGACGAAACCGAAATTTAATTAAAATAATCAGTAACCTATAAGATTGAAATGAATAAGGATTCAAAAATCTACATTGCCGGACACAAAGGAATGGTTGGGTCGGCAATAATGAGAAACTTAGAAAACAAAGGATTTACGAACTTTGTAACCCGAACCATCAACGAATTGAATTTACTTGACGAACAAGCTGTTGCACATTTTTTCAATCAAGAAAAACCCGAATATGTGGTGTTAGCTGCTGCCAAAGTTGGGGGAATCGTAGCAAATAACACGTATCGGGCACAGTTTATTTATGAAAATTTGATGATTCAAAATCATATCATTCATCAAAGTTATTTGCATGGCGTAAAAAAACTTTTATTTTTAGGTTCATCCTGCATCTATCCCAGATTAGCCGATCAACCTATTCGCGAAGATGCCTTGCTGACAGGTCTTTTGGAAGACACAAACGAACCTTATGCCATAGCCAAGATTGCCGGCATCAAAATGTGTGAAGCTTATCATGCTCAATATGGTTCTAATTTTATTTCAATCATGCCAACCAATCTGTATGGTCAAAACGATAATTACGATTTGGAAAAGTCGCATGTATTGCCGGCTTTAATTCGAAAAATGTATTTGGGAAAATGTTTGTTGGAAAATGATTGGAATAAACTTCGAACCGATTTAAACAAACGACCCATTGAAGGTGTAAACGGCTCATATAGTGATGACGTAATCCTTCAATTATTACTTAAATATGGCATTTCGTCACAAGATGACAATGTGTCGATAACCTTATGGGGGACAGGCTCTCCAATGCGAGAATTTTTACATGTCGACGATATGGCTGACTCAAGCGTATATTTATTATTGAACTACGATGCACCCGACACAAAACCTTCACATGTGAATGCTGGTTGTGGTGAAGATATAAGCATTAAAGACTTGTCCGAAATGGTCAAAAGCATTGTTGGTTATCAAGGAAATATAATTTGGGACAGTACCAAACCAGATGGCACACCCCGCAAATTATTAGATGTATCAAAACTTAAAAGTTTAGGCTGGCAGCCTTCTATCGCCTTAGACGAAGGTATTCGTCGCGTTGTATCAGTTTATATAAACGAATAATTAATCAAAAAATATATCTTCGAATGAATATTGCTATTGTCGGCACCGGCTATGTCGGTTTAGTTTCAGGAACCTGTTTTGCTGAAATGGGTGTAAATGTAACCTGTATTGATATTGATGAACAAAAAATTGATAATCTTAAAAAAGGGATAATCCCTATTTTCGAACAAGGTTTGGAAGATATGGTGCACCGGAATATGAAAGCTGAACGGTTGCATTTCAGTACGAAACTTACCGATGTTCTGAATGATGTTCAGGTGGTTTTTAGTGCTGTGGGAACTCCTCCAGATGCTGATGGAAGTGCCGACTTGCGTTTTGTACTCGAAGTTGCCCGCACCATCGGTCAAAATATGCAACAATACATTTTATTAGTTACCAAAAGCACAGTTCCAGTAGGTACAGCTGCTTTGGTAAGGCAAACAATTCAGGATGAATTAGATAAACGTGATGTAAAAATAGATTTTGATGTAGCATCAAATCCCGAGTTTTTAAAGGAAGGAGACGCCATCAACGATTTTATGAGTCCTGATCGCGTGGTGGTAGGTACCGAAAGTGAAATTGCCAAAGAATTGATGTCCAAATTGTATCGGCCTTTCCTTTTGAATAATTTTAGGGTTATTTTTATGGATATTCCTTCAGCCGAAATGACAAAATATGCAGCAAATGCAATGTTAGCTACCCGTATAAGTTTTATGAATGAAATGGCTAACTTATGCGAACTGGTAGGAGCTGATATTAATATGGTGCGTAAAGGCATTGGTACCGATCATCGCATCGGGAGCAAATTTTTGTATGCCGGTTGCGGATACGGAGGTTCATGTTTTCCCAAAGATGTAAAAGAATTGATTCAAACAGCCGATCAAAAAGGGTATGATCTGAGGATTTTAAAAGCCGTTGAAGAAGTAAATGCTTATCAGAAGCAAGTCCTTTTCCATAAATTGAATCAGTATTTTGATGATCAATTGAAAGGAAAAACTGTTTGTATATGGGGTTTATCGTTTAAACCAAACACAGATGATATTCGCGAAGCTCCATCCTTGGTATTAATCGAAAAACTTTTACAAACCGGTGTAAATATTCGCGTATTCGACCCTGTAGCTATTGCTGATGCCAAAAAACTAATCCATTCCAAAATGGGCAATTATATTTTGCCCGACTCATCCAATCTATATTTTGCGACTGATATTTATGATGCAGTTTTAGATGCAGATGCAATATTATTAGTAACCGAATGGAAAGAATTCAGAATGCCAAGTTGGGGTGTCGTAAAAAAATCGATGCGGGGTACCTTAATTTTAGATGGACGAAACATCTATGAAAAGCAAGAAATGAAAGAACTTGGCTTTGATTATGAATCAATTGGTTAATACAGAATGGGAATAGCAAAAGCTATTCCCATTCTGTATGATATTTAAATGAATACGCATCTACCAACTTGAATATTAATAAATTATACATCAATTGAATTAATATCAACCAATAATTCATCTTTCATAACCGATTGCCCGGATTGAACCCTGATTTTTCGAATCACGCCGTTGCAGGTAGCCGTAATTTCATTTTGCATTTTCATGGCTTCCAAAATTAAAATAGGTTCACCTTCATTTACCAAATCACCTTCGGAAAGAAATATATCAACAATTTTTCCGGGCATTGGAGCAATTATATTATTATCGTTCAATTGTTTTTCAAGATTATTAATCATTCCCCGACGAATATAGGAGAAAATAGACTCAATGCTAAATCTATATTCAACTCCATTCACCTTGATAATGGCTTTATTCTGATCACGTGAAACCAACTCGCAATGAAAACGTTTTCCATGCCAATCAAATGAATAATGAAAATCTTCTTGCTCAATAAAGTCAATATCTTTTTCTATACCGTTAATTACCGGTTTAGAGTCTTTCGGAATGTAAATTTTATATCGTTTACCATTTTCGCGCAGGGCAATAAACAACCGCGAAGCATCTCGCTTATAAATATATGAAGTTCCCATTTTTAATTCTCAATTTATTCAATTACAATTTATCCGGATATTTTTTTTAAAATACTGAATTGTCTTTTAGGTAATATTAATATCAGTAATTAAGCCGCTTATTTAAAACCCAAACATTCAATGTATCGTTTTTATAGGTGGGCACATCTGACGAAAGTTGCAGATATTCTGAAGCATACATTATAGTAGCCGTCAAAGCAGCAATCAATTCATCTTCTTCGTTTTCGAGCATTTCAGGTTTATACACATGCCCAACCCAACGAGTTGTGTAGGTTGCATTCACAAAGTCGGGATGTTGTAAAACAGTTCTACAAAAAGGAACAGTCGTTTTTAATCCAATTAAACTAAACTCATAAAGCGCCTTCAACGTTTTTTCAATGACATCACTGCGGTTATCGCCATGAACGATAATTTTGGCAATCATTGAATCGAAATATGGGGTAACAATCGAACCGCTTTGAACCCCTGTTTCGATACGGATATTATCACCGACAGGGAAATGAATTTTATCGATAAAACCGGTTTGTGGACTAAATCTATTTTGAGGATCTTCAGTGTTGACTCTACATTCAATCGCCCAACCATTAATTTTAATATCTTCCTGTTTTAATGTCAATTTCTCATTTAATGCCACCCTTATCTGCCAATCCACCAGATCAACACCTGTAATAATTTCCGTAACAGGATGTTCAACTTGAATTCGGGTATTCATTTCCATGAAAAAATAAGAACCATCTTCATCCATGATATACTCAATGGTTCCGGCAGAATAATATCCGATCGACTTGGCAAAACGAACAGCCATCTCCCCCATTTGCTGGCGCATTTCGGGCGTAACGCTTGCCGAAGGAGCTTCTTCGAGGATTTTCTGATGTTTCCGCTGCAACGAACATTCCCGTTCGCCGAGGTGGATTACATTTCCATATTTATCGCCAAGAATTTGGAATTCAAGATGTTTAGGATTTTGAAGATATTTTTCAACAAACATATCTCCATTTCCAAAGGCAGCTAAGGCTTCATCCGACGCTGATTTAAAATTACGTTCAATCGTTTCGGGTTTTTCCACGATACGCATGCCTCTTCCGCCACCTCCAGCCGAAGCTTTCAAAATCACAGGATACCCAATTTTATCGGCAAAAACCTTGGCAGTGGCAGCATCAGGAACCGGTCCATCACTTCCGGGCACGAGTGGAAGTCCGGTTTTAATAGCCATGCTCTTTGCAACTGTTTTTAAACCCATATCACGTATTAATTGAGGCGAAGGACCAATAAAATTGATTTGATGAGCCTCACATAATGCTGCAAAATCAGGATTTTCAGATAAAAATCCATATCCGGGATGAATCATATCAATTTGATGTTCGACAGCCAGCGAAAGAATACGTTCCATATCAAGGAATATCGGTTTATCGAGCAACAAATCATGCGCAGGAATTATTTCATCTGCATATTTCAGATACAACGCATCCGGTTCTTTATCGCTTTGAAAAACAACCGCCAACAATCCCAATTTATGTGCGGAACGTATGATACGAATGGCTATTTCACCGCGGTTTGCAATTAAAATTCTTTTCTTCATATTTATATCAATTGAATATGATTGAATTCAGTCTGAAATTAGTGTCATCGAAAATAAACACCGAAAAATTTATTGGCATGAACTGATACTGTTATCAGGTATTTGTAAAATTTACATTGATTTGATTATCAGTACAATATCTAAAATAAATTTCAACAAATCAAGCAAGTGAAACCTCCATTATAGTGGAATACTACCATGTTTCCGAGCCGGTTTATAATATTGTTTATTGGATAAAATATCGAAAGATGTAATCAATATCTCCCGTGTTTTTGAAGGTATGATTACTTCGTCAATAAGTCCGATTTCTTCGGCTTTATAGGGATTTGCCACATCGTTTTTATATTTTTCAGTTAAGATTTTCTCAACTTCTGCTTTATTCTCGGCGTTGGCAAGCTCATGTTTATTCACGATTTTAATGGCACCTGCAGGTCCCATCACGGCTATTTCGGCTGTAGGCCACGCAAAGTTAAAATCACCTCCGGTATTTTTACTGCTCATAACAATGTATGCACCACCGTATGCTTTTCGGGTAATAATGGTGATTTTAGGCACTGTTGCTTCACAGAAAGCGTACAATAATTTAGCTCCATTTCTAATAATACCGTTATGTTCCTGCTCGATACCGGGTAAAAATCCGGGAACATCTTCCAAAATCAATAACGGAATATTAAATGCATCGCAATAACGGACGAATCGGGCACCTTTAACACTTGCGTTGATGTCGAGGGTTCCGGCCATCACTTTAGGCTGATTGGCAACTATGCCAATGGTTTTTCCATTCAAACGGGCAAAACCTACAAGAATATTTTGTGCAAATTTTTCGTGAACTTCAAAAAAAGAATCCTTATCTACTATAATGTTGATAATTTCTTTCATGTCGTACGGACGATTCGGATCATCCGGAATGATTTTATTTAAGTACTCCTGCCGTGTTTTATAGGAATTAACAAGATTTGAAACCGGTAGCGGTTCATAATTATTGGAAGGAATATACGATAATAACTTACGAATAAACATAATAGTATGCTCTTCATCATCAGAAACAAAATGAGCTACCCCACTTTTATTGGCGTGAACTATGCCACCTCCCAACCCTTCCATATCGATGTCCTCATTCAAAACCTCTTTAACTACATCGGGTCCCGTCACAAACATATAAGAAGTTTGATTGGTCATGAAAACAAAATCAGTTAATGCCGGAGAATATACAGCGCCTCCTGCAGCCGGTCCGAGAATAGCGCTAATTTGAGGTATAATACCTGAGGAGCGGACATTATTTCGAAAAATTGAAGCATAAGCCGACAAGCTTTTCACGCCTTCCTGAATACGGGCACCTCCCGAATCCATAAGACCGACAATGGGGGCACCTAATTTCAATGCCATTTCCTGCACTTTAGCAATTTTCATCCCATGCGCATAACCCAACGAACCACCAAGAACCGTGAAATCCTGAGCATAAGCAAATACGCTTCGTCCTTGAACCAACCCGCGACCAACTACAACTCCATCACCAAAATTCGATTGCTTACTGCTTAATGGCGTTTGTGATGGCGCAACAAAAGCATCGAACTCAAAAAATGTCCCTTCATCGAAAAGCACATTAATTCGCTCACGTGCAGTGAGTTTTCCTTTCAAATGTTGGCGATGTGCCGCATTATCTTCCAATTCCTGAAGTGCTTTCAGGCGTTGTTCAAATACTTCATTTTTATTCATTCTGTAAAAATTATCAATAGATACTACTGCTGGCTTATTTCAAAATGAAACTTTCTTGAGAGTTGAAAATTACGAGTATTTCCAATTCAAGTCTACATTTCTTTTCTTACTTCAGAACTGAATCAATTCCATTCAATCCGATTCATATCGATGTATGATTGCACAAAAGTAAGGTATTCGTGCAATAAACCGACGCTTTTTTAAAAAAAATAACCTTGTTAATAAGAATTCGAACGAATTTATACTTGAAAATTTAATTTGATTATCGCTTTGGTATTCATTTTTATAAATTGTTCAAAATACCGCATTCTACTAAATAAAATTGAAAATTAAAATTCACAAATAGAATAGTATCACTTTTATAATCAGGCTCTCAACCGCATCCTCTTAATTATTATCATTATTAAATAGTAAAAGTTAAATCTAGTCGGATAACGTATGAAAAATTTTGAAATATTAAGATTGTTTCCTAAGTTTGCCAAAAATTTGTGAGACAGTAGAAACATGTCTTTCTACGTATGATAATACTACTCTGTTCATTTGAAAATGAACTCATTCGATAATTTTTAAAATTCTGATTCGGAATCATTTTAATGGAATATAATACCTTACAACGAAGCTTATCTATCACTACAATAACAATTAACATACAAATCAAGTTATGAAAATAGAAAACGAGAAAGTCGCATTAAAAGAGTTGAACGACGAATTAAAAAAAATCATGTCGGTATCTGAATATCAAATTGGAGCGTACAAATTCGACACTGAAAATCGCAAATTGAATTTTAAAACCGATTCCATTAAACTCACACGCAAAGAAGCCTATTTATTATGCCTTTTTGCCGCTAATTTTAATAATTTTCTTGATAGAAGATTCATTTTAGAATCGATTTGGAAAGAAGATAATTATTTAAACTCAAGAAGTATGGATGTTTATATTTGCAAATTGCGAAAATTATTAAGCAAGGATAAACATATCAATTTGATTAACTTTCACGGAAAAGGATATAAAATGATAAAATCAGTGTGAGCAACTTTTTCAAATAGGCTAATTATTGATTGTCAAATGAATAGTTTGACGATCGACAAAAAAAAGGAATTGAATAATCAACTCCTTTTTTTGTTATCAATAATTTGGTTCATTTATTTTTGAACACTGACCTCCTCAAAAGTTACCAGGAATTCTACCCTACGGTTTTTAGCTCTGCCACTGACTGTCTTATTACTTGCAATCGGACGTGTGTCGCCATACCCTTTGGCTGTAATTCTCTTTTCTTCAACACCTTTTGCAATTAAGTATTGACGAACGGCATTCGCTCTAGCTTCTGATAATTTCATATTTGCTTCAGACTTTCCAACGTTATCAGTATGTCCCTGAACTTCGATCAAATAAGTCGGATTGTTTATCAACGATTTAGCAATTTGATTCAAAATAATATCAGATTTTTTCAAGATCGTTGATCGACCTGTTTCAAATTGAATTCCTTGCAAAGCACGTTGGAACAAGGTCCGAACTTCTTTTTTAATTTCAGGACAACCATGATTGGAAGCTACACCCGGAATAGTAGGGCAATTATCCAAATAATCAGGTATACCATCACCATCTGTATCACGCGGACATCCGTGTTCGTCTACCTTTCCACGGGCTTCAATCGGAGTATCGGGACATTTATCCAAATAATCGGGTACGCCATCACCATCTGTATCTTTTAAACAGCCGTTTTTATCTACATAAGCGCGTGCTTCAGCCGGTGTATTATTGCACAAGTCGAGATAATCGGGAACGCCATCGCCATCTGAATCCAACAAGCAGCCGTTTTTATCGACCATACCTTTTGCAGCTTTTGGCGTATCGGGGCATTTATCCAAATAATCGGGAACACCATCACCATCAGTATCAAGTGGGCATCCTACCGAATCGACGGCAACCCCTTGAGGTGTATCTGGACATTTATCCAAATAATCGGGAACACCATCTTTATCGGTATCAAGCGGACAACCATGTGCATCGACAAATCCAATAGCAGCTTTTGGAGTATTCGGACATTGGTCTAAATAATCGGGTACGCCATCGCCATCAGCATCCAACGGACATCCCTGTGCATCAACTTTTACACCATGCGGTGTATTCGGACATTTATCCAAATAATCGGGAACACCATCGCCATCACTATCAATGGGACATCCATGTTTATCAACTTTTACACCAAGTGGAGTATCAGGGCATTTATCTTTTCGATCGATGACACCATCTTTATCGGAATCCCGTCCCTTACCCAAACTGATGCTTCCTCCAAATGCAATATTAAATTGTGCATTTTCAAGCGGTATATATTGCGGATTCAATTTGGGCACGATATAATCGGAAGCAATGAATAAATTGATCCAGCTTGGCGAAATATTAATGGCTGCTCCATATCGATTAAAATTTCGATTAGTTACTTCGTAAGTTCCGGATAATGACAACCATGAAAAAGGCTTAAAAGTCAATGCACCAACTAAATCATTGATATTCATATTCGGTTGATTGATATTTTGATACAATAACCCTACAAGAATATCATGTTTTTCGTTTCCAAAAATGCTATATTCAGCTGATACATTAATTTTATATGGCAAATTATCAATGATATTTTTACTCAACGCCGATTCTTTAAACTTAATCAGATTTGAAGCATCCGTTTGAAGCTGATTAAGTTGAGCCGTTATGCTATCACTAACTGTTAAATTATTGAATCCGGCAAATGAAAAATTGCTTTCAGCCACTCCATGTTTAATCGAAGCAGCATTCCAACTTATAAATCCCAAATCATTGATACCGGCAGCCAATGTAAGTTTCTGAATCGGTTTGTACGTTACTCCAATATCGCCTGCAAATCCGTAACCGGAAGGTTTAATTGAAGATGCATGAAAAACAGGATTTGCCAAATCATAATAATTATTTGCATCCTTATTAAACGAAACCATATTAGAAATAACATCAAGTTGCCCTGCCGAATTCACACTAAAAGCAGTTTGATTCAAATTTACATCAAATTGAGTGTATTTCATTCGTTCAGACGATATACCCACCAGCAATTTTGCATTCAACCCAACCCGAAGGTTCGATAAGATATCTCGAGAATAGCCTAATGATGCCTGTAAATAATTGGTCTGATTGATCCCCAAATTTTTCAAATCAAAATAATTGGTTGAACTTGTCATACCCGATTTCATGAGTTTGAATAAATCTTTTGGTATATTCACATTTAATTTTTCTTTCAAATAAATGTCGAACGACCAAAAGCTATTCTGCTTTGTATAAAATCCTAATGACAATAAATTAAGGTTAAGACCTTCATTTATATAGGTGAAAGGATCCAATTTATTCAAAAACAAACTTGCATCCACGTTTTTATTCATAAAAAGCATGGGTTTAAGATTCGTCGGATCTATCGAAGGATACAAAAATGTAGATAATCCTACGTTAGCGTTTACACTCACTTCAACTCCGCCCAATATAGGCAAAGAAAAATAACTGTATTGTGGTGCAAAAGCTGCATTTAAAGTATGACGTTGACTCCATCCATTCAAAAAATAGAGCGAATGAACATAATCTTGTGAATAAATATTGACTATCGATACCAATAATATTGTAATCGAAAATATTAATTTTTTCATATATGATAATGTTTAAAATTAGTTTATCTGATTATTGATTTAAAACGCTGTTATACCTGCGTTTACTTCATTTAGAAGGATTAAGTGTTATTCCATGCGGAACTTTTACTCTCAATTCCAACGCAACAGTCTGATCAGATTTAAGCGGAATACCGGCAACCGTGGCATTTTTACTTGCCTGAATTGTAAACTTAATGGCATTCAAATTTGCTAAGGCTCCTGTCTGAGTTTCCTTGATTCCTAACAATATCGTACTAATCTGCGGATTACCATTTATATCGCATGAATGAATGGTTTGATTTGAATTCATGGTTATGCCTGATACTACATTATTATTCACATCTAAAGGAACCATCGTTAAATTCAAATCTAATGGAATACCGTTACTTACAACTGCAACCAGATCTATTTCACTTGCAACATTAAGATATTGATTCAATGACTGTTTCAAATTCTTTATCGTATCTGTATATAAAATTTTAAAATCTTGCCCAAAGTCAAGTGGAACATTTACTGAATATCTGACTTTCAATGCATTTTTTAAAGAATATAAATCAACAATTTGTCGTGTTCCTGAAACAGTTGCTGTTGCACTGATATCAATTTCATCAGGTATGGTTCTCAATAAATTAGGCAAATTTGTCAACACGATCGGGGTAAATCCGGTTGTAACACCAGTGGTGTTTGTAGCCAACCAATACTGACTCCACGTATAATTGCCTAAAGAAGCTGCAGCAGCAATGGTCAAATTGGTTGATATTGTGGCATTTGGAATAACAGTTCCATTTCTTTTCGGAATTAATTGTAATGCCACATCCAGCGGAATACCCATCGTATTTCCAAATTCGAGCGTTATAACAGGATTCACAAAATCCAGATTATTAGCAGGATCCTTCAACACATTCGGCAAATTAAGTTTCACACTCTGATTGATCGGATCAATTGTTGGCGAAATCTGTCCTTGAATTTCCGAAACAGGCAGCGAACCAATGGTTATTTTTGGCGAAATTGTTACGGTACTTAAATCAGCTGAACTTAAGGTAGTACTTTTGATATAAGCTCCCCCGCTTAATGTAACGCTATCGTTAAATACAAAATAACCGTTCTGCAAACTGATTCCATTTGTTCCAAAATCCAATGAATCTAAGGTTATTGTTTTCGTAAATCCTGAACTTACCTTAAACCCTCTGTTTAAAATTATTTCATTGCTACTATTTACATCTCCATTTGCAAATTTCATTGCTGCAGGAAGTTTAATGGCATAATTATTGAAAAATACCGAGTCAATAGAAGTAGGTAGATTTTGAATCCCAATGTTTAATGTAATCGTGGTGGGCGTTTTTAGCGCAATGCTATATAACTTCTTAACATCAGTAGATACCAACTGATTGATGGCAATGTTTGCCTTTTGGTTCGGAATATTGATAGCAATCTGATTGGTTGTAACAGATGCATCCTTAACTGTCAACCCTGAAAGAGAAGCATTGATGTTAATTGCTTTTGATCCCATCGACTGGGTAGTACTCAGCTTTGTAGCGGCACTTCCTACAGTTAATCCACTAAGGGTATAACTCAAGGCATCGTTAACCGTAATCGATTGATTTACGACTGTTTTATTAATATTCATCCCTGCAATGCCAATTGTCTTTGAAGAAAATAAATCAGAATAGGGTATTGTCAATACGTTGGTCGAAGTATTCAGTCCTGGATAGGGTTGAAATACCATCATGGTTGGTAAATTAACAGTACAGGTACCAGCTGTAAATGAAAATGGAGCAATACCAGGGTTTGCAATTTGCAATTGTAATGCAGCTCCACTCTGGAAATTCAATGATTTTATGGTATTTACCTGAATAGGCAAATTATTAATTGTTTGATTGATACCATTACTTCCATTTGTCGAAGCCAAAACAATCGGATTTGTAACCATATCCAAATCACTCAGTTGCGGAGCGGCTGACAAACTCACGGTAACACCGGCTGATTTACCTGTAATGCTTGTGGTTTGATCTGCCTTCCCGATAAATTTATAATCAACAGAATAGGGTATATTTGATGCATAACTAAGACTTCCGTTTTGCGTTTGTCCGGACAAGTCAAGGCTTTGAATCGTAAAAGTGAAAGTATTAATATTACTTGGCAATAAGGCATCTTTAATGATAAATGAACTTCCCTGTATGGAGGTTCCCTGACCTGTATTACCCGACAACTTAAAAGTTGATGGATAGTCAATTCTGAAAGATTTCAGCGTATCATTTTGTGAAACAAAACCCAAATTATTTATTTGTGTTTTGTCAAAAGTTACCGTAACGACGCTATTTTTAAAATAAATGGTATTAATTTTTTGTAACACATTATCAAAAGTGAGGCTTACATTTTGATTTACAGAATTAGAAGCCGTCGATTCATACGGACCAAAAGTAACATAGGTGGGACTTGTAACTTTATATCCTTTCACGGGACTTGGAGTAGTAAATGTGAACGACGCTGTTGTCGATGAATTAATTGTAGGAATATTAATGCTACTCGTATTTGCGACCGGAATATTTACTGTGCTATTTAATGCAATCGGATTAATGGTAATGGTAGGAAAATTAAGACTTGCTACATTTGTTTGAATAGCAGGAATTGAAATCGGATTCAACGAAACAGTTACCGGATTAATGCTATTTAACTGAACTTCGAGCGAGTCCTTCAATCGGATTGAATAAGTACCGGAAGTCGATTTATTTAAAATTGAAGCACCTAAACTATCAACCAAACTTCCAAGTTGAACGGGTTTAATTTTCCCGATAGGCAATGATAACGAATCGCCACCAATGGTCATTTGTGTATTTATCCCGTGGGACAAATCTAACTCATTCGTTTGACAGTTCGTTAAAAACCCCACGAATGTTAACAAAAGAATTTGATGAATTCTTTTTTGGATGAATGTTCTCATACAATAATAAATTTAAAGATAAACAATAAAAAATAAATACGCTTGAGAGGTTTCTATAATCTATAAAATACAAAATATTATAATTTCTACAATTTTTACAACGTTACTGAACTCAATTTTGTTTAGTTCAGTCAATAAAAATTTTACATTATTTGAATTACACAATCACAATTCGGGTTACAGTTATCAATAAATTCGAACTGAATAATGTGTATCTACAAGTAATTCGTCTAAAAAACTTTCAATTATTTCCCGATACAGAAAATGCAAATGTCTGTAAGTCAATTTACTATATGTGTTGCGGTACAAATAGGGTACAAATAGCTTATATCTAAGTAAAGCTAAATACAATAATATATCAGATACCACAAAGATACAACCTTTTTTGCTATAAGTAAATATAGGATTGCTAAAGAGGTAAGTTGAAAATTAAAAACGGCATTTACTGTCGTTTTTAATCGTTGTTTATGACTGCTTGGTTATTGAATGCAACAAAAAAATCCCGCACTTTCGGGCGGGATTTAATTGGTCGACAAATTGTAACGGGATTATTTCAACTTCCACACAAAATAAATGCCGGCTAACACCAAAGCAAATAGAGCAAAACGACCGCACCATATTTGGAAACTTTGCCAGCTTGTAAGCGGCGCTTTTACCTGTTTGATCACTTCCACCGGATAAGGCACCCGGATTGTGTCGTTGATAAAAACTGAGTCTTTGATAATGCGGTTTTTGTACAGGTACCTGTATCGTTCCAGGATCAAAGTATCTCCTTTGTCCTTGACAAAAACAGAATCGTAACGGAAAATTGAGTCCCTGACGAAATTGTCCCGGTACTCTATTTTAGTAGTTTCTACCGGAATGTATTTGACCGATTTGCAGGAAAGCAACATCGTTGCTATTACTGCGAAAAGAAGTATCTTTTTCATTGGATTTTGATTTTAGTTTGTAGTTTGAAACCTGCCTGTACTGCCGAAATGTCGGCGTTCTGTCCGTTTTCGACATAGCTCATGGCCGCAACGATTAGAATGTATTCAGAGCCATTCCGGGCGGTTAGTTCCTTATTTTTGGGAACACCCGACCATCTTTCAACATGGGCGATATAACTTTCTGTATCGTTCTCGGTTGGTGGTGCCCAATGGGCAATGATCTTTTCAATGGTGTTTAATCCCTGGGAAAGGTACGTCCCAAGGATTACAAAGCCGGCACGATAGCCGTAAGGCAGTGACGAAAAAGTTTTGAAACTCTTGTCTGTGCCTTTGATTTCTCCCTGGAACTGTTCGGTGTTTTTCCGGATATTCAAAGGATTGTTGTTCCTAAGTCCTCTCGATTTCATATTTATTCCTCCGGCTTTTTTGAGTTTAGAAATGAAATGAGAGTTTGTATCTCCTCTTTGTTTTCAAAGAGTTTGAGCAGGACCTTTTGAATTTCGTCCACGTTTTTGGTTTCCTGCCTCAGGTTCTCAAAAACTGATTTCGCTTCGACAAGGACAATCCCGATAGCTCCTATTACGGTAAAGTATGGCATATCGAAAACTACGCTTGCCACAATATCAGCAATGGAAAGCATGATCATTAAACCAAAGTAGCTGGTCAGTTTGGTAATGGTGCGGCGGTAGCCGAAACTGGTACGGACGATATTCAGGCGTTTTGCACGCCTTACCCCAAAGAACAGGTCAATGAGTACGGATAGAAAAACACAAGTGTAAAGGATAGCCAAAACAGCGAGGAGCGAATTAAAGTTGCCCCAATCCTTATTCATTATTAATCGTATCATATTTGTTTGAATTTTAAATTAGTAGATTCAAAAAATCCCGCTCTTTCGGGCGGGATTTGTCTGCAAGAAAACAGATAGTTGCCTACGCTTAGGCCACTACAACAGAACCCAGATAGGAGCTGTTTGCCACGTCTTTACCATCTTCGGTAATGAAGCCCAGGAACACTTCCACGCTTTCACCAACCCAATCAGCAGGAACGGTAATGTCTTCGGTGGTTGCAACACGCTGGTTTCCGCCAGTATCGAAAACAGATTCCGCCCGGGTTGGATTCAGCACAACGATCAAAGCTTTGTCGGTTGCGGTTGCATTACCACTGCCGGAGTTGTCAGCCCAATTCAGGGTAACGACACCATTTGCAGAAGTTGCAACACCGTTCAAAGCTCCGGTGAGTGAACCACGAGAAACAAGTACCTTGGCCATGTCAACGCTGAAATCGGGGTAAGCCCCGGTGATTGCATTGCCTAAAATGTAAGACATTGCAGCGTTGAACGCAGTTTGCTTGGTGGTGTACTTCTTGTAACCAACACGGATAAATCCGGTAATCGGTTTCAGGATAGCCAAAACAAGTGCAAACTTGGAACGCTGGCTCATTTGTCCGTCGGTGCGGGGATTGCTTACCGAAGTAGCTTTGGCACGCATGTAGCTAATGCCTTTCCATTTGCCACCGACAACGTTTCCCACTTTACCTGAGAAACTTCCGAGAATACCTAAATTAATCTTTCCCATTTCTTTAAAAGTTTATGGAGTTAATACTAAAAATAACTTGGACTTGGTATGGCTCAAATATGGACTTGACCTTATCCGAACATAAAAGTATATTGTAATTATATGGCTGACACAGAATGTGTTTTGCTTGCTGCTGATTGCGTCTGGTTGCTTTTGCAAGGGCTTTTACACCCCTGCATTTTTGAAGAATTGGCGAACAAATGCTTGTTTGTACTCGCTGACAGCTCGAAGCGTTTTTGTAAGTTGCTGCTCCCTTTCCTCCAATAATTTGAGAGCCAGGACAGTTTGAGCAAAATCGGCGGCGTATTGCTCAATAATTGGAATGTGGAATGACAAAACACTCCGGAACGAACGAATGGTGATAAACGGAATGACTGAACCATGCAAATGCCGTTCAAACGAACGAGACCGCCACAAAGCATAACAGAGGGTGCGGAGCTGGTCGGCTTGCTCTTGATTTTCTGAGATAATTACAAAGCAATTCGGACAGGGAGAAACAAGCGGTTTTCCGCTGTTATTTCCTTTGTTGAGAATAAAGAAATGAGGATTTGAAATTTCCTGTTTCGGGCTATAAGATTTCAATAAAAAAGTACACATAAGCAAATCAAATAAAGGGTGATTAAACATTCATTGCATCGGGCTAAAGCTCATTCCCCGCGAAAAAACACGAAAAACGAAAAGAAAATGTAAACCACCTCTTACTGCAAGAAAAAGCGAAGTGAAACGGAGCGTTGAGGCTGTCAAGGTTTTTTGTCAGAATACTACCCGACCAAAGGGAGGTGTGGAGATTGTGACAAAAACCCGAAGGGCTTGACCTTTACTGACTCATTTTATTGCTGTTATCTTTGTGAACATTTTTTTTGTCGTACTATCGAAATCCGGTATTTTGTATTTGTATTTCAGAAAAACTACAACTGCAATACTCTTAGGGGTGGGTGGTCGGGGGTTGGCGTGGGAGAAGCAGGTTTAAACCGAATAGTAAAAACAGCCTTGAGCCAGCGTGGATAGCAAGGCTGAAATGCGAGTGAAGAGAAACGGAACGAAGTATTCAGCCTGTGCGTTGTGTGCGAGCCGCTGCGAGTGGAGCGAGTGCCCCGGACACAGGAAGCGCGGAGCGCGGTGGACGGGTGCTGCCGGCAGCTGGTTTGGCGCATTTTTTTGCCCGAACGGTGCGTTGGAAAAGGCAAGGGCTGGAAGTAATGAACGAATGGAGTGTATTGGAGCGAATGAACGGTAAGGGTGTATGTGTGCGGTGGTGAAGCGGTGTGGAGTGAAACGGAACACGGCTGCAACCACATGGATTTGTGGGCGGGAAAAGACATATACCCTGAAAGTGAAATGAGTGGAATGGAACGAAATGAGCGAATGAATGACAGCTCTTGCGTGGGGTTGGCGTTGCGGTGTGAGTGAAGAAGTGTAGAGAATAAAATGAACGGAAAGACTGAACGAACACGGCAATAAGCCAACATGAAAAAGTGAGCTGCAAAAAATGTGACAAACCATAACAGCACGAGCGACCGCAGGCGAGCAAAACTCTAAATGGTGGCTGACCCCTACAAACAAATACTATGAGCGCAGCGAATACCTTAAAGGGGTTTTAGGGGGCAGGTGCAACCATGACTGAGGAATGACAGAACGTGGTGAACAAAACAAGCTAACACGCCATGACGAGCACCTACCGGAGCGCAGGAGTGAGTGTGGAAGCGGTAGCCACAAGGGCAGCCGAAAAAAAACAAGCTGAAGTGTAGCGAAGTCTGGAGATTTTTTTCAGGCTGCTTGTTTTACCCTTGGGGCTATGTTTTTGTGAACAAAGTGGCGGAATGACGAAGACCGCTTTACCTATTCGGTTTAAACCTGCGTGGGCAGGTCTCAGACATTACCGCTTAAATTGAAAAATCCCCATTTCCCCAAAATGGGGATTTGGGGAAATATGGGGAAATTAAAATTACTGTAAACAAATTTCAGGACGATACAGATAATCAATTTTGATTCCAGAGCTTTTTGCGAAACCAAAAAGCGACATTCACCAACGCTATCATTACCGGGACTTCCACTAATGGTCCGATAACAGCCGTGAAGGCTTCGCCGGAATTGATTCCGAAGATAGCGATTGCAACTGCAATGGCTAATTCGAAATTGTTACTGGCCGCGGTGAATGAAAGTGTAGTAGATTGCTCGTAATTAGCTCCCATTTTTTTACTCATAATAAATGAGAACACAAACATTAGCACAAAGTAAATAATCAACGGGATTGCTATACGGACTACATCCATCGGAATTTTTACAATGTATTCTCCTTTCAACGAAAACATCACTACAATGGTAAATAGTAATGCAATAAGCGTTAGCGGGCTAATTTTAGGGACAAACTTGGTTTCGTACCATGTTTTATTTTTTACCCGAATGAGTATGAAACGAGTGAGAAAACCTGCCAACATGGGAATGCCCAGATATACAAATACACTTTTGGCAATTTCGCTCATGGTTATTTTTGAAACCGAATCGTTGACAGGCAAGCCAAACCATCCCGGCAAAACAGCAATAAACACATAAGCATAGACTGAAAATAGTAATACCTGGAAAAGTGAGTTGAAAGCAACCAGTCCGGCAGCATATTGACGGTCACCTTTAGCCAAATCGTTCCACACAATGACCATTGCAATACAACGAGCCAACCCAATCAGGATTAAACCGTACATATAATCAATGTTGAACTGAAGAAAAATAATGGCTAATAGGAACATCAACACAGGACCAATTATCCAGTTTTGAACTAATGATAAGCCCAGAATTTTAGTGTTCTTGAAAACATCGCCCAATTCTTCGTATCTCACTTTAGCCAGTGGCGGGTACATCATCACAATAAGCCCTATGGCAATAGGAATGTTGGTGGTGCCCACTGAAAATTTATTCCAGAACTGAGCTACTCCCGGACTGTACCAACCCATAAATACACCGGCAAACATGGCAAGAAAAATCCAAAGGGTTAAGTAACGGTCGAGAAACTTTAATTTTTTATTTGACGGCATAGTTTATTTTTTAGCGGAAACGGTTATACTGAAGATTCCAATCTCTTTACGGTGGAACTTATCCAATTCATTTGAATTGAGATAGGTTAGTAGAATTTCATCGGGTATTGTAATTGCCTTTTGTTTGTGTACGACAATATCCTGAAAGGAGATTTGCTTTACTATTTCGAAAAACTCGGAAACAGGAATAGCCCCTGATACACAACCGGCATACATTTCGGCATCCTTTTGAAGGGCTTCGGGTAATTGCCCCTGAATAACTACATCCGAAACACAAAAATGTCCTCCGGGCTTTAATACCCTGTACATTTCCGCAAAGGCTTTTTGTTTATCTGGTACCAGATTCAACACACAGTTAGACACTATTACATCGAATTGGTTATCAGGCAAAGGCATTTCTTCAATATCGCCTTTTACGAATTCCACATTAGCGAATCCAAGTTTAGCGTTGTTGGCTCTTGCTTTCTCCAACATGGCATCGGTAAAATCGAGACCGGTTACTTTTCCATTCTCGCCTACAATAGCACGAGCTACAAAGCAATCATTGCCAGCACCACTCCCCAAGTCAAGAACAGAATCGCCCTCTTTAATGCTTGCAAACTGGGTAGGAATACCGCAACCCAATCCTAGGTCGGCATCAGGGTTATATCCATTTTCTTTGTCGTAATTCTCGGCAAATACAGCATAATCAACCGTTGAACAACAACTTGTTGCACCGCAACAAGAAGATTCGTTTTGAATCTTCGATTGTTTAGCTATTTCGCCGTATTTTTCCTGAACGACTAATTTTAAATCAGTTGCTTTCATAGTTGCGGCTTAATTTGTTCAATGTACAATTTGTAAAAACCCGCTTTGATTTCATCGCGAACACGGATAAATTCGCTCCAGATAAATTCTTCAGTTCCTTCGGCGTGGCTTGGATCATCGTAACCCATGTGTAAGCGGTGTTTCACTTTTCCGAAAAAAGCAGGACATTCTTCATTTGCACCCCCGCAAACCGTGATTACATAATCCCATTCATCTTTCAGGTATTTATCTACCGAATCGGAAGTGTGGTTGCTAATGTCTATACCCGCATCTTTCATAGCTGCAACCGCTTTTTGATTTAGTTTACCAGAGGCTTGTGTACCGGCAGAACAAACGGTAATTGTTGGGTCGAACGATTGTAAAAAGCCGTGTGCCATTTGGCTACGGCATGAGTTGCCTGTGCAAAGAATTAATACTTTCATGTTTGTTTTTATTTTTAATATGTTACTATAAATTTTTCAATCTCGGTTTTTATCATATCCCGTACTTTTCGGGTTTCAGCTAAAATTTCTTCGTCAGTACCCTTGAACTCGGCCGGATTTGGAAATGACCAATTAAGCCGGTTACAAACTCCCGGGAAAATAGGGCATCTTTCGGCACTTGCAGCATCGCACACCGCAATTACATAAGCGTATAATCGACCTTGTTTGAAGAATTCAAACACACTATCGGTCTTGTTTTGAGAAATATCAATGCCTACTTCCTGCATTACCTGAACAACATAAGGGTTAATTGTGCCAGCTTCCAAACCTGCGCTTTCGGCAAAGAATTTATCGCCAGCCAATTTATTAAGAAATGCTTCCGCCATCTGACTACGGGCGGAATTGTGCAAGCACACGAATAATACATTTGTTTTAGTCATAATTATTGGAGTTATTTACAATTAATATCGGTACAGTCTATTTTATCAAAGAAACTGTAGAATGTAGATTTAAACCGTTCTATCTCGGTGCCACAAAGGCAGTAGCTAACTTTCAATCCATCAATTTCACCGTGAATTAATCCCATATCGCGTAATTCTTTCAAATGTTGCGATACTGTAGTGCGACTTAATGGTAATTTATCCGAAATGTCGCCTGAAATGCAGGTTTTGGTTTCTGCCAGATATTTTAGAATTGCCAACCGTGCAGGGTGTGAAATTAGTTTGGCAAAAGTTGCCAGTTCTTGTAGTTCCTTGACGAATACTTCTGATTTTATCATTTTGTTTAGTTGTAAAGTCAGTCATTTAATCTATGTCCTTTTCTCGTTCTGAATCTCCTTGTAAATCCTCTTGAGCATTCAAAGATGAAACCACGTCATTTTTATCTTTTTGATTTCTTATTACCACGAAGACAATCAAAGCAATTGCACTTAGCAAAACGATAGCTAAAATAATCCAATTTGTTTCCATTGTGTTTGATTTTAAAGTAATACGAGTATTATTGTTTTATGTCGCAAACATACGACATAAAACAGCTGTTTCCAAGTAAATCATATTACATTTGTGTGAAATCATCAAAAATGGACTTTGACAGAATCATTTCCCTTAGATATCTTTCCACTCTATTAAAGCGGTATTACGATTTGATAATTGTTTTACCTTTTCAATCCAAGCTAATTCGCTTTGCGCTTTGGCTTGCAGAAATGGGTTTTGTGTGTGAGTTAATGATAAACAAGAATTTACGACCCACCATTTATTGTGAATACCTGCACGTTGCAAATCTAGTTGTAACCTTTCAGCTTCAAATACAGGGGTTGCTTCAGGGAGGGTAACGACAACCACTTCCGTTTCCTATGAATTGCGTAAACGAGGCAGCAAATGAGCAACAGCACCCGAGACTTCGCCCTGAGTACGTTCCACTTCTTTGTGATAACTTTCGGTTGCGTCCAGTAATAACAAGGTATGACCGGTTGGGGCTGTGTCAATAACAACGATTTCATTATCCGCTTTTTCCACAATATCGGCAAATGCTTTGAAAACGGCTATTTCCTGCGTACATGGAGAACGCAAATAAAATATCAAAGTCTTTTCTGTTCTGATATCTTTGCCCAAAGCAATAGTGTTGAACTCACCACCACGGTTACACAGCCTGCTTCCTGGAAAATAACAGCCATAACGGGAGTAAGATAACCTAATAATGCCAAAACAAGACCAATAACATTGTAGATGATAGAGAAAAAAATATTTAGTTTGATACGTCTTAATACTTTTCTTGATATTTGAATAAACTCTACCAAACGGGCAAAACTCCCATCCATCAAGGTTACATCAGCGGCTTCAATAGCAATATCTGAACCAGTTCCCCCCATTACGATACCCACATCGGCAAGTGCAAGTGCTGGTGCATCATTGATTCCATCGCCAACCATTGCAACAATTTTCCCTTCATTTTTCAAAGCTTTAATTGCTGCTTGCTTATCATGGGGTAGAAGTTCCGCCTTGTAATCTTCAATTCCAATCTGTTCAGCTACCGCTTTGGCAACCTTATGGTGGTCGCCGGTAAGCATAACAATGTTCTTAATGCCAAGATTTTTTAAGGAACTAATTGAATGAATAGTTTCGGGTCGAACTTCATCCGCAATGGATATAATTCCGACAATTTCGTTGTTATTAGCTATTAAAATAGTTGTACGCCCCAAATCAGACTGTTGGGTAATTTTTTCCTGAACTGCCTGGCTGATTATAATATTATGTTCTTTTAGTAAATCTTCTTTACCAATCAATATTTTCTGACCATTGTAACTGGCTTCAATCCCTTTTCCAACTTCCGATTTAAAATCATCCGGGTCGGGTATTTCAATTGATTGTGAACGGGCAATAATTAAAATAGCTTTTGCCAAAGGATGTTCTGAATACTTTTCACCAATGGCCGCTAATTTAAGCACTTCGGCTTCAGACAAACCATTTAAGCCAATAATATTCATTACTTTTGGGTGGCCAATGGTGAGAGTGCCGGTTTTGTCAACAACCAAACAATTTATTTTTCCAGCTATTTCAAAGAAGACACCCCCTTTTATTAAAACAGCCCTGCGAGCCATATTAGCAATACCTGCTGCAACTGCTGACGGTGTGGCAATAGCAAATGCACAAGGACAGGCAACCAGCAATATAGCAACTGCTACTTTAATTTCGCCACTTAAGAAATATCCAATAACAGCCAGACCAATTACAATGGGGAAAAACCAGGTGGTGAAACGGTCAGCAACGGTTTGTATCGGAGCCTTTGATTCTTGCGCTTCCTCAACAAGATGGACAATTTTAGCAAGGGTAGTTTCTTTGCCTACTTTTGAGGTTTGAATTTCCAGTCTTCCACTTTCGTTTAATGTTCCGGCAAAAACTTCGTTGCCTTTGAATTTCTCAACAGGAATAGATTCGCCTGTTATAGGAGCCTGATTGACCGATGCGCTCCCTGCAATAACGATACCATCTACAGGAATACGTTCGCCGGGTCTTACAACTACAACATCACCTGTTTGTAATTTGCTTACTTCAACGGATATTTCGATATCACCCTGTTTGACATTTGCTTTAGCTGGCGTTAAATCAAGTAAGCCACTTATGCTCTTTCTCGTTTTGTCAAGAGTGTAGGCTTCTAATGAGCCTACTACAGCCATGATAAGTATAATCACTGCCGCTGGTAAAAATTCGCCGACTGCCACTGTAACAATTATAGCAAATGTAACAAAAACATTCACCGTTATTTTCCGTTTAAACGCATCGCGAAAGCCAGCCCGAAAACGCTGATATCCCCCGAAAATTGTAGCCAATACTGCCAGTACGATATATAAATAGGGATTAAATACTTCAAAATGCTTAAAGAGCCATGCCCCCAAAGTTAAAAGCCCTACTATAATAGGTGCAAGTGCAAATACTATAATCTCTTGAAAAGAATAGGTTGCTTTATTTGTATCCTTTGTATTCATTTTTCGTTTGCCTTCTTTTCCTGAAGTTGCTCTTCATTATTTTGTTTTTCAGTTTCTTTTTTTTGTTCGGTGTTACATCCACACCCAGGGCCACAACCACTACTCGACTTGTCGAAAGATTGTTTTATTAATGACCAGAGTACCTTCTTTTTTTGTTGTTTTTTGCTTGCTTCCATTTTTTCAAATTTTTATTGTTAGACTGAAAATATGCCACTTCACACGTTATTGCCACATATACATTGTTTGCAATTCATATAATTGCTTTGTTAGTTTTAGAGATATATAATTAGTTTATTGTTTAGGTGTAATTACATTCCCTTTAATCTGCAAAATTACCGTTGAATTTTTTGCATTTGAATTCACTGTAATTGTCTTACTGAAAGTACCCGGTATTTTGGTATTGTAATTAAGTTTAATCACTCCTGTTTTTCCGGGTAAGATTGGCTCTTTTGTCCAGTCGGCAACGGTACACCCGCACGAAGGTTTTACGTTACTAACTACCAAAGGTGTTTTCATTCCGTTGGTAAATTTGAATTCACAATGCCCCGGACTGCCGACATCAATAGTGCCATAATCATGAATCAACTCAGTGAAAATGATTGAATCACTTTGGCTAATTTGTTGTTGCTTTTGAGCGAATAAGCTCAACGAAGCAAAGCTGAAAAAAAATAGAATAACTGCAAGCTTTTTCATGTGTTTATAATTAGCCTCCCCAAGCCGGACCTCCCCACAACCCTCTCCTATCAAAGGAGAGGGCGAAAGAAGGAGGGGATGTGAAGATAGTTTAATTTTGTAATCATCCCCTTGTGTGCTCAAACTCTTTATTTGGGCATGGGTGTTTCATGTGATTATACTTTTTCGTTGGTATGTAATTTACCGTTTTTGAGTTGAATTTTTGTATCGCCGTATTCGGCAGCTGCCGGGCTGTGCGTTACCATTACTACAGTGGTTCCCTGTTTTTGGTTTATCTCTTTTAAAACGCCCAGAATTTCTTCCGACAGGGTTGGATCCAGATTGCCGGTTGGTTCGTCGGCAAGCAATAAATCAGGATTGTTGGCCAATGCCCGGGCTATGGCTACCCGTTGTTGCTGACCCGCCGAAAGTTCTTTGGGATAATGGGTAGTGCGGTCGTCTAGACCAACCCATTCCAGCAGTTGTAAAGCTCGTTTTCGGTTTTTATCATTGTCCTTATCTTTCACATTTAAAGCAATAGAAATGTTTTCCAGAGCTGTAAGGTAAGGAACAAGAGCGAAGCTCTGCATAACGAAACCTACATGATTGCTGCGGAAAGTAGCCATGTCCTTTTCTTTGAGTAAGTCTAATTCTCTGGCATTGTAGCTCATTTTACCTGAAGTAGGTTGCAGTAAACCGCCCAAAATCAAAAGCAAAGTTGTTTTTCCCGAACCCGAAGCACCTGTAATAGTGACAAACGAACCTTTAGGAATATCAAGAGAAAGATTATCAACTGCGTTGATAGCCCCATCGTGGCGTTGATATGTTTTGGTAAGATTTTTTATTTGTATCAGCATAATTTTTTATTTGAAAATAAGTTAATTTGAAAATTGTCTAATCTTCCTGCATATTTGAAAAAGGTTCTATTTTACCGGCCATGTATGCAGGGATGAGAGAACCTATTATCGAAATTAAAATTGCAACAACAATAGAGTAAAAAAAGTACATATAAATGGGGCTTACTGCGATTCCGGAAAATTGTGGTCCAAGCCACATAGCGCCTAAAGTACCCAAAATATATCCGGCAATGCCACCCACTAAGCCCATTAGAAGAGCTTTCAACACCAAAATATAATAAATGTGGCGTTTGTGGTAGCCAATCATGCGTAGTATTCCAATTTCTTTGCGGCGTTCGTTCACATTACCCCAAATGTAGTTACCAATGGAAATACCGCCGACAAAAACGATGATAATCAGAAATACCAACGATATTTTACTCATCAACTTGTTATTTTCTATTTGTGTAGAAACAATCTGGCCGATAGTAGTAATACGCGTGTCGGGTAGAACATTACGAAGTTTGCCTAAAAGACCCTCAGATATTGAGCTGCAACAGCCCATAATTTCGATAGCACTGATTTGTTCGCCAGTACCTAAAAGAGCTTGAACGGTGTGCAGGTTTGCAAACACTCTATCGTCATCAACAGTACCGGTTTCGGGTAATAACTTAGCAACAGTGAACTCCTTGTCCATTATGGTTAATTTACTACCTTCCTTTAGTTTGAGTCTCAAAGCAATACCAGAACCAATAAAGCAATCGTTATTAGCTAATGTATCAATCCCTTTTCGTTGCAATTTTGCATCGGCATATTTTTTAGGACCCGATGGAGCACAGCTTGCGGCTGCTTGTTGGCCTTGTATCCCTCCTCTTTGCCAAATAGGTTTTGAAGCTATTTCGCTTTTGGGCAAGATTCCGGTAAGTACAATATTTTCATTTCCAACCTTAACCCTTCTGGTTAGTTTTGGAGATATATTATCGACACCGGGAATGGTAGATGTTACCAATTTTTCCACGTATTCTTCGGGGAATGTAGAAGCGTCAATATCAGCGGCATAATAATTGTCAACGCTAGAGGACTGCGGTAGCACCAAAATATTTGCACCTAAATTGTCCAGATTCACGGCTACCGCTTTTTCTGATACAACTGAAAATGAACGAATACCCACGATTACACCAATACCCAGCGTAATAGCTAATAAGCCCGAAACAAGCTGCGATTTTCGGTGCCAAAGCTCTTTTAATGTTAAATCTATTAATCTCATAATTTATTAATTTGTAAGTGTAAAAATGGCATATCATCCATAGCACACTCTGTATGTAAAATAATATGTGTAAGTTTGAAATAGTCTTTTGGGAATTATCTACCGCAACCAGCAGGGCCACATCCTGGGCCACAACCACCCCTGACAGGAGTTTTTGCTGCCGTAACTAATTTCCCTGCATCGGGTACAGTAGTAGATGTGCCTGCAACTTGTCCCTGTTTATTGATTACTATGGTAATGCTTGCTTTCGTAGATAATTTGTCTATACGAAGCTGGTTCATGAAACCATTCTCTTTGCTGTCGTCCATATCAACTTCAACAAACACGGCTTCGTTATTTAATTTAAACACAGCATCTTTGGCAATTTTTATCACTTTTGTTTTATCAACAAATGATTTCTTCGTAAATACTACAATTGCATGTTTGCTGCTGGCAATTGCTGCATATACTTCTTCCAGTTTTGGGGAGGGGACAAGAGCTGCAATTTTATCGGCCGTAGCATCGGCAAGAACATAACCTCCTGTTGGTTGACCTTTTGAAGAAATAACCAATATGAGTGGAACAGGGGCTCCTGCTAATCTCCATTCGCTTACTAAATCGGCATTTACAGGTAAGTCTCTATTCATTTGAATCACTACGGCATTTTTATATATGGAAGTTGCGTTTTTGGCTACTGACATTGCTTTATTCAGATCGGCTGCACCTGTTCCGGTAACAACAACAAAAACCGCTTTGCCCGCTGCTTTAGCCTTATCCAGTTCGGCATGTAAGGGAGATCTCTCCTTCGCTGTATGTTTTGCCTGTGCTTGTTGATTGGCACTGTTTTGAGAATTTACCTGATTGCTTTCTTTTTTAGGGTTTGCACAGGCATTGCATGTGATTACTACTAAAAGCAACGATAGTAGCTGCAATTTCTTTGAGACTTTCATAATGATTTTTTTAAAATTGTTTGGTAATTAGTTTAATTACAATGGTTTTCATTTGAGCAGTTTATGTCAACCGCTTTTATTTGGGTGAAAAAGTTATCGAACAGTTCCAATTTTTCGGCAATGCAAGTACCACACAAGCAATAATTGATTTTCATTCCATCAATTTCGCCATGAATCAATCCCATATCACGCAATTCTTTTAAATGTTGCGAAACGGTAGTGCGGCTCAATGGTAATTTGTCGGAAATATCTCCTGAAATGCAAGTTTTAGTTTCTGCCAAATACTTTAGAATTGCCAAACGTGCAGGGTGTGAGATTACTTTGGCAAATGTGGCTAACTCTTGTAGCTCTTTTTCAAATACTTCTGATTTTGTCATGATAGTGTTGTTATATGTCGCAAATATACGACATATTTTTGTATATCTAATTCATTTGTTAGTTAATAATAACTAAATGAAAAAAGATAGATAGAAAAAAGATAAACGCATTTATACTAATGAGTGGTATCTTCCATTATTTGACGCCCTTACTTTTCAATATTTTTATCAACTCATTTTCTGGAAAGTACCCGGTATGCCTGAAGAACTCTTTTCCTTCATCGTTCAGCAATACTTGTGTGGGTATGGCGGCAATGCCATAGAACTTCATTAAGTCCTGATTTTCGGGTAGCAAAATGTTTAGAAATATGACATTCACTTTGCCAGTATATTGAGTCCGAATTTCTCTCATTACCGTTTCCATTCGTTTACAGGCAGAGCAACCAGTTGCACCAAATTCAAGGAAAGTGACTTTATAAGCAAGTTTGTTTTGACGGTAATTAAATGCAGAATCGACCCTCAATGAGAGTTTATTTGTGCTATCGATTGTTGATTGCGATTTAACCAGCCGGGAGGCATATTCAGTAAGCTCATTTTTGAAGCTAAAAATGAGTACCATAAACGCTACCGATAAAATCAAAAATATTACCGATAGCGTTTGTTTGGCTTTAATGGATAATTTCAGCCTTTTCATACACTGCATTAATTACATTTCCGGTTAGGGGCGTTTCTCCTTTTTTGTAACCCAAATCAGTTAGGCGCAAATGGTTGAAATTCTCAATCCCGGCTTTTCCCAGAATCTTTTTTGCACAGTCTCTGGGACAACCATCAATGGCCAAGACATTTGCTTTTTTGAAGGCTTCAATCAAATGCAGATCGTCAATGGCAATCAGAGTAAGACAATTCATTTTGCGAACCTTATTGTCACGAAGTTTGCGGGCTATGACATCCGATAATTGCCCTAAATCTGAAGCACCCGAGCAGCTGACCACATTGTATTCGCTTGTGCCACAAAGGAAAGTGGTTTGATTTTTTGTTTCCATATTTTAAAATTTAAACTCTGTATTAAATTGAATTATATTTGTCATATTCATAGTTTTATCTTCCGGGTTCCAAGCCTGATAATTTAGTGAAATATTTACAGTTTTAGCCGGTTGATATTGGAACCCAACAATATATGCCTGCCCATCTTTTGAAAGATTCCAATTTTGAGTTTTTCCTGTAAGTGTATTTGATAGAACTTTATCGAAGCGAGCAAAGAGTTCGATTTTTGGACTCACTATGTAAGTTCCAAAAACTGAATAACCTCCAAAATTATGATTGCTGACATTTAAATTGTTGTGTCTATAATTAATATCGGCTCCTACCCTGAAATGCTTGTCAAGTTGATAGCCGGTAAATACCGAAAACAAATGTTGTGTAGCACTGTTGACTGTATCGCCAGTTGAAGTGTTGTCGTAGTACAATCGGAGTATCATTCCCTTAACCGGTCTTACATCAACACCTGTTGCTACTTTTACTTTTCCATATTTGTCCTGACTGAATCGTATTCCTTCGCCGTTGGTAACTGCTACATCTATATTTACAATTTTATTTATCTTGTAATAACCAATAGCTCCGAAATCACCGCTTGCCGTTCCGTAATACCTATCCTGAAAAGTTTCATAGACATAGCGATATCCCCAAAAATTTTCCTGAGTGATATAATGATTTTGTAATATACCTCCAAATTGTAACGTAAGTTTATCTGACGGTTTCCATTGAAGGTATGCAAATTTTAGAAAGGCGGTATAGTAGCTACCTTCTTTACCTGAATTGGTCACGGTTAATTGTTTGCCGTTTGCATCAGTTACCATAATGTCTGTTGAGGTTGTTCTTCCTGCTAAATCGGCAATGACAGTACCCATTAACTCTTTGGAAAAGTTGTACTGGTAACCAATATGAGCACGGGTAATACCAAAACTAATAGGCTGTTTTGCATTTTCGCTTACGTCATATTTTGAATACGCAAAAACCTGAACAACAGGTTTACCATAAGATTTGAATATAGAGTCATTTGTTTGAGCAAATAACGACGAGCACAAGAAGTTGATAAGCGAAATAATTAAAAACTTTTTCATATTTTTTATTTTACTTGATTATTGTATAAATCTCGCTATTCCCCTTTTGATAAGAGGCATTATTACCAGTACTACCGGAAGAGCAACTGCGTAAGCAAGCCCCCATGATTTTAGCCATTTAGCAACAAACCCTGTTTGATAGCCAAAATTGACCGACACACTTACGAATGTGACCACAAAGGTCATTACCAAAACCATAATGATTAAGGTGATTTTCATTTCATTTTTCTTTTTGATCTTCATAACAAAGTTGTTTTAAAATATTAGATTGAACAAGAAACCAACTATCATAATTCCACCGCCAACAATGGCAATAAAGGTAAGAATCAACGGCATTTTCAGAACTTTACGAAGTATAATCATTTCGGGCAATGATAGGGCAATAACTGACATCATAAATGCCAAAGCTGTACCCAATGAAGCTCCTTTTTCAATTAATACCGAAACAATAGGAACGATACCCGCAGCGTTGGAATATAACGGAATACCAATGAGAACCGAAAGAGGGACGGCGTACCAAACATCCTTGCCCATGAACGAAGCCATAAACTCGGAGGGGACATAGCCGTGAGCTCCCGCACCAACGGCGATACCCAAAGCAACATACAGCCAAACTTTGCCCACTATATCTTTTACTGCATCGTAGCCCATTTTGATACGAACTGAAAGGGTGAGTTTTTCTTCTTCTTCATCAGCATTGCCCATGTGTGAGGCGTAAACCCATTCTTCCACCCATTTTTCGAGTTTCAGTTTTCCAATAATCCAACCGGCTATGATTGCTATTGTAAGTCCGGTAGCAATGTATATTACTGCTGTTTTCCAACCAAACATCCCGTACAGAAGAATAACCGCCACTTCGTTGATCATTGGAGCTGCAATAAGAAAAGAGAATGTTATGCCTAACGGTACACCCGACTCCACAAAACCAAGAAATAACGGGATAGCGGAGCAGGAACAGAAAGGGGTTACAATGCCTAGCAATGAAGCCATTACATTACCTGTAAAAGTTCTTTTACCTTCTAAAGCTTTGCGGGTTCGCTCAGGAGTAAAGAAGCTGCGGAGTATTCCCACAAAGAAAATAATGAGAACCAAGAGCATTAGCACCTTGGGAAATTCGAAAATAAAAAACCGCAAGGTTTCCGTCAAATGGGCACCTTTGGCCAATCCAAAGGCTGAATCAATAACCCAATCGGTTGCAGGTTGAAGATTGCTGTAAACTAAATACCAGATTGGTAATAGCAGCAGGGGAATGATTATGTTTTTGTTGAGTTTCATATTTTTTATTTTTATTGGTTTTATGATTGTAGTTCGTAAAATGACGAACAATAAGAGCAAATTTTTTTAGCTTCAGCAGTGGCTGCAACCGCAAGGGGTATTTAATGTAAACCCCTTTGTTGGCAACATGGCATTAATTTCAGACGAGCAACATTTGCCCGACGGGTTCAGTTCTTTGCACTGGTTTCCGGTACAAGCTCCTGTTATTTCCTGAATATCCTTCAATGTTTTAGCTCCTTCGGAAATTGCTTTTTCGATTTCACTCTTTGTTATTTGCTTGCAATAGCATATAATTTCATCCATAACTCACTTTGCGAATAAGATTACTATATAATAAATGCCCACTAAAATAAATACGACAGATACCACCCTGCGAAACCATAACTCGAATACTTTGATACTGTTGTATAGTGTACCAACATTACCCACTGCATAAGCCAATAGCCACGCAAAAAGAATAACCGGCAATCCGGTAGCTGTGGCAAAAACTATGGGTAGATAAAGTCCGCTTGCACTGGCTACGGTCATTGGTATGAGCATAGCAAAATACAGCACTCCACTATAAGGACAAAATGCCAATGCAAAAACAACTCCCAAGAAGAAAGTACCCCAGTAGCTTCCTTTGCTTTTTTCGCCCAACTTATCTGTGAGACTGGAAAAGCCCGGGAATTTGAGCTTAATCACATCGAGCATAAACAATCCAATTAGAATCAGTGCAGGACCTAACAGTTTTTCGCCCCAACCCTGAAACAACATAGATATATTTAATTTACTTGCACCAAAGAAGATAACGACCGCTAATAAGGTGTAGCTGAATGCCCGACCCAATGTGTAAACAAAACCGTTTATAAACACTTTTTGTCTATTCTCAATGTCACGGCTAATAAAGCCGATAGCAGAAATATTCGTTGCCAATGGGCAGGGACTAATGGCTGTCATTAGCCCCAACACAAAAGCTGTAATAAACGCATATTGAGAGTTATCTAATACACTTTGTAAAAACTCCATATCCTGATTATTTGATTAACGGATCAATTGTAGTTTTAAGTTCCTGTTTCAGTTTGTCGGGGTTGCTTCTGGCGTACATAAACCCTTGTTCGGTGAGGTCGAAGCGTTTGTTACCGCTGATAATTAAAAGCTGCTGTCCTTCAGCTTTGCATTTTTCGGCTAATGTTTTACTGGTATTTTCGTCTAAGTTAAGCGATTTGAAAATGATTTTACCCGATTTATATTGAGCCGGATAAAGAGCGGCAATGGCTTTTTGAGATTCAGTCTCAACAGCCTGACAGGTAACACAACGGCGGGTGAAATGGAAATAATATACTTCTACTTTTGCAACGCTTGAAGTTGCCGGAGCTGATTTGGTTGCGGGACTGCCCGCATTTACAGTAAAAAAAGAGGCAATAAGCAATATTGCTACGGAAGCTAAAATCAACTTTTTCATATTCTGAATACTTTATTGGTTAGAATTTCTTTTAACTCGCTGTTGGAAGGTACGCGACCTTTTAATACTACTTTACCGTCAACCACCAAAGCTGGTGTGGTCATTACATTGAATTTCATAATTTCTACAATGTCCTCCACTTTAGTTATGTTGGCATCAATACCCGCTTCTGCCACTACTTCACGGGTTATTTTTTCGAGCGTTTTACATTTAGGGCAGCCCGTACCCAATACCTGAATGTTCATAACGATAAAATATTTATATGATTATTTATTTGCAACATGAAGTTTTGTCGTGTTTTAAACTGAAAAATTGAACGAAGTAAGATTGTGCCTTTTCCCAATTCTCACGATTGATACAGTACTTTACTTTTGGGGTTTCAATTTCACCTTGTATCAATCCTGCATCTTTTAATTCTTTCAAATGTTGAGAAACAGTTGCTTTGGAAATTGGCAGTTCGTTGTGAATGTCGCCGAAATAGCAGCTGTCCAGCGAAGCAAGAAAGCGCAGGATTTCAATGCGGGTAGGGTGTCCCATTGCTTTAGCAAAGCGGGCAATAGTTTCATTGTCAGGCGTATTGTTGGTATTGTTAGTGCAATCCATGATTTGATTATCTTTATTGTTTGTTGTTCGCAAAATTACAAACAATATTTGAATAACCAAACAGAAAGGATAAAAAACTTATCAATAAGAATAAAAGTGGTTGTGAATCGTCCTGAAATTGATTTGTTTGATTAGTGAACAAATTTCAGGACTATAAATAAAAAAATCGCCTACCGTATTGAAAACAGTAATGCATCCCGTTTCTAATAGCCGTTTTCAATTAGTTACAGGTTGTTGATTAGCTGTTTCGAGATTTTTTTATTTTTCCATTAGGATAAAGAAAAAAGGTAATTAGTTTTTTGGTAAAATTGGAATTATTTTTTATATCGGTTTTGGGCAAAATGATTGATTAAACCCGCTTTGACAAAGCGTGCAATTTGTTTCTCTGCTGTCTTATCCGGGATATTTAATCCTTTAGCTACCGCAAGGTATATTTGTCTGTCAAATTCAGCTGGCAAAGCGTCCAATAACTGCCGTTTGTGATTTAATGGCTGCGGTGTTGTGGTGTCTTTGGGTAGTTGTTCAAAAATGTATGCAGCATGTAGTACAAGCACTTTTACTATTTCCATCACTGTATTGAAGTCAGTGTCTGTGCAAACCAGAACGGAAGCCACCTCTCCGGTATCTATGATTCTAAGAGCTGTCATAATCATAGCCAAACGAAATGCAATTAATCCCAATCTGCGAATACTTCCCACATAATCATCTCCGCACAATTCGAGGTATTGAAGTTGCGTTTGTTCAAAGTAGGCATTGAACGCCTTTTGTTGACTGCTTGAAAAAGCAAACCTGAATCTGCCCAGTTGCTGACGAAGAAAAAGATTGAAACCCAGAAACTCCTTTCCGTAAACATCAAATTTGTGTTCAAGTGGTTGCTCGTCATCCCCAGCAAACACATCTTTCCAAATTGGGCGAAGGTTCATAAAATAAAACATAAAACGGCTGAACAGTCCGTTTTCGGCGTTCGGGATCAATGAAGATACCTGCTTAGGCGTACCGGACAAAAGAGCAGAAAGTTGAGGGCTTGCCAGTTCTACAAATTCCCTGTCTTTACGGCGGTTATAGGAAATTGTTTCGTGGTGAAACGCTTTGCGAAAACCATCGGAATAATTTCCGTGTTCAGACTTGAAAGTCTGCGCAAGCGTATCGCCTTCAGTTTCAAATATCAATCCCTTTTCGTTATTCTCCTTGAGTAATTGAAACAGACCTGTCGCGCTGTTATTAGCCGGAATAATCAGTGTTCTGAGTGGTGGTTCTTCTGGCTTTTCTTCGTGTGCTTTGTCGCTACTGGCGTTGTACTGTGTGAGTTTCAGTTTATATTCTTCTTGTTCCGCCTTGCATTGCTGGCGCATCATTTGGTGGATAGGTTCTACCAAACGACGGCAAAGAGAAAGTCTTCCTTTACCTGCCGAAGCCTTGGCCGTAACAAAAAGAAACAGGTTTGGAAATACTTCGTGTTGGCCATACACGCCGTACACATTGGGCATACATGCACTGAAAACTGTCAGGGAGCCCAACAAAAGCAAGTCGGCATCTTCGGGAGAATCGGCATTTGAAGTGATTGCCTGGAGTAAGCCGGGCAATGATTCAAATATTTCTTTCGGGAAAGCGGGTAGTGAAGCCCCCTCTGACTCCCCCATAGGGGAGAAATCTACTTTCCCCAAATTCTCCAAATCCCCAGATTGGGGAAATGGGGATTTTTCCTGAGATTCTTTTTTATGTACCGAAATTGGTTGCTTCACAGCAATGTCTATTCCTGCGGACTTTGCCAAGTGGTAAAGTGTTTTGATTGTAACTCCGTGGCCGTGCGAAGCGAGGCAAGCGGAATATTGTTTGTCGGTTTCGCTTTGCGAATAAGACGGATAAAATCGGCTTAGGCGGTGGTAGTAATTACGACCGCTTTCGCCCAAAGCATCTGCGAGGGCAAAGCCCAGGTCTCGCCAATCTGCATAATTGGGGGCAATATCAATGGAGGTAGATTCGATACGGTTTACAATCAACTCCAAATCATCATTAGCCGCCACATGTGACGGCTCTACATATTGCGTTGTATTTTGAATTGTAGGTTGCCAGTCTGTCGGGTTAAATGTTTTCTTGCTCATAATTATTTAGTTGAAGGTTTGTAAAGTGGATTAATGTATGCCTGCGGGTCGTATGGCAGAAAGCAGGCGCGGGATATATCCCGCCCTGATTTGTCAACCTCAACACCGTAGGTTCGTAGAATGTAATTTGCAACTGCAGCGAAATAATTGCTGTGGGTTGATTGTTTTGTGTCAATTGAGATTATCCATTTCAATCCATCGCCGGAAGGGCTAACGAAAAGCAATTGCGTTTCAAAGTATTCATCTTGCAAAAGTTGCTTGCGAAGCAGATCAACGCTTTGCAAATGGTCAAAATCAATACACAATAAGCCGGAATGGCTTATGAGTGCTTTGTCGTTTCGGGTTTGAAACATTCCTGAAAAAGTACAGTAATCGAATGTTGAGGCTTTGTATTGCCGGGCTTGCTTAGGGTCTTTTATATTCCGCAGTTTTTCCGTTCGTTGTTTTGCGTAATCACCGACAATGTAATTGTAGGCATCAAACAAGGTAATTGACTTGTGAGGAATTGTATTCCGAACAGGAGCTTTGAAGAAAGAAAAATGCCTCACCACAATGTCTGAACTATGATTTGAATGATTGCTTTGATTGTCCGGATTATTTCGGTTTTTGTAGAAATCAAATTTTTCACCGATATGCAAATTCATTTCCTTATTAAGGGTTTGTAATAGTTCATCGCCTGACTGTTTGTAATGAAGTTCGGCAAAGTCGAATGAATCACCGGCAGGAATAGCGTTTTGGGCGTCCTCATGTCGTGCAAACTCTTTATCCCAAGCATTACCCAATACATTCTCTTTCTCAATGAAAATATTCAGTGTCGGCTTGTCGGCATTGAATGGGTTCTTTGTTGGCAAACAAGTCCTCCCCGAAAGGGAGAGGACTGTTTTATTTGGATAATACAATCTCAATATATGTGCATAAATTCCAATGCCATAATGCGTTTTGGATAATATCTGAGCCGCCAGATCTGACGGCTGTACACAATTATTATTTCCCATAATTCTGAATTTTACGCATTGTGTAATTGTCAGAAAGGATTTTGATAATATCCTGACGGCGATAGTAAAGCTTGTTGCCAATACGTGAGAATGGCAATAAGCCATTGGAACGTAGCGTTTGAAGTGTTCGGGGAGACACGTGTAATGCTTGCATTACATCCTGATTGTCGAGCCAATCTTCAAGAGAAGTCTCTTCGACTGGCTTTGGAGCTAAAAGCGGGTTGTCCGTTCCGGCAAATTGTTTGCGGAAGTCAACAGCCAAGGGCTCGTTGCTGTTCTGAAAATAATCTTTCAGAATGTCGGCTAATCGTTGGGGCTGTTTATTGTCTGTCATTTTACAATCCTCCCTTTTTTAGCTACAAATTCAGCTGCTTCGGCTTGTATTTCGGCAGAGGTTTTTCGTCTGCCCTGTTTTAGCCAAAGGTCGATTTCACTTTTCAGGAACATCAACTTTTTGCCTTTCTTGTGATAAGGAATAAGTCTCTGTCCAACCCAGGCATAAATAGTAGGTGCTGCCGGGTGGTCGGGGTGGTAATCCTGAAACTCCTTCAGATTAAGCCAACGATCTGATTCACGTGTTTCCGATTGTCCTTTAGCTACGAGAGCTTCCAGATTTTCAACTTTCTGGATAAGATAAACTATTGCCTGTGGCAATTCATTGAAAGAAATTTGTTCTGAAAACATATTGATATAGTTTTCGGCGATTGGGCTTCCTTCTGTGCCAATAAAAAGAAAACCACGACTTCGATTGAGATCGTGGTACAAAAAAATAGGAAACAATACCCTACAACTGGTTGTACAACCGGTTGGAAATTCAATATTGTTTTTGCTTGTCTATTGATATTGACATGTTTAGCGACTTGAATAATTCGTTTGCTTTTTCAATGTCCTGAGCGTGGTGTTTGGGGCTGAAAGTGATTCCATTCTGAGCATCATTGTAAATGCTTTTATGGGAATTGCCGGTAAGAAATGCAATGAATTTGCAAATGTCTGTAAGATCATTATGGGCGGTTCCTTTGTCCAGAAGCTTTAGCATTTCCATTATTGCAACGGATTTTACTTTTTGTGTTGCCTTGTCGGTGCTTTCCTCATTGTCAGGATTTGAATCTTTCTCGCTTTGCGGTGAAGCTGCCTGACGAAAGAGTTTGATTTTGTTTTCTAAGTTTCCGCAAATATCCTCCGGGTATTGTTTGGAATACAGGGCGTAGTTGATAATTTCCAGTAGTTCTGCAGCTCGTTCATTAGAAAACTTGTGATCTTTCAGAGCATCTACAATATCATTTACATTAATAATGGGATTGTTCTTTTGAGATACCTGTCGTTGTAGATATTGAATTTGTACTTTCAATAGGTCTAAATAAGTTTTGCTTGGATTGGGTAAACTCTCCTCTCTTTTACATTCTTCAACATACTCATGGAGTTGCTCCTCATGAGTTTTGCCCGCAAGCATCGTGCGTAATTTATCAAACTTCCAGGAGAAATGTTTTTCACAGGCTAACCACTCAGCTTCTGAAAGTTTTTTCAGTTCCTCTGTTGGTTGCTCAGCTTTAATGCCGTAGGCGGAAGGGTGTTTGGCTTGATTGTCTCTGAGCTCTAAAACTGCTTGCTCGAATGGTTCGAAATAAGGTTTAGCATCTTCATTGTAAGCTGCTTTTTCTTTGATCAGTGTCAAACAATTTACTTTGTTGGGGCAATCCAAGGCTAAAACCATATAAACGCATGCAAAAATGATTGTTGCCTCGTACCAGCGATTGGCATTGTATTCATAATCGAATTTTAGCATGTTTCTAATCGGCTGTTTTTGGATATCATCATTCTTCTTGCCCCGAATGTGTTTGATATCGTCCCAGATTTCGTTTACAAATGCTTCGGGGAATTCTTCACTTTTTAGTTTTTCGGTAATGGTGTTAACGCAATTGAAAAGCGTGGTTTGAGATAGCGAATTTTCCTTAATCCGTTCTGTTGATTCCGTCTCGTTTTGATAAAATCTCATTACAACACTAAAAGCAGCTCTTTCGCTCATAGTGAAGTTTTTAAAATCACTTTTTGAATTGAAAATATTATTTACATGCATGTGAGTAATAAATTGAAAGTTTATTTGTTTGATTACATTGATTTTAAGGTAGGGGAGTTCTGCTTTTTATTTTTATAGTTTCTGCTGCTTCACGCTTCTTTTCATCTATCAAATCTGCATAAATCTGTGTTGTTGAAACATTTTTATGAGTGAGCATTTTGCTTACCGTATAGATTTCACTTCCATTAGAAACAAGCAAAGTTGCAAAAGTGTGTCTAAAACAATGAAATGTAATGTGTTTTGTGATTCCTGCGGCTTGTAGCCATTTAGGTAGAATATTTTGAAGCATTGATTTTTTGAAGCCTTTAAATACTAATCCGGTAGATTTCTCGCCACAGAGTTCGAAAGCTTCCAAGCTGATTGGGTTAAGGGCTTCGGCATCGGTCTTTTCTGTTCGTAAACGGATACAATGGCCACCATCGGGATAGGTTTCAAAGTTTTCCCATCGCAAAGCAATTATGTCGCTAAACCGCAACCCCGTAAGACAGGAAAAGAGCGAAGCGGCTTTAAGTACCGGTTCCTGGCATGGCGTATTATGTAACGCCTGGACTTCTTCGATTGTAAGAAAATGGCGGCGTGTGTCCTGCGTATCAATTTTATCGAGGTGTTCGTTTATATTTTCCAACAGGTATTTGTCCCTATAAGCAATTGCCAATAAGCCACGGAATGTGGACCAATAACCTGCAGCCGAATTTTGCGACAAAGTGCGTTTGTCGTGTTTTAATTGCCTGGCGTTTAAAAGATAAGTGCGAAAGCTATTACATAAATCAACAGTAACATCAGAAAAGGTGCATTTGCCATTGACAAACCGATAAAAATGCTTGTAGATCTTTTCCCACTTTTGATCCTGATTGGGTAACTTTTCTTTGAAATATGCCAGAAAATCCATTTTCTGCTTGGCTTTATCAATAAATCCAAACTGTTCATTGATAGTCGAAAGTTCCCGCTGCGCCCGGATCGCTTCTGCTTGTTTCAGCTTTTCGGCATTGATATTACGCTCTTCGGGTGTTCTTGGCTTTTTGATAATATAAATACCTAAATACTCGCGACGACTCATTTCCATTGTGCGCGGGTTCCTGATTGGCGGATAAAAATCAAGGTAAAGAGTGATTTTGCCACTTGGCAATTCGCGCTTTCTTAATGTTACTTTGGTTGCTGACATAAATTTTACCTTTTCCGGTTATTCATAATGTTGTCTAACTCTTGACAGTGAATTAAAATGCTTTGTCCACGTTTGATTTTAGGGAGCTTGTGTGTCCGAATTAAGTCGTATAAGTGACTTCGCCCTATGGCATATTTTTCAGTAGCTTGCGAAACTGTGTAGTAATTTTCGCTTTCGGTTTGGTCTAATCCTCTGGATTTATCCCAATGATATTTTGAGATTAAAACTGTTTTTCCATCCCGCTTTTTTGGCATTTTATGGTCACTCGTGTATTCATACACATATTGCTGGGATACTCCGAATTTTTCTATTATTTCGGCTACAGTGTACCATTCTGAAATATTGGCGTACTGATTTTTTGCGAATAATCTTTTTAGAACATTTTTAGGATAATGTGCTTTGCCCTTTATGATAACAGATTGAATTTGTTCAGCTCTGATTTTATTGTAGAGGTATGTGTTTGAGATTTTGAAAAGTTGTAGGGCTTCGGCAACTGTAATGTAATCTTCTTGTTTTTTGTTGATTTCAGCAATAGGAGTATTGATCGGAGCAGGCTTTTCGGATTGATTTTGGTATAAATCCATCAAGTCGGACTTCCTGACTCTGATAGTACGCTTTGAAATTCGCAAAAGCTTTACATTCCGGTCATTTAGTAATTTGTATAATGTGGGGCGTGATATACCAAGTAAAACGGCGGCATCGGTAAGCGACAAATTTTCTAGAGAAAGCAAGTTTTGTCGATTACGTTCTTGGATAAACTCAATTTCAGCCTGTAAACGTTCCTGGCGCTTTTCTGCTTTGTTTGCACGGCCGGCACAAGTTTCACTACAATACTTTGTTGTGCTTTTCTGTGCAGTAAATGGATTACCGCATAATTTACAGACCTTATTATATTCAAATTTCCCAGGCATCTATTGTTTGTACTTTGGATAAATTCGGTTTTATTTTTAATCAATCTTTGTTTGTGTTTGTATGTGTTTGTAAAAACACTACATAACATTGGATTTGATTAATGGTATTTGTGTTTTCGTGGTACAAATACGGTACAAATTTACACAAAATACCTATATAAAACAATAGGTAAGGATAGAAAAATTATAAATATATATCTATATTCCATTGAAATTCAAGAGTGTAATAATTTTATCCGATTGTTGGTTTTGGGGGCTATTTTCCAATGCAGAATTTTCCAAAGATATTTCCCAGTATTTCATCGTTTGAAATCTGACCCGTTATTTCTCCCAGAAAATACATGCATTCTCTGATATCCTGTGATAGAAAATCGCCCGAAACACCTTTATCTAACCCATTTAAAACCCGTGAAAGGGATTCGCGCGCTTTTTGTAATGCTTCAACATGACGGATATTGTTCACTACCACATCTCCGCTTTGAATTTCGGGAAGATGAGCTGCTTTTACCAGTGATTGCTCCAACCTATTTGTATTCAAATGTTGGCGGGCAGAAATAAAAATTCGCTCTCCAACAAACGAATCGAAAAGATGGAGCAAAATATCCCGTTCATCATCCGTAATTTTATCCATTTTATTAAAAACGAGAATCACTTTTTTATTTCTTGCCCGTTTGGCGATCCGTTCTGTAAGCCATTCTATCCGATCGCTCAGTTGTGTACAGTCAAGCATCCAAAGGATTATGGCAGCTTGTTCAATTTTTTGGTACGTACGTTCAATTCCCAGATTTTCAATTTTATCTTTTGTATCACGTATACCGGCTGTATCGATAAAACGAAATAAAACGCCATCAATCACCATTAAATCTTCAATCACATCGCGTGTGGTTCCGTGAATATCAGAAACAATTGCCCGTTCCTCATTCAGCAATAAGTTCAGCAAGGTTGATTTACCTACATTGGTTTCGCCCACAATGGCAACCGGAATACCGTTTTTTATCGCATTTCCAACCTGAAAAGAATCCAACAGTTGCGAAATCAATTTTTCAATTTTTAATGCCAATGTTTTTAATTGGGTTTTATCAGCAAATTCCACATCTTCATCCGTAAAGTCTAACTCCAATTCAATAAGCGAAACAAAGTCAAGTAATTGAGCGCGCAAATCCTGCAACTTCGACGAAAAACCTCCCCTCATTTGATTCATTGCCATGCGATGACTTGCAGCAGTGGTCGATGCGATTAAATCGGCAACTGCTTCAGCTTGCGAAAGGTCCATTTTACCGTTTAAAAATGCCCGTTGCGTAAATTCACCGGGTTGAGCTAACACACAACCATGTTTGATTAACAGTTGTAAAATTTGCTGTTGCACAAAAATAGATCCATGGCACGAAATCTCAACACTATCTTCGCCAGTAAATGAGTGAGGTGCATGAAATGTGCTAACCAATACATCATCTACTGTTTCGTGGGTATCATTGATGACCGATCCAAAAATAACCGTATTCGGAGCTTGTGAAGAAATTGAAAGACGGGGATTTCGGCTGCGAAAAATTGTATCGCAAATACCGAGCGATTCCTTTCCCGATACCCGAATTACAGATATACCCCCGATACCGGGCGGAGTGGAGATGGCAGTTATGGTTGACATTGAATTCGTGTTTAGGGATTCGTGTTTAGGAATTTCAATCAAAAGAATGCATCAAAGCACAATAGTAAATTATGTTTGTTCACAAAAAAAGTCCTTCAGCAAAAAGATCCCGTTCAATTGAAGATGTTTTTGATAAAATACGCGCCGGAATTCCGCCTACGGTTACGTCATCGGGTACATTTGAATTGACAACTGCATTTGCCCCAACGGCAACATTATTCCCAATTTGAATATTCCCAAATATTCTGGCTCCCGGTCCTATATAAATATTGTTTCCAATATGGGGTGCTCCATTGTAATCACCGATCGAAGTACAGGGATGAATCCTGCAATTCTCACCTATTTCAGCTTTCGGACTGACCACAATCGTACCATGATGAACGATACAAAGCCCTGGTCCAAACACATTTTTAGGGATGGTAAATCCCAATCTTACGGCAAGCCGATGGTTCAAAAATTCGAGCCAAAATAACAGCAACCTGCACCAACGTTGTTGATGCCTGACATTGTACAAATATTCAATTTTTCGCAGTCGAAGCTGAAAACGAACCTGCTCCATTCTGAAATAATTATAAAATGACACCCTTTTCAAGCCGTATGCTTTTAAATCACGTTTTATATAGGTACGGTACGATGTTTTGTCGGTAATCATATCATTCAGCTCAAATCCTGTCAAGTACTGTTTTTACCAATTGGTCAATATAGGGTTTATAATCCGTATTTGCCTGTTCGACACGCCTGTTAGCAATAACACAACAAACAGTCATGGCTTTATGCCCCATTAATTTTGATAAGCCGGCAATGGCAGAACTCTCCATTTCGTAATTGGTAATTTTATAACCCTTGTAGCGAAATCGTTCTATTTTATCATTCAAATGCATGTCAGCCAGATCAATCCTCAAAACGCGACCCTGAGGTCCATAAAAACCATTAGCCGAAATTGTTACACCCCGCAACATATCATCTTTCCCTATTTGATGAATTAAATCTTTGTCAGCATCTACCACATAAGGATCAGCAAGTTGAGTATTCCAATTTAACTGCCTCTTCAGTTCCCGTTCAAAATCCAAATCACTTACCGAATCGCGTCCGGCATAAAAATTCAAAACGCCATCGAACCCAATGGATTTTTCTGAAATTAAGAAACTTCCGAGGGGAATATCCGCTTGCATACCACCCGTGGTGCCGATTCGAACAATTGATAACTGTCGGATTTCGGGTTTTTCGATTCGCTTTTCAAAATCTATATTCGAAAGCGCATCCAACTCATTCATTACGATATCAATATTATCAGTTCCTATTCCGGTCGAAATGACGGTTATCCGTTTCCCATGATAAGTTCCCGTTATGGTATTAAACTCACGATTAGAAATGCTGCATTCCTGTGATTCAAAATAAGCACCCACCAAAGCCACACGCCCGGGATCACCAACCAGAATCACATGATCTGCAAGTTGTTCCGGTTTGATATGTAAATGAAAAATACTGCCATCGCTGTTAATGATCAACTCGGATGGAGGGAAATGTTTCATACTCATTCGTTCAGTTAAATGGTATATATATTTTTTAATATGACCACAAATATATTAATTTATAACTGAAGAATCAACCCTGCAGCAAAATATTGCAGAAAAAAAAGGAATGAATAATTTGAATTGGAATGAATAATTTGAAAATGAACACAATAGATTCGGAAAAATTTAAAAATAAATTATCGAATCTCATCAATACAATTTTTTACAAAGTCGAACCGTTCGTAATCGGAATGTACTACCTTATCGTTCCATATTATCAAATCAATATCCATCGGAATCAGTCCATTTAACTTACTCTCGGCGTTACGTCCAAGCGTTTGCTCTACCATTTTAAAAATGGCGATGGTATCATCGGCATTATCATCCGAAAAAATTTTCAAAGCCATAGTATGAAAATCAGCTTTATATACTGCTCCTACAGGTTTTGTTACCATAACAGAACTCTGATCGGCAACTTCAAAATGATCGGCAAGAATTTCGATGGCACGATCAATGTTTTGTACTGGAAAGTCATTGCTGGAAAGCATGATATACGCTGTGTTCATAAAATAGAAAATGCGGTTAAACCATTAAAATTGATTGTATTCTCCTTAATTTAAACAAAAAAGCCGAAGAAAAGTTCTTCGGCTTTTTATGAAAAAATGGAGGATTAATAACGATAATCTTTAAGTTGTTCCTGTAATCGCTTACGGGCTAAGAAAATTCTGCTTTTAACGGTACCGATTGGGAGATTCATGGTTTGGGCAATTTCTTCGTATTTGAAACCCTGTACATGCATCGAAAAAGGAATCCGGTATTCATCAGCGAAAGATTCAATGTTATTGGTGATTTCGCCTACCGAGTATGACCCCTCAGGGCTTTCGAAACCCGAATTTTGAGGTAAATTGAGATGATGTAAATCTTCTGTTTTATCAACAACTGTTTGGTTTCGTACGATTTTACGATAATTGTTGATAAAAATATTCTTCATTATCGTGAGCACCCATCCTTTGAAATTTACATTGTCAGTAAATTTTTCCTGATTATCCAATACCTTGAGCGTGGTGTCTTGCAGCAAATCTTCAGCATCTTCACGGTTCAATGTGAGCGAAAAAGCGAAGTTCCGCATATTACTTTGCAACGCTACTAAATCATTTTCAAGTTGAACATCTTTCATATTGATAGAGTTTTATGTGTGAATAAATAAAACTTAGCCCCTTTCTTAAACTAAGTCGGTAATTTTCGCATCGAAAACAAATCGATTTTTGAAAAAACTCCTTTTGAAGAAAAAGTTATGGAATGTCAGTTGTCTATACTGAAGATTGGAAATAAAGAACTCTTTCGAAAATATTTGTTTATGATTTTCGATACAAATATAGCGTTTATTTTTTTATTCTACCAAATTTCAATGAAAAATATAAACCAAATAAATAACATTTATATTTTATTCATGTTTGTAATCATTACAATTTATAAAATTCCCGTTGAATTCAACCGTTGAATATGAAATTAATTAGATTTACATGTTTATAATCAGTATATTGAATAAATAAAAAATCGACCTTTTATTTGAAATGAATGAACCATTAGAAACCAAGTAAACGCATATTTTTACAAATTAGAAAATAAGGTACCCTCATTTTATTCACAAATTTACGCATTTTAAATATGCTTTTCGGCATGATACGATGAACGGACAAACGGACCGCTTTCGACAAAACGAAATCCTTTGAGGAAAGCAATTTGTTTGTATTCCTCAAATTTATCGGGATGAATATAGGCACTAACCGCGATATTACGGCGCGATGGTTGAAGATATTGACCAATTGTAAGAATCCTGCAACCGGTTTGCAGGGTGTCGTCCATCAATTGCAACACTTCTTCTTCTGTTTCACCCAATCCAAGCATAATCCCTGTTTTGGCACGGATACCCTGTGCAACAATGTATGACAATACATTCAGACTGGTGTCATATTTCGCTTTTGTACGAATCAGCGGGGTAAGTCGGCGAACGGTTTCTAAATTATGAGAAATAATATCGGGTTTTTCGTTAATAATCAGGTGAATCAATTCCGTTTTACCATCAAAATCAGGGATCAGCACCTCCAATGTACAGGCTGGATTTACGGATTTAATGATCCGAATGGTTTCAGCCCAATGAATAGCACCTCCATCGGGTAAATCATCGCGATCGACCGAAGTTATTACGGCATGATGCAAATTCATTAACTGTATAGATTGAGCTATATGGATCGGTTCGTTCGGGTCGAGGGCTAACGGGCGACCGGTAAGGGTATTGCAAAATTTACAGGCACGCGTGCAAATTTCGCCGCCTATCATAAATGTAGCCGTGCCCCGATTCCAACATTCGCTCATGTTGGGACAACGACCACTCGAGCAAATCGTGTTCAGATGCTTTTCTTTTACAATATTGTGGACCCGCGAATATTGGTCGTTACTTTCAAATTTAATTTTAAGCCAATCGGGTTTTTTTATATAGGTCATGTCTTGATTTTTTTAGTTTGAAGTACAAAAGTATAAAAATTTAGCCATTAAACCATGTACCGTTCGACCCGTTACTCCTTTCAATTTTTTACTTTTGGTCGTTCCTGTTTTTTCAGCGACAGGGAATAAAAAAAAGAGAAAACCTGCCTACAGATTTTCTCTTTGATTTCATTATGCGGAAAGTCAGGGATTCGAACCCTGGGTACAGTTACCCGTACAACGGTTTTCGAGACCGTCCCGATCGACCACTCCGGCAACTTTCCTTGAATTTTTAGGAGTGCAAAGATACAATTTTATTTGAATATAAAAACAGATTTCGACAATTTTGAATCATGTTGTGCACTGCGAACGAAATGTATTCAATTCAAAAGCACCAAAACATAAGTTGAATTTGAAAACTTGAAAATAAGAGTCAAAAGCGATTCACTACACAAAGACATGATTTAAAAATTTAAAATCGTGTAAAATCATCACAAAAAAAACAAGGTTGCACCCGCAATACTGATCACTGCACCAATCACTTGCTGGAGCTTTATTTTTTCCTTAAACATAATTGCTGACGGTACAATAATAAAAATAGGCACCAATGCCATTAAGGTCGAAGCAATACCGGTTTTCGTTTGTTGGATAGCAAAAAGCCCCAATGCCACCCCAACAACCGGACCGAAAATGGCACCGACCGTTACCGATTTTAGTGCCTGCGTTTGTGTCAATGCAATCGGAATTTTATGCCAACGTTTTAATAGGGTAACCAACAGTGCAAAACTCAACAGACCGAAAAATGCCCGAATTTGAGTGGCTGCCATCGGGTCATACGTACCGATTCCTTTTTTACTGGTAATCAACCCTACCGCTTGCCCCATTGCACCTCCAAAAGCCAACAAAAATCCTTTGAATGAGATATTTAATTTCATTTTCCGATTCGAGATGGCAATCACAATCCCAAGCACACTTACCACGATAGCTACAATATTTTTAAACGATAAAATCTCGTCCAACAAAAACCAACCGATCACCGCTGTAATCATGGGAGCTAAACTCATAATCAATGCTGCTGTGCGCGATCCGATCATGGTGTATGATTTGAATAACAGCAAATCACCTATGAAAAACCCAATAAACCCCGACAAACCCAGCCATGCCCATTGATATGCCGTTGCATCAACCGGAAAAAACATGCCGCGTGTGAAAAATGTGGCAATACCCAACAAAATAACTGCTAAAAATAACCTTAAAAGATTGACCTGCAATGAACCGATTTTATGTCCGGCTTTTTCGAAAAACAATGCACTGATAGTCCAGCACACCGAAACACCTAATCCTGCAAATTCACCGATATGGGATTGAAACACCTTACTTTATTATTTTAAGTTTGAACTCAATTTATTAAGTAGCTATTCATAATTAGTTTATACCATTTCCATGAACGCAAAGTTGCAACGTTGCAAAGACGCTATGAAATATAATTAGTATCTATCAATACTTTGCGACTTAATTACATTGCGTTCTTTGCGTTGAAAATTTACTTTTTTGACCTTTCCTGGTAAACTGATTATATCAATTCATTATGAACACTTACTTACAATTAATATCGTGCAAAGATACAGAAGTATTTTAATAATTTTATCACTATTTACCGACCAATAAAGCAGACCGATTTAAGAGCGTATCATTCGTTGGGTTTCTATGAGTCGTTGCAGCAAGAAGAATAGCCTCAACAATCTAAATTTGAAAATGTAAAAATTTAAAAATAGAGTCCACTCCGAAAAGTATTTTTTGATCGCTATGTTGCAAAAATGCTTAGATGCAAAGATCAAATTCACAGTATAATTCAATACCTGGCGACTTTGTATCATAGGTTCTTAGCATTTCAGGAATGCATATATGACTTTTCAGCGTATTCTCAAAATAAGAATCTACGCCGAAAAAGAGATTGATTCAACTGCTTCAGAGAAAAATAATCCTCTAAATCCGTCCAAAAAAAACAGATTCGTGTACTGTCGTCCCAAAAAGGCTAAAAACGGATTGTCCACGTGCTGCCTCCCACACTGTCGCAACGATGCGGTTTATTAAAAAATCCCGTAGGGACGGATCGTTCGGTAGAATATTGGTTCATATGAATTTTAAGTCCAATTGGGACGAGATAATGCCAACTTTTTCTAAAATTCTGTTATCAGCGGTCAGAATTAAAGTTTTTCGGACATCAATGATTTTATACATAAAAAGATTTATCTTTGCAAAAAAAAATGCTTCATCTTGCAGCATTCGATCTAAAATTAACTTATGAACTGGTATGTACTTTACACGGCTTCACGAGCCGAAAAACAAGTTGAGCTGCATTTAAAAGCAGAAGGAGTTGAGGTATTTTTGCCCTTACATCTCTCGCCCCGAAAATGGTCTGACCGTATTAAAATGGTAGAAGTACCCTTGTTTTCATCTTATATTTTTGTAAAAACCAGCGATGAAAAATTACGAACCTTGCCCGCCATCACGGGTATATCGCGTATTGTTTTTTACAACGGAAAACCGGCGATAGTTCGCGATAATGAAATTGAAATTATTAAAAAATTTTTGGATCAGGCTCGTGGCAAAGAATGCCGATTTGCACTTGGCGACGAGGTTGAAATCATTGGCGGTCCCATGAAGAATATTCATGGCAAAATTAAAAAATCACGTGATGGGTATCTTATTCTTTCACTTGGACAAATCGGCATCAGCGTGAAAGTAAAATTAGATCAAGTCATCAAAAAATAATCAACACATTTTCAGATTCGTACGTTTTGAATATCCTTTGAAAAATTAATTTATTTTGAACGCAAAGAACGCTATGACACAACATCGCAACGTATGGTTTACAACCTATAGCATTCGTTGCATCCCCTGCTTAACACAACAGGTTTAGGAACAACCGATACGCTGCATGTACCATTTGTATCTTTGCATTCAAAAAATATTTATCAAAGCGAAATCACATTTTCAAACTTTTCAAATTAGCACCAAAGCCTATGCAAACCCGCAATTATAAATTTTTCGGAACAATTGTCCTCTTTTTTTTCATTTTGCTGGTTGTTTCCTGTCAGGATGCGGAAGAATCGCCTTACCCTGCAGTTCAGTTCCAATCCAAAACTACCCCTACAGCCGTGGGACGATCATCAGCCGTGGGATTTGCCATTGGCGACAAGGGGTATGTAACTTTAGGCCGCTCAGGTAAAAACGGTGGTGCATTGGTCGATTGCTGGGAATATAATCCTTCCACCGACAGTTGGACGCAGAAAATGGATTTCAAGGGTGCAGCCCGCGTAAACGCTATTGCCGAAGTTATTAATAATCAGGCTTATGTTGGACTTGGCGTACAGGTTGGTGGAAGTGCCTATAATTCAAATGTCCTTTTAAATGATTTCTGGTGCTTCGATCCTGTTGCAAATACCTGGACACAAAAAGCCGACTATCCGGATAAAGCCCCCAATAATTGCATCAGTTTTGTTGCCAACGGTAAAATTTATGCCGGTTTTGGATTTGATGGATGGAATTTCACGAATCGCTTGTGGTGTTACGACCCCGTGCAAAACACGTGGAAACAAATGGGTGAAACGCCGTTGCACAAACGTTTCGGAGCTGTGGCATGCACCGATGGAGAAAAAGTATTTATCGGTACAGGCTTCGATACGGCAAGCAAAAACGATTGGTGGGAATACGTTCCGGCCACCGACACCTGGAAACAACGTTGCTCCCTACCCTACCCCGGTCGGGAAAATAGCGTTGCATTGGCAATCGGAAATCGATTTTTTGTTTCTACAGGTCGGTATTTTCACGGACCACTCACCGGCGGACGGTTATTTTCAGACTTATTGGAATACGATGCAGTCCGTAATCAATGGTATGTGCGGGGTGAAATACCCGAACGCGAGAATGCAATTGCTTTCACCATTGCCGGTAAAGGGTATATCGGCTTTGGCGAAAACGACAGTACCGTACTCAATGATTTATGGAGCTTTGAACCTTAATCATTTTGGTTGTATGGGTTGATAGTTGAAATTGAAAATTGACACTGAACCTCAATTTATTCACAACACAACAAAACAATTTGAATCTGGAAATTTAAAAATAAGAGTCTTCGCTGAAAAAGAGATGGATTCAACTAATTAATGGCCGGGATTAAAAAGTGCTTGGGATCTTGGTATCATTATGTTGAAAAAATCATTGCAAAACCAATAGTCATTAAAATCAGATCACTAGAGTTTATATGAAATAAGCAATTATAGCCGTTTAACAGAGGCGATTAAATTTAAACACAAAGACACTAAGGCTCTAAGGTACAAAATATTTTAGGATATAATCATAATTTTAAGGACACAAAGTAAAGAAATACAAGTATTTCTTTGTAATTACTCTTGTTATTGCACTTGAAATAAAACAGTTATGTTTTATGCTTTGTGCCGGTATAAATATAAATCATAAACGCATTGATTTGACACTTATCCGTGTCTTTGTAACTTTGTATTTAATGTAAATCAATCTTATATTATTTAAATCAGAATAATATCTACTATGTATAAAAACCTTCCCATACTTGCTTTCATTTTGATGTTCCCATTTTTTGCAGTGGCACAAAATGACACCATTCATTACGATATTCGTGTATCAGGTTTAACTTCTTCGGGAGCGTATGCCCCTTTTTGGTTGCAAAGCCGCGATTACGGGATAACGCCTTCGACCCCTCAAAGTGCTACCTTTCTTGTGGGGGTACAAAAAAATTTCGATCATCCCGATCGGCTTTTTGATTCTAACTTTAAAGTTTCAGGGTTCCTATCAACCGATCATCTAAAAACAAATTTTTATTTTCAGGAGTGGTATGCTCATCTCCGATTATCGGTATTCGATCTCGTGTTCGGTTCGCGTGAAGAACAATTTGGAAACCAGGATCAGACGTTGTCAAGCGGTGGATTTTTATTTTCTCAAAATGCCCGACCGATTCCTTGTCTTACCGCCGGAATAGAGCAGTATACACCCGTACCATTTACCCGTGGTTATCTCGAAGTAAAAGGAGCCATTTCCGAAGGTGTTTTTTTGGATAATATGTATATGAAAAACGTATTATTCCATCATAAATATATTTATTTGCGTCTTGGCGGAAACCTTCCGGTTCATCTGCAATATAATTTTGATCATGCTGCTCAATGGGGAGGGGTCAATCCAAATTCAGATATTGTAGCTACGCCTGTCGGGTTCAAGGATTTTATTGATGTGTTTACCGGAGGACACGGCGGCGCGGATGCCAACAGAAGCGATCAAATCAATGCACTCGGCAATCATATTATTTCGCAGGGCGTAAGAGTAGATGCCGATATTGCCGATTTTAAAATTGGCGCTTACTGGCAAAATTTATTGGAAGATGGACCCATTCGTCTGATTGGTTTTGACATGAATACCCCCGATGGGCTTTGGGGAATTTCCATTCACAACACCCGATTTCCTTTTATAAACGGCATCCTGTACGAGTACCTGAATACCACCGACCAATCAGGACCTTTTGCCGGCATTGATGGACTTGATTATGGCGGAGTAGATAACTATTTCACAAATGGCAGTTATCCATCCGGATGGAGTTATTACTCCCGCACCATTGGCACGCCCTTTATCTCATCTCCTTTATACACCAAAAATGCCGACCTGAGTACATTGAACAACAGGGTTCAGGTACATCACATTGGCATTGAAGGAGATATATCGGGCTATCACTATCGTTTTCTCTCTTCGTTCAGCAAAAATTACGGAAACTATTTCCCTTCCTTCCCTGCAATGATTCAAAACACCTCCATGCTCTTAGAAGTTCACAAACTATTCACGGGACTATCCAATATTGAATTAGGTTGCTCCATGGGAGCCGATTTCGGTAAACTGTACGGCAACTCGGTGGGAATCCAATTTTCTATCCGTAAAACAGGAGATTTGTTACGTTTCGTGAAAAGATGAGAAATACGGTACAACTTTCAATACCAAAACCGACATCCTTTTTTTTTACTTTTCATAGAAAATATTTGATGATTTCATGGATTATTGTATCTTTGCAACCGTTTCAGGCTTTAAAATAATTGCAAATTCATCATTCTGTTTTAATTTCTTTATCTTGTTTACAATGATTGAGCCCAACCATTTTGATTTACCTATCGTTAACAACATTATCAAACATATTCATGTTGATATCACTATGAAATATCATACGGTTTTCGCTTTTCAATCGCTTGATTTCAGAAGCCATTGTCAGTTTGTTGCAATGCTGAATTCTAAATAAATTAGTATGCTGTCATTTGGAATAAATGATGGCTTTTTTTGTGTATAAAGCCAATTCATTGTATTGATGTTTCGAACTTTTAAATGCAAAATGATCGTTGAATCCAAAAAAAGCATGTGGTATGAATGCAGATTGGATTCCTGTTGAAAAAAATAAAATGATGATCCGTTTGAGTACCTAAATCAATATAAAAATGAATATCAGGGACAAGGAAACACCGAAAAAAAGGGTTTGCCCGCTTCACTCGAAAAATGAGTGGTTTGCAAGCTGAAAACGTTTAAACCTGTCTCGACGGAATAGGTCGCGACTCAAACAGAACAGGTTTCTACGCCAACTGCGCTCCATTTTTCGGCTTACCGGACGAGGTCGGTTGTTTGCAAGTGTTATGAAAAATAAAGTAGGAGTCAAAACAGATACTCATTAAAAATAACTATGCATTGTGATCATTAATTATTTATTAAAAGGTTTCATTTCACTGCAAATGGAATATTGCGATGGATCGCAGGGAAACAAACCCTTCAATTTTTTTCGACTGTTTCCCGGTACGTTTTCCATTCTCAGTTTTTGTTGCGCAGGACAAATGTAATTAGTATGCAACTCCCGATGCATGCAATATTCCACTTACATTAAAAATATAATTTTATACCGAACTATCGATTATAATACATTCAAACAAATGAAATTCAGACTTAAACGCAAGAACATGTTTTTTTTATCAGCCATGATTACCATCCTGCTGATACATTTTACTGCTTTACAGGCACAAACCATGCCATCACCTGCCACCCAGCAAATGATTAACACCGAACTTCAGAAACGGGGCTTAACGGAGGCTGAAGTGAATGCACGACTACTGCAAGAAGGAATTGATCTACAAAATATTCCGCCGGCTCAATTACCACAATATCAGGCGAGAGTAACAGCCATTTTGGATAAAATGGAAGCCGAAAAGAAAAAAGGTACGAATACGGCGCAGCCCATCAATATTATTGTGGGGAATTCTTCTCCGGCTACAAATGCCCCGGCCACAACCGACAGTACCATTGTAACCAAAAATCCGTTGACAACTCCAAAAGAAGCGGCTGCTGAAGCATCTCAACGAGTGATTCAGTCCGAAGCTGCCAAAAACCAGGGCATTGCCAATATTTATGGTCATTCCTTGTTTACTGATAAATCGTTGGCTGTTTTTCGTACTACCGATGGTGCACAGGCACCCGATACCTACGTACTGGGTGAAGGCGATGAAATTCACATTACCATTTTCGGTGCTTCACAAACCGATATTCAACAACGGATCACACCTGATGGCTATATTCAACCCAGCGGCGTTTCCAAAATTTTCCTGAAAGGACTTACCCTTGCTCAAGCGCGCGAATTAATTAAAAAACAATTATCCTCGGCTTATTTATACCGGAGCGATCAGATTGCCGTAACCATCATTACCGCCCGTACCATTATGGTCAATGTGTTTGGTGAAGTCAATATTACCGGTGGATTCAATATCTCGGCACTCAACTCGGCATTAAATGCCCTTTCGGTAGCCGGAGGTCCTACCAATATCGGTTCGGTACGGAATATTCAGTTGATTCGTGGAACTACCCGAAAAAATATCGATATCTATGCGTTTATGAATGATCCATCTTTGCAGTATAAATTCGATCTGCAAAACAATGATATTCTGTTTGTTCCCGTTATTCAAAAATTAGTCTCGATTGAAGGAGCCGTGAATAGACCCATGTCCTACGAAATGCTGCCAAACGAATCATTAATTGACTTAATTCATTTTGCAGGGGGTTTAAAAATGGATGCCTATCCCAACTTTGTTCAAATTAAACGATATGTTGATGGAGAACAAAAATTAATGGAATGGAATTTACAGGACGTTAAATCCGGTAAAGTTAAAGTACCTCTTTTAAATGGAGATGCCGTAACGATTAAAGCCATAGGAAAACCGTTAAGCCAATATGTAGATGTTGAAGGAAGCGTTTATTACCCGGGACGCTATGATTTATCAAAGAATCAAACCCTTTCCGCTTTACTTGCCAATGCCAAACCGACCTACGAAGCTAAAACCGACATCTTATTCGTTGAACGTACCCGTCCTGACTTAACCGTTGAACTGCTCACCGTACCATTTCCCAACTCAAAAGCAGGCATTCATGATTTTGATCTTCAGGCACGTGATACTGTACGCATCATGGATCTGGCAAGTTACCGCGATGTAGCAACGATTGCCGTTAACGGGCAGGTGCGTAAACCTTTCGAAAAATCCCTGTCATTAAACGATCATTTAACTGTGAAGCAAGCGATCGAGATGGCAGGAGGTTTAAAAACCAGTGTATATCCCGTGGCATATATTTTCCGCCGCAATATATTTAATCCAACCGAAGTTAAATATATCCGCATCGAATTAAATCAATCGGATAAAATGGAGCTCCAACCCGGAGACCAGTTGAATATTTACGATAATAAAACCTACACCAACGTGGGGGAAGTCAGAATCTGGGGAGCCGTTAAAACACCCAAATCCTTTACTTTCGATCCTTCGCTTTCCCTGCATGATTTGATTATCAATGCCGGCGGTTTTAACGTGGGAGCAGCATTCAACAGGGTGCAGGTATTCCGTACCATCTTGTCGCCCAATGATATGACTAAATTCAGCATCATCACCATTCAGGTCGATTCGAATTACCAGGTTATCAAACCTCAAAATTTCAGTTTGCAACCTTACGACCAGGTTGTGGTACGTATGACGCCTGATTTTTCATTAAACCGTTCAGTAGAAGTTAATGGACAGGTGAAATACCCCGGGGTTTATGTATTGAATTCAAAACAAACCAAAATGAGTGATGTGATCAAAATGGCCGGCGGGTTATTGCCCGATGCCGACCCGAACGGAACCGGACTGTACCGGACCTATAAAAATCGGGGAAGCATAAGTTTTAATGTGCATAAATCGGTGGCTCATCCGCAAGGATTTAATAACAATCCCATTTTATTCGAAGGAGATGTGATCAATATCAATCGGTTGGAAAATACGGTTTCTATCCTTGAACGTGGAACCCGATTGTCCCAATATTCCAACGATTCAATTGTGGGTACCCGTAATGTGGTATTTCAGGGTCGTCGCACAGCCGCCTGGTATATCCGCAATTTCGCGGGGGGTTTTCAAAGTGAAGCCGATCGTAACAGTGTTACCGTTACGTTACCGAACAACCAAATGGAATCTACCCGTCACTTCTTGTTCTTCAGGGTATTTCCAAGGGTCGAACCGGGTTCGGTCATCACCATGCAGATGAAACCGCCAAAACCAATAACAACTGAAGCTAAAAAGTTTGATGTGGATGCAACCTTGTCAAGAACATTGACCGGTGTAACTACCGTTATGACCCTGTTGATCATGGGGAAACAATTGGGACTTTAATTCGTGAATCATTTTAAGGAATTGGAACTGAATATTGTCGTACGATGCTTTGTATTTTTTTGAACCCTTGCGTCGGTGTGGCAAAAAAACAGTTCCTAAACTCAAAAAATATAAATTCCATGAACGTAGGATCAAAATTTGGAAAGTATGATCGATACAATCTAAATATCACATTCTATTGGTCATACTTCTTAGGTATTGATTCCATTTGAATTTGCTTAAACATAAACAATGCTAAAAGATGAAGCATCAACCGGTAAGAATACGTTTTAAAAAGAAATATTAATCAACATTGAATTAAAATCATTTTAAAATCAACAAATCATCACTTTTTGAACAGAAAATCCATTCACTTGAAGAATAAAATATTCGTGAAATGCGTATTAAGTTCTATAAATTAGCATTTATAATTATATGACAGAACAACAAACCTACATTCAACCCGATAGAGAAGATGAAGACGAAATTGATTTGATCGCCTTGGCTAAAACTTTTTGGGCAGGACGAAAGACAGTACTGATTTCGTTGCTAATCGGAACCGTTCTGGGTATTCTTGTGGCTATACTTTCTCCGGCTGAATACACAGCCACTTCCATCATGGTTCCGCAAACCGGAGAAAAAAGTTCCTCGTTGGGCGGCTTGGGCGGCTTGGCAGCCATGGCCGGTATTGACCTCGGATCGGCCAATATGGGAGGTGATATGTCGCCCATCCTTTATCCGCAAATTGTACAAAGTATTCCTTTTAAATTGAAATTGATGAATACACCCATCAAATTCAACGCGATTGATAAACCGGTTTCGTTATTCGATTATACAACCAACCCCCAATACCAACACACGTCAATATTGGGATCGTTGAAAAAGTACACCATCGGGCTTCCGGGCGTAATTTTGGGTGCAATAAAAGGGAAAAAAAATGAAACGGGTCTTTCAAAGGATGAACGTGGTAATCTCATTGTGCTGACCGAGAATCAACATAAAGTCTGTAAAACATTGGATGGAATCATTTCGTTGGCAGTGGATACGAAACAAGGCTATTTAACACTGACGGTTACCATGCCCGAGCCCTTAGCAGCCGCACAGTTAGCCCAAAAAGCTCAGGAATTACTGCAACAGGATATTACCGATTTTAAAATTCAAAAAGCCAACGACGAACTTGAATTTATACAAGGTCGATACAATGAAGCCCAAGCTAAAGCCGAAGGGTATCAACTTAATATAGCTCAAAAAACCGATCAGTATAAAAATCTGACGAGCGCAGTTCCTCAGGTTCAGACAACCCGTATGCAAACCAAATATGGCGTTGCCAATACGGTTTTCGTAGAGCTTGCCAAGCAACTGGAACAAGCCAAAATTCAGGTCAAAAAAGATACGCCCGTGTTTACCATTGTTGAACCGGTATCTGTCCCCATCGAAAAGTCAAAACCCAATCGCCCCATGATTCTGATTGTCTTTATTTTTCTGGGTGTAATTGTAGGTACGGGTATTGTTTTTGGAAAAGGATTTATGGCGGATGCCAAGGAAAAATGGAATGCAGCTAATGATTAAAATGATGATCCGTTCGATTACCTTTGTTCATCTAAAATTGAATAACCGCGACTTCGTCTCTTAAAGCCCGTTTCAGGTTTTGCCTCCAACGGGTTTAACGGAGTTGGCGTCGGCGATTTTCGATTCGCTCATTGGCTTGAACCAACTCACGAAGCAAAAAAATTCAAGCGATCTCCCCCGACCTTCGATCCCTCTGTATCGTCCTGAAATAGGGTTACAAAATAAGAAAAAAAAGGTTGATGAGAGATCCGACTGTCGTTGCGATGCAGTGATTGGAAAATTCCGTAGGTACGATCGTACGGTAACCTATTGGCTTTTCAGCAGCCCCTACTAAATTAACTGAATAAGTACGAATAAATTAGTATAGGCGTTTAGACCGCCCTAATAAATGTCTATTATAGTTGATTTGAACACGATTTGAATCCAATTTTTATGGGATAACTTCATACTTATCCCAATATTCGCCACGAAGTGGCAATATATTTTAGCCCAATGGCAACGCCTTGGGTATAAGAAAATGAAAAATCGACATGCGCCCTGCAAGGGCAAAATAATAATAATAATAATAATATTGCACTTGCAGGCTCAAAACGTATTTTTTTATACAACCCAAGGCGTTGCCATTGGGCTAAATTATAATTGGCTTACAGCCAAAACCTGAATAAATATCAAAAATCATTGGGCGGTCTAAACGCCTATACCAATAAATAAATTCGTGATGATTAGCAAACAATTTAGAACGTTGCATTGTTTTAAATAAATCGTACCATTACAGACTTCAGCGTATGGATATTTTAGACTTTGCCTGTATGTTTGAAAAATTCAGTTTAAACCGATGATGGTACACATTGGATCTGTTAAGTAGCTATTCATAATTAGTTTATACCATTTCCATGAACGCAACGTTGCAAAGACGCTATGAAATATAATTATGATCTATCAATACTTTGCGACTTAATTACTTAGTGTTCTTTGCGTTGAAAATTTACTTTTTTGACCTTTCCTGGTAAACTGATTATATTCATTAATTATGAACACTTACTTATCACTTTTTAATTTTAGTTCAACAGGAAATATCATCAGGAAAAAAAAGCCCCGTAAACAGGAATACGGAGCTCATTTTTAGATTAGGAATGCGCTTTTAAATGGCAGTCGCGGTAGTTGTGGTTGACGAAGCGGCTGTCGTTGTTTTGTCAGTTAAAATATTCTTACTGCGTGTAATGCGACTCTTCACCATCATTTGTTTGGTGCTTAGCATTGCATTTAGTTCGTTTATCAATGGCATATAATCAATTTCCGTATGTTCAATCCTGGCTAATTCAATGGCATTAAACAAATTTTTAACTGCAAAAGCTATTTTATCTTCTGTAATTAATGTGTTTTGTTTAATCCGAACGGACAGGTCTTCAATACGTCGGCTTTCGCCCTGATTAATACTAAGCTGACAAGCTTTTAACTCAACAAGATAGACTTGTAACCCCAATGACGACAAGGCGACATTCATCGTGTCATTGTTCTCCAGATTGGTTAACAGTTGATCAATCCGTCCGGTTTTCACCGTCGAATTTTCAAAACCGATCCCATCCAAATAACTTCTCAGGTAAGGAACTGCTGTTTCTGAATACAAAATCAACGAGCTTATCTTCGCTTTTTCGATCGCCGTTAATTGCGACAAAATTGCACTTAAAAGATGATCCCGCGTTTTACGCAATACTTCCAGCTCCTTAACAAGAGGATGACTCCTATACTTTAATGTCAAATTATCGAGCAGAGGTGTTAACTCTAACAACAAATTGTACATTCCTTGAATGAACAATGCTACCGGATCATGTTTCTTAACAATTTCCAATATAGCATTCATAATTTCCGGATATTCTGATTTCCGGATTCTATAAAAAGAAAAATTAACTAAACAACTTTTCATTATTGTAAAAATTAAATGATTAAAATAAAAGGTCAGTATTGGTAATATTTTCTTTTTTCAATGATGAAACATCCTGTTCTATTTCAAATATTTCAAAGAAAGATTAGCAGATCTAACCTTACAAATTTATTTCCGGCTTACTCTTCACCTTATTTAAACTTGCGTTACAAAGTTACATAATTATTTTCAAAAATAAAACAACTATTTTAATTATTTTTATTCATATTGTGTAATTATTTTGCTAATTATTTTTATTGCATTGATTTAAAGCAGCATAGAGCAAAATAAAAATTGAAATTATTTACGAAAAAATAAAAATTAGATTAAATTTCCCTTTTAAAAATTCATTATTTTTTCAATTTCACACATATAAATGGCACATTAAATATTTTTTTGTGTATTTTTTCTGCGATTTCAACATTCTAAAGCTGCCATTTTTCGTTCAACATCATCCTTCCGGAACAAAAGAAGAATATTTATTTTAAATTTTCATCCCTCACGAGCCGAAGAAGAAAATATGAATGCAACTACTCATCTTCCGAAACCCAACGAAGAAGATTTGAATGCAACTGCGCATCATCCCTGACCGAAATATGAATATTGGATTGCAATTTTTAATCATTCGAAACCCAACGAAGAAGATTTGATTGCAACTGCGCATCATCCCTGACCGAAATACGAATATTGGATTGCAAATTTTCATCATCCGAAACCCAACGAAGAAGATTTGAATGCTAATTTTCATCTTCCTTTACCCGAAGAAGAATATTTAATTGCAATTTTCATCTTCCGAGACTAAAAGAAGAAGATTTGATTGCAAATATTCATCATCCGAGGCCCAAAGAAGGGTCTATTAGATTTACCCTATAAAAGCACGTGTAAATAAAGTCTACTGAATAACTATAATATTAGTGATCGTCAATTGGATCGTATCGCATTTTTTAATTTAAGGGTAAGCCTTTTGATTCTAAAGGTTCCTGTTTTCTTGCACGTGCTTCTCCTTTTGCAATCATACATATTCTGAACGGATTGAATGCAAATAACCACCGGTAAAACCGGCGGATCAGAACAGCATCAGGAATAAGAACCCTGAAAAAGTTCAATACCAACACATTACGATAGTATTCAACCCACTTCGGGGCAAGGTGGAGTTTTTCAGCAGACCCTATTTGTTTCTATACCTGATAGTTGAATTCAAAATATTTTTCATTCATAATATTTAACATTATTCATTTTAGTTTTTGATCGAAAAAATTCCATTTTACAGTTGCATATTGTATCTTTGCATTCGTTTCAATTTTTAATAAAACACGACCAAGGATACGAAATGCTTTATCCAACATGGTTTTACGGCGTTTTTTTATTGTTTTATTTTCCGAATCGAATTCTTTTATCTGTTTGCAATGATTAATTTTACATATAATTGCATGAAGGCAGTTGATTGTAAAACCAACATGCTGACTGCTTTCTTTTTAAAATCTAAATTTCTGACATCCCTGTTGAATCGGTTGTCTGTTAGTAAAGTTATATTGCTATCCTTATTCCGCAGCGCGGGAGGAAGTGATAGGTTGCTTTCATTTTGAAAATCTAATTTTCAACGGATGATGGCTTTCTTTTGTTTATACGGTTTGCGATCTTGAATTTTCCCGTATGGTGGGGAATTATTCTGATCACTACCCACGATTATACGTTATTGAATTTCTATCACTTAGCGATCACATCCTGTGATTAGCGGGGCTTTGCCATGAATACAATCGATATACAATTGATATACTTTGATATACCATAAATATATAATAGATATAGTGGGACAAAAACTTGAAACAATGCATGCATAGCGAGAAATACGAAAGTTGAGTCTTGAAAATCATGAATTCATAAGAGTTGGAGTACCTATAAAGATACTGATTTTCAATAACATGACCGAATAATAATCGAGTTTATTTTCTTAATATTCAAACAATTAACATAAAGTTTAATGAAGTATCAAAATTAATATATAGAAAAATGAAAATTACTATAGTAGGAACAGGTTATGTTGGTTTAGTGTCAGGCACTTGCTTTGCAGAAACCGGGAATGATGTTACATGCGTTGATATTGATTCGGAGAAAGTTACAAAACTTTCAGGGGGTAATATTACAATTTATGAACCAGGGCTTGAAAAAATATTTTTGAGAAATTTGAAGGAAGAGCGTTTGAAATTTACAACGAATCTTTCTGAAGGGATAAAGAATGCGGATGTAATATTTCTGGCGCTACCTACTCCTTCAGGAGAAGATGGATCGGCCGACTTGAAATATGTGCTTGGAGTTGCAAATGAACTAGGGAAAATACTTACAGGTTACAAAGTAATTGTGAACAAAAGTACAGTACCTGTTGGTACAGTGGAGAAAGTTAGAAATACAATTTTAGCAAATTATTATGGTGAGTTTGATGTTATCAGCAATCCGGAATTTTTACGTGAGGGAGTGGCTGTAGATGATTTTATGAAGCCCGATCGTGTTGTTATTGGTACTATGTCAGAACGTGCCAGAAGTCTAATGAGTAAATTGTACTCTCCTTATGTTCGACAAGGCAATCCTATTATCTTTATGGATGAAAAAAGTGCAGAGTTAACAAAATATGCTGCTAACTCATTTTTGGCTACAAAAATCTCCTTTATAAATGAAATTGCGCAGCTTTGCGAGCGTGTTGGTGCTGATGTAGATATGGTGCGCCGCGGTATAGGTAGTGACGAAAGAGTTGGTAAGCGGTTTCTTTTTCCTGGTATAGGTTATGGGGGAAGCTGTTTTCCCAAGGATGTGAAAGCGTTAATTAAATCTGCAGGAGATGTTGATTATGATTTTAAAATATTGAAATCGGTTGAAGATGTAAATGAGTTACAAAAACTTCACCTGCTTCCAAAAATTAAAACATTTTTTTTCAATAATTTAAAAGGAAAACATTTTGCATTTTGGGGTTTAGCGTTTAAACCCAATACTGATGATATCAGGGAAGCCCCGGCATTGTATCTGATTAAGTCGCTGATTGCCGAAGGTGCAACCATAGCGGTTTTTGATCCGGAAGCAATGGATAATGTTAAACAGGTTTTCGGAAATTCAATAGTTTTTGCCAATAACCAATATACAGCATTAAAAGGTGCAGATGCACTAATTATAGCCACTGAATGGAGTGAGTTTAGAACACCCGATTTCTCTAAAATTGAAAATGAACTGAGTTCAAAAGCTATTTTTGATGGTAGAAATGTATTTGATGTTCAGCAAATGAAAGAACTCGGTTATCATTATGAAAGTATTGGTCGTCCATTTTAAAATAAAATATCATTGCTGTCCACTTAAAATAAGCTGAGTGATAGCTGGTTATAATTTTGTTCTTTGACATCACTGGTATCTATATTGGTAAATAGCTCATTCATAGGAGTTTTATCTAAAAGAGAA
>JAJYBB010000027.1 GCA_021779195.1 Bacteroidota bacterium | reverse complement strand
TCATATCGATGATGATGCCTATGAAATGCTTCAAACCTATCTATCCGAAATTTCTGAACATTTCAAGTCGGAAGACGAACGTAAAGAAATAATGAACGATATCGAAGCCCGTATTGCAGAGCTTTTTTCTGAAAAACTTCAAAAAAACAAGAATGTCATTAACATTATTGATGTTGAGGAAATTATTGAAATTCTAGGAAAACCCAATCAATTTGCAGAGGAAGATGAAGAAGAAGAAACAAAAAAAACGCCGAAAGATAAAAAGCAATCGAAAGCTCGTCGTTTTTATCGAGATCCCGAAAACGCAGTGCTTGGTGGAATTGCCGGTGGGTTAGCCTCGTATATCGGATGGGACGTAACCCTGATTCGAATACTATTGGTATTACTGGTATTTTTAGGAGTCGGGTTTATCATTCCAATTTATATTGTCGTGTGGTTTGTGGCTCCTCAAGCTGTAACAGCAGCCCAACGACTTGAAATGCAAGGCGAAGATGTAACCATTGAAAATATAAAATCGGAAGTAAATAACGTGAAAAGCTTTGTCGAAAGTGATCGTTTTAAGCAAACTGCCAACTCTTTCGGTGAAAAAATGCTCGAAATTTTTCGGATAGTTTTTAAAGTGATTTTTGGATTTATTGGTGGTATTTTAGGTTTTGTGGGCATAGTTTTAGTATTTGCACTTGTTATGGTATTGTTCTTTTTAATTTTTGAGCCATCAATACTAAATATTTTTGCCCCTGATTTGTTCTCAAACTGGAATCTACTTTCTCCCGAAAAAATTGTATTATTGAGTATTTCAATGTTGCTAATTATTGGTGCTCCGATATTTCTGATTGTTTACTGGGCAATCAAGTTGATTTCCCGTCGTAATCATCAACAAACCAATCATGGAACCACCTTAATAGTACTGATTCTCTGGTTTGCAGGAATATTTATGTTTTATAGTTTAAAACCAGGTACATTATTTTCATTTAATCACGATGGGCATCCTTTTACCCTTTCTTGGACCGACGATAGCTCATCTTATGTTGATCAGGTAAGAAATTGCCAACCATTTCATGCCATTGAGATATCAGGAAACATGGAATTGAGTATCGTGCAGGATAGCATTCAACAGGTGAGTGTTTCATGCCCCGAGGAGTTTCAGCAAAAAGTTATAACCGAGGTTCAAGATGGCGTTTTGAAAGTATATACCAATCAGATTTTTATAAATAAACCCATCAAATTGCATATTTATGTTGACAGTATTCAAAGTATTCAGGCAAAAGGAGCTTGCACAGTTAAAACCACAGCACCGCTAAAATCAAAAAACCTGAAAATTGAACTTTGGGGAGCAAGTACAGCTGACATGAATCTTGACATACAGGAATTACTGAACGTTGATATCAAAGGGGCTTCAACAATGAAGTTATACGGCACTTCAACATCATTAAAATTAAGCTGTCTGGGTGCAAGCGAAACTGAAGCAAAAAATTTAATCACAAAAGATGCTGATGTGAATGCTTCGGGTGCAAGTCACCTCCATCTGTTTGTTAGTCAACATTTAAAAGCAGAAGCAAACGGTGCCAGTGAAATTGATTGCGATGGAAGTCCTAAAGTGGTATCGAAAACCGCTACCATCGGTTCCTCCATTCATGTAAAATAGATTTATTGACAATTTAAAAAAACGGCTATTCAGTTTGAAAATTGAATAGCCGTTTTTACACATTTTGATCTTTGAATTACAACATATTACATAACATCTTCCACATTCCACACAAACGCCCTAATGCCCATTTGGTGAGAAGTTAAATCCAACTGACGAAGATCTTCTAAAATTTTCTTAACTTTATGGTCATCCACTACAGTTATCATTGCCGAATTAACCGTAGGCCAGGCATGACTGCCATAATGTGGTTGACCGGCTTTGCTTCCCCGTCCGTGCACTTCTTCCCAGCGGGTAAAACCACGAACATGGTTGGTACTCAGCAAATCTACAATTTGATCAGTATAAGCTTGATCGAAAGCGATGAATATTGATTTCATTGAATATGAATTTATAAATTAATTTTTCTTTGAGCATCTAAAATTGAGAATTTAATTCCTTTATTAAATTCTTTAGAAATTATCAGGATAGATATTCCATATAATTTACGCTTGTTCTTTTTCATTTTGAAGTTTCTGTAAATGATGATGGCGACGCTTAACACCATTAGCTGCAAATATTGTATACAAAGTCGGTACGATAACCAGCGTCAATATGGTAGAAACTGTTAAGCCACCAATCACGGTAATTGCCATCGGTCTCCAAAGCTCAGAACCCTGAGAATGACTAATTGCCAATGGCAACATACCCAAAATGGTAGTAGCAGTTGTCATTAACACCGGTCGTAAACGCGACTGACCGCCATGAACCACTGCCCTGATAACACCCATTCCACGTTCGCGGTTCAGGTTAATGTAATCCACCATCACAATACCGTTTTTCACCACAATACCAATCAACATAATTACTCCCACAAACGACATCATATTCAGCGTACTACCGGTCATGCTTAATGCAAGAATAACACCCGAAAAAGCAAATAGAATAGCAAACATGATGATAAAAGGAGAAGTAAGTGATTCGAACTGGGAAGCCATTACGATAAATACTAACAAGACAATAATTAACAATAAACTACCCAAATCGCTAAATGATTCTTGTTGATCTTTGTACGATCCTCCAATCAGTGTATATACGTCTGATGGAATTTTAGCTTTAACTATTTGGGCATTAATAGCTGCAACTGCTTTGTCGAGCGTGGTTCCCGAAACAGTGGATGAAACGGTGATTACCCTTTGACGACTTTTGTGTTCAATAGTTGGCGGAGTGAATCGTTCAACGACCTTGCCAACATCACGCAAATGAATGGCTTGTCCTGAATTATTGTAAATCAGGATATTTTCAATATCATCTATCGATTGACGATATTTAGGATCGTAAATAACATTAATATTATACTCATCTCCATCCTCACGGAAAAGTGAAGCAGTTAACCCATTAATTCGATTTCGGAGATAATTCGATGCTGTGGCTAAATTTAACCCATTTAAAGCTAATTTATCTCTATCGAAAACAACCTGAAATTCAGGAGTATATTCCTCTCTACTTATCAAGGTATTCACTAATCCGGGAATTTTTTTGAGGCGTTTGGCTAAATCGGCAGCTACTCGATCGGTTTCAGCAAAATCATAACCGTAAATTTCAACATCAAGAGTCGATTGCCCGCCCATCATATTCATTCCACCGCCAGCGATAACATTTGATTTGTGAATCTCCGGCATTCGGCTTATATCTTGTCGAATACTATCGGAGAGTTGAAACATCGAACGTTTGCGGTTTTTCAAATCGGTCAGCCCTATGGAGAAAGTAGCAATATTACTTCCATTGGTTTGAAAAGCTCCCCAGGTATTTGAGCTGCTTGCTTGCCCTACCGAATAGTTTATCATTTTCATTTCGGGGTATTTCTTTTTCCATAAATTAGTTAAATAATTTGCTGCATCCTGGGTGATTTCCTGACGTGTGCCCACAGCCAATTGTATGGTTGCAGCAATACGACCATTATCCTGTGCGGGATAAAACTCAGTGCCTATAAATTTAGCCGGAATCAAGCTTAGGATAAAAAATACAGACACATAAATAACTACCTTCACTTTGTGTCGTACAGCCCAGTTTACCAATTTTGCATAAGCTAAATCTAATTTATTCAGGAAACGTTCAATTGGGGAATACATAATATTGAATATCTTTGAACGTTTTGGATCTAACCGCAATAACTGAGAAGATAACATTGGGGTGAGTGTTAAAGCACAAATCATCGAAACTGAGATAATTATAGTTACCATCCAACCCAATTGACCAAACATTACACCGGCCATTCCACTGATTAAAGTCATCGGGAAAAATACGGCGATAATTGTAAGTGTAGATGCGATAATTGATACTGCCACTTCGTTTGTTCCATGAACTGCTGCACTCTTAGGACGGCTACCTCGCTCAATATGAGTGGTGATATTCTCCAAAACTACAATCGCATCGTCCACCACCATACCTATGGCTAACGACAGAGAGCTTAAAGTTATAATATTAAGCGAACCACCCGTGGCTCCCAAGAAAATGAACGCCGATATTAATGAAATGGGTATAGTCAGGATAATGATTACCGTTGCTCGCCATCTACCAAGGAAAAATAGAACCACCAGAATTACAAACAAGAACGCATAGATAACTGTCTCTGTTAAACCATTTATAGTTTGTTTTATATTATCGGAAGTGTCCATAATGACACTTAATTTAATATCCGATGGCAAGGTTTTTTGAATATCGGGCAAAACTTTTTTGATGGCATCTGCAATCTGAACCGTGTTGGCGCCCGACTGTTTTTGAACAATCAAAGTAGCTCCCTGCTTTCCATTGGTATAACTTTGTTGAACACGTTCTTCCAGACCATCATTCACCACAGCTACATCCGAAAGATATACAGTTCGTCCATTGTAAGCACCAACAACAATTTTGTTTAATTCGGTAGCATCCTTAAATTCTCCCTGTACACGCAAAGAATAAGTCTGGTTCCCGATATCCATTGATCCGGCAGGGGTATTTACATTTTCCATCCTTATATATTGTCCGATCGCCTCAACGGTAAGATGATAGGCTTCTAATTTGATTGGATCAACGTAAACCTGAATTTCGCGTTGCGGTGCTCCGGTAATTGAAACAGATCCTACACCATTAATACGTGCCAATGGGTTTGAAACTTTATCATCCAATATCCTGTACAACGCCGGTAAACTTTGATTGGCTGTGGCCGAAATCATGATGACCGGAATCATATCAGTACTAAACTTGAAGATAATGGGTTTTGATACGCCTGAAGGCAAATAGGAACTTGCTAAATCAAGTTTGTCGCGAATATCATTTGTTATTTCATCAATATTATTCCCATAGTTAAATTCAAGTGTAATAATTGAACGGTTTTCCTTTGAAGTTGATTTTATACTTTTCAGGTTGGCAACCGTATTCAGTAAACTTTCCAACGGTTTTGTAACGTTCATTTCAATGTCCTGTGCACTGGCACCATCATACGTGGTCATCACCATAATTGTATTTGTTTCAATTTTCGGCAACAAATCAATAGGTAACTTATTTAAAGAAAATAACCCTAAAACAATCACCCCGATAAAAATCAGAGAGGTCATTACCGGTCTTCTTACTGAACTTTCGTAAAGACTCATATAATTATAATTTCTATTTGATTACTAATATTTTATTAACAATTATCTTCGGCTAAAAAAATCTAAGAAGATAATCATAAACTCGCCTTTCCTTTTATTTAACAACCCGAACAGCACAACCATCCACCAGATTTCCCTGTCCATCAACCACAACTTCGGATCCGCTATCAACGCCGGAGATCAATTCATATTCATTTCCTAAACGCTGGCCCAGTTCAACTTGCCTATACTCTACTTTTCCATTAACATACACAAATACAAACCGTGCACCCGAACCCACCTGTTTTACAATTGATTGATCGGGTACAACCACATGTTTAACAGTTCCAAAACCCATAATTACGCGGGCAAACATCCCTGGTCGAACTTTATTATTTGCATTATTCATTTTGATTTCTACCGCAAAAGTTCTCGACTTGTCATCAATTGTTGGGTAAATCAGACTTACTTTTCCATAAAATGTATCGCCAGGGAAAATATCAAAGTTGATTTTAACGGGCATTCCGATTTTAACTTTAGAATAAAACGTTTCCGATACATTCACTACTACTTTCACCGGATTAATGCTCATTACCGTTAAAATCGGCATTTGAGCTCCGTACATATCTCCGTTGTCATAATTTTTAGCCGTAATAATACCACTTATCGGACTTATAAGAAAAGTGTTTTCATTCAGGTTTTTGAAACTTGTTTGAGCTACATCAAGCTGTAACTTAGCATTGTCTAAGTCCTGTTGCGAAGCTCCGCCAACATTAAATAATTCAAGAGTACGTTTATAAACGCGCTTTAAATTATCAATCTGGGTTTCCGAATTCGATAAATTTGCTGCATCCATTTGGGCAAGTTTTTGTCCTTTTGTTACGTGTTGACCCACATCAACCAAAATTTGGCGAATTCGCCCCGGGGTGGAAGGAGCAATACTATTTTTAAATTCAGGTTGAATAGTGGCAGTCAATTCTAACTTTTGTTCTACATCTTGTTCCACTACCTTTTTAATGGTTACATTGGGTATTTTATCCTGCGAATCATTTGTTTTAGCAGTTTTGTTGCACGAAACCAATCCCATCGTAAGAGCTAACATCAAAATAGCGGATGATTTTATCTTTTTCATATTGTTTATTATTAATATGTTGATTTATATTTATTTGTAAATTGGAGAATCTTTCCCTAATAATTTCTCTAAATCAGATTTAGCTGATAAATAGTCAAAGATTGACTGATTATACGACAATCCTGCCTGAATATATGCAAGTTCCGAATTGGTAATATCTAAATATGTACCCGAACCTACTTCATAACGTTTTTGTGAAATTACTACAGCTTTTTCTGCCTGACGAACTCCTTCCTTGTTAGATCCAATTTTTTCTATAGCCTTTTTAATATTATCTAAATAACTGAGAGTTTGAAGTTCCAAATTGTGTCGGAGGTTTTCGCGTTGATCCTTTAGCTCATCAAGTTGAATGCTTAACTGTTTTTGTTTGTACAATCGGGCGCCTCCCTGAAACAACGGAATTGACAAGGACAAACCAGCAGTGGAATAAGGGAACCATTTATAATCGGCAATTTTCACATCGTCATTTGCCATTGCCATATATTGATAATTAAAACTTGCAGCCAAAACCGGCCACCAGGAAGCTTTTTGAATTTTAAGGGTATTGTCTAATTGTTTGGCTTTTAGGTCAAATTGTATTAAATCAGAGTTGTTTCTCAATCCGGTCGTATCAATGGCTAAAACATCGTGGTACATATTTGCTTCAAAATCAGATAAGCTGCCTTCCACCTTAATTTCAGTCGACATGGAAATACCCATGAGCATCTTTAATTGCAATTTAGCCATATTAACAGCACTTTCCGCTGAAACAAGATTTGATTGTGCGTTTCGTACCTGTACATCAGCCCGAATCCACTCAAATTCCGAAACGGTACCCTGTTTATACTTGTCCTGAATGATTCGAGCATTTTCCTTCGTATTATCATAACTGTGTTTGAAAACATTGTATGAATCCTGGGCTAATAAAACCGTGTAATAAGCTTTCGTTACCTGATTAATAAGCGATTGTTTCGATGCTCTTGAATTTTCGTACGCCATTTGAGCATCCAATGCCGACATACCGAGCGTAGCCCAGAGTGTGGGAGCAATTAAAGGCAGTGATGCTGAAATTCCGCCGGAATAAGTATTATCCTGTCCTACTTCAAATCCATTCGGATTAGAGGGCACACCAGGTATTGAAAAATACATTTTTTGTTTTTTCAAAGTCCGTTGATAAGCCCCAGAAGCCGAAATAGTGGGAAATAATCCGGCAATTCGTTCTTTTTTCGAATAATCCACCCGCGTTATTTCTTTATTGGCAACTTTGATGGTTGGGTTTTCACTTAACGAAATTTCTAACGCTTTGGATAAGGACACTTTTAAAGTATCTTGTGCGTGAAGCACTCCTACCGACAGCAACCCCACCAGAGTTGCAGCCAATACATTCATTTTTTTAAGTCGGTTCACAATACTTGCATTATTAAAATAGTTAATATAAATTTTTCAATCTCTTCTGTTCAAATGATATTCAAATAGATGACAAAAATAATATTGTTCAATATTTAAAACTTCTAAAAATCGATAAACAGCATACTTCATCCCGTCGAAACAATGAAAAAAACGATAAAAATTAAAACCATTACTTTTCATTATCATGGGCTGCTTGTTCTTCGATATATTTCAATCCCTTTTCATTTGCAATTAAATGAATGATTAAATCAATTATAAAATCGACTACCCTTTTTTTTGAAAATTTCTTCACATCCTGGCTCATTTGTTCAAACATCATTTTAATTTGAATGGAATGAAAATAGGAAATCAGTTCCACGTCCAAATCCTCACGATAATATCCCTCGGTAATTCCCTGAAGGAGATTTTTCTCAAAACCAAGCCGAATAATTTCCCTTTGATGAAGCTCATATTTTGCATTTATTTTGGGATAATATTTTTCCAAATCACGACACATGCGTTGTGACTCATGATCAGTATTGCGTTTAATCTCTCTGATAATGATAATTAATGAATCAATTGCATTTCTGTTTTTAAATAGTTTATCATATTTATCGATGTTTTGTTCCCGTTGAAAAGTCAAAACAGAATCAATCAAATCCTCTTTTTGAGTAAAATAAGTGTAAAAGGTTTTTTTTGAAATCCGCAGTTCAGTACACACATTATCAATAGAGACACTTCTTATCCCAAATTGCTGAAACATGCGATCGGCTGTAACTATAATTGAATCACGTAAATTTTCCATGAAATTTAAATAATAAATAATCGCTGCAAAGTTAGTAGGAATAAAATAAATTTCAAATAAAAAATCACATTATTTTTCATATTATTTTTATAAATACATGTAATCTATTGTATTAATGTTATTTACGTTATGCAATTGGAAACTTATGAAGTTTCATAGTTTCCAAGTATCGATTTAAACAACAAAATATTCATTCAAATTGTTTTCAAAATTTTCCGTGACCCTACTATTTAAGTTAATACAATTTTTTCAATGAAAATATTTGATGCAAAGGACTAAGGTCAATTTATAAACCGGATCAATCTATGAAATTCTAAATATTTTGAATTTAGGCTTTTATTGTTTGAAAATTGGTCATTTTTTTGAATTCATAATAAATTGATTATCAACAAATTATTCTATTCAAAAAAAAATCGCAATCGAACACCAAAAAAAACGATGAAAAAGTTTTGCTATTTAAAAAGAATGCAGTATGTTTATTGCACTTTTAAGAAACCCTTTTAATAACAACTTAAAATTTTAATGTCATGACTAAAACAATAACATTTAATGAACTACGGAGGGTGAAAGATGCACTCCCAAGCGGCAGTATGACCAAGATCGCCGAAGAACTTGGTCTTGATAAAGAAACAGTACGCAATTATTTTGGTGGTCATAATTATAAAGATGGTAAAAGTATAGGAGTGCATATTGAACCAGGACCTGATGGTGGATTGGTAATGCTTGACGACACGTTAATATTAGAGGTTGCACAACGTATTATTGAAGAGCAAAAAATCGAAGAACATAAATTTTAAACCAGATATTCCCAAAGCAGTACCTTAAAATTGATACTGCTTTCTTTTTTAATTTGATTTCTATTTTTAATAAATAATTTAGCCTAATCATATGACTAATAATACTGATTGCTTATATTGCAGTTGTAACGATTTGCAAAAGAGCTTAATGATTGAAATTTGTGATTTACAGGTTTCTACCCTGTTTTTATTTCGCGAACAAACTTATCGAGGAAGATGCGTGGTTGCTTATAAACAGCATATCAATGAATTATTTGAATTGTCCAAAACTGAGCGTAATTTATTTATGGATGACGTTTGCAAAGTTGCATCTGTATTGCAAAAAACATTTCAAGCATCCAAAATCAATTATGGAGCATATTCCGATAAATTAGCTCATTTACATTTTCACATTGTGCCGAAATATGAAGACGAATATGGTTTTGGAGGAACATTCGAAATGAATCCGAAAAAAAATTATCTTTCTGAAGAAAAATATCATGAGATGATACAAAAAATAAAAACAGAATTAACTGAAATGTAATAAAACAAAGAATTTATATTATTAGTAACCAATGATTTATTGAATTAAGTAGTTTTTATTGGACGGAACAAATTTTCGACCTTTCATCCCGATGAATTTACCACATCCATTCGTTATCCGCACCCGTGAAATACTCGGTGAAGAATTTGATGCACTTATTGCAGCACTGCAGCAAACACCTCCAACCAGCATTCGGTCAAACGACAAAATTGAATATATCCCGTCCGAAAATCAAGTAGATTGGTGCTCATCAGGATATTATTTACAGGAGCGTCCACTTTTTACTGCCGATCCACTTTTTCATGCCGGTGCTTATTACGTACAGGAGGCAAGTTCTATGTTCCTTTGCGCAATAGCCGAACAGTACTTAACCAATGTTGAAAAAATGCTTGATTTATGTGCAGCTCCGGGAGGTAAAAGTACGTTGTTATTACAGCATTTATCCACCAAAAGCCTACTGGTAAGCAACGAAATTGTAAGTTCGCGTGCAAATATTCTGGCAGAAAATATTATAAAATGGGGAAATCCCAATGTATTGGTAACCAATAACGAACCTCATGAATTTAAAAATTTATCCGGTTATTTTGATGCCATGTTAATCGATGCTCCCTGTTCTGGAGAAGGCATGTTTCGCAAAGACCCAAATGCGATCAGTGAATGGTCAGAAAATAATGTTAAAATGTGTGCCGAACGTCAACGGCAAATTCTGCAAGATGTTTGGGAGGCTTTAAAAACTGATGGCATTCTGATTTACAGCACATGTACATTCAATCGCTTAGAAAATGAAGAAAATGTGAAATGGATTTGCGAAGAATTAGGGGCTAAATTATTACCCGTAAAGATTGATAATTATCAGGGAATTGTAATTTCGGATGTTGGATATCGATTTTATCCCCATAAAATTAAAGGCGAAGGTCTATTTATTGCTGTACTTCAAAAAACTACAGGAATAAGTCATTTTCAAAAAAGTAAAATTGATACAAAAAAAATAATTTCTGTCAAATCTGATATTATTCATCCTTTTCTTCTGAATGAAAAAAATCAAGGCTATTATATTGACGACAAAAATGGGATTTCAGCCTTCGACAAAAGTTTCGAAAAAGATGTACTTATACTTCAGAATAGGCTCAAGGTGATATATAGCGGTATTTTTTGCGGTGAAATGAAAGGGAAAGATTTTATTCCATCGCCTGCGCTTGCATTATCAAAAGTCCTAAACCACGAATCCTGCGAAATTGTCGATGTAGATTACCAAACCGCCATTCGATTTTTACGGAACGAAACACTAAATCTTCCTGAATATAAGCGAGGCTTTTTGTTAATTATTCATAATAAAATTGCCTTAGGCTGGGTGAAAAACGTTGGTAATCGTAGCAATAATCTTTATCCGAAGAATTGGAAAATTAGAATGAAAATTTAAGGCTCATAATTATTACATATAATTGATTATAAATGAATTAATATGAATAAAATGATTTCTGTTTTATTAAATAACAACATCATTTTAAAATTTGAAAAACAACTTTTTATAGTTATTTTAAAATTCATATTACCAACAATTTAGAATAAATTCAAAACCCAGAAACAGACTAAACATACACTAAAACATTAAAATGAATTTTCTTTTCTTAGGCACAGGGACTTCAACTGGAGTTCCACAAATTGGATGTCATTGTAAAGTGTGTAATTCGAAAGATAAAAAAAATCATCGCTTACGTGCATCCGTAATGATAACCGAATACAACACGCGCTTGTTGATTGATTCGGGTCCCGATTTAAGGCTTCAGTTATTGAACAATAATATTGATTGGTTATCAGGCGTTTTACTATCACATGAACATTATGATCATATCGGAGGACTTGATGATATTCGACCATTGGGAAATATGCCGGTGTATGCCGAACAGCGTGTCCTTGATGTAATTAAACAAAATATGCCCTATTGTTTTAATGAAAAAAATTACCCCGGAGTTCCGAAAATTAATCTTAATGTAATCGACGAAAACAGCTTTGAAATTAATCATATCAATATTCAACCCATTCGGGTAATGCATGCACATTTACCCATTTTGGGTTTCAGAATTGGAAAGGCGGCTTACCTTACCGACATTAAAACTTTAGACGAAAGAGCAATAGAGCAGCTTTCAGGTTTAGATTTATTAATTATAAATGCATTAAGAATTGAACCGCATATTTCACATTTATCGCTAAAAGAATCAATTATTTTAGCCCAAATAATCGATGCACGACAAACATTTTTTACTCATATTAGCCACGACATGGGATTACACGATGAAATAAATGCATCGTTGCCACCCAGAATCAGATTAAGTTATGATGGGTTGAGTTACGACCTCTAATAAGAATTAGAATTAGAACATGAGTAAGAATATTCTTTTTTAAACTTATATATTTTAAGACTTTTTTGTTTTACAATTTAAAAATCATCTTTATGAAAACTCAAGTTTATAAATTTGGACTATTGATTTTCGGAACATTGATCTTCAATTCGTGTACAAGTTTATTGTATACAACTATCGATGTATTACGTCCCGCAAAAGTGAATTTCATTCAGGATGCTAACAACTTATTAATAGTTAACAATACAATTAAACAACCCAATAACTTCGGACACAAAAACATTTTGATAAACCAAGATCCGAAAAATATTAGTTTCCCAACTGACAGTTTACCACTGTTTTGCATTGAAGCATTGAATGAAGATATTCAGTCAAAAGATTTCTTTTCGACTGTAAAATTATTACCAAAATCAATCAACCACGGGTATAATTTCTTTTCAAGTTACCCGCTTTCGACTGATACGGTAAAACGTCTTTGTACGTTAAATAACTCAAATGTGATTTTATCGCTCGACAAAATAAAGTTAAACGATGAGTTATCAGAATATTATTTAAATGAATCGGCATTGTTTCTCGGTACGCTGGAACTGAGATTCGAAACGACCTGGAGTATTCATTACCTCAATCATCCCGAAATAAAAGCCATTCAATTCAATGACACAGTATTTTGGCAATCAGAAGATTATTCACGAAAAAAAGCGATGGCTGAGATTCCGCTTCGTAAAGATGCTTTTGTTGATGGAGCATTGAATGTTGGTCATAAAATGGTGAATCGATTCATTCCCTATTGGGAAAAAGCGGATCGATATTTTTTCAACCCAACTAATAAAATAATGAAGCAGGGAATGGATTCAGTATATGTAAAAAATTGGACTGCCGCTGTAACTCTTTGGCAAAAGGCTTACAATAATACAAAAAACAGTTGGCTTCAGGCGCAGGCTGCCAACAATATTGCCATTGGGTATGAAATTTTAGGAAATTTCGACAAATCAATTGAATATGCTAATATTTCATATTATCTCATGGGACAAATAAATTTCGTGAATTATCAAACTTACAGCAGAATAGAGGAATACATTTTAGAACTTAACCAACGAAAACGTGAAGTTGCAATTTTAAAAACACAATTAGGCGAGTAAAATCATGTTTCAAAAACCCGAATTTCAGATTATTAATTACAAAGAAAATAATATGTTGACACAAAACGATGCATTAACATTAAATGAACGAGGTATCACTTTCAAAAATGCCGAACATCAGCTCAATTCATTTAAAACAGGCTTTCCCTTTTTAGAAATTATTTCAGTTGCCAAGCCAGGAAAAGGCATCATTCAGGTTAGCCCAGAAGAAGAAACATCTCTTTTAAAACAATGGGACAGCTATTTAAATACATCGGCTTCAATTCTTAAATTTGTTCCTGCTTCGGGTGCAGCCAGCCGAATGTTTAAAGATTTGTTTGAATTTATGAATAAACCAAGTACCGAGTGTTTAACCGATTTTGAAAAAAGTTTTTTTGAACAGATTGAAAATTTTGCTTTTTATGATGACTTGAATAAAAAATGCATTGAAAATGAAGGTGAAAATATTACATCTCTGAAACAATCCAAAAATTACAACGCAATTGTTACAAATTTACTTTTAGAAAAAGGCTTAAATTATGGTGCTTTACCAAAAGGGCTATTGAAATTTCACCGATACTTAACCGAAAATCGAACACCCATGCAGGAACATTTGGTGGAAGGAGCCATGTATGCAGCCAATGGAAAACGGGAAGTGAATATACATTTTACCGTTTCCCAAGAACATCGCGATTTATTTCAAAACCATTTGGACGCGTGTAAAACCGATTACGAGAACACATTACAGGTGAAAATCGGTGTAGGTTTCTCAGAACAAAAGCCATCAACAGATACCTTAGCTGCCGATCAAAACAATGAACCTTTTCGAGAAAACGGAAAATTAGTTTTTCGTCCAGGTGGTCATGGAGCGTTGATTGAAAATTTGAACGATTTAAACTATGATATCATATTTATAAAAAATATTGATAATGTAGTGCCCGACTCACTCAAGCCGACAACTGTAACATTTAAAAAAATTATTGCAGGCAAGCTAATCGAATTACAGCAAAAAAGTTTTGAATACTTAAAATTGTTGGAAAATCACATGATTTCAGATGCTAAATTACTTGAAATAAGTCATTTTTGTGAAAATGAGCTCAACAACCATTTTTCAACCATTCATTCATTTTCAACAGAAGCTTTACGCCAATTTTTAATTCAAAAGTTGAATCGCCCTATTCGGGTATGCGGTATGGTGAAAAATGTTGGTGAACCTGGTGGTGGTCCATTTTTAGTCAGAAATAATGATGGCACGCTTTCGTTACAAATTTTAGAAAGTTCACAAATCAATGTGAATAATCCTGAAGACAAATTGAAAATGCAGCAATCAACCCATTTTAATCCTGTGGATTTGGTTTGTGGTGTAAAAAATTACAAAGGCGAAAAGTTTGATTTATTACAATTTGTCGATAAAAATACCGGCTTTATTTCTATAAAATCAAAAAATGGTAAAACCCTGAAAGCATTAGAATTACCCGGGCTTTGGAATGGAGCCATGAGCGATTGGAACACCATTTTTATAGAAGTTCCTATCCTGACATTTAATCCCGTGAAAACAATTAATGATTTATTACGTACTGAGCATCAATAATATAATTTTTTCAAATTGAATTTTAACCTGTGACGATTCGAATGATCGAAACGGGTTATTTTTTAATATACGCCTTTAAAATTCGAATATTTCGTAATGGGCGATCATTTTCATCCGTTGCGGCATTCGAAATTTTATCCACAATATCCATTCCATTGACTACCTGACCAAAAACAGTATATTCACCATCCAAATGTGGTGCTCCTCCTATCGTTTTGTAATCATTTCTTTGTTGAGCTGTGAACTGAAAGGGTAGATGCTTTTTCATTTGAGCCTGAACTTCAGCTAAAATGCTATCTTGCAGTAGTTTCAATTTGGAATTTTGATGATATTTATGAAACTCAATAATTTCTCCTTTCTTCGTTTTCAAAATTTTCTTCAAAATTTTATCCTGAAATTTCAATATATTAACTTGTTCAATACTATCCAGTTCAAGGTCAGTAAAGGTTTTACCCTGAACAATATAGAACTGACATCCAGAAGATGCGCGTAACGGATTGACTTGATCACCTTCTCGGGCAGCAGCCAATGCCCCTCTCTTATGATAATATTTTGGAAATAATATTTCCGATGGAATATTATAACCTGTACCTCCGGAACCAAGCATAACTCCCGATGCTGCATTCTTTGAAGTTGGATCGCCACCCTGAATCATGAAACCTGCAATTACGCGATGAAACAAAAGTCCGTTGTAAAAACCCGAATTTACTAATTTGAGGAAATTTTGACGGTGTTTTACCGTTTCCGGATAAAGTTTTAACGTAATATTTCCATAATTTGTTTCAAAAACTACGGTTTGTTCAATGGGCTTAGGCGAAGAACACGATGAACAAATTAACAAAGTAAAAACAAATAAAATACCAATTAATTTCATAAATCTCATTTTTTAAGTACCTGGTTTAAGAATGACCCCAACATTTTTGCGTCCATCTACTTTGATAACCAAAGGCGCATTAAATTGAACATGACGAATAAAATCAGTTTCAAACGTAGCAGGTTGATCGTTAAGAAATTGAGTATCATAACTTCCATCATTTTGATAAGGGTTAATGGTAAAAAAAACAACTCCGAATGAAGTCAGATTTTGAAAAAAATGGGTGCCTTGACTTGGTTCAATCCGATAAGTTGCAAGACCTGATTCGACAATTACACGTGCTTGGCTTATTGCCTGCCATTTCACGGGAATACCCAACCACGGATCAGCTGAACCCCAACGACCAGGTCCGACGAGAATATATTGGCGATTTTGTAAGAAAAATTCCTTATTCAATTTTTCAAGTTCCATGGCAATTTTTTGATTATTCGCAGCATTAAATTTCTCAGGTTTTACATATACCAAATCGAAAATATTCGAGGTAATACCGTGTCCCAAGGCATTTTTACAAGTAATTATCGCATTACTATCCGAGATTGAATCTATATCTTCATTTATCATTTCTCTGCTATCAACAATTGGACGAATCTGCAACAAATAAAAAATATGCTGATTTTTAGAAGAATAGTCAAGATTTACTGCAAATTCAATTTCAATGGGACGTCCCATCTCAGAATGAGAAATATGTAAAACATCTTTTAAAATTGCAGCAAGCGGAAATGCGTTGTGTTTCAATATATTGGCAAAAGTTATTACTTTACGACCATCATCATAAATGCCATCTTCAATAACATCATCCTGCAAATTATAAGTTGATGCCAGCAAATGCAAAGTTCCATCAGGGAGTGCATCCTGAACATTAATTTTCAACAAATTAAATCCATCATCTACTTGTGGTATAAATTGATTTTTACTTAAATCCAACGCATTAAAATAGGTTTGTGTTTCACGTAATGTCAAATCTCTTGTACTAATTTGCAAAATATTGTGTGGATGGGCTGGTGAAAAGCGAAGACTTAATCCACCGTCGACAATATATTTTCCTAAACCCATAGCCACATTGGCAACTCCATCTTCAGGTTTTTCATTTCCGATCGGATAATAATTTAACGAGCGAGCCACGCCCGAAAAAGAAGGATAGTAACGATCATTATATTGATTTCCACATATTTCCTGTAAAACAATCGCCATCTTTTCTTCATCGATTATATTTTTGGTGGCTGTTATATACATTTTACTGGCCTGAAAAAAAACAGATGCATACACTGCTTTAATAGCTTCAACAACCATTTCGAGCATATGTGTTTTACTTTCACCATCATAGGGCACCATATAAGTAGTGTAAATCCCGGCAAAAGGTTGATAATGTGAATCCTCCAATAAACTTGACGAACGAACGGCAATCGGAGAATTAACTACACTTAAAAAGGCATGCAAATCGGCGAGAAGATGCTGTGGGAGTCTAGCATTCAGAAATTTAGCTAAGATGTCTTCATCCATCAAATCGCTCAACGCCAAAGGATAAAGCTGGTTCATCTCCATAAATTCCGAAAAATTATCTGTACACAGAACAACTGTTTTCGGAATTGTAATTTGGGTGTTTTCAAAATGTTCAAAAACATCATGTCGTTTAATCATAGCATCGATAAATGCCAAACCACGTCCCTTTCCACCCAAAGAACCTTCGCCAATTCGGGCAAAATTTGAATATTGATCAAATCTATCACGCTGAAAAACAGCGACAACACCACGATTTTTCACTTTTCTATATTGTACGATGGCATCAAAAATAATTTGACGCACTTTTTGCAAGTCGGTTACAAAGGTGTTATCGACTTGAATATTTTTTAAAAACTCCGCCAGCGGAAACATGGCTCTTGAATACAACCATCGTGAAATATTATTGCGCGAAACATGAAAAAACAACGACTCATCACTGATTTTAAATAAAATATCCTGAAGTCCTCGTAAGTTGTGAATTCGAGCCTCTTCCACTCCTGTTGTCGGATGAATGAAAACAAAATCTCCAAAACCAAAATTATTGATAATTTTCTCGCGAAGTTCCAACATTAAAGTCTTAGAATTTTTACTGATAAAAGCAGCTTTAACTTCATCCGCAGCTACTTTATTTGCATCTTCAGTCGATTGAACAATCAACGGAATGTACGTATCGAATTTTCGGATTTCTCGACACAAATCGATTCCTGCGGTTTTATCCTTTTCTCCATGATGTGGAAAACTCACATCGGTTATTACCCCCAACATGTTTTTTTTGAAAGTTTTATAGATTTCCATGGCTTCTTCGAACGATCTTGCCAACACAATTTTAGGTCGACCGCGCATTCGAAGCATTTGTTCATGTTCGTTTAAAGCTTCGGTCATAAACGAACGCGACTGAGTGAAAACAAATTTATACAAATGTGGCACAATGGATGAATACCATCGTATTGAATCTTCTACAAACATAATTATCTGTACACCAACAGAATGTACATCTTCGTCAAGATTCATTCGATCTTCGATCAGCTTAATTATTGCAAGCAAAATATCGGAATTGCCAAGCCAACTAAATACATAATCGATGGCACTTAAATCCTCGTTGGATATTCGTTGCGAAACTGAATTACAAAAAGGGGTCAGCACTACAATGGGTATGTCAGGAAGCCGTTTTTTGACTTTTTTTGCCCATTCAAAAGGATTGATACTATCGCCACTGGGCATCGAAATAATCAGCTCAAAAGCACGCTCCTGAAGTTGAATATTTGCTTCTTCTTCAGTAGAAACCAAAGTGAATCGAGGCGGATAGCGTAAATTTAACGAAGTATATTCATTAAAAATTTGCTCATCAATTCGGCCATCTTCTTCCAATACAAAAGCATCGTATTTACTGGCAAATAATAAAACATTGTAAATGCGATGGCGCATTAAATTGGCAAATGAAGTGTCTTTAAAATACAGTTTTTTTATACTTGGAGTATTCATGCCCTTCTAAAAATTTCGTATAAAATTAGATTAAAACTCATAAAAAACAAAAGTAATAAAACCATCGCATTTTATGGAATGAAATCACTATAAATCGGTCGATAAGCATAATTTTAAAATTTGAATTAAAATTCTCCAAAATCAAACGCTATAGATATTTCAATAAAAACGAAGATAATTTATTCTCAATCAACGAACTTATTACAATTTGATCATCAATTGCAACAACAACGAAATCCCCTACTCCATTGTATTATAAATTATTCAACTCTCGCAACCAGTTATTCGTGTATGAATGACTGTGTGAAATATTATTTATTCTGTATATCAACATTTTATATAAACATACAAAGTCGAGAAATTTTTATAATGCATATCATTTAAATTCACTACCCGAATATAAAAGCACGCAATACTAATTCCAGCATTTTTCAAATCGATATAATTTGAACAAATGATCAAACCAAATTGTTATAAATCAGAATATTTAAATATAATTTACATTTTTACCCTTCAACAAATCTGATAAAACAAAAATTTGAATAATTATGATCGAAAAACAAATTGACACACCCGATGTGAATACAAAACTAAAAAAGAAACACCAAGTTCGTAGATATATTTGGAAACATAAGTTCGTATTTTTATTACTTCTCATTATTTTTGTAGGATCAGCTTGGACAGAAATCAAAATATATTTAATGACCAAAGACGCAACCCTACAGAAAACACGTCTTGAGCAAACCTTAAACATAAAAATTGACAGTATTAAGAATGCTAATTTACTCGAAATCAGCAAAGTATTTTCTTGGTCGATCAGGATCGAAATGATGCGTGATAATTTAGAACAAGTAGATCAGCTCTTTTTCGCATTTGTGAAAGAGCCTAATATTGAGAATGTAAAACTTATCAACCCAACTTCGCAACTCATTCTCAAATCAACCAATCAAAAAGAAATCGGTCAGGCTTTTCCAAATGCTGTTCTTTTAATGAAAGATGAACCAGCGATATTTAAACAAAATAACGTTGCAACAATCGTTATTCCAATTATGGGTTTGAATACAAAATTAGGAGTTTTAGTCATCACCGGAAAATAATCCATAAAAAATTAAGAAAATTACGACTGAATATTCTCATTCGTCAAAATTGTGAATTGATCTACCGATTTGATACGACTGATTTATCAGTAAAACAATTAATTAGAAATAAATAACAGATATTTAAGCTTGTTAGAGCGTTTATTTTTGCAGAAATCTACCTTTAAGTTTACCTTTACCGAGGCAAAATATTTAAAGGCAGATTTTTTATTTAATAAATTCATTTGTCATAATATCAGTTAGATGTTCTGCAACATTTTTTTTGAAACGCAAAGATAACTCCGTTACAAAACAGTTACTGGAACAATCCGAGAATCGAATGAAAACTTATAGATTTATCATTTTGAGCACTTTATGCATATTTAATGACTCATATTTAATAGTTTCATTTTGCTTTGCAAACTTTGCGTTTAAGGATTTAGTTGAAAGGACGAATCGTTGCCAAACAAAACCATTTTTAAAATTGTTTCTTCAGCTTGTTTTAAACAACCACAAATAGCATTTTTTTCGAACAATGAAAGGTAAAACTAAAAAAACATCGTCAAAGGATTCAGTTCCAAAACCAAATATATTTTCAATTCTCACATCTTACCGGAAAATGATTGCTGGTTTAATACTATTTGCTTTGTTAAGTAGCGGCATCAATTTGATTATTCCCAAAATTATATCGCAAGCAATTGACAACTTTTCGCACGGCAACTTTTCATATCAGCAATTAATTTTAGAATTTTCAATTGCTGCCTTTTTCATTTTTATATTTACATTTTCACAGGGAATTCTTCAAACAATTGCTTCAGAGCGAGTTGCACGCGATTTTCGCACAAAATTAATCAACAAGATTTCTATTCAGCGTTATGCCTTTATTCAACAATCAAACCCATCAAAATTACTTACTTATCTTACATCAGATATCGATTCGATTAAAATGTTTGTCTCATTATCAGTTGTTTCACTTGTTTCATCGGTTTTCATCATTTTAGGAGCAAGTGCATTTCTGATCGCGATTAATTGGAGATTAGCAATTGCTGTCTTGCTTATCATTCCCCTAATTGGTATCACCTTTTTTCTTATTTTCAGAAAAGTGCGCGTTCTTTTTAAGAAAAATCGTGAAATTATCGATAATTTAAACCGAATTATTAACGAAAGTATCATTGCAGCAGCATTAGTTCGTGTTTTGAATGCTCAAATTATAGAATACAACAAATTCTTAGATGCCAATACGCAAGCCAAAAATATCGGCATTTCTATATTAAAACTTTTTGCTACGCTAATGCCTATTATTGTGTTTATCGGAAATTTGGCTACATTGGTAATTTTAGCCTTAGGTGGACATTTCGTAATTTTGGGTACTCTTTCACTCGGAAATTTTGCAGCATTCAATTCTTATTTGGTAATTTTAATTTTCCCGATTATTATTATTGGCTTCATCAGTAATTTTATGGTGCAGGCATCAGTGTCATATAACCGAATTTACAACATTCTTTCTGCACCCGAATCGACAGAAATGGGCATCTTAACTGCTGATCTGAAAGGAAATATCGAAGTAAAAAACATAAATATTCATTATGGTGAAAAACCGATTTTGAAAAATATATCATTTCAAATAAAACCGGGCAGTAAAACTGCAATTATTGGACCTACGGCTGCCGGTAAAACGCAACTTTTATATATATTTGCAAGCCTTACACATCCTGATGCCGGAGAAGTACTTTTTGATGGAATTGATGTAAACCTATATAAAAAAGAGTATTTTCAAAATCAAATCGGGTTTGTTTTTCAAGACAGTATTATTTTCAATATGAGTTTACGCGAAAATATTGCTTTCAATGGCAAAGTTACAGAAAAGATGGTCAATTTAGCTATCGAAACTGCTGAATTACAAGATTTTGTGAATGGATTACCGCTGGGGCTTGATACAGAAATTAGTGAACGGGGCAACAATCTTTCGGGTGGACAAAAGCAACGCATCATGTTAGCCCGGGCATTGGCTATTCAACCGAGAATCTTATTGTTAGACGATTTTACTTCAAGAGTAGATCCACAAACCGAACAAAAGATTTTGAAAAATGTAAAACGAAATTTCCCCGATATAACATTAATTTCGGTGACTCAAAAAATTGATTCTATAATTGATTATGAACAAATTATATTAATAGAAGAAGGTGAAATTCTTGGAATTGGAACTCATAATGAACTTATGAAATCCAGCCCTGAGTATGTTCAAATATTTAACTCACAACGAAGTACAAATAATTTTGAAAATAATTAGTGTATTGCTACGTTGAAAATGATTAAATCAAAAAAATACGATTAATTTAGAACACCCAAAGCTGCTTTACATAAGTAGATAGTTAAGGTATGTGAGCTTAAATCAAGTGAAATATTTTTCGTTTATATCATTTCTAAACAGATATTTGAAAAATTTCAAATTAGCAGATGAATCGTTTAAATATGCAAACAAAATGAATGAAAATAACAAACTTTCGACAAAAAAAAATGAAACAATGAAATGGGGAATTTTAGGGACAGGAAGAATTGCTCATGTATTTGCAACAGCCTTGCAATCGGTAGATGATGCACAGTTATATGCCGTCGGTTCACGATCAAAAGAAAAAGGGCAAAAGTTTGCGGAAGAATTCGGAATACCTTGTTTTTATGATAATTACGAAGCATTAATGTGCGATCCTGAAATTAAGGTGATTTACATTGCTACACCGCATCATTTGCATTTAGAAAACTCGATGCTTGCTTTAGAACATGGCAAACATGTGCTCTGCGAAAAACCTTTGGGCGTGAATCAGAAAGAAGTAATTTCAGTAATAGAAAAAGCGGCTTCAAAGAAATTATTTCTAATGGAAGCTTTGTGGAGTCGTTTTTTACCAAATATAATCAAAACCAAAGAATTGGTAGCAAGCGGCATTATTGGGAATGTTAATTTGCTGACAGCTAATTTTTCATTTTTATCGAAAAATGGTTCGGAACATAGACACTTCAATATTGATTTGTGTGGTGGAACTATTTTAGACATCGGTATTTACAATATTTTTTTAGCTCAATTGCTTTTAGGAAAGCCCCTTTCGATAAATTCAATGGCTACACTGAGCGAACAAGGCGTCGATACCACCTGCAGCTACAATTTTAAATATCCACGGCAACAAATGGCTGTAATGTACTCGTCATTTCTTGCCGATGCACCCATAATCGCGAATATTTACGGAAGTAAAGGTTCCATTTCGCTTGAACATAGATGGTTTACACCCGGATCAGTATTGCTCACAGATTTAAATGGAAAAAAACAGACCTTTACATTTGAAGAAAAAAACAATGGTTATCAGTATGAAGCCATTGAAGTTCAAAAATGCATACTTGAAGGAAAAACTCAAAGTAACCTGTGGAATTGGAATGATAGCTTGCAACTGGTAGAAACAATGGATATAATCCGAAACCAGTGTAACATCATTTATCCTAAACACGATAAATAAAACCGATTGATTAAGTTAATTTTACGAAGCGATTTTTGGAATCAATAACAATTTATCCTTTCAATTGTTATTTTAATATGAATTTGTTTCTCTATACTTATTTAAAATTAAAATAACATGAACAAAGTAGCATTAATTACTGGCGCTTCTGGCGGTTTGGGACTTCAATTTGCCTACATTCATGCTTCGAAGGGGGACAATGTTATATTAGTGGCACGCAATAAAGAGAAAATGCTTTATCTCAGGCGTGAACTAATTGCAAAATATGGTGTAACGGTGTATATCATCGAAAAGGATTTATCGCACAAGCGTGCGGCAAAAGATATTTACGATGATTTGCATGCCAAAAACATTAAAATTGATTATTTGATCAATAATGCCGGCTTTGGAGATTATGGTTTTTTCGTAAAAATGGATGAAAAAACTATGTTAGATATGCTTAGTGTTAACATTGTTACATTAACGTATTTGACCCGATTATTTTTGCCCGAAATGGTAAATACACGATGTGGAAAAATTCTGAATGTGGCTTCAACAGCTGCATTTCAACCTGGTCCAACCATGGCTGTTTATTTCGCAACAAAATCGTATGTATTAAGTTTCACCGAAGCACTTGCCAATGAACTGAAAGGAAAATGCGTTACTGCAACCGCTTTGTGTCCTGGTCCTACCGATACAGACTTTAAAACTACTGCAAAATTAATGACCAACCCATTATTTCAGGACAAAAACATTGTTGATGCAAAAACCGTTGCCGAGTTCGGTTATCGGGCTATGATGAAAGGTAAAACCGTTGCTATATACGGATTTAGTAATCGTGCATTGGCCTTTTTAGTTCGGTTTGTCCCACGCAAAGTTGTAACGGCTTTCGCTCGAAAAAAAATGAGAGAAACATAAATTAGGTCAATTTAATCGTAAGCTTCGATTTATTTTATTATGTTAATCATACTCGCGCTTCAAAAATCGATATCAACTGTTTTTCCTGTAACTGATGACCGCCCAACTATTGAAAAGCAAAGCAAATCCTGATAAAACATATAATTCAGGTAATAATTGATTTATATTACTTCCTTTCAAATAAATAGACCGCATTACGATGGTGAGATATTTTAATGGATCAAAAGCGGCAATCCATTTTGCCCATTCAGGCATACTGTTGATTGAAGTATAAAGTCCGCTCAGCATGATAAACAACATCATAAAGAAAAAAATGATAAAAAACGCTTGTTGCATGGTTTGAGCGTAATTCGAAATTACCAGTCCAAATCCTGAAATAGCCAAAATATAAATGGCTGCAAAAATATAAATGGTCCAAAAATGACCCAAAGGAATCAGACTATAATCAAGCCATGCTACTAAAAATCCAATGCTGATAGCAATAAAACCAATAATCCAGAAAGGGATAAGTTTTGCCAAAACAAAAGTAAATTTTGAGACCGGAGTAACATTAATTTGTTCCATTGTTCCTGATTCTTTTTCCAACACGATCGATGCAGCCGGCAAAAAACCGGTCAACAAAGTTAGAATCATTACCATTAATGCCGGAACCATAAAAACTTGATAATTCAGATTCTTGTTGAATCTATATTGAGGATCTATTTCAATCACTGATGAAGTATTATTCTTAAGCGCCTCTGGATGAAGTTCTGAAAGCATTGAATTATTAAATCCAAGAACGACACTCGATAAATAAGTTACTGCAATTCCTGCTTTCATTCCATTTACAGCATCGGCAGAGAGCATTATTTTTGAACCTCTTTGATTAATAATGTTCTTTTCAAAATTATGGGGAATTTCAACAATAACATCTGATTTTCCCTTTTCGATGCTATGAATCGCCTTTTCGTATGAAACAGCATAATTTGTAAAACGGAAATAATTGGAAGAAACAATGTCATCAATCAATCTTCGCGAAAGGAAAGTATGATCATTATCTATTATACTAACATTCAGATTTTTAATTTCATAGTTGGCAGCCCATGGAAACACAAGCAATACCACTGACGGAAACATTACAATCATAATCGGAATAAACCGATTCCGGAAGAGTTGCTTGAATTCCTTTTTTAAAAGATATTTTATCATAATTTTTCCAATTTATCGACTGCATATTCATTGCTCATTTTAAGCAGTCTATTCCAACCTTACTTTAAATTTTTTAAGACTAATCGTAACAAAAAACACGGCCATAAACACCAAAACGCCGACTTCGTTCATTACATCTCCAATGCTCAAACCCTTAATCATAATATCTTTTACAGCTGCAATATACCAACGAGCCGGCACAATATCGGATAAAAGCCGAAGCACAAAAGGCATATTTTCAACCGGATAAATCATCCCCGAAAGAAGCGTAGCCGGAAGCATCATACCCATTCCGGCAATTAACAACGCAACAAGTTGGGAGCTGGTAATTGTAGAAATAAACAATCCCATGGATAAAGCCACGAAAATAAATAATACCGAGACAGCTATCAAACTTAAAAGACTACCCATTATAGGAACCTTGAGTACAAAAACCGAAAGCAGTATAATCGTGGTAAAATTAACTAAAGAAAGTAAAAAATAAGGCGTAATTTTAGACAGAATCGTATAAATGGGATGCATGGGCGAAACCAACAATACTTCCATCGTACCCATTTCCTTTTCGCGTACAATCGAAACTGAGGTCATCATGGCACAAATTAGCATCATAATCATTCCCAAAACCCCCGGGACAAAATTAAATGCACTCTTCATTTGGGGATTATAAAGCATTTTTACTTCCGGTTGAATTATTCCGCCTGAAGATTGCTGAGCTGTTAAATCACGTTGTGAATTTAAAATAATATTGGTAGCATAAAATGTAAAAGTTTTGGCGGTATTTGCATCTGATGCATCAGCAATGAGTTGAACATGAGCTACTCCATTATGTTTTAAGTTATCGGAAAAATTATTTTCGAAAACCATTGCTAATTGGGCTTTCCCATCCCTAAAGGCATTATCAATTTCACTCGAATTGTGAACCATTCCCACTACATCAAAATAATCGCTGGCATTCACTCGATTAATAATGCGCTGCGTTTCAACGTCAGATTGAGGTGTTAAAACCACCACATTTGTATTTTTTACCTCAGTGGATAATGCAAAACCAAACAATAATATCTGAATAATAGGCATCATCAATAAAATCATGATGGTAGGCTTATCGCGTAAGATATGATGAAATTCCTTTCGAATAAACGACATTAACTGCTTCATAATAAGAGCGTAAAATCAATAATTAGTAATAATCAACCATCAACACGAGTTGCTTTGCGTGCCAAATGCAAAAAAACATCATCCATTGATTGAGCCTTAAAGTTAATTTTAAGTTGATCGGGTTTATCTAAAGCTTCGATTCGTCCATCCACTAATATACATACCCGATTACAATATTCTGCTTCATCCATGTAATGTGTGGTTACAAAAACTGTGATTCCCTCGGTGGCTGCTTCATAAATCATTTCCCAGAATTTTCTTCGAGTAATCGGATCAACTCCTCCGGTTGGTTCGTCAAGAAAAACAACCTGTGGATGATGAATAATGGAAACTGCAAATGCCAGTTTTTGTTTAAACCCTAATGGCAAGGATTTTACAAACTTATTTCGTTCGTCTTCGAAATTCAGCCGTGCCATTAACTCATCCGTTTTTAATCGAATTTGTGCATCATTTAATCCATAAATTCCGCCGAAAAGTTCAATATTTTCCCATACTTTTAAATCGTCATACAACGAAAATCGCTGGCTCATATAGCCAATATTTCGTTTCACTAATTCCGATTGATGTGTTATGTCGAAACCGGCTACCATTCCTGTTCCCGAAGTTGGAATTAACAAACCGGATAACATTCGCATAGCAGTAGTCTTTCCGGCACCGTTGGCACCAAGAAATCCGAAAATTTCACCGCGTTTTACTTCAAAACTGATTTGATCTACCGCCGTGAAATGACCAAAGCGTTTGGTAAGGTTTTCGGCTTTTATTACGATATCGGTTGTTGCATCGTGCATTCCATTCATCTTGTTTTCGTTTCAAATGATTGATTTTTCCTGACTTAGTTGCATGAAACAATCTTCAACATTAGGTTCAATAATGTGAATATCAACGTGTGTATGATCTCTGTTTTCTAAATAAAGTTGTAATTTTTCAGCGATAAACTCTTTTTCATTTTTAATTGTAAAATGAATCGAATCGCCAAACGCAAAACTACTATCAATTAAATCAGAATTTCTTAAATCGGTCAGCAAATAATGCATTCTGTTACTTTTGGCTGCCCATAATTCACGATTAAATTGTTTTACAATATTAGTTGGCGTATCGATATTCAAAAAATGCCCATCTTGAATCAAAGCAATCCGATCGCATAAAGCAGCTTCATCCATATAAGGTGTAGAGACTAAAATTGTAATACCTTGCAATTTTAATTTATGAAGCATTCCCCAGAATTCTTTTCTCGAAACCGGATCAACTCCAGTGGTAGGTTCATCGAGAAATAAAACCAATGGCTTATGTATCAGCGCACAACTTAAAGCCAATTTTTGTTTCATTCCGCCGGATAATTTACCCGCACGCCGGTTTTTAAAAGGTTCAATTTGAATATAAATATCTTTAATCAACTCATAATTTTCGGCTATCGTTGTATTAAATACGGTGGCAAAAAATTCCAGATTTTCCTGAACCGTCAAATCTTGATAGAGCGAAAATCGTCCAGGCATATACCCAACTTTTTTGCGAATTTCTTTATAATCTTTCACCACATCCCATCCTGCAACCGAAGCCGTTCCGCTATCCGGCAAAATTAATGTAGTCAGGATCCTAAACAACGTAGTTTTTCCGGCTCCATCGGGTCCAATTAATCCAAAAATCTCACCTTCGTTCACATTAAAAGTGAGTCCTGAATTTTTATCTGGATAAACTCCTGCCCTGTTTTCAGGAAATCCAATTCCGGCAAATTTGCCCGAAGTAGATGAAAAGTAATTTTTAGATAAATTCTTAACTTCAATCATTCAGAATCATATTTATATGTTTAGACCGAACACTTTTAATATTGCTATGGATCGATTAGAATTTTACATTGCCGTACATCCCGATTTTGAGATATCCATCATTTTTCACATTAATTTTAATTGCATATACTAAGTTAGCCCGTTCATCGCGTGTTTCAATGGTTTTAGGGGTAAATTCCGACTGACTTGAAACCCAAGCAATCGTACCGACGTACTGCCGGTATTGCTTCGAACCGAAATCGGCACTTACTTTCACTTGTTGTCCAATTTTTATTTTACTCAGTTGATCCGAAGTAACGTAAGCACGCAGAATCAAATGATCGGTATCGGCAATTTTAAACAACGCTTTTCCAGGGGCAGCCAATTCAGTGGGTTCAACATATTTATCCAATACAGTTCCGGTAATTGGACTTTCGATTTTGCACTTATTCAATTGATCCTGAATTTGTTCAACTTGCAAACGAATGCTTTTAGAATCTTCAGAAATGCCTTGGTTTGTATTCTGCAATGTGTTTTCTTGAGCATCCAATTGTTTCTCAAGTATCGCAATTTGTGCATCAATGTCGTCCTTTTGTTTTTGATTGGCAGCATTCGCTTTCAACAAATTTATAATTCTTCGTTGTTCCACTTTAGCTGATACAATTTGTTCTTTAAGCGCTGCAATTTGTTTTTTTACATCCGGCCGTCGGGCTTGAACCGATTGCAAGGTTGCGAGCAACTGTTGTTCACGTAAATAAAGTTGAACACTATCAATCGCCCCCACAATTTGATGGGCTTGTAACACCTGACCTTCTTCCACATCAAATCGAATAATTTTTCCTGAAACTTCTGATGATACAGTGATTTCGGTAGCTTCAAAACTTCCTGCAGCATCATATTGATTATCCGCCTTTTTACACGAAATAAATCCGATTAAAATCAAAATTCCAAAGCCGATTTTATAGTTAAAACTTTGTTTTACAACTGTTTTCATATTTAATGTAATATTTATTGGGTTATTTCATTTTTTGAGGTTCTATTATTAATTAATCACTCTTTTTATACCATTTTACAGTGTAGTTTCTTAGAAATTCAATAATAGTCGAAGTTTATAATTACCTGATTTCAAATATTTTAATACTTGAGCCGTATGTACTTCTGTAAATTGTTCAACGGTTTTTATTTCAATTACAACCTGATTGTTTACCAAAAAAATCAATCCTATATCCGTGATCTAATTTTACATCTTTTTATATGATTGGCATTGGCATTTTCTTAACTACTTCTAATCCGACTTTTGATAGTTCATATAATAAACATTCTTGGTAAGCTGACTCTAATAATCCCGGACATGATTGTTTGTAAACTTCAATGGCACAACCAAAAATAATTTTTGACAACTCATTTTCTACTGAATAATCTATGGCGATTTTGTGTTTTTTGTGTATGATCGTTGATTTTTTGTGTAACAGCTATTACACACAGCTTCACAAAATATTTGCACAAAGTTACATTAAGTAAAATTTTAGCACCTCAAAAAATAAAATAACCATTAATTGTTTACCGTATTTTTGAGTTGATATATGTCTGTCAAAAGTTGAATTTCATGTAACGATTTATTCTGTCGAGCCTGATTTTCGGCGTTTACATCGCGAATCAAATCATTCACATTTGCCGCACCGTTTTGAACTTTTGCTTCCGTCGCAGTCTTAATGTTATGTCTTAGTCCGATAATTTCATCATCGTTGAGTATCGATTGTTGAAGATTCAAAATTTCATTTCTTTGCTGCTTGCTTACAATGTTGTTATTAAATAAAAATGTTTCTTTCTGAATATCAACCGATTTCCTATTCAGTTCCAACTTAATAATATTATTTTTTAGACTGTACAAACTGCTTATATTCCAAGCTAATTTGACTCCACCAAGATAAAAATCAGAAAAAGCATTGGTAAACATATTCAAACCGGGTTTTCCATACCCTGCTTGTCCAAAAAGACTCAAGCGAGGCATTGTACCGGCAACTTGCAACCCGATCTCACGTTGATACATTTTATTTTGAGCATCGAAAAGATTCAATTCTGGCCGATGGTTTGTGGTATCAGAGAGCTGGTTTAAATCAATTGTTGGTTTTTTCAATATGGTATTTTCATCAATTTTCATTCCTGTTACCGCCGAAAGCAATATTAGAAAAGTATTTCGTGAATTTATCAAATCGGCTTTGTGCTGTTCCGCATTCAGTTGCTCCACGCGCAAAACATCCAGATCGGCTTGATGAAGCAACCCGTTATCTTTGTATGCCAATAATTTATCATAATTTGTTTGCAAATCATTAATCAAGATTTGAGTTTGCTTTAATTGTTCGTTAAAAAGCAAAGTCCCAAAAAATAAGCGGTTCACCTGATCTCTGAACCCATACAGATCAACCGTCAGTTTTTCGTGTTCAACTTCAGCATTTTGATTGGCAATTTTCTTTTGAGCGGATAGTACCCCGCCATCCCATATAAGTTGGTTGGCATCAAGCATAGCTTGGTATTGATCTTTCGACAATGAAGGAAACGTAAAAGGTTGGTGGGTCAGTTGCGAAATCGCATTTCCCAACGATGAAGGAATTTGAGTAACATCCGACTGATAACTTGCCTTGACACCAAGTGTCAACTGGGGAAAATATCCTTTATTGATATTATCGATGGTATATTTACGTGCAATCTCAATGATACCATATTGTTTTACAAGCGGATAATTGGCAAAAGCTTTCGATTGGCACGAATCGATAGTCAATGTTTGTGCAGACACAACTGCTGCAGGCAACAAAGCCATGAGTAATATCCAACTACCGACTGACATACAAAATAAATTACTGAAAAATACTTTTTTCATAACTTACAAAAATAAAATGAAGTAAATTATATTAATAAATTGATTTTCAAGGTCTGATACTATTAAGAACAAAATCAATATTTTCGATCCTTCGATGGGCTAAAAACTCGGATTTTTGATCTTCGTTCAAGCCAAATATCTGCTGCATAAGGGGCAAATACATAAAAAGTGATACATTGAGGGTTACAATAGTAATAAACAAATCCAACAAGTTGATGTTTCGAACTTTTCCTTCCAAAATTTCAGTTTGCAAATTTTGGTTTAACTCGGCAAATACTTTTTCAGGATATGATCGTAATTTTTCTTTCAACCTATCAATTCTTTCCGGTTGACGCGCTAATTCATTGATTATAAGCTGAGGTAATCTCGGATTAATTTGCAACATATCAAAGTGGGAATTCATGATCAACTTGATTTTATCTTCAAATGCCAAATCGAGCAAGCTGTTATTATCAAATACAGATTGAAAAAATTGCATAAATTTTTGTTCGAAAATGACATTAAAAAGATGCTCTTTTGTTCGATAATAATAATGTACCAACGCTTGATTACATCCAACTGTTTTTGCGATTTCTGTCGTCGATGTCAATGAAAAACCTTTTTCTAAAAACAGCACTTCAGCTGCTTCAAGAATAAGTTGCTCCATTGATTTATCCTTTTGTGCATCCATCTAATAAATTTATTTAATAGCATTATTAAATATGTGCAAAGGAAAGAAATATTTTCCAATCACGTATCAACTATACCTTTAAAATTCCATTATTTTACAGATGATAAACATAACTTTAACTTGAGACAAATTAAAGCATAATCAAATGATGCACTATTCTATATTTCAACAAACACAGTAAGAAAATAGTACGGATAAAACTTTTCCGAAAAATCAATTTATTGGTATAGGCATTTTGACCGTCCAATGATTTTTTGGTTGTAAGCCAAAGCTAATCCCGCCCAATAGCAAAGCCTTGGGTTAGATTTGATACTGTAAGTTTATATTATTAAGTAGCTATTCATAATTAGTTTATACCATTTCCATGAACGCAAAGTTGCAAAGTTGCAAAGACGCTATGAAATATAATTATGATCTATCAATACTTTGCGACTTAATTACATTGCGTTCTTTGCGTTGAAAATTTACTTTTTTGACCTTTCCTGGTAAACTGATTATATCAATTAATTATGAACGCTTACTTAATTGAAAGTAAGCACATTTCAAATGTCCTGTAGAGTCGGATATATCCATCATTAAATAAGTAAAAGTTGGTGTCTGGTTGGTAGAATTTTTGGAATCCAACCGTAACTTTACCTGTCCATGCGGATAGGTTTATTACATGAAAAAATGGCGGTGCTGGTTGGTGGGATTTTCATTTTAATCACACCGTAATGTATTATAAGGACTTGAAGTCCGCATTAAAAATGCTAATAAAAAGGTTACGAGGGGATTCCAAAATTACTCCCTTTGATCGTTACCGCTGATTCCCGTCAAACAACGCAAACATTTAACCGTAAATCCGGGAGACCGGAAGTGTTGTTCAAATTTAAATTTAACATTTAACGAAAAGTCAATAAAATAAAATACCGATTTACATTTCAGCCACTAACCGACGAATGTTCGTTTCAGCCATTTTTAGGTTATATTCAAAATTAATCAACCTTGTAACAGACTGGGCAAAAGATTCCTGAGCTAGATGAACTTCGATCGAAGTGGTTTGTCCCTGCGCAAGCCTATTTAAGCTTATTTCAAGGTTTTGCTTGGTAAGTTGGTGGTTTTGTTGTTCGATATGTAAGAGTTCACGCTGATTTTCAAAATCAGTCAATGCATTTTCAAGTGCCGTAGTCGTCTGTAATTGTAAATTTTTCAACTGGAAATCAGCCGATTGTAATTGAATCTTAGCTCCTGCAACTTTACGCTTGTTTTCGCCGGCACTGTACAATGGAATCGTCAAAGTTCCACCCAATTCTGGACCAAAACTCTGATTTTGCAACACACTTCCCTGAGAACTAATATTTTTATTATAAATATATCCGGCATTAAAATTTAGCTTCGGTAAATATAAACTTTCATTTTCCTTCAAAACGAGCAACGCTATCTCTTTCTGCTTTTGCAAGGAAAGAATATCCGTGTTATTAGTCAATAACTGGTGTGTCAATTTGTCCCGATTTGGATTGTAATTCAACGGAATCGAATCGTCAACCTCAAAATTAACATCAGTAGGCTGAGCCAACAAAAGATTCAAATTTCTTAAAGCCAATTGAATTGCAAACTTTTGATTGATCGCATTTTCCAGCGCAACATTTAGATCAATCTGAGCTTGAAACAAATCGGATTTAATATAATATCCATGATCAAAACCGGTTTGAATTATTTTTACACGATCACGGTTATAATTTATCACTTCGTTGATCGAAATCAGTTGCTGTTTCTGTGAAACAACGTTATAATATGCGGCGATTACTTCTGCCTGCGTCTGTAGCACTTTTGCTCTAAACTGTAAATCGCCAAGACGTTGAATTTCATCAAGCTTACTTTTAGTTACGAACATTTTTCCACCGTCAAACAAAGTCCACGACAATTCAGCTCCGGCATTCAACGTTGAAGAATTTTGAGAAGGATAAAAATTGGAAGGACCAGACGAAAGTTGCTGATTCACATTATTCAAAGCACGATTTACTGAGCCAATAAGCTGAACGGCAGGCAACATCCCTGCATTGCCCAAGGTATTGTTAATTCTTGAAATGTCCGCATCATTTTGGGCAAGCCGAATATCATAATTATTTTTCAACGCAATACCCATAGCATCAGCTAAGCTTAATTTTTGTTGTGCAGAAACTGCAAGAATTGAGCATGTAAAAAACAATAATACATTAATTTTAAGATGATTAGTTATCATATTTCTAATAAATTAAATCAATAATACAACAAAAAGAAGTCTGCTTGAAGGGAAAATCAATCATTTATCGGAATGAAAAAAAACTTATTCAGGCATTTGTTCAGCTCTTTTCTTTGACGACATCAAAATATAGGTTACGGGAATAACAAACAAAGTCAGCATAAGCGAAAAAACCAACCCGCCCACAACTACAATTCCCAATGGGATGCGGCTTGTGGAACCCGCGCCCAACGCTAAGGCAATAGGCAAAGCACCAAAAATAGTGGCAAGTGAAGTCATCAGGATCGGACGGAAACGGGCAGATGCTGCTTCAAAAGCCGCTACCCGTTTGTTCATACCTAATTTTCGCTTTTGATTTGCAAATTCAACGATTAATATCCCATTTTTGGTTACGATTCCAATCAAAAGTATCATACCGATTTCTGAAAAAATATTCAAGGTTTGACCAAAAACCCACAACGAAAGCATTGCTCCGGCGATAGCTAACGGCACGGTAAGCATGATAATAAAAGGATCGCGGAAACTTTCGAACTGTGCAGCCAGTATCAAATAGATTAACAATAATGCCAGTATCAATGCAAATGAAATATTTGAATTACTTTCGGCAAAATCGCGCGACGAACCTGCCAAAGCAGTTGTAAATGAATCATCAAGCAGTTTATTGGCAATACGCTGCATTTCGGCAATACCTTGCCCTAAGGTTTTTCCTTTGGCTAAATTTGCCGATATGGTAGCCGATTTGTAGCGATTGTAATGATACAAGGTTGGCGGATTGCTATTCTCAGTTGTTTTTACAAGGTTATCCAGCTGAATCATATTCCCATTTGCCGAACGAACATACAGTGAGGCGATATCAGCCGGTTGACTTCGATCCCTGCGGGCTAATTGTCCTATCACGTAATATTGTTTATTATTTCTTAAAAAATATCCGTATCGGCTACCACTCAAAGCCAAATCCAATGCACTTGAAACATCCTTCTCATTTACGCCCAACGTATTGGCTTTCAATCGATCGACTTGCACATCGAGTTCAGGTTTATTGAATTTTAAATCCACATCCACATTACTGAATACAGGGCTATTTTGCGCTTCATTCATAAATTTAGGCAATACGCTGCGTATTTTCTCAAAATCCAGATTTTGTATAACAAATTGCACCGGCAAACCGTGTGAACTTGAAGTTGCGATGGTCGGTTCCTGACTTGCGATAATGCGGGCATCGGGAATGTGTTGATAAATACGCGTCAACTTATCATAAATTTGCTGTTGACTTAAATTACGTTGGGCAGGATCTTTTAAAAAAGTGATCACGAAACCAGTGTTCACACTTGTTCCCAAACCATACCGTGCCAGTACGTATTTAGCTTGTGGGACAGAATCCATGCTGATACGCGCCACTTTATCTAACATATGTTGCGTCGTACTGTATTCAGTTCCTTCGGGTGCTGTCAACGAGGTTCGTATAAAACTATGATCTTCGATCGGTGCCAATTCAGACTGCAACGCTCTTGAAAGACTAAAAATAACAACAACACAAAAGGCTAAAATAGAATAAGATATCCAGCGATTTTGAATAAAAAACGCAAGCCAGCGACGATAGCCTTTCTCCATGCCGTTAAAAAACGGTTCGGTAGCTACATAAAAACGTGAATGATGTGAAGCCGAACCTCCCAGCAAAACATTTAATACAGGGGTTAAAGTTAATGATACAAAAGCCGAAATTAATACTGCCGTTGCCACCACAATACCAAACTCACGAAATAATCTTCCGGTGAATCCTTGCAGAAAAATTACAGGAATAAATACAATTGCTAACGTAAGTGAGGTTGAAATTACAGCGAAAAATATTTCGCGGGTACCCTCAAAAGCAGCCTGCCATTTATTTTTGCCTTGTTCGATCCGCTTAAAGATATTCTCAGTAACCACAATTCCGTCATCTACCACTAAACCGGTTGCTAAAACGATACCCAGTAAGGTTAAAACATTGATTGAGAATCCGAGAATATACATTACAAAAAAAGTTCCGATCAACGAAACCGGTATATCCAACAAAGGACGTAGGGCAATAATCCAATTTCGGAAGAATAAAAAGATAATAATTACCACTAAAAAAATGGCAATTAACAAGGTTTCTAAAACATCCTGTACCGATTGACGTACAAAAACTGACTTATCGCGACCTATATTCAGTTCCATGCCCTGTGGCATAGTTTTTTTAATTTGTGAAAGTCGTTTATAGAATTCATTGGCAATCTGAATATCATTGGCGCCGGGGAGAGGTATAAGTGCCAACACCACACCGGTATTCCCGTTGATTGTAGCTCCCGATTCTTCCATTTGCGGACCAAGCATAGCCTCCCCAATGTCTTTAAACCGCACGACCTGATTATCCGATTGCTTGATTATCATGTTATTGAAATCATCTTCTGTTACGAGCTTTCCTTCTGTATTGATAATCAATTCTGTTTTCCCTCCACGAATTTTTCCGCCGGGCATCTCAATATTTTCTTTTGCAAGTGCCGCATTTACATCAGCTGCCGTCAACTGGTACGCTGCCAGTTTATTCGGATCCATCCATAAGCGCATCGCCGGTTTTTGCTGCCCGTAAATCTGTATCGAACTGATACCCGGAATAGTTTGCAAGCGTTCCTGAAGAACATTTTCAGCATAATCACTTAACTCCAGATCGTTCATTCGGCTGCTTTGAGCCGTGAGCATAATAATCGGATCGCTGTTTGCATCGGCTTTTGTTACGGTAGGAGCTGCATCAATATCCTGTGGAAGTAATCGCATTGCTTGCGACACTTTGTCGCGAACGTCGTTGGCTGCTTTTTCCAAATCGGCGCCTAAATTGAATTCCACGGTTATACTGCTCGAGCCGATAGCCGAAGTTGATGAAATCGATTTTACACCTTCAATCCCATTTATGGTTTTTTCTAATGGCTCGGTAATTTGCGATTCTACAATTTCGGCATTTGCTCCGGTATACGAAGTCTGAACGGTTATGATTGGCGGATCGATGGCAGGATAAAGCCGGACACCAAGAAAATTAAACCCGACTATTCCCATCAAAATAATGATTAAACTGATGACAATAGACCCGACAGGGCGTCTAATAGCTATATCTGAAATTGTCATAATCAGTTTTTTACGGTGGAATAATACAAAATAGAACCTTCGGTCAGGAATAAAATTCCGGTCGTGATAATGGTGTCGCCGGCTTCGACTCCACTGGTAATTTCGATCGTATTTGTTTTGCGGATACCGGTTATCACTTTACTGAAATGTGCTTTTCCATGTCGGGCTACAATCACACTGTTTGTTTCTTCGTTTGGAATAAGCGCTTGGGTAGGAATCAACAATGCCTCCGAATTTTCGCTCATTCTCAAAATTACATTTGCAAATGCTCCCGAAATCAATTCAGGGGCATGTGAATGAACCATCGCCCGAACCTTCAGATTACGAGTAGCATTATCGATATTCCTTTCGGTAGCAAATACGGTGGCAGTATATTGTTTGTCAGTATTATACAAACTGAATTTTACTTGCATTCCCGGTTTTATTTCAGAACTATATTTTTCGGGCACATAGAAATCAAGTTTTAGTTTATCGGGTGTACGAATGGTAGCCAGCAAGGTCGACGGATTAACAATAGCACCCAAACTTATGTTTCGCAATCCGATCACACCGTCAAAAGGAGCCAAAACCTCTGTTTTTCGAATCATGGTTTTTTCAACTTCAATATCGGCTTTTATCGAATTAATTTGCAAAACTGTCTGATCATAATCGTTCTGACTTATTCCGTTTACCTTCAACAATTCCGATTGACGCTTCGCGATTTGTTGTTGTACAGCCAATTGAGCATAAAGTTTTTTTAATGTTGCCTGTAAATCATCATCGAAAAGCTTGACCAATACCGTTCCTTTCTTTACAAATTTTCCTTCGGGGAGATTGATCAGCACTACCCGACCGGCTACCTCATTCTGCAAAGCGGTTTCATCATACGACTTCAAAGAGCCTGTTACCGTTATATCATTGATCAATAAAGATTTTTTAACAATAATGGCATCTACCTTCTTTATTGATTTCTCTTTTAGAGATGACTTCTTATCTTTTTGATCGGGTTTGCTAAACCCTATTTTGAGAAAAAATGCAGCTAAAGCAATAAACACGATAGCAATCCAAATGGTTTTCTTTCTTTTCATTCGTCTGTTTTCAAGTTGTTTTTATTTATATTATTCAAGTTATTTTGAATAAGATATAACAAGTTATACAATGCATTGGTTTGAGCTGCCGTTAAACCCCTCAATCCGGCTTGGGAAGTGTGTTCCAATGCCGCTTTAATCTCGTTTATATGTAATTCCGTTTTATCGGTAATAATTAGTTCGTATTTGCGGCGATCGTCGGCATGTTGTATTCGATCTACATAACCATGATCCGATAAATAATCAATAATTCTGACTACCTGCACTTTGTTACAACCTAATTCATTGGCAAGTTGTTGCTGCGTCATTCCGGGTTGTGAATAAATCAACCACAATGGATAAAAGGAGCGGTCAATATCTAAATGATTCAAATTTGTCTGTAAATTGTATTGCAACGACTTACTGATTTTTGACATAATGCGTCCTATCGGTTCTCTCATTTTATACTCGGCTATTTCGATATTGAACATTTTTGAACTGCAAAAATAGTTACAATTTTCAATAGTTATCAATGTTATCGATTATTTTTTTTATAATTATCTTCCAAAATGATTTGTTTACACTTTTATATCATTGATATAAAATCACATACACTTATTTCGAATCAAAAGTACAATCGATCAACTTCACTAATAATTAAGGATTTCATCTTCGGTTAATTTCGCACCCAATTGAAGTTAAGCTTAAATCTTGTTTGACAGATTACATTAAAAAAAACAGAATCGATTCGCGTATCAATAAATTATCGCCATGCTGGCGCCGAATGGATGTATCGAACTTACACATGGGAAGAAGTGAAAAATCAGCAGTATTATAAGTATCTGATTCCGGAATACAATACCATTCGGCTTAAACGTATATCTCCTAAAGAATAAGAAGGAGAAAAAACACCTCTTTATTGTACTGAAATGCACCAATTATTTTCAACGATGCGTCAACATGCAAAGCAGTTCAAAAAAATTTTTAGAATCTCCTCCGAAAAATCAATTTTTTTTGATTTGAACGTTACGACACAAACTCTCAAAGCTTCGAAATACAACATTCAGTATGCGTTGTACTTCCCCCATTGCTGGACAAGTTTAGCAATTACCGATACTCGGCATGTACCATATTGCATCTTTGCGTTAAAAAAGTGCTATTCGAAGTGAACTCAACTATCAAATTTTAAAATTGAACCATTTCCAACTTTTCTACACTGAAGTACAACACCTAATAGTAGATCTATCCTCGATTTTTCCCTATCCATCCCACAAAACACACCTCCCCGAATCGGAAATTTATGTTGCATTAATAACCATGTATATTTTTTTTTGAAAATATATCAAATAATTTGTTGTTAATGTGAATAATAGTTTTTATCTTTGAATCCAAATCTGAAAGGACTATGAAAGCCACGAAAATCATCCACGGCAATGAAACCCGTATTCGTGTGGACTTCCCCTATCAAGCGGAAATGATTTCGAAACTGCGCCAAATACCCGATGCACGCTGGAGCAAAACGTTAGGGGCATGGCATATACCGTATACGAAAGACGCATTTGGGCAATTGAAGGAGTTGTTTCCGGAGGTGGAATATGAGGGAAAGGCGGTAGAGGAAATAAAAGAAATAGAAGAAATAAAGGCTGTAAAGGCGGTTGAAGAAATAAAGGCAGACAGCAAACTTGTTTTGAAAAAGGCGGTGAAATTGCATGATAATTTGAAGCCTGAGGTGGAGATTACTGTGACTCACCAACATCTTTATGTGAAGTTGCCTCGAAATGAAACCGATATTCAGTTTTTGAAATCATTCAGATATGCTAAGTGGGATAATGCAAATTATCAATGGGTGGTTCCAAATTACAAGCGGAATCTAAGCTTATTGCAGTCGTTTTTCGAAGGACGCCGGTTGCAGGTGAATGAAAAAGTTTCGCTGAGGATAGCGAATGAATCGGATCAGCCAATCGTTGATAAAGGGCAGTTTTTGGCAGTGAACGTACATAACCGTACACTGAAATTGTATTTTGGTTATAACAAGGCTCTGATTGAAGCTATCAAACGCCTTACATTGTGCAAGTGGAACGGAACAGATAATTGCTGGACATTACCCTACACCGAACCATCACTAAAATATATACGTGAGTTTGTGGTGGCAAACGGATTGGAATGGATTTACAGGGAGGAACTGAAACAGAAAATATTGCCTGGAAACCGAAGCAAAGCGATGATGCGGACAAATCCGGAATCGTACGTGGCAAAATTGCGCGAGTTGCGTTACAGTTCGAACACGATTGATTCGTATACCTTTATGTTTCGGGAGTTTATCAATTATTATGATGAAAAAGAGTTGACCGATATAACCGAAGAAGAAATTGTATTGTATTTGCAGTATTTGGTTACAGAGCGAAAAGTATCTACTTCGTATCAGAATCAAGCTATTAATGCCATAAAATTCTATTACGAACGGGTGATGGGTGGACGGCGCAAAGTTTATTTGATAGAACGACCAAGGGAAGAAAAGTTTTTACCCGAAGTACTGAGTCAGGACGAAGTTACCGCAATTATCAATGCTACGGATAATATAAAACATAAAGCAGTACTGATGACCATCTATTCGGGTGGTTTGCGAATAAGTGAGTTGATTAATTTAAAAATAAAGGATATTGATAGTGACAGGATGCAAATTCGCATTGAACAGGCAAAAGGCAAAAAAGATCGATATACATTATTAGGACAAAAAACGTTGGAAGTATTGAGAAGTTATGTAAAGCAGTATCAACCCCGCGAATGGTTGTTTGAAGGGCTGAATAATGGCCCATATTCAGAAGCGAGTATTAAAAAAGCTTTACGTATAGCAATCGAAAAGACAAAGATTACAAAACATGTATCTCCACATACTTTGCGACACAGTTTTGCTACTCACTTGCTGGAAATGGGTACAGATTTACGTTATATTCAAAGTTTACTGGGACATCAGAGTTCGAAAACCACCGAAATATATACGCATATAACCATAAAAGGTTTTGACCAGATAAAGAATCCGTTGGATAGATTGAATATTAAATGAAGGCAAATGACGGATAGGTTAAAATATATATGAGCACCTATGTTAAATTGGTACTATAATTATAAAGTACTAATTTATAGATGATTAATAATAAAATGGTTAATGACTAAAGTTCATATAAGGTCACCAAAGTGACGATATAAATTGTTATCCGTCAGTTTAAAAAAACAGGAATTCCGTCCGAATTTAGAGGCATGAAAGCGATAACGTATTCGTTGAAAGTTCCATTCGGGTCTGAATCATATTCAAACTCTGAACCATTCCATTTGGCG